>JAEZOU010000092.1 GCA_023413895.1 Bacteroidota bacterium | reverse complement strand
GTGATATTATCCTTAGTAGCAGATTGCATTGGTGCCTCCTTCCCCTGCACTTCTACATTCATCATCTCTGCAAAATTCTGAACATAACTTTTGAAATTGGTCAATATAATGTACTGACCAAAATCTTCAAGTTTCATTCCCGTATATCGGGGCAACCAATTGGCAACAATCTCTGCTTTTGTTTTCATATTTCAGTTTTTATCTTCTCTTTTTACGCTGAAGTTCGCGCTTTTGTTGCGCATCGGCAACTTTTATTTTTTCCGCTGCAACTGTGGTTTCTGCCAACAATGGTTTTACAGAAAGATCTGCGCCAACAGCTCTTTGCATCCAAAGATTAGGCGTTACACGACCAATAGCAAACATACGTTCTGCCTCTTTACCTAAGCTTTTGCCTTTCATATAGTTTTCTAACTGGAAGTGGATAATATGACCTAATGGATATGCAGAAAGATATAAAGGAGCATCAATCATGTGAGAATAGATAGCCAAAATCGCTTGGTCTTTCACCCCGAAAACAGGAGCATAATAGGTATTCCAAACCTCTTTAGCAATGCTAATTACAGCATCTTTCAACTGATATGCATCTGCATTAGGATTGGCATACATCCATTCCCAAACCTTCATATCCACCATCGAAACTCCCATTATCTCATAGCAACCCCAGAAAATATCGAGAGTGTTAAGGTATTCTGTATTCGCATCAGGAGTAGTTACGCCCAAAAGCTCAAGGTCGCGAGCCTGAAACAAGAAAGCAAGTGCTTCCGTAAATGCGGTATTCGGCACGCCAGCAAGCATATAATTAGGAACATTGTGCAAAGAGATGGTTTGCTCTACATTGTGTCCAAACTCATGAACACCAATATTATAGCCTTTATAATCCATTCCATTTTCACCAATTCGAGTACGTAACATCGAGTTATCGCTCTTCATGGTGGCACCCCAAGCATGACCCGCTCCTACAGATGCATCTACAGTGATATGACTGCATACCATATCAATCGTAGATTGGCTAAATTCCAACTTACGCATAATGTTTGCCAAATCCTTTTCAAATGCCTCTTTGCTTGGATAACGAGAAAGTGTTACTCGGTCCAACTCCTCCTGACTGATGCTGCTACGACTCTTAAAACCATCGTACCAAATATCAAAAGGTTGCAATTTTCTACCTAAACGATTGCTAATTAGCTTTGCCACCTCTTTCACTTGTGGCGATAACAACAACTCGTTAAAAAGAGCTTGCGTCTCTTCCATAGAGATTTCATACTCCTTATCAAATTTACGAGAAATATAGGTCGGATTATTTGGATAGGAAGCATCTGCCTCTTTCATTGCCTTGAAAACATCCAAAAGTACTTCATATCTTTTGTTAGGTTCTGGATGGTGCATATCAACTTCAATCTTACTCAAATACAATTTATTAGATGGAGAAAACCAACCATAACGAGTATTATTTTCCAAAACTTCCATCGGAATATCTTGGTAAATAATATGACGCATAGTGTGGTATATCAACTCCTGTTTTGCCAAACCATTAATCGGATCTGAGTAACACGCTTTTAACTCGTCACGCAATCCCCAATGGGAAATTAACTTCAAATCACTACTCCAAGGATGAGTAAAGCCATCACCCAACAACATTCCCATTGGAATATTATAGTTGGAAATATAGTTATCAGCTGCAGAAGTAGCATCTGTAATTCTTTGTTGATGGGCTGCATTTACTCGAGAATCAAACATATCTCCCAAACGAACATATCCCCACTCTAACTCGCTCCAATTCTGACCATTCAACTGTTTCTCTTTCAAGGTGAAAGATGGAAAGTTTAACACAATTACGAAAGCGATTTTATTCTTAAACATATCTTCGTTAAAGTGCGCGCTGGTCGAATAAGTTGCAAAAATCTCATCTACTTTTGTGCTTTCATAACCTGTTACATGCAACGGACGTAAAAGATCGATTGTCACACGGTTATCATGACCAAAAATCACCTCCAAATTAGATACAATTCGATTAAAAAGTTGCTCTTTTTCCTGCTTATCTTTACAGAAATAGTTTTGGCAGAAAGCGACAAACTCCTCTTGTGTTCCATCTTCTGCAGTCCATAATTGAGCGGCTTGCTCAACGCCACGTTCTACCTGTTTGGCAGAGAAAGTTGAATTTCGTACTAAACTATTTTTTACGGATGTAATACAAGATGCTGACACAAAATTACCATTCATACCTGCACTTAAAGAAAAATTCGTTAACATTAAAATTAAAATCGGTAAAAAAACCTTTTTCATAATAAAATATAGATTGTTGATTTATAATTATTTATACTTATTTCAACGTATGTAATTTGGTGTGTGCAAACTTATAAAAAAAAATTCGTTTTCCCACTGAAACTACGAAAAAAAATCCTATTTTTGCACCCGCAAAACCAACGGGGTGTGGCGCAGTTGGCTAGCGTACTAGTATGGGGTACTAGTGGTCGGAAGTTCGAGTCTTCTCACCCCGACGAAACGGCAGCAGATTATCTGTTGTCGTTTTTTTATTTGGGCGCATCGGCTCTTCTCCACCGCACGAAGCCATGCACTCGCCGTCGGGCTATCCGCTCAAATTTCGCGCCTCTATCTTTCGCTTTAAGATCTTCCCAAATCTAAAATCAAAGCTTTTAATTCCATATTCCAAACACCTCAACCGGCGCTCATAACCGCTTCTATCCCTTGCGCAAACCGGCAAACGCACACATGAAGTTGAAAGAACAAAAAAGGGCTGCCCGAAGACAGCCCTATAACTAAAATCAGTTGCATTATTTACTGATAATCATCTTCTTGGTCAACTTCTTATCATTAACAATGATTGTATAAAAATAAGTACCTGCAGCATAATTTGCTGTATTTACTTGAATTGTTCCTTCTCCTTGCTCAAAGTAGATAGATTCTTCAAACAATAGTTGTCCATCGGCAGTATGAATTTGGAATAAACCATCACCTGCTTCTGACATATAGTAAGGAATTACTGTTGACTCAATTGCTGGATTAGGCATATTTTGACCTAAAATAATTCCATCTTCCATTAAATAATCAGGAACATCAACTACAGCACAAGCAGCAATAGTTTTAAGGTCGTTATCAGTATTTTCATCTAAATCAGCAACAGTTCTCGCTTGGAATTCATAGAAATTATATCTATCAACCACAATACCATTAACAAATGTATATTCAATAGATTGACCTGGTTCGAGATATCCTGACCAGTTTTCTTCAACAATTTGGAAATCGGCACCAATACCTCCACGACATCTAATCACGAAATTACGAACGGGCGTAGATCCATAGTTCTTAATTCTGATTTGTGGATGTACGGTATCATTCTTAACCAAGCAATCTGCATCTGGATTAACAATTACATCTTGTGGGTAAATAAATTCATCAACACCTACATCTGGCTTTCCAAAATCGATACCCAAATCATCAATAGCAGCATCAATCATACCAGAGTGACCTGTTACACGGAATCTAATTTGTGCATTTTCATCAACGTCAAGGGTAACAATCTCTCTTTTCAAGAATGATTGATTAGTGTCGGTATGTGTTCTAGTTGTAATAGAATCCATTACAACAAAGTGGTTACCAGAACCTACTTCTACAAACATCTTGATACTAGAATTTGCATTTTTACCATAAACGTGTTCCCAATAAGTAATTGCACTTGGGTAACCATTAGAATAGTGCAAGTTCATACAAGAGGTTGTCAAAGTTGCCACTGCTGCAGCGTTCACAGAGTTTGGCCCTGAAACGATTGCATATTGACCTAAATTTTGGAATGACGTATTATTCATTGTATGGTCATGGCTTGGACCTGCATTCGGGAAGTTTTCAGATTGTCCAGCTTTGATAGTCCAGATAAAGTTAGCATTTCCTGCGTAATCAGAAGTCCAGAATGATGGGAATAGATCGCCTTCTGTATAAGTCAAAGCATCGCCACCTCCATCAAAGTCAATAGATCTTGGTAAGTTATAAACCTGTGTTGAGTTAACGGTTGCAGAAGCGTGTGCTTCGTTATTGGTTATGAAAGCATCACCTGCATAATCTAAAGTAACAGTAACTTCATAAGAGCCATTTGTTCCAAAATTCACATTAGGAATTACCACTTCCATAGAACTCCAAGGAGCAATAGTTCCAGCCGCAACAGAAGTTGTATATGTACCAGGAACAGCACCTGTAATCGTAGCTGTTAAAGTAATCATATTATCTGGTGATAACTGAAGAGGATCACTAGCATAATTCATTACAGAAACACGAATCTTACCTGCATTATCGGAACAGATTTGTCCACTCGGATGCAATATTGTAGCAATACCTGGGTCAACACCATACGGAACAGAGATATTAACAGCATAATCTTCGGTTTCACCATATTGATAAACAGCACATGGTGGGAATAGATTATTCGTTGGGTTAGTATTCAATGCAGACTGAGAACAGATTACACGCATACGAGTTATACCTGCAGATGCATTTTGAGGAATTGCAACAGATCCTAAAGTAGTAGCTGGCGCATGGTTAATTGGAGATGGAGCCGTAACATTGGTTGCAGAGAACACCAATTCATTAGATTCCCACTCATTATTTCGATTCAAATCGATATATACATATTTCCATAATGCAGCACCATTACCTCCTGTAAATGAGTTGGTAATAGAAATTGGGAAACTTTGTCCTTGAACCACTTGAGCAGGTGCTACAGTTTGCGTAAAGTCTGTATATTGACCTTCGCCAGCAGCAGGAGCATGATTCAAGATTGGGGGAACTGGAGAAACATTGTTGATACCTGCAAAGGTAACATTTGAGATATGTGCATTAGTAGCATTATTTGCTCCAATTGTGGTAATTGGTGCACAAGGATCTGGGCAACTTAAGGTCAAATGAATTGTATCGTTCAAATGATTATTATCACTATTCATACGAACATAAGCAGTGAAGTTCTTTGCAAAGTAAACACTTGACAAGTCAACAGGAGTTGTAAATGTAAAGTTGTTAGTAGCACCACTTGCGATACTTCCTGAGAATGCTTGTTCTACTGGAGCATTATTATCAAACTTGTAACCTACAGTAAATCCACTTGCAGGAGTTGTACCAAAGTTTTTAATCTTTACAGTTACTTGTTGGTTCGTAGGGTAGTTAACTTGAGGAGATGTTGGAGCAATAATATCTTCGAGGCTCAAGTCTGATGCAGGAGCGTTAGTATTTAATGTAATAGTTCCTTGTGGGGAAGGACAAGTGTAGTTGAAACTGAACTTAGTATTCAATCTTTGATTAGTCAAGTTAAACTGCATATTACCTGTTGACGCTACACCACCATGATACAAAACAGTTCCTGGGGTATTCGTATATCTAAATGCAGGAGGGGTAATATTAAGCGCAGCTACACTATTTTCTCCATTACAACTATGAGAAGTGAGCAATAACAATGCATCTCCATCATAATGGAAACCTCCCATAATAGGGATTTTCAACCAACCTTGGTCAAATACGGGTTCTCCATCAAAAATTAAGGTTGCACCATTAATTTCAGTATTCCAATTCCGTTGCCCTGCCGTTAAAGCTGTAAGTGTAGAGTTCTTCAAATAGAACTTACAAGGGAAAGAACCATTCGTTGTATTGTTGTTTACATAAATAGAAATTGTATCAATATAACCTTCAGAACCGCCCAATTGCTCAGCTTTGTACAACACAATACCTTGAGATTCAGGTTGTGTAAACACAAATGGATATGCACCTGCGGTAGTTCCTGTTCCCAAGGTTATCTCCTCTTTAAAACGTGGATCATTAATTCTTCCTGAATATTTATAAGTTTCTGCTGCATAAATTTCAGGCGTTGTATAAGATGGACCTTCTCCTAAAACAGTCGTTCCCGTTGCGTCGTAGAAAGTAAAGATATTAAGAGGAGCTGCATTAGGAGTAATTGTATATTCTTGTCCATATTGTGCATTTAATGTAATATTTGCAGGAGCAACAGGATTTGCTGGAACCATCAATGTACCTGAAATAGTATCATTATTGCGATAAGGATTTTGCATTGTTATCGGTTCTGAATAAATAACATAATCATACACATGATTTGTAGTTGTTGAACCTAAAGTAATTGGAGATGTGAAAGTGATATTTTCTGTTGGAGGATTAGCAACATCAGTAATTGAATCAAAAGTATTGGTAATAACGTGGTTTTGAGTAACTGTAGTACCATCTGTAAAGTTAGCCACCAAACGGAATTGTTCTGTTGGAATTGCACGCCAAGTATTATTGATATTCACCACCAAATTAGGATTCATAACACCACATTCATAGTTTACTGGTGATACTAATGCATTTGTTTTAATATCATAATTAGGAACAGCAACATCAATCACAAACTTCATTCTCTTAGATATACAGTTTGGTGAAGTTGGAGTTCTTGCTGAAATCCAACAAGTGTAAGAATCATACAATTGAGGAGTTGTATAGTTTGTTTGGTTTGTTGCAAATGCAGTTGTAGCATCTTCTGCATCATAGAATGAATATTGAGTTGCCGTTAATAATGTTGGATATTGAGCATGAATTTCATCCGTAGGTTTGATAAGATAGGTCAAGGTAAAATCACCTGTTACATGTAATGAATCTGGAAGTTGAGTAGTTCTTGTAGAGGTAATAGTTCCTGAAATAGTATCATTACCACGATATACATTCACTTCGTTAGGACAATCAGAAGTAACAATAAAATTGATAGTTCTGTTAGGTTGTGTATTGTTTTGTGGAGTACTAAAGTCGTAAGTTTGTGTAAATACAACCTCTTTTACTTCAAGTGGAGCAAAAGAATCCATAATAAGGTGAGTAATCCAATCATTTCCGAATTTAGCTTTTGCCAATACAGTACCAGCAGGGATTGTCGTATTCAACAAGTTTTTATACTTTACAACAATATGTTCATTTCCTAATGCACATTGGGTTGTCGCACCAGGATTTGGAATTGGATGCACTAATTCAACAGTTTGCACATCATAGGTAGGGATATTAGGAACGTGAAGTTGCACTGGAATTCTTTCGCTCGCACATTCAATATCAGCAATTGAGAATTTCATATTCCAACGATTTGCAGATGCGGTAGAATTTCCAGTAAAGGTTGGAGTATTATTGGCTGATTTATATTGAACTTTACCTGGAGAGCTAGTACATTTAAAAGTAGGATAGGTTGTTGTTCCTGAGCAAGCACTACAATTTGTTGTTCCGCAGTTGCTTTCTGTTAAAATCATAATGTTACCGCTTGTGTATTTAAATGGCGTTGGCAACTGGATAGTAAACCACCCCGTTTCATTGAAGAAATGTTGTTCGTCAAAAATCAAGGTAGCATCAGCAATTTCATCTTCCCAGTTTTGAGCCCAAGTAGCAACACCTGTTGGCAACTGTGTCAATTCTGTTTCTTTGATATAGATTTTAATTGGAATACCATTAACACCTGTTGCTGCCGCTGCAACATTGATAGAGATTTTAGAGATCTCGCCATATCCACCTAATTCACTCTGTAGATACAAGATTCTACCTCTTGAATATCCATTAGAAAATAGGAATGGATGTGAAGAGTTTGTATTACCTGTTCCTACTTGTGGAGTATAAACTTGACCTGGAGCTACACATACATAATATGTTGTATCAAAGAAGATCAAATCATCAGTTACGTATGGACCAGGGCCTTCATACAATGGACCGTACCATTCTCCATTTTGACGGGTAAACCATTGGAACACACCTGTACCTGCTGGGATTTGCGGTGGGTAATTTGCTGTCAAGGTAGCTTGTGTTGAATAACTAACATTCACAGGGGATTGCACTGTTGGAAGATTTGATTTTCCTCTTGATACAATCACTTCGCTAATAGTATCGTTGAAATAGATACGGTCAGCAGGCAGATGATTAACCCAAACTTTTACATTATAATTAACATCTACTCCTACCAAGTTATTGGTAAAGTCATAGTGGTTAGTGAAGGAGAATGTACGAACTTGATGAGAAGGAATAGCTTCAGGAATAGTTTCTGTTACCACAGAGTTATTATCAATTTGATAGTACAAAGTGGTTCCTGCAGCAATTTCTTGAGAACCATTATTTGTAATCTTGATTGTAATCGGTTCTTGTTCAAGGTCACAATCGCTTATTGGAGACAACAAAGAAAGAATTGCAAACTCATTAGTGATAGGAGTTTCCAAGGTTGCTCCAATCATGAAACGTCCAATTGCTTGTGGTTCATAATTATCACCATCCAAATAATAATATGCACTATCACGGATTGGCGCTTCGGCTTGTGCCGTCATATAAATTCCTGGATCCACCAATTCAATACCTGCATAGACTGCATCTGACAAGTTAGTCAAAGCGAAGTTATTGATAGGCAAATTCACCCAACTATTCACATGATTAGCAGCAATTGTCAATGTATCAGAAGTTGTAATAATTTCACCTGCAGAATTTGCAATAAAGCCGAGCACTCTCTTACCAACTGCTTCCACACTATTAGTTGGATAGAAACGCACTGCGGTAGCGATTACTGTTTCATTAACGGGATAGCGTGCTACAATCTTCAAATTCTCATTAATGCTACCAAATGTAACTAATGTAGATGATGTATCTGCATAAGCTACATAATCGTTGGTAGTGGTAAGGATAACAGATTTCGTATCATTTGCAGCATAATCATCCGCTTGTACAGAAACTTGAACATTATTGGTTCCATTATTTGCCAAGTGACTACCTTGGAATGTAATTGTAGTTTCACTATTATAAGCAATTGATGGAATAGTAATTGTTTCGCTATAAGTGTTAGCACCCGTTACTGTCAAGGTCACTTGAACATTAGTTTGAGCGTTCATACCCTCGTTGGTAATCACAGCTTTCACTTTTGGAGAAGTTTCAACAGCCGTTGGACGTTGACTGGTTGTATAGATTGTTGAAACAGCACAATCATTATTGGGAAGCATACGCAAACGTACGCGGTCAATATTTACATTATTACCCGCTTTAGAGATACCTTCAATAGCAAATAAAGCGCAAGATTGGTTGCTATAGTTGCTCAAATCATAGGTATATTTAGCCCAATCTGGAGTAGTATAAGTATTCACACCACGTTTAATCAAGGAGATATTTTGACCTTGAGGAATGAGTTCCGTCCAAGATGTTCCATTATTGGTAGAAATATACAATTTAATACCATCAGCTTTGCTAATTTGGTAATTATCGTGAGCGAACCAAATTTCCATAATAGGTGTACCATTTCCACCACCTGAAAGGTTAGCTACTGGCATAATTGCTCTTGAAATTGTTGTATTTGAGAAGTTTTTAGAGTTGAAGAACAATCTTCCTGTACCAAATTGTGGAGCAATATCAGGGTTAGTACTTGCACCACTTTGGAAAGTCCAGTTTCCTGCTCCTGACACTTGCTCAATAGTCCAAGCTGGTGATGGTGTTCCTGAGAAATCTTCATCATAAAGTGGAGCAATCACATCGAGTACGAAGTTATCTTGTAATGTATTATTATCAAGAATATTATCACCAGTATAATTGATAACAAAATTAAAGTTAATTGGGCTATTGTAAGGGATAACCAAGTTAGTAATAACTGTAACATCAGTATAACTTAAAGGTGCCAACGAGCCTGTATTTAAGTTAAAAGTTTCACTCAATGTTAAACCGCCTGTTGAAGTAGTAACGATAGTTGCTGGGGTTGCAGCAAAGTTAATGGTATTACCTCCTAAATTATATACGCGAACTGTAACATTATATGAAGCTTCTGGGCAAGCACCATTAATTGGAGAAACCATCTCTGTAATAGCCACATTATTTTGAGGCACAACAGCAGAGTAAGCGCCACGATAGGTAATTTCACCTGTTCTTGTTTGATCTTCAATATTTGTTGTTACACTAGGATGAACTGGACATTCAAATCCCGTATAGTTAGTCAAAGCAAGGTTCGTAGTTGGAGCGGTAAAGTTTGGTTGGTTTGTAATTGTATTTACCTCTTGATTTGGCAAAGCATATTGCCACTCAGTTAATGTATTACGAGCTACTGTAGCAAAGCCAATAGGACCATTACCTGAATAATAAGCATTATAATCTGAGTTTAATGCAGCAGGAATAGCTGCAAGATAAATTGGGAAATTTTGATTTGTTACGGACATACTCTCGTTAGAGAAAATATTATTCTTAATAAGAATTGGAGTTCCTGAAGTATGATAGTAACAAGCTGAGATTCCTGATATCGAACCTGCGGAATATAAACGCACTGAATTATTAATGTAATTAATATTATTAGATGTTATATTTTGAATACCGTAGATATTGGCATCATCAACTTTTAAGATAATCTCATTATTAGAAACCAAAACTCCAGAAGTTGCCGCATTTGCAACTGTTGACAAATAGATACCGCAGTTAGGGTGAGTTGCTGAGATATGGTTTTTAGAATAGGAAACAGAATTATTAGAACGTTCAATGTGCAGACCTGTATATTGAGTGTAAGTTCCTTTCTGAGTCAAAGTATTTTTCTCAATTGTAGAAATGTCTGTATATGAAGAATAAACACCTCTGTAAATAGTTGTAATAGTATTGTTATCTACGTTTGTCAAGCCATTACGACGAGCATTCGTTCCTAAGAAATGCACACCGAAGTTACCGCCTGTAATTGTATTACCTACGATACGAATATTAGCATCACCTGGGTTATCGGTAGCTGCAGTTGGACGAACTACACCGGCGTATGCAATATTGGTATAATTTGTAGGATCTGCAATGTTAATAATACAATTAGAGATAGTAATATTGGAGCAAGATTTTCCTGTAAAGCAAACACCGCGCGACCAAGTTCCATTTTCCTTTCCTTTCAATGTCAACTTATTGAAGATCAAGTTTGAGACTCCGTTTAATGTAATTGCTCCTGTAACTGTACTTGCAGCTGTATTTGCATCTTCGATAATCACATCAGCAGCATTCCCGCTGAAAGATTCAAAAGTCACTGTATTAACCGCTGATTGCCCAGGGAATGGTTGGGTAAATGAAAAACCGGAATAGGTTCCTGGATACAATTTAGCGACAACAGGTCCTCCAATACCGCAGTTATCAATAGAAGCATAAAAATCTGCCAAGGTTGTAAAGTCTGCTTGAGGTGAACCGATTGTATAAGTTCCTTGCATAATACTATCACAAGCAAAGAGGACAAATTCATCACAATCGCTATTACTTGTATTTACACTTCCGTTACGAGTAGAGATACAAACCTCAATAGTATCATAACCTCTAATAGGGAGATAGGTGCCGATTGTTACCGTATCTAAGAAATCTAAACAGAAATCATTCGTAGGATGAAAATCTGTAGCTGAGTTCCAAGTATAAGCAGGTTGAGCAACACCGTTTAAAGTCCAATTAAAAACGGCCGAAGTCATAACACTATTTGACTTATTTTGGATAATAACCTTCACAGGAGTTGGGTTATTTGTAATCAATGCGTATGGTTGATCGTAAAAATCTACAAGATCCACCGCATTAGAGGACAAATTGGTATAAGTAAACCGCGGTTGGAACATTGTATCAAGAGAAGCTTTGTTACAATAAACATCTTGTGCTTCAATATTATAGCGAACTACATTACCATAACATTGTTCTGGAATAATCCAAGACCAGTTATTGGTATTTGCACCTACTTGTTCTTTGTCAACATAGATTCTTGGACCACCATTCACGGTATAGTAAAATTTAATAGAATCGACAACCACTCCAGCAGGAGTATTATCTGTAATTCCAGCTTTAATTTGGTAAGGTCCAATTTTGTTGGTAACATTTGCATTTTGTCCTACTACGAGCGGAGCTTGCAAAGTAATTTCTGGAGGTGCTAACTCACCTGTAGATGCAGTAAGAATAATATTATCAATATACCAACCTGCACAAGCATCTGTAGGTAATGATTCAGGGTGTTGTACTTCAAACAAAATTTGGAAATATTGACCATCTCCACCGGCATAGTTACTTCCGGTAAAAAAACTACTAATATCAATTAACTCATGTTTCCACCAAGTATTGTTAGGCACTGCCGCCGAGTTGCTTGACGTCCATGTAGGATAGGAAGCATCATTGAAATAGCCGCCTGTAATATTGCTTGAAGAACCATAATAGAAACTAGAGTTATGTGCAAAAGTCATCTTCTTATACGTACTCCACATAGGATCTCCCGTAGGTGTTGTACCAATAGTATAGCGATACCAAATTGCCGCATAATCCACAACGTGAACTTTACAAATATGGTCGAAACTCAAGTAGTAAATTGAGTAATTGGCATCCATTGCAATCTGTGGAGAAACCAAACGAGATCTATTTCCAACATTTGGAATCGCTGCGTGGGCAGCATGCGTACCTGATACTGCTAAACCTGACTCCCAGACCCAGTCACCATTGGGTGAGGTAGCATTTGTGGATGTCATCGAAACCGAACCATCAAAAGTTTCATTCAGCAAGATAATTGTATCCGCACATTGTTGCACTTGCGCAATAGCAAAAACGGGTGATAAAATAACCGCTGCAAAGAATAGTAATTTTTTCATAATCAGTAGTTTACTTATTTTTTTGTCCTTTATTTTTATCCAAATAATATATTTATAAAATAGCTTGCAAATATACACAAAAATATGTTCAAACATCACATTTTTTATCTCAAACAATATTTTGTACTAAAATCCAGCTCTTTTTGTCACTTTCTATAATTATCTTGATCGTACATTCTTGTTTCAAATCCATCACATTTTTTATATCAAAATTAACTATAATTGAGAATACTCATTGTACAATAAAAAAAAACAAAACATTTATTTTCAGTGTGTTATATTATATAAAAATAGATGCGACAAAGAATGAAAAAATTACACCTCCTTCTAAACAAAAATAAATTTATATTGTTTATACTAATTTATAGTATAATTATATTTTATCTATAAGACAAAAACTATAGTTTTTGGGGGAACATTTTTTATAAAGAAAAAAACTATTACACTTAAAGAACAACATTTCTCAGTCAAATTACCCAATTGGAGAATATTTTTGAGTAAAAAAAAATCCGCCACAAATTGGCAAAAATAGCAATTAAGATTTCAAGATTTATTCGTATTTTTGCAAACTATATTTTACACTTATGAACTTTGCAACACTTCTTCAGCAATACAAATTTCCACTTTTTTTAGCCCCAATGGAGGAGGTTACCGACCACTCCTTTCGTTGTCTTTGCAAAGAGTTTGGCGCTGATTTTCTCATCTCAGAATTTGTCTCTTCAGAAGCATTGATAAGAGATGTAGAAAAAAGTTTTAAGAAATTAACATTCAGCGAGAAAGAGCGACCTTTTGGAATTCAAATTTTTGGTTACGATGAAAACTCTTTAGCGGGTGCAGCGCAAATTGCAGCAGAGCAACAGCCCGATTTTATAGATATTAATTGGGGTTGCCCCGTAAAAAAGGTAGTGAATAAAGGAGCGGGATCTGCAATTTTAAAGGATATTCCCAAAATGGTTCGGCTGACAGAAGCGGTTGTCAAATCGGTAAATTGTCCTGTAACGGTAAAAACAAGATTAGGTTGGGAGGAGTCTGACAAGCCCATTGTATCGGTAGTTGAAAGATTACAAGATATTGGCATTCAAGGGGTTTCAATTCACGGAAGAACACGTTCACAATTCTATTCTGGCGAAGCTGATTGGACCTTAATTGGGGAGGTAAAAGCCAACCCTCGCATACAAATTCCCATCATTGGCAATGGAGACATTGACAGTGCGGAGAAAGCCTTTGATTTCAAAAAGCGATATGGGGTTGATGGCATTATGATTGGGCGCGCTTCAATTGGTAACCCTTGGATTTTTGCAGAAATACGTGCAAAATTGGACGGAAAAAACTATACTTTTCCTACACTTCAAGAGAAGATCGATGTGTGCCTACAACACTTAAAAAGCTCTGTAGATTGGAAAGGCGAGCGCACAGCAGTTCTTGAGATGCGACGACATTACGCTTCCTATTTCAAGGGAATACCACATTTTAAAGAGAGAAAAATCAAATTGATGGCTGCCCAAACGCTTTCAGAATGCGAAGAGTTGCTGCAAAGTATTATTGAACTTCAACTAGAGTAATAGGCTGAATAATCTCGTCTGGACCAATTATCACGTCCATATCTTCTGGCATAATTTCAAAACGGATTCCGCGTGCGCTGAAGAGTTCCATTAATCGAATGGTTTGGGTTAGAGAAATATCTGCTGTACAGAAAATTATTCTACTAATATTCAAAGTTTTAACCTTATCAGCTATCCTTATTACGCACTCTTCTTCGGATATTTTTTGAGGATTTAATCTACCCAAAAAATCGCACTCTTTACACACATTTAAAAGAAGCTTAGCGGCATTTTCAGCAGAACTATCTTTCCCGATAATCAAAACCCTTTCCGGTTTTTCTTCCGCAAAATTATAATTACCCAAACGCATCTTTTGCAACAGATAGCGCATTGTGTTAATAGCGAGTGCTGCCCACATTGCACCAAAGACAATCATAGCGCGAGAGAAACGAAGTTGCTCTGGCAACAATGCGTATATCAATAAGATAATAATAGTTCCAACAATCAATCCACGATTGGTTTTTTGGAATGAATAGGGTGATTTATATCCTTTACAACCCATCATAGAAAGAATCCAAATCAGGACGAATGCAGGCAGAAAAAGGTAGCGAAACTCGTCGGGGAAAGAGCTATTTCGGTGCGCTAATATAGCATACTCCCAGTAGGCAGAAAGGGCGAACATTCCGACATACATTGTTACAAAATCCACTACAGGTAGCGCAATTCTCTTGGCAATTCGTTGTAAGATAGCCAATGAAGCCCGGAACCAAATTGCAATATTCATCAATACAGTAAACAAGCCAGCCTTTCCTTGTGAGAAATGTTTCTTTACGAAAATGCTCATCGCCTTATAGAAAACCAGGACATAGTTAACACTATCCTTTTTTGTACTTTCTCCTTTATAATGAATAATTTCCGTTTCTGAAAAATAGTAATTTTTATAACCAGCCTTTACAATTCGATATGACAAATCGATATCTTCGCCATACATAAAAAAGGTCTCATCAAGATATCCAATTTTATCTAAAAGTTCTTTACGCATCATCATAAAAGCGCCAGAGAGCACTTCAACGGAATGATTTTGATTTTTATCAAGGTAGGAAAGGTGGTAGGTACCAAACTTTTTGGATCGTGGGAAAAGTTTAGAGAGACCGAAAATTTTATAAAAGGCAACAGAAGGTAATGGTAAGCCACGTTTGGATTCAGGCAAAAAATCGCCTTTTCCATTAATCATCTTCAACCCTAAGCCTCCCGCATCGGGTGTTTTCTCAAAAAAATCGACACATTTTCGGAGTGTCTCCTCCCCCACCAACGTATCAGGATTGAGCAAAAGCACATATTTTCCTTTTGAGAGTGCGATTGCTTGATTATTAGCCTTAGCAAATCCGACATTTTCTTTATTGGCAATTCGGAACGCCTGTGGAAATTTCTCCTCAACCATCTGCATAGAGCCATCGGAGGAGTTATTATCCACTACAAAAACCTCAGCATCAACATTTTCAATAGCATTATAGACCGAGCGCAAGGCTTGTTCCAAAAAATGCTTTACGTTATAATTTACAATGATGATACTCAGTTCCATAACTATTCAAAATAGGCCAAAACTGTTTTTTGGGAGCGCACTTTATTTCCGATATTAACATTTATCTGACTTTCTAACGGCACAAAAAC
>JAEZOU010000014.1 GCA_023413895.1 Bacteroidota bacterium | reverse complement strand
GTCTGCTTTAATGTAAGTGGATAATTTTTGTTGTTATATGTATATTCCATTGTGGTGTTGATATTCATATCCATCTCTAAAATTGCACTTTTCATTTCTATAGTTGTAGATGTCGCATTATTTCTGTTGAAACAATTAAATTGAGCCGCTACAAAATTTAATCCATAGAATGGATTGTTGCAATTATCATACGTGTAGTTCATTTGAATAGAGGCTACCATCGGAATTTCAATATTGAATGAGGTTAAATTACCATCTGTGAATTGAGTTACACCCGGAAGTTCAATCATTTGACCTTTTATATCAGATTTTTCTACAATTTTAGAGATTTGTTCCCAAGGAATTTCAGAATTGAAAGCGAGATTGTAAATTCCCTCTTTATTCTTCATATATTCCCCCATAAGAAGTTCCATATCAATCAAGATATTGATATTGCTGATAACATTGTTATTTCTTTTAAAAGTGTATTTTTGAGTAAGGGTTCCGTTATCGTAATAACTCATTTCGATAATCTTTTTATTGTCGTAAACCATCTCCATAATTACACCTGTAGGTGTATTATCCGCATTATATTCGATAATTTTGTTAACCGTTCTATCATCATTATAATCCAACTCTAAATATGTACCATTTTGATATTGAATGGTTTTTACATCTTTACCTTCGTAAATATATGTGGCATTGCTCCCTTGTAAGTCGGCAATATCGTAAGTGATAGATGCAATTTTGCATTTTGAGTTGTAAACGTCTTCTGAAAGTTTGTCGCAGGAGGTAAATCCAATCATTGTTAATGCGATGATGCCAAATAAAAATAACTTTTTCATAGTATCTTGTTTTTTGATAATAAAATTAAACGAAAATTCGCTTGATTAATTGCATATAGAACGATAATTTTTTTCATTAGATGTGCAAAATAATTTAGTACCTTTGCCGTTTCCTAAAAAAGATTTTTTTGGGGGGAGATAAAATTATAAAATATATTGATTATCGGTTAAATATAAGTAAAATGGTGAATTTTTTACAGAAATCAAAACCTGAAGGTGTAAAGCATTTGGTTGTTGTTTCTTCAGGAAAAGGTGGCGTAGGAAAATCTACAGTTGCCGCCAATTTAGCGATTATGTTGGCAAGTAAGGGTTATAAAACCGCTTTGTTGGACGCAGATATTTATGGACCTTCAGCTCCAAAAATTTTTGGAATTGAAAATGTACGTCCTGAAATTATTGAGAAAGATGGCAAAGAGATGATGATGCCAATCGAAAAATATGGCGTAAAAGTAAATTCTGTAGGTTTAATTGTTGATCCAAATCAAGCAGTAATTTGGCGTGCTCCACTCGCAGGAAGTGCACTTGCTATGCTTTTTAACCAAACAATATGGGGTGAGATTGATTATATGATTATCGATTTTCCTCCTGGTACTGGCGATATTCAAATCTCTACACTTCAACAATACAATATCTCGGCAGCAATTGCTGTTACTACTCCTCAGGTTATTGCGGTAAATGATGTACGCAAAGGTATGGATATGTTTTCTCCTGAGAAGATGAATGTACCTCTTTTGGGAATTGTTGAAAATATGAGTTGGTTCACACCAATGTCACACCCTGAGGAAAAATATTTCCTTTTTGGTCAAGGTGGTGGAGAACAGTTAGCTAAGGAATTTGGTACGCCACTTTTAGCTCAAATCCCTATTATTCAAGAAGTTGGAAAGACTTCAGAAGAAGGAGGAAATTTAATATCAGCAAATATTCCAGAAATAAATACAAGTTTCTCTAAATTGGCTGATGAGTTGATATATCAACTTTCAGAAGTGCCAGAGGCAAATCTTTCCTATAAAATAGCAGTTCCTACAGTAGATGGTAAAGTGGACGACCATTTCGGTCACTGCGACCATTATACACTTTTTGAAATTGATGAGCACGATAAAGTGGTGGCTACTGAAACACTACCCGCAGGACAAGGTTGTGGATGTAAATCAAATATAGCCTCTGTATTGCAACAAAAAGGTGTAAAAGTGATGCTTGCTGGAAATATGGGTGAAGGTGCAAAAAACGTGCTCAATGCTGCTCAAATTATGGTAATTAGAGGTTGTAGCGGTGATGTAAATCTGTTGGTACAACAGTTCCTCGAAGGAAAAATTACCGATTCAGGTGTGGGTTGCGCTGGTCACGGCGAACATGGTTGCGGAAATCATTAACATTTTTACAAACATAATATTATGAAACTCCTTGAAGTTAATGATTTCTTTTTAGAGTTGAAAAATGATAATGAATGGAGATCTATTCTGAAAGGAGTTTCTTTTTCTCTCGAAAGAGGTGAAACATTAGGAATTGTGGGAGAAAGTGGATCCGGAAAGTCGGTAACAGCTCTCTCCATTATGCGTTTAATTAAGGAGAAAATATCCCGAATTCCTCAAGGAAATATTCTTTTTTATCCTTCAGAACAGGAAAATCCTATCGATTTGATTAAACTGCCTGAAAAGGAGATGCAAAAAATACGAGGAAATCAAATTGGAATGATTTTCCAAGAGCCGATGACTTCGCTTAATCCTGTTATCAAGTGCGGCGAACAGATTATGGAGGCGTTGCTACTGCACACGTCACTCACAAATAAGGAAGCTAAAACTCGCGTGATTGAGCTTTTTAACGAAGTGATGCTGCCACGCCCAGAAAAGATTTTCGATAGTTATCCACATGAACTTTCTGGAGGACAAAAACAACGCGTGATGATTGCTATGGCGATGTGTTGCAATCCTAGTCTGCTGATTGCTGACGAGCCAACAACAGCATTAGATGTTACTGTGCAGAAAAATATTCTGGAACTGATGAAAAATCTCCAGAAAAAGTATGGTATGAGCATCATTTTTATTACCCACGATTTGGGTGTTGTAGCTGAAATCGCTGATAACGTAATGGTGCTGTACAAAGGGAATATTGTTGAAACGGGATCAGCACAAAATCTTTTCCTAAATCCTCAACATCCTTATACTAAAGGATTGTTAGCATGCCGACCACCATTACATGTGAGATTGAAATATCTTCCTACTGTAGAGGATTTTATGAAATTCTCACAAGAGGAAAACAGTGAAAAAATGAATGATTTGCTGCATCGTTCAATCGTAACTGATACAGAACGAAAAGCAACTCATAGTAAAATGTATGCAGAGGAACCACTGATTAGGATTGAAAATCTTACCAAACGCTATCCTGTAAGAAAAAATCGATTGTTTGAAAAACAAACATACGTTCACGCTTTAGATAATGTAAGTTTAGATATTTATGAAGGTGAAACATTAGGTTTAGTGGGTGAATCTGGGTGCGGAAAAACAACGCTGGGCCGTACAATGATACGTCTTATTGAGCCGACAAGTGGAAATGTTTTCTATAAAGGTCAGAATATTACTCAGTTGTCGATGCGTCAGATGCGTACTTTGAGAAAAGAGTTGCAAATTATTTTGCAAGATCCTTATTCATCGCTAAATCAGCGACTTACAATAGGATCTATGTTGATGGAACCTATGCAAGTGCACAATATTGGTGCCAATGACAAGGAGCGCAGAGCAAAGGCGATAGAACTGTTGGAGCGTGTGGGTTTGAATGAAACTCATCTTTTTCGTTACCCTCACGAATTTTCCGGCGGTCAACGGCAACGAATCTCTATTGCGCGCGCATTGGCGGTAAATCCCCGTTTTATTATTTGCGACGAGTCTGTGTCGGCTCTCGATGTTTCTGTGCAAGCACAAGTGCTCAACTTGTTGAACGAATTGAAAAAAGAGTTCCATTTTACCTATCTTTTTATCTCTCACGATCTTTCTGTTGTAAAGTTTATGTCTGATAGAATGGCAGTTATGCAAGGTGGAAAATTGATGGAACTGAACGATGCAGATCAAGTTTATGCAAATCCACATACTGAATATACACGGAAATTGATAAATGCAATTCCTAAAGGATTTTAATTTAAAGAATGGAAAAATTCAAGAAAATCGCAAAAGTTATAGTTAGAATTATGCTCGGAGTCATTTTTATCCTTTCCGCAGCATTCAAAGTTATTTCTATTGATGAGTTTGAAATTTATATTCACTCATTCGGTATTTTTAATTTTGTGGTCGGAACTTTCTTGGCTCGAGTATTGATATCTTTTGAGTTTTTGTTAGGTGTAGGTTTGATTTTAAAACTTCATTATAAAAAGGTTTGGTGGTTTTCGTTGCTTATAATGGTGGCTTTTACACTCTTTTTAGGCTATGTGGCACTTTTTAGAAACGGAGATGAAAATTGCCACTGCTTTGGTACTATTGTGGAGGTAAAACCATTAGCTTCTATCTTTAAAAATATAACAATTATCCTACTTCTATTTTTAGTAAAAAATGAAGAAGAATCGATGTGTAGATTTCGTAAATGGTTGATTATAACTTCTGTATTAATTTCTATGATTGTTCCTTTTGTCTGTTTCCCAATGGATACTATTTATAATAAAATTGTTTCTCCTATTCAAGATTTTAACCAAACAGCTTTTGATCAGTTATTACAAGATTCTTCAATGCAAAATGTTGTTATTGAGAAGGAACCACGACTGTTTGCATTCTATGTAGCAGGTTGCAAATATTGTCGGTTAAGTATGAAAAAAATTGATTCTTTTTTTGAAAAGAATCATATTGATAAAAGCAAATTAGTAGTGGTAATTGTAGGTTTAGACAACCACGTTACACAATTTAAAGCGGAAACAGGCTCTTCAGAATATTCTTTTTATGTTTTTCACAACGAGCAGGTACCTATAATTATGAAAACAACATTTGGAAGTTTCCCAACATTTGCATTTGTAAAAGATGGGAAAGCTTCCAAAGTTATGGATTATAGAGGTTTAGATGAAACGGAAATTGTTCAATTTCTCAATAATTAGAAGCAATCTCCAACAATATCATTGGAAAGACTTTGACAATCTTCCATTAGAAAAGCATCAATTTCTGTAACTTCTGCGTAAGGATTTATGCAAGTGCAAGTTTTATCGCAAGATGTAAATAGTATTGTAATTGCCAAAACAATTAATACAACGAATACTTTTTTCATAACTATAATTATTCAGCAGTGCAAGTGTATGTATAACCTAATCTGTTCCATTCAGAATCACTGAAAGCTTCGCAATCTTTAGCAGTCATGCTGCCAACCACTTGGTGGTCATATCCAGGAATAATATCTTCACCATTTTTTACTGTGCAATAACATTCTTTATTGCAAGAAGAGAATAAAAAAGCAGTAAGAACTGCAACAGTTAAAGTTAAAATTATTTTTTTCATTGTTATTTTATTGGGTAAATAATAGATTATGGAATTTCATAGCACTGAATACCAGTCATAGCTGTGTCTGTAGGGTCAATGGTGGAAAAACTTTCACAAGTATTGCCATCTCCTTCAAGGTCAACTGGATAGGGGGCATTAGAGTAACCATTCAGCCATTCGCGACATTCACACTTTTTCCCGCAAGAGCAGAAGAGTAGAGCACAGAATGTGAAGGCTAAAATTATAGAATAAATTATCTTTTTCATATCAGAAAAGTTGGTCTGCAAAGATAGTGTAATTTTTTGAATCCGCTATGCAAAGGGAAAAAAACTCCTCATCTTTTCTAATTTTCTATTTCCTTTTGGCTTTTCAGCAAAAAATGAACTCTATTGTGTCCTAATTCAAGGTTTTGAAACTAATATTAGAAGATTCTTTTCTTAATACCAAAACAAAAAGAGTCCAGTATTATACTGAACTCTTTTATGAATTATAATCGTGAAATATAGATTATTCAGCGATAACTTCTAAATTAATGGTAACTCTAAACTCTTTGTGGAGGTTCACTTGAGCAGTATAAGTACCTAGTTCTTTAATCTTATCTTCAGCAAGGATAATTCTTCTACGTTCGATGTCAATATCGTGTTGTTCTTTCAATGCTTGAGCAACAGCAATAGTGTTAACTGAACCGAAAATAGTACCTTTTTCAGAAGCTTTGGTTAAAATCTTAACGGTAAGACCTTCGATTTTACCTGCCATAAATTCAGCTTCTTTGCGGATTTTTTCAGCTTTGAATGCTCTTTGTTTCAATGTTTCAGCTAACATTTTCTTGTTAGATTCAGTAGCTGGAATAGCAAAACCTTGAGGAATAAGATAATTTCTTGCGTAACCGTCTTTTACTTTAACGATCTCGTCGGCATAGCCTAATTTTTCAATGTCTTGTTTTAAAATAATTTCCATTATCAGTCCTCCTCTTATTGGTTAGATTTTAAATTGTCAGCTACAAAAGGAAGTAATGCAAGGTGTCTTGCTCTTTTTACTGCTTGTGCAACTTTCTTTTGGTATTTCAAAGATGTTCCTGTTAAACGTCTTGGTAAAATTTTACCTTGTTCGTTTACAAATCTTTTCAAGAATTCACCATCTTTGTAGTCAATATATTTGATACCGCTCTTTTTGAAGCGACAATATTTCTTGGTTTTAATATCAACCGCGATTGGGGTTAAATATTTAATGTCTGATTGTTGAGCCATAATTATCTCCTCCGCAATTAGTTATTAGTTTCTTTTTCTTTTCTTAAGTTACGTCTCTTTTCGCTGTATGCAATAGCATGTTTGTCTAACGTAACAGTTAAGTATCTCATCACTCTTTCGTCACGACGATATTGAAGTTCAAGTTCTGCAACCATTGTTGGTTCAGCTTTGAATTCAAATAAGTGATAAAAACCAGTGGATTTCTTTTGGATTTGATATTCCAATTTGCGTAAGCCCCAATTTTCTTGATGAATAATCTCAGCACCGTTGTTAGTGAGAATATTCTCAAATTTCTTTACCGTTTCCTTCATCTGGTCTTCAGACAAAACGGGCGTCATAATGAAAACGGTTTCGTACTGTTTCAACATAATTTTAAGTTTTTTAATTTATAAAAAGGTTTCTATTTTTTTAGGGCGGCAAAAGTACAAAAAAAATCAATACAAATCAACTACTCTTAAAAATTCTTTTTTTTCTTGATTAATAGATATTTTTCGTATTTTCGCATCCTTAATATCAAGGAGTTTTTTTCTCTATTTTCGATTTAAAATTATAAAATTATGAAAAAGTTGATCTGCTCAATCAGTGTTATCGTTTCTTTCGTCGTGTTGTTCTCTTCTTGTAAGGATAAGCCTGTTAGCGGTGGTGGAATTAAATATAGCAATAACTCTAATGGAAAAGCAGCAGAAGTGGTGTTAGTAATTGATACACCTTATTGGAGTTTGCCAGCTCGCGAATTGATAGATAGTATTTTGCAGAAAGATCAACCCGCTATTAACCAAGTGGAGCAGATGTTTGACCTTCTCCATTTTAAAAATGCAGATTTTAATGCTTTCTATAGAAAACATAGAAATATTGTCCACTTTGATTATAATCCTCAATATTCGAGCAATGTTTTTCGCATTAATAACGATATGTGGGCCTCTCCTCAAGTGTATGTTCAAATTAAAGGTAATAATCAGGATTCTTGCCTCGCACTTTTCCTCGAACATCAAGATGAGATTGTTGATGCACTTTATCTGAATGACTTGAAAAGATTACAGTTGTTTTATACGGATAATCATAATGCTGAAGCAGAAAAGTTGATTAGAGACCGTTTCGGAATCAATGTTACGGTTCCTTATCAATATAAACTTTTGCGTGTTGAGGAGGATTTTGTGTGGATAGGCCACCGCACAGCCCGTAACGACCGGTTTGTTATGATTTATAAATCAGCAATGAATGGCTTAACTCGAGAAAATATCATTGCCGCCCGCAATACAATTACTAAAAAATATATTCCAGGTGCTGTACAAGGCGCATATCCAATCCTTTCCAATGTGTATGGCTATCCATCTGCTAAAGCTTGCGCCGTAAATGGAAAAGTTGGCCTAGAATTGAGAGGTTTATGGGAAAGTATTAATGACGAAATGGGAGGTCCTTTTGTAAGTTTTTCGTTCCTAGATAATTCTAAGGAGTATTGTATCTCTGTTGATGGTTTTGTATATGCTCCAGAAGAGGAAAAACGGGATTATATTCGTGAAGTCGAATCTATCGTAAAAACCGTGAAATAATTTCATCATCTCGGGAACATCTGTCATCTTTTGCTGACATATTAGTATGAAAAACGCTTTAACAGACGATTTGGATTTGATAAAGGGTTGTTTAGCGAATGACAGAAACAGCCAGCGCAATTTGTACAATAAGTATGCGCCTAAAATGTTAGCCATCTGTATGCGTTATTCAACGAGTAAAGATGAAGCGGAAGATGTTATGATAGAAGGATTTATGAAGGTGTTTACTTCGTTAGAAAGTTTTGCCCATAAAAGTTCCCTAGAGGTGTGGATTCGCTCTATTATGACTCATTGTGCTATTAATAACTATCGGAAAAATCAAAAATTTAGATTCGCAGAACCCATCGAAGAGATGTCGGAGGAACCCGATTCTAAAGCATGGAATTCTATTCCAGATTCTATTTCAGAAAAAGAGATATTATTGGCTATTCAGAAAATGCCCCCCTATTTGCAAGCAGTTCTGAACCTAATAGCTTTCGATGGTTATAGTTATGAAGAGGTTTCACAAGAATTGGAAATTTCGCAAGTAACGGTTAGAACACGTCTCTTTCGCGCTAAAAAATGGTTGCTTGATTATATTTATTCAGAACATTAACTATATGGTTATGAATGATTTAAAGAATATTGTGGAAAATATGACGGAAACACCTTCCGATAATTGTTGGGCAATGCTCGAACAGCAATTGGAAGCTGTAATACACAACTCTCCGTCTGGTTCAGAAGGAGTTGCTAATACGGCTGCTTCCAATTCTACTACTATGTTGCAATCTGCTGCGGCTGCTGGGTTTTCGAAAGGCGCAGTCGCTTTGATTACTGTTGGTGCTATTGCTGCAGTAACTACAGTTGCGAGCATTGCTTGGACTATTTCCCGCCCAGATAAAACGATTCAATCTAAAACAAATTATAGTAATTCAGAATCAGAATTAATACAAGATTCTGTTTATCAAGATATAGAGGAGAAAGAAGAAAAAACGATTGTCGAAAAAACTCCATCAATTCAAGATTTTCTCGTTTCAACAACTTCTTTCCAAAATACTGAAAATGAAAATTTGTCAACTTTCTCTACTTCTGTTTCTACTCATTCTGCCCCAACAAGTCCTGTTATCATATCATCACCGCTAACACCTAATGCACCTACGCAATCGCAAGCAAATATAACCTCTTCTTCTCAAATTTCTCAACCTGAAGAGAATTTACCTATGGCACAAGCAGAACCTGTTATATCACAACCTGCTATCTCACAAGAATCGATAGTTGCATCAGAACATGTTGCATCCGAAGAACTTGCTATAGAACTTACAATACCCAATATTTTTACACCTAATGGAGATGGCTTTAATGACCAATTTGTGATTGAAAATATAGAGTATTGTTCAGAATCTCGGCTTACAATTCGTAATTCAAGAGGAAATGTGGTATTTGATAAGTTAAATTATCAAAATGATTGGACCGCTGATAGTCATCCTGATGGAATATATTATTACACATTTACTTACATTCTAAATGGAGAAACCCAAAGGGTTAAAGGGAATATTACGATTAAAAGAGGATATTAAAAAAGCGGAGTTTAAAACTCCGCTTTTTTAATAATAATGTAACCTTTTATTTAATGCCTAATTTTGCTTTTACAAGGTTTGAAACGTCTGTACCACCTTCGGAATAAAGTAAAGTAGAACTATCGAAAATATAATTGATTTTTTGTTCTGCCGCTACTTCATCAATTGCTTTTTTCAACTTTTCTTGGAATGGCAACAATAGTTCAATTTGGAATTGTTCAATCTCAATTTGTGCATTGGTTGGAAATTCGCTGATACTTTGTTCTAACATCAAAATTTCATTTTCACGAACTTTTCTAACAGAAGCAGACATTGTACCCACTTCTCTGTCAAATTTATCCTTTTTTTGTTGGTATTCTGCAGCCATATCAGCATAATCAGCTTCTAATTTTTGTTGAAATGCCATCAACTTTGTTTGAATTGAGTCGATACCTGGCATAGCTTTCATAATCTCTTGTTGATTGATATGTGCATATTTGCCTGTTTGAGCTTGAGCAGTTGTTACAACCATCATGATGGCAATAACAATCATTGATAAAAGAGCTTTTTTCATTTTCTGTGTTTATTTTATGCTTTTTGTTATTATTAAATGCAATTGCAACGTAAGAAAGTCTATATTATTGTTTTTTATTCTTCATCATCATTAGCAGAAATACCTAACTTCTGCATAATTTGGTCGTTAATATCCCATTTGGGGTCAGCATATACAATGGTCATTGCGCCAGCAACGTCAAAAACAAAGGCATAACCTTTCTCTTTAGAATACTCTTCAATAGCGGTAAAAACTCGGTCTTGAATAGGTTTGACAAGCTCTTCGCGTTTTTTGAAAAGGTCACCATCTTTACCAAAACGTTTCTTTTGTAACTCTTTGGCATCTTGTTCTGCTTTGATAATTGCCTCTTCTCTTTTCTGTTTCAAGTTGTCAGGAAGAGTAATGGCTTCTACTTGATATTTTTTGTACATAGAGTCGATAGACTTGAATTTTGCTTCAATCTCTTGTTGCCATACAGCAGCAGTCCGATCCAATTCTGCTTGTGCTTCAATATAATCTGGCATATTACTTAAAATATACTCTGAATCGATATAAGCATATTTTTGTGAAAAGGCTGCAAGAGAAAAAACAACCAAAAATAGGGATAAAAGCAGTGATTTTTTCATAGTATAAAATTTTAAAATTACAAATTTACTGACATCCTAACTAGTAACAAGTTTAATCGATAGATTGATTAATAGAGATGTGGAATTGTCCTTTATTGTTACGATTTACGCCTGGAATATTGTCAAATCCATAACCCCAATCAAATCCGAGGAGACCGAACATTGGCAGATAGATTCTGACACCCACGCCAGCCGATTTGTACAATTTAAATGGAGTATATTCACGCTTATCATTCCATGCTTTACCTGCTTCTGCAAAAGCAAGTAGATATATGGTAGCATTAGGATTCAAAGAGATAGGATAGCGCAATTCTGCCGTAAACTTATTGTAAATGGTAGCTCCAGCGGCTGATGATGATTCGGGTTCGCGAGGGTTACAATCAGAATCGTCATAGCCACGCATACCAATTACTTCTCGTCCGTCTAAATTATAATTTGACAAACCATTACCACCTAAATAGAATCTTTCAAACGGAGAAGCTCCAATGGCTTTGTTGTAATATCCCATAAATCCCATCTTGAAACGAACGTTCAATACAAGATTTTGAACAATTTTCGTAAACCAAGAGATGTTCAACTTCCATTTGTGCATCTCTAACCACTTATATTTCTCTTGGTCAGTAAGAGTGCTATAATCTTTGTTAGAAAATAGCGAATAAGGTGGCGTAAGTTGCATTGAGAACATAATTTCTGAACCCTCGCGCGGATAAATAGGCGCACTAACAGAGTTACGAGAAATAGAAAAAATGTAACTGAGGTTGTTGGAAAAACCATCAGAGAAAACATATTGTCCACCACAATTTTCTACTTGGTAGCGTTGATACAACAAAGTGTGTGAAATATAG
This sequence comes from Bacteroidota bacterium, assembly GCA_023413895.1. GTDB lineage: Bacteria > Bacteroidota > Bacteroidia > Bacteroidales > WCHB1-69 > JAEZOU01. The sequence continues at coordinate 74,549 of JAEZOU010000014.1, read as the reverse complement.
AAGTAGTCGTCAGGCCATTTTACTTTTCTTGTTAAAGAGGTTGATGCGCTCAGTACTCTTAAAGACCAAAAAGCTGGGTCAGTTTTCTTTGCGCCACCAGTTTGTATTTGATAACTTAAAGATGCTGAAAAAGCGTTTGGCTTTTTACCTCCTAACCAAGGTTCGGAGAATGAGAAAACGTAGTATTGATACCAATCGCCATTGGTTGCAGCCTTAAAAGCTAAGCGTTGTCCATCTCCAGATGGAACTGGAGTCCACGCATCTTTCTTAAAGAATTTGTTGAAAGAGAAGTTGTTAAAAGAAATTCCTGCACTCAATACCAATTGGGTAGCTCCATATCCTACACTTAATTCTAATTGGTCTGAGGAGGTTTCTTCAACAATATATTCAATATCAACGGTTCCGTCAGCTTCGTTAGGTTTTGGAATAACATTAAGGGTTTCTTGATTGAAATATCCTAATGAAAGCAGTACTTGTTGGGTACGGACAATGTCAGCGCGGTTAAAGAGTTGTCCTGGAATTGTTGTAACTTCGCGTAAAATAACATTATCGCTGGTTTTGGTATTTCCACTAATAGTAATTTTGTTGTATTTGGCTTGTTTCCCTTCGCGAATCCGAATTTCAATATCTATGGAATCATTTTCTACCAAAATTTCCACAGGATTGGCGTAGAAAAATAGGTGTCCATCGTTCATATACAAGGAACTAAGGTCGGTTCCATTTTCATTCATCTCCAAATTTTTCATCAGCAAACTTTGATTGTAAACATCACCTTTCTCAATATTAAGGAGTTGTCGAAGAAATGTGGAGGTGTATTTGGTGTTCCCTGCAAAAGTAATGTTTCGGAAATAGTATCGAGGACCTTCATTTACATCAATATAAATATTGATTTTATCTCCTGAAAAATCAACAGAATCTTTTATGATATAAGCATCGCGGAAACCATATTCATTATATTTTTCAATCAGTTTGATTTTATCTGCTTCGTAGTGGTCATTATTGAATTTAGAAGCTTTGAAAAGACGAATTTTGACACGATCGCTGAAGTAATCACCCAAATGTTCTAAAAGGTCTTTCGATTTATACTCTTCTGGGTTTTTAATGAAGTGACGGATAACCGTATCTGCTTTATAAAAAGGCATATAACGTGTTTTTTCGCGGGTTTCCTTCATCGCTTTAGTTAAGCGTCCACTTACTACATATTGGTTTCCGTTGATATAGATTTTTTCAATTTTTACCTTTTTCCCTTTGTTAATGTTGAAGAAAAGATTAACACCTCGGTTAATGGTTGCATCAGCTTTTTCTTCAACTTCTACAGTACAATTATAAAATCCTTTGTCAATATAAAACTCCTTGATATTGTTAATGCAAGTTTGTTTCATGTTTTCATTGACAATATTTCCTTGAGAAAGTTTGATTTTTTCGCGCAAGTCGCTCTCTTCGCTTTTGTTAGCTCCTCTAAAACCAAAAGCTACCAATCGAGACCGATCAGCAAGTTTAACTTCAAGAAATACTTTGTTGTCAACAACCTTAGTGATTACAATGCTTACATCTTCATATAAACCACTACTCCAAATTCTTTTGATGGAGCGAGAGATTTCATCGCCAGGAATATCAATTATATCGCCAACTTGAAAATAGAGTAAACGAGCATCAAAATTGGTAGTTCCAGATGCTGTAATTCCACCAACTTCATAACTTTTGGGTGCAGAATAGTCAATTTCGATTTGGTTAGTATTTCCATCTCCACCTAAAATAACTTGTGCATAACCCTCTGATAAACAAGAGAAAATGATTATAAGAAGAGCAAGAAATTGGTTTTTTATATTAAACATTTAGTGAAATCTATTAAAGGCGCAAAGATATATAATTTTATGATTTTTGAACTTGTTCGCTGGTTTTTCCAAATCTACGTTCTCGAGATTGATAATCAGTGATAATCTGTAAGAAATCTTCCTTTTGAAATTCGGGCCAGAATTTTTGAGGGAAGAAAAATTCTGCGTATGCAATTTGCCAAAGTAAAAAGTTGCTGATGCGTTGTTCACCACCCGTTCTGATTACGATATCTGGGTCAGGAATATTTTTTGTATTCAAGAATGTACATATTGTTTCTTCTGAAATTTCTTTAGCATTTAGTTTCCCGTTTTGAATTATTTCTGCTATCTGTTGTATTGCGTTAGTTATTTCCCAACGTCCGCTGTAACTCAATGCTAAAATGAGTGTAATTCCTTTGTTGCTTGCTGTTTTGTCGATGGCGTTTAGTAACTCTTTTTGGCACTCTTCGGGAAGAGATTTCAAATTTCCAATCGCCATCAGGCGAACTTGATTTTTTATCAAATTTTCAAGTTCTCCATGTATTGCTTTGACTAGCAATGACATAAGTGCGTCTACTTCCTCTTTCGGACGGTTCCAATTTTCCGTAGAAAATGCGTAAAGCGTAAGGTATTTTATACCAATTTCGCCAGAAACTTCCAAAATTCTTCTTACAGTTTCTGCGCCAGCTTGATGACCAAAAACTCTAGCTTTTCCCTGTTTTTTTGCCCATCTTCCGTTTCCATCCATAATAATGGCTACGTGTGCAGGAATGTTATTTTTATTAATAGCAGAAAGATTCATTAGCTTGAGAATTAGTGTTTTTTACCTCTCTTGATACGCGGTTTTGCTTGGTATCTGATGTCGCAAGAGCGATCTTCATTTCCAATTTTAAAAGTAGCTGTAAAAACGGCAAATGAGTAGAGGTCTTTGGTTTTTATATTGCCGCGTGCAGTGCCAGCTTCGTGTAATATTTCTGAACGGTCTGCAAGGTCTGCAACTATGTCTCCTCGTTCTCTTCTTAAAATTTGATTATCGTAATATTCACCTTTAACATCGTCTAAATAGTCTGTGAAAGTATAGCGCATCCCCCATTCCAAGCCCAAGCAGACATGTTTTCCGATATTAACCTTTAAACCTAATCCAAAAGGAATAGCAAAGTTGAAAAGAGAGTATCTTTCTTCTTCACCTTCAAATCCCTGACCTTCAGTACCTAAAGGTTGTAAATCATACCATACGCTATCCAATTGTGCTTTAGGATTAAAGGAGAAAGCTGTAATACCAACGTAGATGTATGGAGAGAAACGGTTGCGCGCTGGAATGTTGTAAATTTTGAAGAAATTAAGTTCAAGTTGTGCGGAAATTTCGGTTATTGGCGAACGAAAACTTAAATTTCTATCGTAATTTTTATTGTTGTTTATGTCGCTAGCGGTAACTTCAGCAAATAAAATATCCGCTTTCAATGCCCATCTAGGCGTGAAATTGTAACGATAAACAATACCACCTGCAACACGTGGTGCAGCAAAAAGCCGAGTGGGATTTAAATCGCCTAAATAGAACGAAGTACCCACCATTCCACCAATTTCGGAACGTTGCGCCATACTAACGAGTGATATTATTAATAGTAAAAGAATTGTACCTAATTTTCTCACAAGAATCAATTTGATGAAAATTTTTAACGAGGTTTTTTACTGCTTATTGTAATAAAAACAATTTTAAATCAGATTTTTATTTAATTGGAAAATGGTTTAATTTTAAATTCAAAATCGAAAGATTTTTTATTACTGCAGTGTAGTATGCATTGGTCACAGATAGAAAGTTCTCCACTTAGTCTTTTCTGAATCATTTCGTTAAGACGAGTTCTTAGTTCAGGGATTTTAACGTAGTCTGCTACATTGTTGGCAAATGCATACATTAACAACATACGCGCATTGCGTTTGCAGATTCCACGAGAACGCAAGTAGAACATTGCATCTTCGTCTAATTGACCGATAGTGGCACCATGACTACATTTCACATCATCAGCATAAATTTCCAAAAAAGGATGTGTTGTAATTTTCGCACTATCAGTAAGCGCAATATTTTTGTTGATTTGATATGCAGCTATTCCTTGTGCTTGTGGTTTCACTATAACATGTCCATTAAAGTTTGCTCCAGCTTCATCATCAGCAATACCTTTATAAAGTTGATTACTTGATGTATTGGGTTGGTTGTGAATAACTTCTACTTGATTGTCAACATATTGCTTTCTGTCAACCAAATATAAACCATATAACTTAGCATCTGAATATTCTCCGTTCATCTCAACGTGTATGTTATTCCGAACATATCCACCATTAAAAGTGGTAACATTAGAGAAAAATTGAGAATTTGCCTGTTGGTTTACATATATACTATTAGCCAATAATGATTCGGAGGATTTATTCTCCATTTTGTAATAATCCAATTGAGAATATTCGTCCATAAAAATTTCAGTAACATTGTTAATGAAACTTTTCTCATTACGCAACGAGTCATCGCATTGAATGAATGATAACGCAGCATTTTTCCCCATTACTATTAGGTTGTGATGTTGCAGCATCAAGTTTTGGTCGCTTTCAATTAACGAAACTACTTGAATAGGCATTTTTGCTTGTACATTATCAGGAATATAGATAAAAATACCATCGCAGAAAAGAGCTTCGTTCAAAGCAATTAGACCATCTGTTTGGTTTGGACGAATTTTGGAAAAATGTTGAAGAACAAGCTCTGGATATTGTTTTACTGCTTCTAAAATAGTTCCAACTATAATTCCATTTTCAAATGTAAGAAGTGGCTGTTCATCGTGAACAAACCAACCATTTAGAAATGCAAACATTTGAGTATTAATATTTTGCACATTACATTTGAAAAATTTCTCTATAGGAATATAAGGAAGTGGCTCGCTTTGCAATGCATATTGAGGTTCTACCAACTTATCAATTGCCTTATGACGCCATTGTTCAATTTTTTGGGTGGGCAACTCTTGTTCGCAGAATTTAGTAAACGCTTCTTTTCGGAGAGTCTCAAATGGAGAAGAATCGTTTCGTGCTTCAAAAGTTTGTTTTATAAATTGGGTAAAATCTTGCATTTTCTATTTGATAAGTCCTTGTTCATACTCAGTTTTAATCCAATCGTAGCCTTTTTCTTCCAATTCCAAAGCTAACTCTTTAGGTCCAGATTTTACAATCTTTCCGTCAAAAAGTACATGTACAACATCGGGAACAATGTAATCAAGAAGGCGTTGGTAGTGGGTGATTACAACGGTAGCATTATCTTTGCTTTTTAGTTGATTTACACCATTAGCAACAATTCTTAAGGCGTCAATATCCAACCCAGAATCGGTTTCATCCAAAATAGCAAGTTCTGGTTCTAAAACTGCCATTTGGAAAATTTCATTTCTCTTCTTTTCTCCACCTGAAAAACCTTCATTAACAGAACGATCACTAAGTTTTGAAGTGAGTTCAACAACTTTTCTTTTTTCCTCCATAAGAGTGATAAATTGTGATGCAGTTAGTGGAGGAAGTTTTTTATATTGGCGGATTTCGTTCAAAGCTGTGCGCATAAAATTATTAATGCTAACGCCAGGAATCTCTACTGGATATTGAAATCCAATAAAAATGCCTTCTCTGGCTCGATCCTCAATAGAAAGATCAAGAAGATTTTTCTCTTTATATATGATTTGTCCCTCGGTAACATCAAAAAGATCTTTTCCTGCAATAACAGATGCTAAAGTGCTTTTCCCTGTTCCGTTAGGACCCATAATTGCGTGAACTTCACCCCTTTGCACATGAAGATTGACTCCTTTTAAAATCTCTTTTCCCTTAATGGAAACATGTAAGTTTTCAATTCTAAGCATAGTAAAAATTTTGGGTGCAAAAGTACAAAATTTGTGTGAAAAAAAATGTATTTTTGCCGAGCCAAAAAAATGTGGAAAGATTTGTTATGATTGCAACCACTTGAAAAAATGCTAAACCATTGATAATCCCTCCTATTTTTTACGGCAACAGTTTAATTATTAACGTTTTAATTTTGTAAAGATGAGTTATTTATTTACATCAGAATCTGTTTCCGAAGGACACCCGGATAAGGTAAGTGATCAAATTTCAGATGCATTATTAGATGCATTTCTTGCGAATGACCCTAACTCAAAAGTAGCTTGTGAAACATTAGTAACTACCGGACTTGTGGTGTCTGCCGGTGAAGTAAAAACAAAAGGCTATGTGGCAGTAGATGATATTGCTCGTAAAGTAATTAACCAAATCGGGTATAATAAGAGCGATTATCAATTTGATGCCAAATCTTGTGCTGTGCTAACAGCTATTCATGGTCAATCTTCAGATATTAACCAAGGCGTTGAACGTGAAGAGGCTGAAAATCAAGGAGCTGGAGACCAAGGAATTATGTTTGGCTATGCGTGTCGCGAAATGGATAATTTTATGCCTGTAACTTCGGAACTCGCACATATAATTCTTCAAAAGTTAGCTGAAATCAGACGCGAGGGAAAGGTGATGACCTATTTACGCCCCGATGCAAAATCTCAAGTTACCATCCAATATGCTGATGATAAAACTCCTGAGAAAATTGATGCAATTGTTGTTTCTACTCAACACGATGAATTTGCTGATGATGATACTATGTTGGCCAAAATTCGTGAAGACGTTGAAAATATTCTAATTCCTCAAGTAATTGCTGAATGTCCTGTCAATATTCAAAAATTGTTTGATAAAGGGTATAAATTATATGTAAACCCTACAGGAAAGTTTGTAATTGGAGGACCTCATGGTGATACAGGACTTACCGGAAGAAAAATTATTGTTGATACTTACGGAGGAAGAGGTGCACACGGTGGTGGCGCATTTTCAGGAAAAGATCCTTCAAAAGTGGATCGATCTGCAGCGTATGCAGCACGCCATATCGCTAAAAATATGGTAGCTGCAGGAATCTGTGATGAGGTGCTGGTACAGTTGGCCTATGCAATCGGTGTGGCTGAACCTGTTGGCCTTTTTATCAATACCTACAATACAGCAAAGGTAAATATGTCAGATGGAGAAATTGCAGAAAAAATCAAAACAATATTCTCTTTAAAACCTTTTGATATTATCGAAAGATTCCAGTTGAAAAATCCTATCTATTTACCCACTGCTTCATACGGCCACTTCGGAAGAGACCCTTATACACAAGAGGTAGAAGTGTTCTATGAAGATAAAAATACATATAAGAAAGTTTTAGATGGTAAAGAGAGAATTTTTAAAAATGTGAAATTCTTCGCTTGGGAAGAAACCGATTATGTTGATAAAATCAAAGATTTATTCCCAGTATTGAACTAAAAATAAGGAGTTGCTCAATAGTTAGCAACTCTTTTTTATATTTCTATACATAATAAAAAAACTATTATTTTTGTGGGCAGAAAAATAAATTGGTGTTTTTGTTGTTACATATTTTGTTTATAGTTTAATATGGGTAAATTTATTGACTTTTTTAAACCGAAGGGATTAGGCTTTCACCTTGTTCTTGCTGTTGTTGTAACTATCGTTTTAATTTTGCTCTTTAGTTGGGGCACGCGTGTCTATACGCGTCATGGAAATGAAATTGAGATGCCCACTTTTATCGGACAAGATGCCGATGTGCTGCTAAAAGATAGTTTGTCAAAAGACTTTATTATTGTAGTTTCTGATTATGTATATGATAAAGAACATGAAGCTGGAACTATTTTAACGCAAAATCCTCTTCCAAACGAAAAAGTAAAACGAGGACGAAAAGTTTATCTAACGGTGGCATCCTCCGTTCCTCCCAAAGTAAAAATGCCAGCATTGAAAGATGTTTCACGCCGTCAAGCAGAAATAATGTTGGAAGCTATTGGTTTGAAACTTACCAACGTGATTAATAAACCAAGTCCGTATGAAGATGTGGTTTTAGAACAATTGTATAAAGGAAGAGCTATTGCACCAGGTACGGAAATCAGTATGGGTGAATCTATAACTTTAGTGGTAGGAAAAGATATTGAAGAGTTGCCCGTTGTTGGAGAAATTATTGCGGATAGTCTGTAATTAATACCAAGAAATCAATTATAATAATGAATAAAAAATTTTTTCTGCTTCTTACAACTTTTATTTTTTCTACTGCTATATCTGTTCAGGCTCAAGAGCGTTTGACAGGTTTGCAGAGAGATGTGAAAATTCAAAAAGAAGCTTTGTTGTTGAAAGATAATGGAGTTAAGGATGAGGTTTCACCCGTCTCTTTGCCTTTTTATGAAGATTTTTCAAACTATTGTGGTTTCCCAAATCCTAAGTATTTTGCTGATAGACAGGCTTATGTAAATAATACCTATCCCGTAATACCGCCAACTATCGGTGCTATAACCCTTGATGCTTTAGATGAAAATGGTGAAATTTATGTGCACGCATCCTCAGATAATTTTTCTGCTGATACGTTAACATCGCAACCCTTTCTCTTAGGCTCTTGCTCTCCCGCAGATTCTCTCTATTTCAGTTTCTATTATCAACCAGGCGGTGCTTCTACAACTTACCCATACGTACAGTGGGAAAGAATTGGAAATCAACCCGAAAGATACGATAAATTAATTTTAGAGTTTGGGTATTTGCAAGATACTGCTATGGTTTGGAGTGAAGTGTGGAGTACAGAAGGTGAAAGTGTTGATGAATGGATAGAAGAGGATCCTAATCATCTTACCTATTTTAAACAGGTTTTAATTCCAATTATAGATCCTAATTATTTGTCGAATAACTTTCGATTCCGTTTTAGAAATTATGCAAGTTTAGAAGGAAATGGTGTACAAGGTTGGGATGGTAATTGCGACCAATGGCACATCGATTATATGCGTCTAAATAAAAATAGAACTTGTGAAGATAAATATCCTGATGATATTGCTTTTGTAACTCCTACTACAACGTTTTTACACACCTATTATACAATGCCTTGGTCTCATTTTCAATCCTCTTATTTAAAGGAAAATTTTGAAAATAAGATGGCAAACCTTTCTCAAGTAACTAAAAATAGTAAATATACCTATTCAGTCATTAAAAATGACCAAAATGTGATTTATAATCATCCATCAAGTAACGAAAATATTGCACCCTATTATGATAACGGCCTTCAATCGGCAGCATTGCAAGTTGAACCCTCTATAAATTTTACAATAGCTCCCGATGGAACTGAAAGTGCACATTTTACAGTAATTCATGTATACGAAGTAGATGGTAATGCAGGCGATATAATGAAAAATAATGACACGATTGTACATTATCAATCTTTTGAAAATTATTTTGCCTATGATGATGGAACAGCAGAGGCAGGTTACTCCATCTATTCAACAATGCAAACACCAGCAACTTACTTAGCTGTTCGTTTTGTGACTTCTCACCCCGATACATTGCGTGCTGTAAAAATTTGGTTTAATGCTGTCAAAAATGATGAGAATTTCGCCCCTTTTACGCTGATGGTCTGGAATGATGCTAATGGAAAACCTGGTCAAATAATTTATGAACAACAAGCACAGCAACCTATGCATAATCAAGATTATTACGACTTTATTACCTATTTTCTTGATGAACCAATTGCGGTTGGCGATACTTTTTATGTGGGCTTTTATCAAAACCATAATGTACAGTTAAATATTGGTTTTGACCAAAATACTGACGCGCGCGGGCATTTCTTTTATAAGGTGATGACAGATTGGGAAGAACCATTCATCAAAGGTTCACCGATGGTGAGAGCTGTGGTGGGAGGATATATAGAACCTGTTGATATTGATGATGTTACAAAGGATGTTTTTGTGTCTGTGTATCCAAATCCTACACACTCTACACTAAATGTAAGTGTAACTAGCGAATCATATCTTTCAGCAACTTATACACTCTTTGATATTAGTGGGAAAAAACTGCTCTTGGGTCGAACTGACCAACCTCATTTTTCTTTAAATTTGAGTGATTATCCCAAAGGAGTATATTTATTAAAAATAGCAGATAATAGAAGACAAAAAACATTGAAAATCGTAAAATATTAATCTATGAATATAAATTTGAAAAAGCCATTGTTGTTTTTTGATTTAGAAACAACAGGTCTTAATGTTGGTAAAGATAGAATTGTGGAAATTGCTATGCTAAAAGTATTTCCAGATGGAACAGAGCAGGAATTGACAATGTTGCTTAATCCTGGGAAAGATCAATTTGGTAATCAGATTATAATTCCAGATGTTTGTATTGCAGTCCATAATATTACAAACGAAGATGTAAAAGATAAGCCCACTTTTGGAGAAAAAGCACAAGAAATTCTTCAATTTATTGGAGATTCTGATATGGCGGGTTTTAATTCCAATAAATTTGACCTTCCTTTACTTGTAGAAGAATTTTTCCGTGCAGGTATCGACTTTGATTTGCGAAACAGAAAGTTTATTGATGTTCAGAACATTTTTCATAAGATGGAGCCTCGTACATTGGTTGCCGCTTACAAGTATTATTGTCACGCAAATTTAGAGGATGCTCACCAAGCATCTGCCGATACAAGAGCAACATACGAGGTGTTCAAAAGTCAAATTAAAATGTATGAAGGAGCAACTTATAAAGATGCCAAGTCTGGTAGGGAGATTATTTTTGAAAACGATGTTAATATGCTAAGCCATTTCTCCTCCGACCATCGGAATGTAGATTTGGCAAATCATATCATTTTTAATGACAAAGACCAAGAAGTTTTCAATTTTGGAAAATATAAGGGTCAAAATGTGCGTGAAATCTTTTTTAAAGAACCCGCTTATTACGATTGGATGATGAAAGCTGACTTCCCGTATAACACCAAAAAAGTGATTACGCAGATTATGGATGAGGTAAATTTTGAAAAATTACAAAACAAATTTAACAAATGAATATAGAAGTTTTAATTGCTATATTAATAATTTTATTCTCTGTTTATAAATCTTACAAGGAAGAAAAAAAGAAAGCGGTAGCACGTGCAAAGCAACAATCAGAAGCAATTGAAGATGAGGAAATAGAAGAAAATTTTTCCGAAGAAATTGAAACTTTGGAGGAAGAATCCTATCAAAATTTGCGGCAAAAAATCTCTAAAACTTCCGTAAATCCTCTTCATTCAGAAAACAATACTGTTGCAAGGCATTTTAGTTATGAAGATAATTTAGGAGCAAAAAACAGGATTCCTACAACAGAAAATAAAATTGAACTATCAGAAGATGAGGAGTTTACAAATGTTGAATTGAATTTTGATGAAGAGGAAATTAAACGAGGAATAATTTATTCAGAAATATTGAAACGTCCTGATTTTTAGTATCTTAACATTATTTATTAACAATATGAACAAAATACCCACTTTATAGTGGATATTTTTTGTACTTTTACCACCTTGAAAAAAAGCGAAATTTAAGTTTAATATAAAAAAAAGGCTATGATTAAAAAGTTACTCTTTACACTTAGTGTAATTATCCTTTTCGGTAGTGTTGCTTATTCTCAGAGCACTATTAAAGGAAGTGTGAAAAACGCCAAAGGAGTTCCAAATTCTGGAGTAATGGTTGTTTTGAAGTCCGAAGATCGTGTTGTGAACGGAGCCTACACCGATGACAAGGGGGAATACCAAATTTTTGGTGTTTCAGCAGGAACTTATGACATTGTTGCCGGAGGTTCCGGTTTGTGTCTTGCTTCCCAAAAACAAAGTGGAATTCCAATTGGAGGTTCAGAAACAAAGTTTATTGACTTTACATTGGATTGTTCTTCCACAGTTCTTGAAACTGTAGAGATTGTGTATGAAGCACCAATTTTTGATGCGGATAACACAAAATCTTCAGACGTAATTTCAGGAGCTGATGTACGTAAACAAGCGGGTCGTTCTATTTCAGCAGCATTGGCAAACCTCTCAGGTGTATCTAGTGTTGATGGTAGTATTTCTGCCGTTCGTGGTAACCGTCCTGATGGTCAACAAATGATTATCGATGGTGTGCGCGTTCGTGGTGGTTCAAGTGTTTCTATGCAAGCTATTGAAGGCGCTGAACTTATCCAAGGTGGTATCCCAGCTGAATATGGTGATGGTACCTCTTTTACTGTAATTACCACTAAAGGTGTATCAAGAGAGTATCATGGTTCTGCTGAGGTTAGCGGATCTTTAGATGGTTATAACAATTTCTTGGCAGCTGTTTCTCTCTCAGGTCCTATTATGAGAAGTAAAAATGAAACCGATCCTGCAAGAGTTGGTTTCCTTCTTGTTGCAGAAGGTAATTATAGCCAAGAAGGCGCTCCAGCAAGAGGCGGTCTTTGGGTTGCAAACGATGATTTGATTGAGTCTTTGACAAAAAATCCTCTTCGTTATGACCAATTACAATTGGGTGCAACTTATAATAATGCAGAATACTTAACCAACGATGGTACAAACTTCTACAGAAAAAGAGTTCGCGAAAATGTAGCTTCTTGGGGTTATGTTGTTCAAGGTAAGTTAGACTTCCTTGCAGGCGGTAAAGATGCTAATGGAAAACCTAAAAATAATATGAAAATCTCTATTGGTGCTTCTTACCAATATGATAAAGGTCATAGTAGTGGTGGTCAAGCTTCAGCTTTGTTCAATAGTGCAAATCACCCCATTTCAACAGCCTCTACACTTCGTTTGAATGCTCGTATTAATCATAGAGTAAAAACTGCTACCGCTGGTGATACCTCTTTGCTTAAAAACTTAATGTACGATATTAATATAAATTATACATTAAATAATGGTGTGAGTGAAGATGAAAGACATAAAGATAATTTCTTTAATTATGGTCACATTGGTAGATATACAACAAAAAAAGCAAAAATGTATTTACCAGTAGAATCTCTTACAGATCCTGATGGTATTGTGATTTATGACGTAAACGTTTTGTCTTCTGTTTATGATTCAATTATTACTTTCGATCCATCTACCTCTTCTAACCCTGATTTAGCTTGGTACACACAAAATTTTGTGGATAATTATACCCCGGAATTCTTCTACGATTTGTATGGATCAAATATTCCTTACAATTACGAGTTGTATCAACAATTTGGTTCATTGTTGAATGGTTCTTCTCCATCTACTGTTTATGGAATGTTCTATATGCCAGGTACTGTAATGTCAAGCTATAGCAAATCTTCAACGCAAAGTATTGGTGCAAAAGCAAGCCTTTCTATGAGTTTGGGTAACCATGAGTTGAAATTAGGTTTTGAATTTGAAAAATTAACCTACCGCGCTTGGGGTATCTCTCCTTACTCTTTGTGGACTTTGATGAGAGCAAAACAAAACTCTCACATGTTACAATTAGATGTTAACAATCCTATCTATCTTTCTGAAGATACAATTACTTATAATCAATTGGTGGATTTGAATTCTCAAACTAATTTCGATAGAAACCTTCGTATTGCTTTAGGTTTAGATCCTAATGGAAGCGATTGGTTGGATATTGATAGTTATGATCCATCTACATTCGATTTGAATATGTTCTCAGCTGATGAGTTATTGGTAGGTATTAGTGGACCACTTGTAAGTTATTATGGATATGACTACACCGGTAGCAGCATTAATCGTAACAAAACAAATATCTCTGATTTCTTTGATGGTGTTGCAAGAACAGACAATAATGGAAACATTATTTATGATGATGAAGGAAATCAAGTTGTAGATAGAAGATATGAAATTGGTGCATACGAACCTGTATATTTAGCAATGTATATTCAAGATAAATTCTCTATCAAGAGTATGTTGTTCAACGTAGGTTTACGCGTTGACCGTTTCGATGCTAACCAACAAGTATTATCAGACCCATTCCTTTTCCGTGAAGCTCATACTGTAAGTTCTTTGAATGGTGCTTTTGGAGACAAAATCGTTCCTAATGCAGAAGGTGATTGGGTAGTTTATGTTGATCAAAAAGGTTCTACTTTAGACCCATCTACTCAAAACATTATTGGTTACCGTAGCGGTACAACTTGGTACAATGCTTTAGGACAAGAGGTTACTGACCCAACAACTATGTTAGGTGCTAATGGTGGTCCAATCCTTAAAGAAGCTTTCGATCCAAGCAATATCTCTAAAGTAAGTGGTAAAGCATTTGAAGATTATAAACCACAATGGTCAGTAATGCCACGTATCTCTTTCTCATTCCCAGTATCAGACAACTCATTGTTCTATGCTCACTATAACATTATTACTTATCGTCCTTCTAACTTGCAATTAGATCCAATTAGTTACTTATTCATTGAAAAATTTGGTTCTAGTGCAGGCAACCAAGTAAGTAATCCTAACTTGAAACCACAAAGAAGTATTGACTATGAATTAGGTTTCCGTCAAAAAGTGGGTAACAATGCTGCTATTAGTATCGCTGCTTACTATTCTGAAAAACGTGACCAAATCCAATCATATCGTTATACAGGTGCATATCCTAGCACATATTATTCATATGATAATATCGACTTCGGTACAGTACAAGGTTTTACTTTAGGTTTCAACTTGAGAGCAAAGAAATTTGTTAACCTTCGTGCTTCTTATACTATCCAATTTGCAAAAGGAACAGGTTCTTCAGCAGGTTCTAACTTGGCAATCATCGCTTCTGGTCAACCAAACTTAAGAACTTTGACAAACTTGGAATTCGACCAAAGACATAGAATTACCGCAGACTTATCTTTCGACTTTGAAGATGATTCAAAAGTAGTTAGCGAATGGGTAAGCAAGAAAACTGGTAAGAAAAAATCTATCAATTGGTTCCAAAATGCAGGTGCTTCTATTCGTTTCTCAGCTGCATCAGGTATGCCTTATTCTCGTTCAAGTGTTCCATTCTCTACAATTGCAGGTGTTGGTAAATCTCAATTGTCAGGATCTATTAATGGTTCTAACAAACCTTGGATTTTCCAATGTGACCTTCGCATTTACAAATCATGGATTCTTAACCTAGCTGCAAAACCTAAAACAGAAGGTGAAAAACGCAAAATGAAACCAGGTAGCATTATGGTATATCTTGATGTTATGAATCTTTTCAACTTCAAAAACGTACTTAGCGTTTATACTTACACCGGAAATCCAGAAGATGACGGTTATTTATCAGCTGCTCAATATCAACAAAATATCAATCAACAAGTTTATGTTCCGGGCTACATCGACTATTACAAAATGGTTATGCAAAGTCCTTACAACTATAGCTTGCCAACTCGCGTTAGCTTAGGTGTTCAATTTGGTTTCTAATGTAAATAAAAAAAAAAGATATGAATAAAAGAAGCAAAATTATAGTTTTATTGACTCTTTTTGTGTTGGTAGCAGCAAATGCTACTTACGCAAGAAAATGGGTTGGCACAGTGCATGCTCCGATGCAAAAGGATGAGTCTGCAACTTGTTTGCCTGCCACAAACTCAAATGAGCTTACAATTAATAACGTAAGAGCCTACGTGGAAACAAATGGTACTATGTGGTTTAAAGAAATCGCACAGTATGAGGTTCCTAGAGGTTCAGGTAAAACTTCAATGTTTGCCGCTGCCCTTTGGATTGGGGGTCGTGACGTTTCTGGTCAGTTGCGTTTGGCTGCTGTTCGTTTCCGTCAAGTTGGTGATGACTTTTGGACAGGCCCTCTTACCGTTGATGGAGCTTCAACATTACAAAATGTATGTAGTTACTACGACAAACACTATAAAGTTACTCGTGCTGAGGTAGAAGCTCACATTGCTGCTCACTTGACTAATGACCCTACTTACGTTATGCCAGCTAGTATCTCTAACTGGAAAGAGGTTGCTAATCCAAGTGAAATTTTTGGTGACGATTACTCTTTGTATTGCGCACCTTATAATGATGTGGACGGAAACTTACTTTATACTCCTGAAGGTGGTGACTATCCATACTACGATTTAGATAATGAATATTGCCCTTGGACTACTGCTAATATTGAATTGGCTGCTCAAGATAGATTGCCATGGGCTCCTGAAAGAACTTGGTTCAAAGAAAGATCAGGTATTGATAATAAAATGATCTTAGCTGACCACGTTTTGAAAGGTGACGAAACTCTTTTCTGGGTGTTCAACGATAAAGGTGGTCCTCACACTGAAACTCAAGGTGACCCAATCGGTTTGGAAATCCGTGGACAAGCTTTCGCATTTGCTACAAATGACGAAATCAATAATATGACTTTCTACTCTTACGAAATTGTAAACCGTTCTACCTTTAAACTTACTAACTGTTACTTCTCACAGTGGGTTGACCCAGATTTGGGATTTGCAGAAGATGATATGGTAGGTTGTGATGTTGCTCGTGGTTTAGGTTACTGCTACAATGGTAGAGATGTTGATGGTACTGGTTTGACACAACACTATGGATCTCAACCACCTGCAGTTGGTGTTGATTTCTTCCAAGGACCATATATTGATCCTGATGGTAGAGATAATCCAAAATTCTTTGTTGATTCAGCTTCATTCCCTGGTTATTGTGATAGATATCTTAATAGCTCATTCGAAAACGACCAAATGGCTATTAATGGTGTGAATTTCGGTGATGGAATCGTTGATAACGAACGTTTCGGTATGCGCCGTTTCGTTTACCATAATAACGATAACTCTGTAATTGGTGACCCTAGCGTTGCATTCGAATATTACTATATGTTGCAAGGTATTTGGGGTGATGGTACCAAAATGAGATATGGTAAAAATGCTCACCAATCTCAAACCCAAGGTCCTGAATGTGATTTCATGTTCCCAGGTTTGACTGACCCTTGTAATTGGGGTACTAAAGGTGTTGATCCTAACTATACTACAGATGGTGGTTGGACTGAAGCAAATGAAAATAATGCTCCTGGTGACCGTCGTTTTATGCAATCTGCTGGTCCTTTCACATTGGAAGCTGGTGCTGTTAACTATATTACAGTAGGTATTCCATGGGCACGCGCTTCTCAAGGTGGTGCTTGGGCTTCTGTTGAGTTATTGAAGATTGCTGACGATAAATGTCAAGCACTTTTCGAAAATTGTTTCAAAGTATTGGATGGTCCTGATGCTCCAGATGTAGTTATTCGTGAATTAGACAAAGAATTGATTCTTTACATCTCTAACGATGACCCACTTAGCAACAACTTTAACGAAACATACGAAGAAGAAGATGCTCAAATTCCTGAATCTCGTACAGATGAAGAATTAGTTATTGTTCAAGATTCTATCGTTACTCCTGATTCTGTTTATTATTATGATAGAGTAGAATCTCAACTTAATGTTGTAGAGTATGACCGTAAATATAGATTCGAAGGTTACAAAATTTATCAACTTAAGAACAATTCTGTCAGTGTAGCTGATTTGGATGATCTTGATAAAGCTCGTCTAGTTGCTCAATGTGATATTGAAAATTATGATGAAAATGGTAACCCTATTGGTCAACTTGTAAATTGGGTTTATAATGATGCATTAGGAACATCAGTAGCTACAGAGATGGTAAATGGTGCTAATAATGGTCTTTTCCACTCTTTGAAAATTACCCAAGATCAATTTGCAACAGGTTCAAATACACTTGTTAACTATAAGACTTACTACTTTATGGTAATTGCTTATGCTTATAACAATTATCAAACTTACTCAATTGACCCTGATGTTCCAAACGGATTGGTTGGACAAAAAACAGTTTACCTTGCAGGTCGTAAAGCTGCAGGTGGTACTGCTATTGCTGCTCATTCTGCTATTCCACACCCTGCATTGTCTCATAATACAGGTACAACCTTAAGAGCTGAGTATGGTACACAACCTATGATTACTCGTATCGAAGGTCAAGGTAATGGTGGTAACTATTTGGATTTAACAGATGAGTCTATCAAAGAAATTTTAACCTACGGTAAAGTTAACTCTATTACTTACAAAAACAATGCTGGTCCACTTTCTATTAAAGTTATTGACCCATTGAAATTGCAACCATTTGATTACAAAATCAGATTTGTTGATGCAGCTGCTGATGTAACAGATTCTACTACTTGGGTTCTTGAATTTGGTGAAGATGTTGCAGATGAAGATATCGTTGCTTTAGGTTATAAAGATAGTTTAGGAAATGCTTTGCGTGCTATTCCTTCAGATAAATCCATTACACAAAGAAACGAACAACTCTTCCTTCCATTGGGTATCTCTGTTTCTATTGAAAACTATGATTTCCAAGTACACCAAACAGAAATGAAAACCTATTTGGATTCAGCTGTTCAAGGATATGATTATCAAAATAAACTAAAATTTGCCCAAGTTGATTTCTTAGGTTCTGAAATAGTATTTGAAGATGAAAATCACCCTTGGTTAGGCGGATTGCAAGATACAGAAGGTGAATATCCATCTAACTGGATTAGAGCAGGTCAACAATCTGCTGGAGCTTGGGAAGAAGCAACAGATGTTCAAGATGGTGTTGAAGATGAATATATTAAATGGCGTGTTGAAGATTTCTTTGTTGAAACACCAAAAGGTTCTTTGAATGATAGTTGGAAATCAAGAGCATGGAAAGATCCACTAGGACAATTTGAAGGTGCTATTGATGGTACTTGGTCTCCATACGTATTGTCGTCTCCATACGATGGTGGTCCACAAGCAAAATATGTTGTTCCAGATGAACCAGATTTTGCAAATGGTGCTATCTCTTACGATGAACCACTTCCAGCATATTTCACTCATAAGTTGACTCTTTATACAAATTCTTACTGTCCTGGTTATAACCAAACAATGACCAACTTATATTCTGTTGATGTTGTATTAACACCTAACGAACCAGAATTGTGGACACGTTGTATTGTATTGGAAGCTTGTGAAGACAATGCTCTATCTATCGGTGGTGCATATAAACAAGAACCAAGAAAATCTCCATCAGTTGACAAAAATGGTAACCCAGATGGTTCTGGTACAACAGGTATGGGTTGGTTCCCAGGTTATGCTATCAATGTAGAAACAGGTGAGAGATTAAATATTATGTTCTCAGAAAACTCTGCAGATACTGCTAATAATGGTGATGATATGTTATTCAATCCAACAGATGTTTATGCATATTCTCCAGAAGGTGAAGAGATTAACGAAGCTACCTATAACTCATACAGAGATTTATATATGGCATACGGACTTCCAGAATTTAAAGCTACTTTGGCTTGGGGTGGAAGACACTATATTTACATTGTAGGTAGTTCAGGTAATACATCTGCAAACTACTATAAACTTGCTCCATCAGCAGTGCACCGTAATTGGGATGACGATGGAATAGATCGTACTGCAAATGGTGTACACCATGGTGGTGGCGGATTTATGGATGGCAATAATGTATGGCAAAACTCATATTATGATTGTGGATCATACGATGAATGTAGATGGTTAGTTGGTAAATTCAGCCAATTTACAGGAATTGATAATATTAACGATGCTAAACGTAAACTTTGGAAAATGCAATTGTTTAACAACGTAATGTGGACCTCAATTGCTATGCCACAACAATTCCAATCTGATTATTGGATGAGCAGTAAAGCAACTATTAAATTGCGTGTTTCTCGTCCATATATGAGATTTAACTCAAGATACTTCAATGAAGCGCAAGCAGAAGCAGATGCTGATTATGCAACAGCATACGCAGCAAACAATGGTTACCCATTATATTCTTTCACAACTAAGAATATTGCTCCTGTAACTAATGATGTAACAACTCACGAAACAGTATTAGATAACATCAATATTGTTCCTAATCCATACTATGGATATTCTACTTACGAAAGCACAGCTCTCGAAACCTACGTTAAGATTACAAACTTACCTGAGAAGTGTGATATCTCTATCTATACGGTAAGTGGCGTACTAGTACGTAAACTTACTAAGGGTGATGCAGAATCTACATACGTAACTTGGGATTTGAAGAACTCTGCAGATATTCCAATTGCTGGTGGTATGTATATTATCCACGTTAAAGCAGACGGAATTGGTGAGAGAACTTTGAAATTCTTCTGTGCAATGCGTCCAACCGACTTAAATGCATTCTAAGATTATTAAATAACAAACGTAAATAATTATAAAATGAAGAATATATATAAAACATTATTAGTTTGCTTGACTGTTTGTCTCACTGTAGTATCCTTTTCAGGATATGCAGGAAATAAAGACCGTTCAGGACAAGCTGGTGCTCAGCATTTGCTAATTGACCCATGGGCACGTTCAAATGGTTGGAGTGGTGCTTGTATTGCAGAAATCAGAGGCATTGAAGCATTGTATTCCAACGTAGCAGGTATCGCATTTATCAAAGGTACTGATTTTGCATTCTCACGTACGCAATATTTTTCAGGCTCAAATTGTGGAATTTCTATTAACTCTTTTGGTGTTGCGCAAGGTTTGCGTAAGACGAATAAAGAAACAGGTTCTGTTACAGATTTAGGAACAATAGGAATCTCAGTATTCAATATGGGTTTTGGAAATATTCCAGTAACTACGGTTGAGCAACCAGATGGTACATCAGCTATCTTCTCTCCAAAATTGAACTATATTGGAATTCATTATGCGAAATCTTTTAACCGTTATATCCATGGAGGTGTTTCTGTTAAAATCGTTAATGAAAGTATTTCTGACCTTAAAGCTAATGGTGTTGCTATCGATGCAGGTATTCAATATGTATCTGGTGCATACGAAAACTTTAAGATTGGTATTACTTTGAAAAACATTGGTCTTCCTATTAGCTACAAAGGTGATGGTCTTACCATTCGTGGAGAGGTTGTTAATACTGATTATGAATTATCATTAGAGCAACGTTCTGCTGCATCTGAACTTCCTTCTATGTTGTGTTTAGGTCTTTCTTATGATTTCTTGATTTTTGGTGGTGACTACAAAACTATGTCTAAGGAAGATTTGAAACAAGAAGGTTTGACAAGAAACGATGCTGAGCATAGATTTACATTAGCTGGATCATTCACTGCAAACGCATATTCTAGAGATATTTTCGCTATCGGTTTAGAGTATGGTTTAAAACAATTCTTTATGGTAAGAGCTGGTTTTGCTATGGAGAATTTAGCATTTGTAAAAGATGAAGCTGGTGAATTGGATCATGTTGTATTAAGTCCTGATAACATGTATGCTGGACCAAGTGCAGGTGTAACATTTGCTGCTCCTCTTTCTAAAAAAGGCAATCAACGTTTGTACATTGATTACTCTTATAGATTTACTAAACAATATAATGGAAATCACTATATGAGTTTAAGAATAACTCTATAGTCTTCTGAATATTTCTTGAAAATTTAAATTAAGGAGGCTTAATATAAGCCTCTTTAATTTCTTTTTATAAACAAATATAGTTGAAATGAGCGAAGTTAAATACTATTCAGAACAAAGTCTTCAAGCATTAAAAGATGAGCTTAAACAGTTAGAGTCTGTAGAAAGACCTAGAATTTCAGCAGCTATAGCTGAAGCGAGAGATAAGGGAGATTTATCTGAGAATGCCGAATACGATGCTGCTAAGGAAGCGCAAGGAATTTTGGAATTGAAGATTTCAAAATTGAAAAATGTTATTGCTAATGCAAGATTATTAGATGAATCAAAAATTGATGTATCAAAAATTTTAATCTACTCAATAGTCAAGATTAAAAACTTGGCAAATAATATGGTAGTTACTTATACATTGGTTCCTGAGTCTGAGGCAGATTTAAAATCGGGTAAAATTTCGGTTACATCTCCTATTGCAAAGGGTCTTTTAGGAAATCAAAAAGGCGATGTTGTTGCTGTGCAAGCACCTGCAGGAACTATGAAATTTGAAATATTGGAGGTTTCAAGATAAAAATATATTATGGAAACTATTTTTACAAGAATAATAAAAGGAGAAATTCCGTGTTATAAAATTGCTGAGAATGATAGATTCTTTGCTTTTTTGGATATTTCACCTGTTGCAAAGGGACACACATTGGTAGTTCCTAAATTGCAAAATGACTATATCTTTGACTTGGAAGATGAAATGTTGGCAGAGATGATGGTGTTTGCTAAGAAAATAGCTAAAGCAATACAACAGAATGTAGAGTGTGCAAGGATTGGTGTTGCGGTTATAGGTTTAGATGTACCTCATACTCACGTTCACCTGGTACCAATTTCAAAGGCAGGTGATCTTGATTTTACCAAAAAACGCGTTGAACTTTCTTCGGAAGAGATGCTAAATTTATCATCAGCAATTTCAGGTTCAGTAAATTTATAATTTAACATAAAAAAGTCAATTATGGAGAAAAAAGAAGCCACATTAGAAACCATAGCTGCACAAGTACGCAGAGATATTATTAGAATGGTTCATAAAGCAAAGTCAGGTCACCCTGGTGGTTCTTTGGGTTGTGCTGATTATTTGACAGCACTGTTTTTTGAAATTTTGGAGGCTGACCCAGCCCATTTTGCACAAAATGGAAGAGATGAGGATATGTTTTTCCTTTCCAATGGACATATAACACCAGTTTTTTATAGTGTTTTGGCTCGTAGAGGCTATTTCCCAGTTTCCGAGTTAGCTACTTTCCGAGAATTAGGAACTCGTTTGCAAGGTCACCCTACACCTACGCATAATTTGCCTGGAGTTCGAGTTGCATCAGGTTCTTTAGGACAAGGTTTGTCCGTTTCTATTGGGGCAGCTTTGGCCAAGAAGGGAAACCAAGATAACCACATCGTTTATACTTTAACGGGTGATGGTGAGTTGCAAGAGGGTCAAAATTGGGAGGCTATAATGTTTGCTTCTGCCAATAAAGTGGATAACCTTATTTTGACAGTTGATTACAATGGAAAACAAATTGATGGGCCGACAGATGATGTTTGTTCATTAGGAAATTTAGCTGCTAAATTTGAGGCTTTTGATTGGATTGTTCTTACAATGGATGGAAACAATATGTCAGAAACGGTCGAAGTTTTGAAGAAAGCGAAGTCGATGACAGGAGCAGGTAAACCCATAGTAATTCTTATGAGGACTGAGATGGGAATGGGTGTTGATTTTATGATGGGAACTCATAAATGGCACGGAACCCCTCCTAATGATGAGCAAGCTGCAGCTGCATTGGCACAATTACCAGAAACCCTCAGCGACTTCTAATTCCTTGTGCTGTTGTGAAAATTCTGTACCGCTATATCATTAAAAAATTTTTTGGACCCTTTGTCCTTACTTTTTTATTTGCATTATTTATTCTTTTAATGCAATATTTATGGAAATATGTTGATGATTTAGTGGGGAAAGGCTTGGAAATTAGAATTATATTGGAATTATTGTTCTATGCTTCAGCTACATTTGTATCAACAGCTTGTCCGTTAGCTATTTTGCTCTCATCTCTAATGACTTTTGGAGGAATGGGAGAAAGATATGAGATTATAGCGGTTAAGTCGGCAGGGATTCCTATTAGTAAACTATTTTCATCGTTGTTGTTGATAGTTTTTATGTTATCGGGATTTACCTTTTGGTTCTCGAATAATGTGAGTCCCAAGGCGTTTTTGAAAATGCGTACACTCCTCTTTGATATTAAGGATCAGAAACCAGCTCTTAATATTGAAGAGGGGGTTTTTTATACAGGATTTGATAATTTTGTAATTCGAGTAGGAAAAAAAGGTTCTGACAATAGAACGATTGAGGATGTAATTATCTATGACCATTCCAAAAGTCAGGGAAATACCACGGTTACCTACGCCAAAAGCGGAGCCATGGGAGTAACAGAAGATAAACATTATATGTTATTTACTCTCAATGATGGATTTTTCTGGGACGAAAGTAAATCGCGCAACAATAGTGATTATTCGCATCCATTGATGCGTGCTGAATTTAAGCAACAATATAAACGTTTTGATTTATCTTCCTTTAAATTTGAAAAATCTGATGATGATTTTTTTAAATCAAGCAATCAAGTTTTACAGATAAAAGAGTTAAAAGCTAATATTGATACGCTTAAACATAAAATCATTCATTCTGAGCAGTCTGCATCCTCTGCGTTTTTAGGTTATTTGTTTTTCTTCAATAACTTAGTATTAAAAGATACTGCTTGTGAACAATATAAAAATTTGCCAGTAACTTATAAATTGGAAAATCTTCCAGTTCAAAAACAGGCAGATATAATGAATTATGCTCAAATGGGAGCAGGAACGTTTATTAATAGTGTAAACTTCTATTACGATGATGTAAAGTACAAACATCTAAGTTTGTGGTCTTATCAGATTGAATTACATCGAAAATTTACCTTGGCAGTAGCATGTATTCTTTTTTTCTTTATTGGGGCACCATTAGGATCCATTATTAGAAAAGGAGGTATAGGTATTCCATTGGTAATTACTGTTTTATTTTTTACATTCTATTTTATCATCTCCATTATTGGAGAAAAAATAGCAAAAGGAGATTATATTCCTGTTGCAATAGGAATGTGGTTATCAACTGCAATTTTAATTCCTATATGTATCTTTTTATCATACAAAGCTACTATTGACTCTTCACTATTTTCAATGGATGAATATACTAAGTGGTTTAAAAAAATCAAGAATTTTAGATTGTTTTCAAAAAAACAGAGATGAAAATACTTCAAGTTTGTCATAAACCTCCATATCCTCCTATTGATGGAGGTTGTATTGCTATTAATAGTATTACGCAAGGTCTTATTAATCAGGGAAATGAGGTAAAAGTTGTTGCTATAAATACCCAAAAGCATCCATTGATGGATACGCCAAAGTTTAGAGAATATGCTGCTACTACTGATTTTGAGTCTGTATTTATCAATACCTCGTTAAATAATTGGGCAGCCTTCAAGTCTCTTTTATTGCAACGATCATATCATATTGAACGTTTCGTTTCGAAACAATTTTCACAGCTTTTAAGTGATATTCTCATTCGAAATCACTATGATGTTATTTTGTTGGAATCTCTATTTGTAGCCCCCTATATTTCTGTAATTCGGAAATATTCGAAAGCCAAAATTGTTATCAGATTACACAATATTGAGCATAAAGTATGGGAACGTTTGGTACATAATGAAACCAATATTTTTAAAAAGATGGTTTTGAAAAGAATGACCAAGTTGTTGAAAAAATATGAGAGTTCAATTTTGTCGAAAGTAGATGGTTTTATGACTATTTCGGAAGTTGATTACAATTTTTTTCACGAGTTGTATCCTAATATTCCAGGAATAACGATACCGTTTGGTTTGGATATTGATAATTATGAATGTGAAGAGGAATATCTACCATCAGATAAGCCGGAACTATTTCATATAGGAAGTATGAATTGGTTGCCGAATAGGGAAGGAATAGAGTGGTTTTTAGATGAAGTTTGGGAGCAGGTTTTGAAGGTTTATCCAGAGGTGACTTTTACTATTGCGGGCAGAGATATGCCAGATGAATTTAGAGCAAAGGCGTCCGAAAATTTGAAAATTTTAGGTGAAGTTGAAGATGCTAAAAGTTTTATGTTATCCAAAGATATTATGATTGTTCCTATTCTTTCGGGCAGTGGGGTTAGAATAAAGATTATTGAAGGAATGGCATTAGGAAAAACAATTATTACCACAACTATTGGAGCCGAGGGGTTAGATGTTACAGATGGACAAAATATTTTTATTGCTGATGAACCAGAAGATTTTATATTGGCAATTGGAAAATGCGTACAAACACCAGATTTATGTACTATAATTGGAGAAAATGCAAAAGATTTTGTGATTGTTCATCATAATAATGAAATTATTACTCGTAGAATAGTAAGTTACTTCCAAGATTTATTACAATAGATTTGGAATAGATAATTGAAGTGTTGTTAGATAAAAAGAAAAAGCTTTTCTGTATAAAATTTTATCGATTAAAAGTCGTTTTTTTATTAATTTTGCAACATAAATAATGATTAAGCGAAATCCTTACTTAGGAGAGCGTATAAAAGTGTATGAATTTATTAGCGAATATAAATTTTCCTGCAGATATAAAAAAACTTTCGTTGGAAGAGTTGCCGCAATTATGTCGAGAGCTAAGGGCTTTTATTATTGAACAAACGGCAAAAAATCCAGGGCATTTAGGAGCGAGTTTAGGTACTATTGAGTTAACGGTTGCAATTCATTACGTTTTTAACACCCCTAATGATAAATTAGTTTGGGATGTAGGTCATCAGGCGTATGGGCATAAAATTCTTACAGGGCGAAAAGATCGTTTTTCAACGAATAGGAAGCTAGGAGGAATCAGTGGTTTTCCGCGAATAGCAGAGAGTAAGTATGATGCTTTTGGAACAGGGCATTCCTCTACCTCGATTTCTGCTGCATTAGGAATGGCAGTTGCGGATCGTTTAGCCGGCAATACGGAAGTTAATCACATTGCTGTAATTGGAGATGGAGCAATGGGGGGTGGAATGGCTTTTGAAGCACTAAATCAAGCTGGAGATTCAAAAGAGAATCTTTTAGTAATTCTAAATGACAACAAAATATCTATAGATGAGAGTGTGGGTGCAATGAGCCAGCAGTTGTTGCGAATTACGTCATCATACAAATATAATCAGTTTAAGGAGAAACTGTGGAATTTTTTCACCCTAAATACGCAAAAATCAAATGCTTTTACCCGTATGATACGAAATTGGGTAAATTCTATAAAAGGAGGAATCAGTAATCAGAGTAATATGTTCAATCAGTTGGGATTTCGATATTTTGGTCCTACTGATGGTCATGATGTAATTTCCTTGGTTAAAATTTTATCCAATCTTAAAAATATCAAAGGGCCACGATTGTTACATATTATTACAGTAAAAGGAAAAGGATTAGAATATGCTGAAGCCAATCAGGTAAAATTCCATGCACCAGGCAAATTTGACCCTGAAACAGGAACAATTTTAGATACCTCACACAATGATTCACCTTCTAAATATCAAGATGTTTTTGGTGAAACAATATTGGAGTTAGCACGTGGCGATGTTAAGGTTGTAGGAATAACACCGGCAATGGCAACAGGATGTTCTTTGACTATAATGCGCAAAGAGTTTCCAGAGCGAGTTTTTGATGTTGGGATAGCAGAACAGCATGCGGTTACCTTTTCAGCAGGATTAGCCATCAACGGATATATTCCGTTTTGTAATATCTATTCCTCATTTTTTCAACGTGGATATGACCAAGTAATTCACGATATTGCATTACAAAACTTACCAGTTGTAATCTGTCTTGATCGCGCTGGAATTGTAGGAGAAGATGGGCCAACGCACCACGGAGCATTCGATTTAGCCTTTTTGCGCGCAGTTCCTAATCTTATTATTGCATCACCTATGAATGAGATAGAGTTGCGTCAGATGCTTTATACAGCCTATTGTCAACGAGAAAAGCCTTTTGTTATTCGTTATCCGCGTGGGCGAGGCGTGTTGCAAAATTGGAAAGTTCCTTTTGAAAAACTTCCCATTGGTAAAGCTCAAATATTGAAGAAAGGCGAGAAAATGGCTATACTCTCGTTGGGTCCATTAGGAAATTTTGTCGCAGAAGCCCTCGAAACATTAAGGAAGGAGAATATTATGCCTGCACATATCAATATGCGTTTTCTAAAGCCTCTAGATTATAGTATGTTAAAAGAGATTTCATCACAATATAATACTTTAATCACAGTTGAAGATGGAACAGAGTTAGGAGGTTTATATTCTGCAGTTTCAGAATATCTTTCGGAAAATCATCTACAGAACAAACTATATAAAATTGCACTTCCAGATAAATTTATTGAACATGGTTCGGCAGATTCATTATATGCCCAGTTGGGAATGGATAAAAAAGGAATTGCTGATTTAATAAGAAAACATTATTAACGGGATCGCTGTTAGTTAAGCATGATGGAACAATTGATTGAACATATTACTCAAACTCAGAATATTTCACTGCAACAACTTGATTATTTGTTAAGTACAGATGATAGGGATTTGATAGAAAAATTGAGGAAAGTTGCGCAAGAAATTGCACAATCCGTTTATGGAAATAAGATTTTTATCAGAGGATTAATCGAATTTACAAATTATTGTAAGAACGATTGCTACTATTGTGGAATTAGAAAAAGTAATCGATGCGTAGATCGCTATCGGTTAGAGAAAGAAACAATTTTGGCTTGCTGTTGTCAAGGTTACGAGTTAGGTTTTCGTACTTTTGTATTGCAGGGAGGTGAAGATATGTTTTTTACAGATGATTATGTTTGCGAGATAGTATCATCAATCAAAGAAAAATACCCTGATTGTGCTGTAACCTTGTCGATAGGAGAGCGTTCCCGTGAGAGCTATCAACGATTTCGTGATGCTGGTGCAGACCGTTATCTTTTGCGCCACGAAACAGCAAATATGTACCATTATTCAATCTTACATCCAGCGAAGATGTCGCTCACAGCACGTAAAAAATGTTTGTACGATTTAAAAGAAATTGGCTTTCAGGTAGGCTGTGGTTTTATGGTAGGAAGTCCAGGACAAACCATTGAAACATTATATGAAGATTTACAGTTTATTAGAGAGTTGCAGCCAGAAATGGTAGGAATTGGACCGTTTATACCAGAACAGAATACTCCTTTTGCACAAGAAAAATCGGGCACGATGGAACAAACGTTGCGATTACTGTCCATTATTCGTTTGCTTCGTCCAAAAGTATTATTACCGGCAACAACGGCATTAGGAACTATCAATTCGAAAGGCAGAGAAGCGGGAATCTTGCATGGAGCAAATGTGATTATGCCTAATTTATCACCATTGGAGGTGCGAGAGAAATATATGTTGTACGACAATAAGATAAGTACAGGAGATGAAGCCGCAGAATCTCTTTCCGATATTAAAAATAGAGTGCAGACAATAGGTTACGAGTTAGCCATTGAACGAGGAGATTACAAAAAGTAGAATCATTTATTCCAAAGATAGATCAAATGAGAAAACGAGTTTTGATGGCGATGAGCGGTGGAATTGACAGCACGGTATCTGCTTTGTTGTTGAAAAATCAAGGTTATGAATTGGTTGGCGCAACTTTTCAAACGTTTGAATCACTTCCTAAAAATGGTGAATCAGAAAAAAACTGTTGTAGTTCTAAGGTGATAGAAGAAGCAGCAAGTTTGGCAAAAAAATTGGGTATTGAGCATCATATTTTAGATTTTAGCCAAATTTTCCAGAATTATGTTGTAACTGATTTTATAAACGAATATATGCAAGGGCGTACGCCCAATCCGTGCGTGGTTTGCAATTCTTCAATAAAATGGGGCATGATGTTGGAAAAAGCTGATGAATTGGGATGTGATTATATTGCAACAGGACATTATGCAAGAATTCTAAATCAAAATGGAGTTCATTTTTTGGCAAAAGCTGAAGATTCTGCTAAGGATCAAACCTATTTTTTGTGGAAATTGAAAACAGAAGAGCTAGCACGAACTCTTTTTCCATTAGGTAATTTAACCAAAATGGAAGTGCGAAAAATAGCTTCTGAGAATGGTTTTGTAGAGTTGTCAAAGAAGAAAGAGAGTCAGGAAATCTGTTTTATTCCAGATAATGATTATCGCCGTTTTTTATCGGAAAATATACCCGATTTCAGCACAAAATGTTTTCCTGGAGATTATATCAATGCTGAAGGTGAAAAGTTGGGGCGTCACGAAGGCTTTCCTTTCTATACTATTGGTCAGCGTAAAGGTTTGAAAGTGGCTTTTGGAACACCGAAATATGTAACGCAAATCTCAGCTGAAAATAATACGGTAATGCTTGGCGAACGGGAAGATTTGCTATCGCTAACCTTAAAAGCAGAAAATTGTATTTTCCCAGATAAAGTTAGATTGGAAAAAAATCCGTGGATTTATGCACGAATTCGTTATAAAAGTCCAGCAACAAAAGCGAAAATTGCTATTTGTGGAGATTGTGCAGAACTTGCCTTTGAGGAACCCGTTTGGGGGGTAACACCTGGCCAATCAGTAGTTTTCTATCAAGAAGATTGTGTTGTTGGAGGAGGAGTAATTTTGTAAATTATTTTATGAAAATATGAAAGATAAAATTCAGAAATTAAAAAATGAGAAAAATGCGATAATCCTTGCACACTATTATACGCGTCCAGAAGTGCAAGCGATTGCAGATTTTATAGGAGATAGTTTGGCGTTGGCGCAGAAAGCCGTTTCGACGAATGCTGACATTATACTTTTTGCTGGTGTTCATTTTATGGCAGAAACAGCTAAAATTATTAATCCTACTAAGAAGGTTCTCATTCCTGATCTATCAGCAAAATGTTCATTAGCAGATAGTTGTCCTGATGGAGATTTTGAGGTTTTTTTAAAAAATTATCCTGATTATACGGTGTTGAGTTATGTAAATTGTTCGGCAAAAGTGAAGGCGTTGTCAGACATAATTGTAACTTCGGGAAACGCTTTAAGAGTTGTCAATTCACTTCCTAAAGATGCAAAGATTGTTTTTGCTCCAGATAAAAATTTAGGTGCTTATATCAATAAGATGACGGGACGAGAAATGGTTTTGTGGAACGGAGCATGCCATGTACACGACCAATTGAAGGCAGAAAAAGTGTTGTCGCATAAGCAAAAATATCCGCAATCTGTTACGATTGCGCATCCGGAATGTCCGCAAGAGGTTTTACAACACGCTGATTTTGTGGGTTCTACAGCTGCTATGCTTACTTTTGTGCGCGAAAGTAATGACAAGGAGTTTTTGATGGTTACCGAAAATGGAATTTTGTATGAATTGCAGAAGCAAAATCCTGATAAGAAATTTTACTCCATTTTAGAGCAAGAACAATATTGTTTGAATTGTGAATATATGAAATATAATAGTTTGGAGAATATTTATAACGCTTTACAAACAGAGCAACCAGAACTAGTAATGGACGAAGCACTAATGAGTGCGGCGCGTCTTCCTTTAGAGAGAATGTTGACATTTTAAATTGATATTATGGTAAATATGAATCAATATGAGGCGCTTCCTTCTCCTTGTTTTGTAATGTACGAAGAGGCATTGGAAGCTAATTTGCAGTTGTTAGATTTGGTGCAGCGCGAAGCAGATGTATCAATCATCTGTGCGCTAAAAGGGTTTGCTTTTTGGCACTCATTTCCGATGGTAAAAGCATATCTTTCTGGGGCTACTGCAAGTTCGTTGAATGAAGCCCGCTTGATAGTTGAGGAGATGAATTGTGAGGCTCATACATTTGCACCCGTTTATTTGGAGGAGGAGATTGATAGTTTGATGCTTTATAGTAGTCATCTTACTTTCAATTCTTTGTCGCAGTTTGAAAAATATAAAAATCGTAGGGATAAATATAAGAAACGTGTAAGTTTTGGTTTGCGCGTGAATCCTGAGTATTCAGAAATAGAGACCGATCTTTACAATCCAGCTTTACCAGGTTCTCGATTAGGAGTTTTAGCCGAACAGATGCCAGAGCAACTTCCGCCTGAAATTGAGGGATTGCATTTTCATGTTTTATGTGAGAATGATAGTTATGCTTTAGAACGTTGTTTACAGCATTTTGAGGCACGTTTTGCCCCTTGGATAAAGCAGTGTAAATGGGTTAATTTTGGTGGCGGACACCACATTACGCGTGCAGATTACGATGTAGCACACCTTATTGAGTTACTTCAAAATTTCCGTAAGCGTTACCCTAATATTGAAGAGGTAATTCTCGAGCCAGGTGAGGCTGTAGGTTGGCAAACAGGAGTTTTGGTTTCTACAGTTGAGGATATTATTGAGAATAAGGGAATTAATATTGCGATGTTGAATATTTCTTTTGCCTGTCACTTGCCAGATTGTTTGGAAATGCCTTATAAGCCCACTGTGCTTTCGGCGCACGAACCCACCGAAAACAGCAAGTTTGTATATCGTTTAGGTGGTTGTTCTTGTTTGGCAGGAGACTATATTGGAATGGGAGATTTTGCTTTTGAAGAACCGTTGGAGGTTGGAGATAGAATTGTTTTTGATGATATGATTCACTATACGATGGTAAAAACTACATTTTTTAATGGTGTAAAGCATCCTGCTATTGGGGTTGTAAAGAGTGATGGCGAGTTTCTTTTGCTCTCAGAACCTGGAAGTTTTCAAGATTATAAATCGAAATTAGGATAATTGTCCTATTGATAAAAAGAAAAAGGCGACTGAAAAGTCGCCTTTTATTTTGGTAGCGGGGATAGGATTCGAACCTATGACTTCCGGGTTATGAGCCCGACGAGCTGCCACTGCTCTACCCCGCAATGTTGTCCTGCAAAAATACAATAATTTTAATTACAAATGCTATTTTGCTCTATTTTTTATAAAACAACTGATTTTCAGTAAAATATATACAATATTAGGACTATAGAATCCTATTTCTTGTATAAATCTATCTCTATTTTCACGTTAAAATAGAAGTTTTTTCTCTTAAAAATGCAATTTCAGATTAGAAAAAATAGAATTTTTTATTGTATGAAAAAAATCTATATTTAATGGATAAGATAAAAGGTAATCCAGTATAAAAAACCTAATGGAATGGCAAAAAGGATTGAGTCAAAACGATCTAACCAGCCACCGTGGCCAGGCAAGAAATTGCCACTATCTTTTACGTTAACGTTTCGTTTTACCATAGATTCTACCAAATCTCCAAGAGTTCCGCTTAGGTTAACAACAATGGCAAAACCAATCCATCTTCCTATTGTAGAGAAATTTGCATCGTGGAAAAATGGAATGAAGCTGATTCCAATTGCGGTAGCAATAGTTAGAATAAGTGAGATTCCGAAACCTTCCCAAGTTTTTTTGGGTGATATTCGTTCAATCATTTTGTGTTTTCCGAAGAGTGAGCCTCCGCAATAGGCAAAAGTATCACTAAGCCAAATGAGAATAAGTGTAGATAAAATTGTGGTTTTGCAATCGAAGTTGAGATGCCAAAAGGATAAAATTCCCATAGGAATTGCAATCCAAAAAATTGGGAATAGTGATATTGCAGTTTCTAAAATGGGATTATTTGAAACTTTAAACACCTTGATTGATAAAGAGATAATTATTGTTAGAGTAAGTAGAATCAGTGTAATAGGAATAATCTCTTTTGGGATGAAAATAAATGCAAGGAAAAGGGAAATGGCAAAGAGGAGAAATGGGGTTGTAGAGATGTTTTCAAATTTATGGTGAGTAATTTTAAAAAACTCATATCCACCGATAAGTGTAAAAAGAGCAAGTAGAACGAGGAAAAGGTAGTGAGGAATGAAAAACATTCCAATCATTACTCCAGCATAAACAATACCTGTTAAGGCACGTATTATGAAATTTTTCATCTTTATTCAGCAATTAGCAGTAAAATAATACGAGGGTTTTCAGGCAAGAATTTATTATCATTACCAGCGTTCGGTCTAATAAACTCGAGTAAATTCCAAGCTATTCCTTTCTGTTCTTCTCTCATATCCATCATTTCAATAGTAGTTTTAAAATCTGGTAAGATATACTTTTCTTTTGCAATAACGATGATGTTTTTGGAGATATTTTTGATGGTAGGGTAGTGAGAAAATGAGGGAGAAAATAGGATACTTCCATTAGAAGCGACTAAAATGTGAGAATTTACAACGGCAGCATCGGGAGGAAAGTTTTTTGGAATTGATGTATATATATGAAATCCTTGTGTTTTTAATTTTTCAGATAATTTTTGACCTGTTACGATTAAGTTTTGTAGATTTTGAGCTTTGAGAAGTCGAACAAGTTTCTCTTCGCAATCTTCAGCAGTACACCCTATATAAAGTCCGCCAGCAGCACGAAA
Source organism: Bacteroidota bacterium (assembly GCA_023413895.1). GTDB lineage: Bacteria > Bacteroidota > Bacteroidia > Bacteroidales > WCHB1-69 > JAEZOU01. The sequence continues at coordinate 41,095 of JAEZOU010000014.1, read as the reverse complement.
ATTATTAAGAAATATGTTTTTAAGTTCCTCTTTATCAGAATAATTCAGATAAGAGAAGGAGAGACGAGAAAGGTTTTCGTTAGAACTATTTTTGTTTTCATTAAGAGCATGACGGATTTGTCGCTTAATCGTCTCTTTATTTGTGATATGGTCTGGTGATTCTGCATTACTTCTGCTCATAGCTATAGGTTTTACGCTGTAATATTTTCCGAGTTTTCTGTGTTTTTATCCACTTTAGGTTGCTCAATGTTTTCTGTTTCAAAAGTTCTTTTACCATAGATTTTTTCCATATCTTCAGTAAAGATAACCTCTTTGTCTTGAAGTTGTTTAGATAATTGTGTCAGTTTATCTTTATTTTCGGAAAGGATTTTCTTTGCGGTTTGGTAAGCTTCATCAATAATGTTATGAACTTCTCTATCGATTTCTTCAGCAGTTTTTTCGCTATAAGGTTTTGAGAAGTTGTATTCACGTTCACCAGATGAATCGTAATAGCTGATGTTACCGAGTTTGCTCAAGCCATAATATACTACCATTGCGTAAGCTTGTTTTGTTGCGCGTTCGAGGTCATTAAGTGCGCCTGTAGAAACTTTTCCGAGGAGCACCTCCTCTGCTGCGCGTCCACCAAGAAGTGCCGCCATTTCGTCCATTAGTTGTTCTGTTGTGGTGATATGGCGTTCTTCAGGCAAGTACCAAGCAGCGCCAAGTGATTTTCCACGAGGTACAATGGTTACTTTCACTAGAGGTGATGCGTGTTTTAACATCCAGCTTACGGTTGCGTGTCCAGATTCGTGGATAGCGATAGTTTTTTTCTCGTCTGGAGAGATAATATTTCCGCGTTTTTCTAAGCCGCCAATAATTCTATCAATAGCCGCCAAGAAGTCGCTTTTTTCGATACTTTGTTTTCCGTTTCGAGCGGCGATTAAAGCGGCTTCGTTACATACATTTGCGATATCTGCACCAGAAAAGCCAGGTGTTTGTTTAGAGAAGAATTCCAAATCAACATCTTCTGCTAATTTCAAGTTACGGACGTGAACTTCAAAGATTCCTTTTCTTTCGTTATAGTTAGGAAGTTCAACATGAATTTGGCGGTCGAATCGGCCTGCGCGGAGCAGTGCACGGTCGAGAACATCGGCGCGGTTAGTTGCTGCAAGAACGATAATTCCGTTGTTAGTTGAGAAGCCGTCCATTTCTGTAAGCAACTGATTAAGCGTGTTTTCTCTTTCATCATTAGCACCAGAAATAGAATTGCGGCCCCGTGAGCGGCCTATAGCATCGATTTCGTCAATAAAAATAATACAAGGAGCTTTCTCTTTTGCGTTTTTAAAAAGGTCGCGAACGCGTGAAGCACCTACTCCGACAAACATCTCTACAAAATCGGAGCCAGAAAGTGAAAAGAAAGGCACTTGCGCTTCGCCAGCAACAGCTTTTGCTAACAAGGTTTTTCCTGTTCCTGGAGGGCCAACTAAAAGAGCTCCTTTCGGAATTTTACCTCCTAATGTTGTATATTTTTTCGGATTTTTCAGAAAATCTACAATCTCTTCAACTTCATATTTAGCGCCCTCAAGACCTGCAACATCTTTAAAAGATACGCTTGGTTGTTTCTTACTATCAAAGAGTTGAGCTTTTGATTTTCCTATACTGAACATACCACCTCCGTTAGCACCTCCACGAAATGCGCGAATCTGCATAATGAAGAAAATGGTAATCAAAATCATAAAAGAGATAAAGAAGAAATCTCCACCCCAGCGGTGACTAGTATTTTGTTTAATGTCGAAATCGTATGACTCTCGAAGTTTAGAAGCCACTATAGTTGAGTCTTTACGGATGGCATTAGCAATTGCTTCATCTTGATAACGAGTAATATCGTCAACAAAAGCTTTGTAGTCTGTAATTTTTATAAAGAAGTGAGGTCCTTTAATATTATTTCCCTCTTTAAATTCCTTATATTTTTCGTCATTATTGATAAGACCACTTTTGATGAAGATATTCACTCTATCATCTTTGCGGACATACTCCATGTGGTCAATCTCTTTATCGGTTACAAGTTCTTTAACTTTTGTATTATACACCTCTTTCGCAGCAAAATTGTTGCTACCAGTTTGCATATAAATAAGAAAGAAAATCAATGTGATGCCGATATACAGCCAAGCAATATTGAATTTTTTCTGATTTTTCTTTTCGGTGTTAGGGATTTTTTCTCCTTTATTTTTTTTATTTTCTAAAGCCATTGAATTTAAAATTTTTGAATAGGAGCATCACTCCAAAGTTGCTCTATGTTATAGAATTCGCGAGTTTCGGGTTGGAAAATATGGACGATAATATTGAAATAATCAAGGAGGATCCATTCTCCATTTGCTCTACCTTCTACATAAGCAGGATGAACTCCAGTGGTACTTTTAACGTTAAACTGGGTAAAATCACTCAAAGTTTCAACATGAGTTTTTGAATTTCCTGTGCAGATGATAAAATAATCAAACAGCACATGATTCATTTTTTTTAAATCAATACAAACTATATTCTCTCCTTTTTTTTCTATAAGAGATTGAATAATAAGTTCTTCTAAATTTCCGGTAAAGACGGTATTGCTCTTTTTTACTTTTTTTGGTTTAATCATATAGAGTATTTAAAATAACTCGCAAAGATATAAAATTTCGCAGAATATCAACAAAAATCAAGAATGAATTTTTCAATAACAATTGTTAATGTAATTTGTTTGAGTGAATAAAAAAAAATGTACTTTTGCGAGTTCAAAAAATCACAAAAATGAGAAAGATATCTTTACTTTTTATTAGTTTTATTTTTTTATCTTTACAAGGTTTTGCACAGTATTGCGCACCTGGTTATCCTTACTCTTTAAAGCAAAAAAATATCTCTTTTAATGTTCCTATTCAAGAACTTGCAAAAGTGGATCAAGCCGCTTTATTAAAGGAAGATCAAGAGAGAGCAGAGAAGGGAGATTTATTGCGTGTGGGTGTTATTCAAGAGGTGAATCTTAATATGGAAAATTCAGGTCGTTGGGATATTTTGCCTAATGGCGACCGTTTGTGGCGTGTGGGTGTGAAATCGGAAGGGGCATTGGCTGTAAGTTTTAATTTTTCCAAATTTGAAATTCCTGAAGGTGGAGAGGTTTATATTTATTCACCAGACTTTCAACAAATTATAGGAATGTTCGATTCTCGTTCTGTATTGCCAGATGGCTCTTTCTATACGCAAGATATTGTAGGTGACGAGATGATATTGGAGTATTATGAGCCTGCAGATGTAGATTTTAGCGGAGAAATTGCAATCAGTTCTGTAGATCACTCATACAAAGGAAATGCGTTGAAAGGTTATCACGGAAGTGCTGAAGGTGATTGCCATATTAATACAATTTGTGAAGAGGGTGATGATTGGCGTGACCAAATTAAATCTGTGGTATTAATTAAGTTAACTGCTGGTGGATATACGTATATGTGTTCTGGAGCAATGATTAACAATGCACGCCAAGATAATACACCTTATGTTTTTACTGCAGAGCACTGTTTTGAATCTGGTGCTACATGGAAGTTTGTTTTCAACTATGAAACATACGAGTGTGACGGAATGGCAGGAGTTGCTAATCGTATGGCCATCGGAGGCTCTGTAATGGCTCGCGATAATAGAACAGTAAGTTCTGACTTTATGCTTTTGAAGATTACAGGTAACCTTACTGACGTAATCAAAAACAATCTTTACTTTGCAGGTTGGGATAGAAGCGCGACTCTTTCTCCTAAAGGAGTTGGAATTCACCATCCAGGCGGGGATTACAAAAAAATCAGTGTTCCAAGATTAGTTGTTAACGGAAGTGGTGGTTATAATAAATTCTGGGGTGCAACTTGGTACACAGGAGCGGCTAACAAAGGGGTAACAGAACAGGGTTCTTCAGGTTCTCCTCTCTTTAATGCGGATAAACGTATTGTGGGTTCCCTCTGTTGTGGAAGTAGTAGTTGTGTGGCTGGAACACCAGAAGGCACAAGTGGTCCTTCAGGATACGACTATTATGGAAAATTTTCCCACTCTTGGACTAATAATAACAACTCTCAAGACGCAAAGAAATTACAACCTTGGTTAGATCCAGATAACACAGGAATTACAATGATAGATGGTAAGTTTTATAATCAAGAAGTAGATATTAATGAATATATTGAGCAAATTTACTCTTTTAATGTGGTTCCTAATCCATCTAATGGAGAAGTAATGATTAAAGGTAATTTCCTTGCTGAAAATGCAATCTGCTCTGTTTACGACCTTTTAGGGAAAAGAGTTTATAATTCTAGAGTTGATATTTCTGGAGACAACACCATCAATTTTGGAAACCTTAACAATGGGGTTTATATTGTAGAATTGAATGTAGAAGGGAAAATGTATAGAACTAAAATGGTGATTGATAAATAGTTGTGAGTAAACATGTAATACTTTCGTCCGCTTATTTTCCTCCCGTTTGTTATTTTAGCGCAATTGCACAAGCGGAAAAGGTTACAGTGGATTTGAATGAATGTTATCAAAAACAGTCCTACCGCAGTAGGACTGTTATTTTATCGGCTAATGGTCCACTATCGTTGATTGTACCCATAAAAAAGGTTGCGCCTTTTACAACGTCTATATCTGAGGTACGTATAGATTATAAGATGCCGTGGCAAAGAAATCATTGGCGTGCGCTAACTGCAGCCTATAATAACAGTCCATATTTTCTTTATTATCAAGATTATATATCAGGATTTTTTGAAGATAAGCCAGAATTGTTGGTTGACTTCAATAGTAATATTTTGAAGGTTTTGTTGAAGTTATTGAAAATTAATACGCCGATAGAGTTTTCTCGTTTGCAAGCAATTGAAAGGGGAGAAGATTTGATAGATTTAAGGCAAACCATCCACCCGAAGCGTGAGGCTCCGATTGCTACACCTTCCTATTCGCAAGTTTTTCAAGATAAATTTGGATTTGTTGAGCAGATGTCAGTTTTAGATCTTCTCTTTAATGAAGGACCTATGGTTTCTCGTTACCTATAGTTTCATCTTCTATGAGAAGGTCAGGACGTCGTGCTTGAGTTCTTTTTAGTTGCTGTTCAAATCGCCAATCGGAGATCATTTTTTCGTGTCCAGAAAGAAGAATTTCTGGAACTTTGTGTCCTTGGTAGTCGGCCGGTCGTGTGTAAACGGGTGGGGAAAGAAGTCCGTTTTGGAAAGAGTCGGTGAGAGCAGAAGTTTCATCGTTAAGTACACCAGGAATAATTCGAGCGATGGCGTCAACAATAGTCATTGCTGCGATTTCACCACCAGAAAGGACATAATCACCAATGCTAATTTCTTCTGTAACAAACAGTTCTCGTACGCGTTCATCTACTCCTTTGTAATGTCCGCACAAAATAATTAAGTTTTCGAGCATTGAGAGTCTGTTGGCGTGCTGTTGGTTGAACGTTTTTCCATCAGGAGCCATAAAGAGAACAGCATCATAGTTGCGCTCTGATTTTAGTTTTTCAATGCAGCGAGCAATAGGTTCAATCTTCATCACCATACCTGCACCGCCTCCAAAAGGGTAGTCGTCAACACGTTTGTGTTTGTCTAACGAGTAATCTCGAATATTGTGAAGGTGTAGAGATAAAATATTGCGATCCACCGCTTTTTTGATGATGGATTGTTCAAAAACACCTGGAAACATCTCAGGGAAAAGTGTCAGGATATCTATTCTCATAATTAAATTTTTTCAACCATTAGGATACCATCACGGAATGGTAAAGTTAGATTTATCACACCTTCGTATTGTTGAATATAATCGTTAAAAGCAAGAATTGCTTGCGTGTCGTAGTCGTTATGAGCAACTTCTTCCACTACCTTTCCACTCCATAAAACATTATCAATCAAAATTATACCTCCATTTTTCACATTAGGAAAAATAAGATCGAAATATTTTTTATAATCTTTTTTTTCTGCATCAATAAAAACTAAATCCCACTGATGAGGTAGAGTCGGAATAATGGTATTTGCATCTCCAATATGAAGGTGAATTTGAGAATGAAATGAAGATTCTTTGAAATATTTCCGACTTATATCTTCTAGTTCTTCATCAATTTCTATAGTATGGAGTTCACCAGATGGTGTTAACCCTTCTGCTAGGCATAGTGCAGAGTAACCTGTGTAAGTGCCGATTTCCAAGATAGAGGAAGGTTTTATCATTCGAGAAATCATAGCAAGGAATGTGCCTTGTAATTTTCCAGACAACATTCTAGGTCTCAATACTTTGAGGTTTGTTTCTCGATTCAATCTATTCAATAATTGCGATTCAGGAGTTGTATGCAACTCACAATATTCTTCAATTTCCTCAGGAATTAATGATAGTAGTGGCATTTTTATAATTCGTCAATAATTTTATTCACTTCCTCCTCAGTTTGCGTCAATTTATTTTTGCAGATAGTAATGAGAAAAGAAGCCCTTTTGATAATTTCAGAAAGTTCATCTACTGAAATTTCAGCATTTTCCATCTTTTTCACAATGGATTGTAGTTCTTCAAAAGCTTGCGTGTAGTTGATATTTTTCTCCTTCATAGTTTTTTATTTCAATAGAATTGGGTTGCAAAGGTACATAAAATATTGGAATAGGGGATCTTATAATGCAAGAAGTGCCAAAATCCAGCGATGAGGTATATATTCGAAGTAGTAGATGGGTTCGCCCCATTTATCTTTAATTTTCAGTACATTACCATCTAAATAATAAAGAGCCTCACCCCATTTATCTTTCTGTCGAATGGTTTGTCCATCGAAATAGAGTAGGGGAGTTCCCCATTTATCCTTAATTTTCAGCACGTTTCCATCTAAATAGTAAAGTGCTTCGCCCCATTTATCTTTTATACGGATTGTTTGTCCATCGAAATAATAGATTGGTTTTCCCCATTTATCCTTGATTTTCAGTATATTTCCTTCTATGTAAAATAGTTTTTCGCCCCATTTATCTTTTTGGTAGATGGTTTGTGCGGAGAGGGTAAAGCACAAGATACAAATGGTGAATAGTAATATCAATTTTTTCATAGGCTTAACCAACACTACCTTCTAAACTTACGGATAGCAATCGTTGAGCTTCGACGGCAAACTCCATTGGAAGTTTATTAAGAACATCTTTTGCGTAACCATTTACGATTAAACTGATAGCAGATTCTTTATCGATGCCGCGTTGTTGGCAGTAGAATAGTTGTTCGTCGGATATTTTCGATGTAGTAGCTTCGTGTTCTACAACAGCACTTTTGTTATTGCAGTCGATGTAGGGCCAAGTGTGAGCACCGCATTGGTCTCCCATAAGCAAGGAGTCGCATTGTGAGAAGTTTCGGGCATTGGTAGCTTGTTTAGCCACTTTAACGAGTCCGCGGTAGCTGTTTTGACTTTTTCCAGCGGAGATACCTTTGGAAACGATAAGGCTTTTAGTATTTTTGCCGATATGAATCATTTTGGTACCGGTGTCTGCTTGTTGGTAGTTGTTGGTAAGCGCCACAGAGTAAAACTCGCCTACAGAGTTGTCGCCTTGCAAAACACAACCAGGGTATTTCCAAGTGATAGCGGATCCTGTTTCTACTTGAGTCCAAGAGATTTTGGCATTTTCCTTACATAAACCTCTCTTAGTCACTAAGTTGTATATACCTCCATTCCCGTTTTTGTCACCAGGGTACCAATTTTGGACGGTAGAATATTTGATTTCAGCGTCTTTCATTGCGATAAGTTCTACCACTGCAGCGTGGAGTTGATTTTCGTCGCGTTGGGGAGCAGTACAGCCCTCCATATAGCTAACGTATGCACCTTCGTCGGCAACGAGAAGTGTACGTTCAAACTGGCCGCTATTTGCTGCATTGATACGGAAATAGGTAGAAAGTTCCATTGGACAGCGTACTCCTTTTGGAATGTAGCAGAAGGAACCTTCGCTAAAAACGGCAGAGTTCAGGGCTGCGTAGAAGTTGTCAGCAGCAGGAACTACTGTACCGATATATTGTTTTACTAAATCGGGATATTTTTGAATTGCCTCACCGAAAGAACAGAATATAATTCCTTGTTTTTCAAGTGTTTCTGAAAATGTAGTTTTTACAGAAACAGAATCCATTACTGCGTCAACGGCAACACCAGTTAGATTTTTCTGCTCCTCTAATGAAATTCCCAATTTATTAAAAGTTTCGATTAGTTCTGGGTCAACTTCATCTAACGATTGTGCAGTTTTCTTTTTAGGAATTGCCAAATAGATAATATCTTGGTAGTTAGGTTTTGGAAAATCGAGATGACCCCAATCAGGTTCCTCCATATTTTTCCAAATATTATAGGCTTTTAAGCGAAATTCTAACATCCATTCGGGTTCATTTTTTCGTTTGGAGATTAGTCGTACCACATCTTCATTAATTCCGCGAGGAAATTCTTCTATTTCAATATCGGAAACAAAGCCGTATTTATATTCATTTTCAGTAATATCGTTGATTATATCCTTTGACATTTTTCACAAAATTTAAGTGTGCAAAAATACATCAAATTTTCAACCTTTTCAAAGGAATTTTAGTGCAAATTGGTTGTTAGATGTCAATTATTATAAAGCGTTGTGTATCTAGTATTTATATCTTTAGAGATGATTTTAATAATTGATTTATAGTTAGGGTCAATTATCAATTACGAATTTATAATTCATTTATAGAGATAAAAAAACTGCCTTTTTGAGGCAGTTTTTTTAAAGTTATTGTAACGAATGCTTAGTCTAAGCAGCAAACCAAATTTCTATCGCCGAAGGCATCGTTGATTTTGCTGACAGTAGGCCAATATTTGTCGTTATGAGGGAGTGGAAATGCTGCTTGTTGGCGAGTGTATGGTTTATTCCATTCGTCAGCGCACACCACTTGCATTGTATGAGGTGCATTTTTGATGACGTTATTTTCGCGGTCTGCTTTTCCCTCTTCAATTGCTCTAATTTCTTCTCTGATAGCGATAAGTGCGTCGCAAAGTCTATCTATTTCGCTGAGAGGTTCGCTTTCGGTAGGTTCAACCATCAAAGTTCCATGAACAGGGAAAGCTACAGTAGGTGCGTGGAAACCATAGTCCATTAAACGTTTTGCAATATCACCTACTTGAACGTTAGCAGTTTTTTCAAATTCGTTGCAATCCAAAATCATTTCGTGTGCGCACATTCCGTTGGTTCCCGTGTAAAGAATCTTGTATGAGTTTGCCAAACGAGTTCTGATATAGTTTGCGTTTAAGATTGCGTATCGAGTAGCTTCTGTCAAGCCAGTTCCGCCGAGCATTTTAAGGTATCCGTAAGTGATAGGCAATAGATATGCGCTACCATAAGGAGCGGTAGAAACTTGGTTTCCTTTCTCGCCTCCAGTGTTCACCAATACGTGATTTGGTAAGAAGTCAACTAATTTTTCAGCCACACCGATAGCACCTACGCCAGGGCCGCCACCGCCGTGAGGCATTGCAAAGGTTTTGTGTAAGTTCAAGTGGCAAACGTCTGCGCCCATAAATCCTGGAGAGGTCAAGCCAACTTGAGCATTCATATTTGCACCATCCATATAGACTAAACCGCCGTTTTCGTGGATAATCTTGATGATTTCAGTAATTCCTTCTTCAAAAACTCCGTGAGTAGAAGGGTAAGTTACCATAATGCAAGAGAGGTTTTCTTTGTTTTCTTCAGCTTTTTGTCTTAAATCTTCAATATCGATTTCGCCTTCAGCGGTAGATTTTACGACAATGATTTTGTTACCAGCTTTCACTGATGAAGCAGGATTGGTACCGTGTGCGGAAGCAGGAATCAAGCAGATGTTTCTATGTCCATTTCCGTTAGCGATATGATAGTTACGGATTACAGTCAAGCCTGCATATTCGCCAGCAGCGCCAGAGTTAGGTTGGAAAGAAACCGCTTTAAAGCCAGTGATAATGCTCATCCAATGTTCCATCTCTTTAATCATTTCGAGGTAGCCTTCTGCTTGGTCAGCAGGAGCAAATGGGTGAATTGAGCAAAGTTCTGGCCAGCTGAGTGGTAACATCTCTGCAGCTGCATTCAACTTCATTGTGCAAGAGCCAAGTGGAATCATCGCACGATTTAAAGAGAGGTCCATAATTTCGAGGCGTTTCATATAACGCATCATTTCAGTTTCTGAATGATATTTATTGAAAATATCTTGCGTCATAAAAGCGCTGCTTCTCTTAAGTGTTTCCGGAATATTTAATGCTGGGGTAGCACATTTTTGGCAAACGTAAGGAGTAAACTCTTTTTGTGCAGCTTCTGCAAAGATTTGAAGGATTAGGTTTACATCTTCAAGGTTTACAGTTTCGTCGAGGGCAACGGTGAAGCAAGAATCGCACCAATAGCAGAAGTTTACTTTGTGTGCCAAAGCAGTTTCTTTTACTTTTGCGATAGTAACACCTGCAGGAACTTCGAAGCATAATGTGTCGAAGAAATATTCATTGTGTTGTTTGTAGCCATATTTTTCAGCTTCTTTTGCTAAAACGCCAGCCAACACGTTGATGCGAGTAGCTTTTTTTCTTAAGCCATCAGCGCCAAACCACATACCATAGAAACCTGCCATAATAGCGGTAAGTGCACTTGCAGTACAGATGTTAGAGGTTGCTTTATCGCGTTTGATATGTTGTTCGCGAGTTTGCAAAGCCATACGAACAGCGCGGTTACCCATAGCATCAACAGAAACGCCGATGATACGACCTGGCATTTGGCGTTTAAATTCTTCTTTACATGCAAAATAGCCTGCAGCAGGGCTACCAAATCCCATTGGGTTTCCGAAGCGTTGAGTAGAACCCATTACACAATCAGCACCCCATTCGCCTGGAGGAGTTAATAATGTTAATGACATCAAGTCGGCAGCAGCACCAACAAAGATGTTGTGTTCTTTAGCTTTAGCAACAAATGCACTATAATCATGGATTGCGCCATGTTGATTTGGATATTGAACCATTGCTCCGAAGAAAGTACCGTCAAGTTCTACTTGGTCAGCTTTGCCAACTACAACCTCGATGCCGAGAGGTGCAGCATTGGTTTTGATAACTGCCAATGAATGAGAGAAAACATCTTCAGAAACAAAGTATTTGTTAACGTTGTTCTTTACGGCTTCACGACTTCTTGCGTGGAAGAACATCAACATCATTTCACCAGCAGCAGTACCTTCGTCAAGAAGAGATGCGTTAGAAAGTGGCATTCCTGTAAGGCTGCAAATCATGGTTTGGTAGTTGAGAAGTGCTTCGATACGACCTTGAGAAATCTCTGCTTGGTAAGGTGTGTATGCTGTGTACCAACCTGGATTTTCAAAAATGTTACGCAAAATTACAGCGGGTGTATAGGTGTTATAATGACCTAAACCGATGTATGATTTGTACATTTTATTTTTGGAAAATAAAGCTTTTACGTGTGCTAAATATTCTCCTTCAGTCATTCCTTCAGGAAGTGGCATAGGAGCATTCAAGCGAATGGCTTGTGGAATAGTCTTCTCAATCAGTTCGTCCATACTTTGAACGCCGATAGTTTTCAACATCTTTTCAAGATCCTCACCTTGAGGACCATTGTGTCTATGGGTAAAGTTGTCTCTTAACATATTGATTATTATTAAGTTATATTGTATTTGACTTTTCTATAATAGAACTTGCAAATCTACATAATTTTTTTTAATTCCATCTTTTTTCTTCTATTTTTTAAATGTGAAAAATAATGATGTGTATAGTCGTAAATTCTCTATTTTTGCTGACTAATTTTAAAAAAGAGGATTATGTATCGATTTCAAGTTCCTATACAAATGAGAATGAGTGATTTAGACCCATTTAATCACGTGAACAATGGAGTTCAATGTAACTATTTTGATTGTGGACGGGCGCACTATTTTGAGGCGGTTTTTGGCGAAAAGATCGATTGGTTGACGATGGATATTGTTTTGGCGCACGTGGGATTAGATTTTAAGGAGCCGATTATGTATGGAGAAAATTTAGTATGTGAAACTCGAATAGTGGAGTTGGGAAATGCAAGTATTAAGATGGTTCAACAACTCAGAAATGCGGATACTAATCGGGTGAAGAGTGTTTGTAACTCGGTATTGGTTTCGTTTGATAGAGAAACAGGAATTTCCCGTCCTATCAATCCGTTATATCGAGAAAGAATAGTAGCCTTCGAGGAGTTGTAATTTTTTTTGTATATATACGTATTAGTTTGTATTTGAAATACAAAAAAAGGCTACTCAATGAGTAGCCTTTTCCATTATGCAAACTTCAAATTATTTCTTAATGAATTTTTGAGCAGCAACTTCACCGTTGTTGAAGTTAACGCGTACAAAATATGCACCATTTGCTAAGTTAGCAACGTTAACAGAAGTAGAGTTAGTTGTAGCAACAACTTGACCTACTAAGTTGATAATTTCAATAGTGTTGATGTTTTCACCATTGATGTTAAGTACGTCATTAGCTGGGTTTGGATAAACTGAGAAAGAGTTGCTGTTTTCTTCGATGCTAGTAAGACCATCAGTTACAGTAATCGTAACGCAGTCGTTTTGGCCATTCATAGAAGGAACGAAGTAATAAGTTTTGTTAGCTTCGAAAGTAACACTTTCACCTCTTGTTTCGCCACATTGGTTAGAAGCAACGTAAACAATGCCATAAGAATTACATCCTGGGTTAGTTACAAGATAGTCATAAGTACCAGCAGGGATAAGAATATCCATGAAAGCATTTACGCAAACAGCTTCGTCATTAGCAGCAGCATTAGTAGGAATAGTGTATTCCCAATCAGCATAAGATTGACCACAAGATAAGTTTCCTTGTGCATATTGTGCTGTAGTATTGCAATCAGCATCGATAAGGATTTGGTAGCCAGTACCATCACCCCAAACGTCACCAGCTTCTAAAACGATTCTTGCTTGTTGAGCATTCAAAGCGAAAACTGCAACCATTAAAGATAAAATTGTAAAAATCTTTTTCATAATAGTAGTTTTTTTGTGAATAATAAATTTAACGTGCAAAGATAATTTTTTTTTGAATACGATGAGATAAAAAATGATGTTTTTTTATATCATCGTATATTGCTTTATTCCAACGTTTTATATATTAGCGAAGCAGTTCCGATGCGATAACCTTCACTCTTGAAGGTTATTTTTCCATCATTTTTTATAATCAATACCAAAGGGTATTCATCTTTAAATTCAAAATTGGCTTCTTTAATGATGGAATTCATCAATTCGCGATTTTGATCAATGGTGAAGTTACGATTTTTAGGAAGATTCCATTTGTCAATATTGAAATCAGGTGCATTTTTATCTTCTGGAACAATGAAATTAATTTTTCCATTCCATTTTTCAAATTCAGTTTTATGCGTAGCGATATCTTTTAATAGATGTTTAGTCGGTTCGCGGGTTGGGTCAATGAAGCAGAATATGTTGTTGTTGGATGGCAGGAGTTGTGAAATTGGCATAATTTCACCATTCAAAATTGCATTGTGATTGGTATTGAGCGTTGCATAAACCACATCTCTTCTTTCTAACTCTCTTATAGTTAACGTTTTTTCAATAGTTTCACCCTCTTTTACATTGAAAAATTCGAGACGTGAAACCACAGCGCCATCGCTGTAGCGGTTGCCTGTAGAGAGCATATAATAACCAGGAGTTAGAGAGAGTTTCACGGGAAATTCAGCCACGCGCGGGTCGTTTTCAAAGTCATAAGTTACAAAATCTCCATTTTCAAAGCGGGCCAAAGTGTAGTGAATCCAATATTCAGGTTTAAAGCCTAAATTTTCTGGCAAGTTTATAATTAGAGTTCCGTTGGTCACGTTGTTTTTGTCAGATTCTTCAAAGTTTACTTTTTGCCAATTTCCTTCGCCAAATGCATAAAGTTGTCCGTTGGCATTGTCTAAGTAGGCAGGTAAACCTAACGAGCGGCAAGCAGCCACGAAGAAGATGTCGCGAGAGTGAGCATCACTAACGCGAAGGTCGAAAACGCCGCGAGGAGAGATTGGGCAGCGAGAGTAGTTCTCTTCATCGTTTATGGTAATATTTTTCAAAATCCACTCCTTTATTTTTATATATGTAGCGTCGTTACCCACTTCAGTAGCCATCTTTTCAGCTAAATAGCTTCTCCAAGGACGAATCAACTCGTTAGAGATACGAGCAGGCAAAATTCCTTTGTTGTAAATATCAATACGTTCTGTTTCAGGAATATTTTCATCTTGTGCAAAATGGGTAGAGAATTTGCCGATTGGGGTTAGGTGGTCGTTAAGAATTTCTGCAGGAGTATCGCGCAGGTCTTTATCTGCCAAAGCAGCTAAAAATCCTTTAAAGTCGATTTTACTGTTTTTGGTTTTGTGCTGGTTCATAAACTTCACGATTTCTGCGTGGTTTCCTTCACTTTTATGCAAAAAGGTCCAAACCTCTTCAGGAGTAAGATTTTCGTTGAGAATAGTTTTTGCTTTTTCTTCCGTCATAAATGTATTCATATAAGCGGTTCGGAGCGAATCCTCGTATTGCAGACGTTGAGTGTTGATTTTTACCTTCTCTTCGGAAACCTCTTTTTTGTTGAGTTTTCCCATAGGAGGTGTCATATTAAAGTTTTCCACATACTCTTTTCCAGCTTCTTTGTCTAAGGTAATTGTTAGATTTTCGGTTTCTCTAACGTTGATTTGGGCATAGTTATAAAGATTTTCTTTGGAAGCCCAAACCAAAAGATCGCCCATTCCCGTTGTTAGGGAAGCTTTTCCTTCGTTGTTGGTATTGATGGTTGCTAGCGGATAGTATTCGGAGTAGTTGTAGAGTTTAAATTTGACAGCAGCATCTGGAACGGGTTGTCCGTTTTTGTCGTTCACAGTAATCGTAACAATGCGGGTTTCTGCATAGTTAGGCATAAGATTGAGGCATGAGTAAAGATGGCTTTGTTTGTTAATCTCTTCAGAGCCGTTATATTTTCCGAAAGCATTTGTATGTACCATCATTGTACGTGTAGATGGGAAAGCAAACCAGCCCATATCGAGTTCGGGATCGGGTTCGCAGGCGCCGAGGAAATACCATTTTCCGTCCACCCAAACTTCTACCCATGCGTGGTTGTCGTCGCAGTGTGCCCAGCGTGGGGTGTAACATTGTCGTGCGGGAATGCCGCAAGCGCGCAACGCCGTAACCGTCAGTGTAGATTCCTCGCCGCAGCGACCCAACGAGGTGCGGATGGTTGCTAATGGCGCAGAGGTGCGAATGTCGGCAGGACGGTAAGCAACGTGTTCGTGGCACCAGTGATTTACCTCTAAAGCCGCATCGTACATACTCATGTTCTTAATTCTATCTTTTAAAGTGTTGAAAATGAACATTCTGGCAGTATCCAAGTCTTCGTTGTTAACTCGGTAGGTAAGGACAAAGTGGCGGAAAATCTCTTCAGGAATAGTTTTCCCCCAAGCAAAAGTATCGCGGGCGCGCAACGCATAGCGTGTTTGGTTGAGAAAAAATTCTCCGTTATAATCTGCTAAGTCGCTAAGAGGCATATAAGCGTATAAAAACTCCAAAGCTTCGCGCTCTTGCAGTGTTAGATTTTCAGTTTCAAAGATAGAAAAGAGTTCTGTGGAGCGATTTTTTGCTAACTCTTGGCGCGCCAAGAAATCTTGGTGAACGGTTTCGCGATAGCTTTTATCGTTGATTAGGTGCTCCTCTTTGTTGCAAGAGGAGAGAAAAATAGCGAGAATAATAGCTCCTAGTTGTGGAATAATGTAGTTTTTTCTCATAATAATGTATTGTATAACAACAAAATTTTATAATTAACGAATTTGAATTTTCAATTGCAAAGATACTCTTTTTTTAATTATGTGCAGAGCCATTGTTTGCAAAGATCTATTCAACCGATGACATAAAATTTGAAGGTTGATTTTTGGTTTTTGATTCTTTTAGGCGGCGCGGGGAGCGAGTGCTTCGGAGCCAAGGTGAGCTGTCGCCGCCCTGCCAACATTATCGTTCAGCGCGTTGCGTTAGGGATTGCAGCGGTTATGAGCAGCGCCAAGAATGAATAGGGAATTAGGAGTTATGAGTGAGGCATTAGGAATGATGGTTGGACGAGGAGAAATTGCGGCTAAGTGTGGCGCGAGCTATGTTGCAGTTAGTGCTCGGAGTTTTTGTTTTTGCGGATTGGTGGCGCGGGCTGGCGCTGCGAAATTTGAGCGGAAAGCCCGACGGCGTGCGCGTGGGGCCAAGCGCAAGATGCTTAAATTATAGTATGGCAAGACAACTTGCATGATCGTTTATATTTGCAAGCAAAATGTGCGTAGAAAGAGCCGGAACGCCCAAATCATAATCCAAAAAACAGACAATTAAAATGTATAATGGTAAGTTATAACTATCTTGAAACAATTACTTTATAAGCTTGGTGATTGTTGATTTTAACGATGTAAATACCAGAGGCGAGACCTGATTTTCCAACTAATCGTCCTTTGATATCGAATACTTTTACATCGCAATTATCGCAACCCTCTACTACAATGTTTCCATTTTTGGTTTTGATAGTAATGTTTTCGGCATTAACATTTTGGATTGAGTTTCCACCCCCGCTATTGCCATAAATGGAAATATTAACGAAGTTTCCGCCACTTACCGAAGTGTTGAGGAAGCAATTTTCTTCAAAGATTGCAGTGCCGCCTATAGGCGTAACATCGCTATAGAGAGTAGGAGTTGATGGAGTGGAAATTATTAGCGAAGATGAATTGCTGCCTGGCCAGCCACCGGGGCCACCACCAGGACCACCACCGGGACCACTAGTATTAATTGAAGGAGTAAAGAAAGCGATGGTGTTGTTATTGTAAGTTATTGAATACCAAGTATTGCTATTTACGATAGCGGTTTGGTAACAAGTTTGAGACAGAAAGCTACCTTGTTCTAATCCTCCAATAGAGATTATGGTTCCGCCGTTCAGGTAGAGATGTTTACCCTCTTCGGAGTTGGCGTCGATAGCCACTTCGGGTGCGTTTCCACCGATAGCATACACTAACCCTCCGTTAATGTAAAGGTTTCCATTAGCATCAATTCCATCGTTGTTTGTAGATCGAGAATAGATATATCCGTTGGTAATGTTAATATCTTGTCCTGCATTTATACCATCATCGTATGCATTAACAAAAATTTCGCCACCACTGATTTCCAAGCTATTTTTGCTTTCGATACCTTCGCCATTTACTCCGCTAGTAGTTACTTTGATGATTCCTCCGCTGATAACTATTCCTCCACTATAGGTATAGCTGTTTCCATTTTCTGTTTTCACACCCACTCTAATACCTTTTGGTGAGGAGTAAAGGTCGTTGTCAATATTATCGGTATTTCCGGTATAGTTATTATTTTCGGTAGTTCCATTATTATAATATATATTTCCAGAGGTGGAGATAGAGATATAGCCATCACTAACCATTAAGAAGCCATCACATTTAATACCTTTTCCACCGGCACCAGTAGCGGTAAGAGATATATTACCACCACTAATATCAATATCTCCGTCAGCGCTAATTCCGCAAGCGGCATTGGTTTCCAAGTCATCTTCATCCCAAGATCCATTTCCAGTTGTTGTAATGCTAATATTAGCATTGTCAGATATATAGATATTTCCTTCGCTTTTAATTCCTTTTGCAGCAGTTGCGGGGCAGTTGATATTAATATTTCCGCCGCAGATATAGATATTTCCAGAATCCTCGTTTTCGTGGTTGTTGGTTGAGCCGGTAGAAGCATTGCCATCAATATCGCATTGAATGCCATCGTCATCGGTACCGCTGATGTTAATAGTGCCACTTTCTACAAGAAGATATTGATTACAAGAGATTCCGTCACCAGCAGCAGAAGTAATATTTATTGTAGCATCATTAATTACAACATATTCATCTGTTTTAATACCATGTTTAAGGTTTCCTATGATATTAAGTGTTCCGTTTCCATTAAATATAGCCTCACTTTTTACGAGGAGGCATCCTTTATCCGAGCCAGAAGATGCATCGGTAATGGTATTAGTAGTACCTGAAGCAACATTTATATTGGTACGATTGCTGTTTTGGATTTTAATGGCAGCGCTGCAAAAATTAGGCGTAGTATTGGTTAATGTAAGACCGTTAAGAATAATAGTGCAGTTGTATGCACTATTTAAAAAGAACTCGCCATCGGTAGAGCTACCATTTAGAATGTATGTAATTTCGGTAGAAGTATTGTTTGAAGTTATAGATACGTGAGCGCCCGAGACTATTTGTGTAACTTGTTGAGCAATATTGTCGGCTACAGTTACAGTAGCAGTAGTTCCGTTGTATGCAACAACTATTGTATTATCTGTTAATACTTGGTTGTTTTCTGCAGTTGTATTATTTATTTTGCTTAGACTTTGCGCAATAGAAGCAGAATATATAGCAAAAAAAATGATGAAGGCTACTAACTTTTTCATATGTTACTTTTTGATATAGAATTATTTATGATATAATAGAATAGAACTTTTATCACTATGCAAAAGTACAATTTTTTCACGGCAAACGCACCAAAATAATTTCAAAGTTTTCCTTTTTTTAGTCCGGGAGGGGGAAATTTGGTCCAATTTAAAAAATGGCCAAAACTTGTGAGTATCGTGAAAGTACGTGATGAGGTGCACAGCACAAAGAGTGGAAGAGAGCGTTAATGAGATATTATATCACGTCATTGACAAATATAGAACAGATATCTCCCTATATATGAAGTTAGTGGGGCGTAGAATTTATACTTTTAATGTGTTGTGTCGTGATGATTTTTCTATTGTAAAGTTAACAAGTTTTTCAATATAATTTTAGGTAAATATAGAATTTATGTTTTGGGTGAAAGTGATTGGAGGAGAATAGAAAACTTAGGTTATAAAATGTTTTTTATAGTTTTACTTTGCGCAAAATTGGAGAAAAAAATGATAAATTTTGAAAGTTACTTTCATTAGCTTATTCTGTGTTATATATTATTGTTGGGGTGATTTTTCCAATAATGCTAAATTTCCCTTTTTTTTCTTTAAAAATAAACTATATAAATTGAAAGAACTGCAATCAGAGAGCGATGAAATAAAAAAGAGATTAAAATTCTTAAAAAATGTTAATGTCGGGAACGGAGACAGATTGTGCAAAAAAAATTTCTCCATTTTTGCACCTTTAAATCTATTAACAAATTAATTTAC
Organism: Bacteroidota bacterium; assembly: GCA_023413895.1. Classification (GTDB taxonomy): domain Bacteria; phylum Bacteroidota; class Bacteroidia; order Bacteroidales; family WCHB1-69; genus JAEZOU01. The sequence continues at coordinate 21,957 of JAEZOU010000014.1, read as the reverse complement.
TTATGAAAAGAATGACAATTTTGTTGAGTTTATTGTTGATGTTGCCGTTAGCGATATTCTCACAGAGCAATCCGCCATCAAATGTGGTGGCAACAGCCCTTTCGTATTCTTCAGTGCGAGTGGATTGGGGTGTGCCAGAAGGCACAACAAATCCTGCGCGTTTAAATTTGTTTAACCAAGCGGATATGGTTACTCATTATGGGGTCGGTGCCAACGGTGCTGATGTGAGTGCTATGTATGGCGGTCAAGGTAACTTTGGTAACAATGTCAGACACTCCTCTGGGTTTATGGTTGCTGATGATTTTGAGTTGAATGCTGCAGCACAAATCAGTAAGATGACATTTTATGCGTATGAAACAGGTGCATCAATTGATACATCTACTTTTACTGCAATTTATGTGGCTATCTTTGATCATCAGCCTACAACGACCTCCACTCCAATTTGGGGTGATACTTCCACCAATGTGATTGGAAATACCTATTGGACAGGAATTTATCGTGTTCAGGGAACAACTGCATCCTACTTGGCAAATGTTGAAAGACCTATTATGGCAGTAGAAGCCAATATCAATACCACTTTGCCAGCAGGTAACTATTGGGTAGCAATCTCTATGGAAAATTCTGACAATACTAAAAGCATTTGGGTAAATCCACGTTGTGATTTGAATGAAGTAAGTACAGGTAATGCTATGCAATATGCATATAATAGTGAAGCAGAAGTTTGGGAATGGACTGCTTGGGAAGATGGAACCAGTTTAGAACAAATGGGCTTGCCATTTACAATTCAGGGTTCGTATGTCAATGAAAATCTTTTGGGTTTCAATGTGTATAAAGATGGAATCCAATTGAACACTCAAATGTTAGAAAACTTTACCTATACAGATACTGCAGGTATTGTACCATCAACAGAATATTGTTATGTAGTAGAGGCAGTATATGCCAACAACGTTACAGCATCTAGTGCACCAGCTTGTGTTACTACACCTCTTGATCCTTGTGTAGTGGTTACTTTCCCATACGAAGAAAATTTCGATACATACGGAACAGGTACAGGAACCTATCCTGATTGTTGGTCAAGATACTATAGCGGAACTACAACTACCTATCCTTACATTAGTTCAACTTACTATCATTCTGGTTCAGGCTCATTATACTTATATGCAAGTTCTTCCTATTGGGTAATGGGAATTTCACCAATGTTATCTCCCGAGATTCCTATGAACAATACATACATTAATTTTATGTTGTATAAATCAAGTACTTCTGCTTATAAAGTGATTGTGGGTATTATGGATCATCCTGATTCCTTATCCTCTTTTGTGGCTATCGATACATTAGCACCTTCTACATCCTCTGTTTGGGAAGAGTTTACTGTTTTCTTTGATTCTTATCAAGGAAATGGAAAATATATAGCTTTCAGATCAGGAAGCGGTTCAGCCATCAACACTGTTTATATGGATGATTTTAGATGGGATATAATTCCTTCTTGTCGCAAACCGATGGATGATTTGTTAACTTCTGTAACAGGAAGCCATACTGCAAGAGTTGTATGGACTCCAGCCCCTAATACTACAACTTGGACCTTTGAATACAGATTGTCGGAGTTAGATCCTTGGACAGTAGTAGAGAACTTGACAACACCTTATTATGAATTCACAGGATTGGATGCCAATACAAATTATACCTATTTGGCACGCGTAAAAACTATTTGTACTGATGGAGAAAGTGAATATTTGGAAGGTGAAATTGATTTTACAACTTTCTGTGAACCAATCTCTCAAATTCCTTATTCAGAAGGATTTGATGATTATGGAACAGGTTCAAGTGCTCACCATCCTTGTTGGACAATTGTTCCAGGAAGCTACTCTTACTATCCGTACATCAACACAACCAACAATGGTGGTGTAGGTTCTCTATATTTTTACTCAACAACAACTGCAACAACTGCTGCATCTTTTGCTTTAGATGAATCTATCCAAGTAAACAGATTGTTTATGACTTTGGATGGAAGAACTTCCAATGTAGCTTACCATTTGTTAGTAGGTGTGATGACCAATCCAGATTCATTGAGTACATTTGTAGTTGTAGATACGTTAACTATTGAAACAACAAACACTTGGACACCTCAAACTGTTGATTTTAGTAGTTATACTGGAAACGGACGCCATATCGCATTCTGTACTCCAGATACTACAAATAATTTTTATATTGATAACTTGTTCTTGGCAGAAACCCAAACTTGTGTAATGCCAGGCGATGTTACGTTGGTAGAATCTTTGACTAACTCAATCACTGTAGCGTGGGCTCCAACAGGAACTAACGTGGCTTCTTACGAGTTAGAAATAATGAATATGAGCGATAGTATAGTAACCAACGTTACAGGTATTCAAGACACCTCATACGTGGCTACGGGTTTGTCTATTAATACAGAATATTCTTTCAGAGTAAGAGCATATTGTGATGACCAAACCCATAGTTATTGGACTGAAAATGTTTCTTTTAGAACCGCTTGTAATCCTATTTCAGAATTGCCATATATTGAACATTTTGACGATTATGGTGTAAACAATGGCGCATTCCCATACTGCTGGACACGTCCATTAACCTATATTTCAGGTACTACCATTGCTCCTTACATTGTTAATGCATATTCGGTAAGTGCTCCTAATAGTTTACGTTTACAAAGTAATAGAGCGTGGGCAGCTACACAAGCTATTGATGCCGATTTACACGGATTACAACTCTCCTTCTATTACAATAAAGAAGGCGCAACGTCAGGTGTTTTAGAGGTAGGTGTAATGAGCAATCCTGCTGATACATCAACCTTTGAAGTAGTAGGTGTTCTTGACCCAGGAACTTCATACAAAACTTGGTATTTTGCAGAATTCAATTTGGATAGCACTTTATTAACAGGTACAGGAAATCACATCGCTTTCCGTATGGTTCCAACTATTGCTAACAATACATCTTGGTTTTATTGGATTGATGACGTTATGATTGATTATATTCCATCTTGTCCTCGTCCAACAGATATTACTATTGCTAATATTACAGGAACTACAGCAGATGTATCTTGGAGTGCAAATACAGCTGCAACGGGTTGGAATGTAAGATATCGTCAGTTGGATACCGATACTTGGACAGAAGTTCCTGCATACAACAACAATATATCTCTTACAGGATTGAATCCAAATACTCATTATGAGATTGAGGTGAAACTTTATTGTGGTACAGAGGAAAGCTTCTACTCAATTGCCGAAACTTTTGCAACAAGTTGTGGAGCTATCTCTTCATTCCCATATACTGAAAATTTTGACCTTTATGGAACAGGATCAGGAACTTTCCCAACCTGTTGGGATAAATATTATAGTACATCTGGCAACTATCCTTATATTTATGCTACATACAATTTTTCTGCTCCTGGTTCAGCGTATATGTATGGCTCTTCAACAAATTATTCTTTAGCAATTATGCCTGAGGTGGATCCAACTATTAATATGAACACCTTGGCAGTTTCATTTATGTTGAGAAAAGGAACAGCAACCTATAACCTTATTGTAGGTGTGATGAGTCATCCAGATTCAATCAGTTCATTTGTTCCTGTTGACACAGTAACAACTTCTGCAACCAATGTATGGGAAGAATTGATGGTTTCTTTTGCAAATTACCAAGGAACGGGCCGTTACATTGCATTCAAATCTCATAAGGGTGCTACTTATCTTGATAATGTGATGTTGGATTTGATTCCAACTTGCTTCAGACCTACCGATGTTACGGTTACTGCAAAAACTGAAAATAGTATCGATATTGCTTGGACTCCAGGTGCTGACGAAATTGAATGGAATTTGGCTTACCAACCAATAGATTCTTCAGATTGGACTATTGTGGAATTTATTACCGATACATTCTATACCATCAACAATTTGCAACCAGGAACGGCTTATAACATCAAAGTTCGTTCAGTATGTAATGGTGAAGTAACCGAATATAGTTATGCTATTACCGAAGCTACTAATTGTCTCCCTGTTGCGACACTTCCTTATATGGAAAGTTTCGATACCTACGGAACAGGTACTGGAACATATCCAACTTGTTGGACAAAATATAATAGTGGAACAACAACTTATCCATATATCAATAGTTCTAACTATAGTTCTTCTCCAGGTTCAATGTATATGTATGGAACAACCTCTTACTATACAATTGCAATTACTCCTGAATTTGAAGAATCAATCGATTTGCGTACTTTGAAACTTTCATTCAAAATGCGTACCGGAACAGCAACTTACGAAATGGTTGTGGGTACAATGACCAATCCTTTGGATCCAACCACATTCCACGAAGTAGGAAGAGTATATGTAGATGAAATTAATACTTGGGAAGACAAGGTGGTTTATCTGATGGGCTGCAATGAAAACGATCGCTATATCGCGTTTAAGTGCGGAGACCTTAGCGCTACTAATAGCTATTATTTTGATGATCTTGTAATTGAGCAAGCAGAAGAATGTATAACACCTCAATATGTAACTGTTGACCAAATAACATATAACAGCGCTACCTTATCTTGGAATGCAAGCGAATCTGAAACCAACTTTGAAGTGCTTTATTCAGAAACAGGTTTCTCTATTGATACCGTATTTCCAATTTCAGTACTTGATAATCCATTTACTTTGACAGGATTACAACCAGAAACCACTTACGATTTCTACGTAAGAACTATTTGTTCAAATGGTGAAACTAGTGCTTATTCACAAGTGGTTACTTTCACTACAACCTGTGCGCCCAAATCAATTCCATACACTAATAGTTTTGATGATGGTGCAACGGGTACAAGTGCATTCCCAGATTGTTGGACTAAAGTAGGTGCTGGAACCAACTATATCCACGCAACTAACAAATTTAATGGAGTTGGAGGTTTGTATTTCTATACTACATCTTCTAATTATGTATTTGCAGTTCTTCCTGAATTTAATGTTGATGTTAACCAGTTGCAAGTGAACTTCTTTGGTAAATTTACCAACATGAGTTATTATGTAGATTTGGGTGTGATGACAGATCCAACAGATACTTCTACTTTTGAACTTGTAAGTCGTATCGAGCCTCGTACACTGGTTTGGAACTCATTCAGTATTCCGTTGAACAACTACCAAGGTACTGGTCGTTATATTGCAATTCGTTCTCAGTCAACAACAAGCAACTATCTCCAAATGGATAATTTAGTTGTGGATTATGCTCCAATCTGTGTGAAACCAACCCAAGTAGCTTGTGATAACATTACGTTGACTACTGCAGAATTGAGTTGGAATTCAGGCAACGTAGGAACTAGCTGGGAAGTAGCATATGGTCCAGAAGGTTTCAACCCTAATGTACAAACTACAGGTTCTAATGTGGTTACTGCTACCTCTACACTTTACACATTGACCAACCTTCTTCCTGGTACCATGTATGATGTTTATGTTCGTACTATGTGTGGAGGCGATGATGGAAACAGTGAATGGAGTAGCGTATATAATTTCAGAACTGATTGTGAAGAGATTACACAATTGCCTTATACTGATAGTTTCGACACTTACGGAACTGGAACCTTAGCGTATCCAACTTGTTGGGGAAGAAATACTTCTGTTGTTTCTACTACTGATTATCCGTATATCAATACAACGCAAGCAACGCCTAATGGAGCAGGAAGTCTCTATTTCTATTCTACTGCAAATAATTATACTATTGCTACAACTCCTGCTATCTCTTCAACATTGCCAATCAATACATTAATGGCTACTTTCAAATTGAGAAAAGCTTCTGCTGCATATAATATTGTGGTTGGTGTTATGACAGATCCTAATGATAGAAATACTTTTGTTCCAATTGAAACCTTATCTCCAACTGCAACTTCTAATTGGGAAGAGTTTGAAGTTTATTTCAATAACTATACGGGAACTGCACAATATATTGCATTCCTTTCAGAAAGAGATGCTGCAAACTACATGTTTTTAGATGATTTCAAAGTAGAAATTATTCCTACTTGTATTCGTCCTAAAGATGTTATAGCTTCTAATGAAACAACTACAACAGTAACTCTTTCTTGGACAGAACGAAATGATGCAACCTCTTGGAATATTGAGTATGGTCCTATAGGTTTTGAACAGGGACAAGGAACAGTAGTAAGTGGAGTTACTAATCCTTATACTTTAACAGGTTTGACTCCTTCAACAATGTATGATGTATATGTTCAAACTGCTTGTAGTGCAACAGATGTATCGCTTTGGTCAAATGTAGCTACTTTCGCTACAGAATGTGGTGTAATTAGCACCTTACCATATACTGAAAATTTTGATAGTTATTCAGGTACTACATATAATACAGAAGGTCCTATTCCACTTTGCTGGGCTACCTATACAGATAACGATACTCGTCCTGCACCACACGTTGTGGGAAGCGGTAGCTATTGGTATCCAGTGTCTCAACCTAATGCACTTTCATTTGTTGGTTCTTCACCTGCTACCAATGCGTACGCTGTTCTTCCTGAGTTCTCAGCTCCATTGAATACACTTCAGGTAGCATTTGCTTTTAGAATGGAAAGCGCTACTAGTGGAACTTTAAAAGTGGGTTATGTTACAGATGTAAATAACTTGGCAACCTCTTTTGTAGAAGTTGCAACCCTAACAAATACTACGACTATAACCAACGATTCTGTTGATTTCACTTCAGTTACAGCTACTGCTGGAAGAATTACTTTCTTGTGGAACTATACAGGATCTTCATACTACTCTTGTAATATTGATGATGTTGTGGTTACAGCTCTTGTTACTGAAGAACCTTGCGATGCTCCTGTAAACGTTCAGGTTTCACCAACAGAAACCGCTGCTACTGTTACTTGGGTAAGCACTGCTGATGCTTGGGTTGTTGAATACAAAGAGGCTACTGCAGAAAACTGGACAGCTTCTCCAACATTGACATCTGCAACATATAATATTACAGGTTTAACACCATCTACTGATTACTTAGTTCGCGTAAAAGCAATCTGCGATACCGATACTGAAAGTGATTGGTCTGCTGAAATTCCATTTACAACCCTTGCAGGTCAAGTTACTACTTACGTGATTACAGCTTCTGCTTCTGGTCCTGGAACCATCACACCAAACGGAACCGTTACCGTTCAAGAAGGTAGCGATGTAACCTTCACCTTTGCTGCTAACGCTGGCGCTGTAGTTGACAGATTGTTAGTTGACGATGCCGAAACAGCTATTCCTGCAAACAACGAATACACATTCTCTGCCGTTGTAGCTAACCACACAATTGCTGTTGAATTTGTTGAAGAAACAGGTATCGAAGAGATCGATTTGAATGCTGCTGTTGCTCTCTATCCAAACCCAGCAACTTCACAAATTCAAATTCAGGTGGCAGATAGTCGTTTCCTCGGCGCTGAAATGCAAATCTTCGACGTTTATGGAAAATTGATTTCTAACACTACAATCGAAACACTAACAACTCAAGTTGACGTTTCTCAATTAGCAAATGGTATGTATATGGTACGTATCAATGCTGCTGAAGGAATGGTAACAAAGAGATTTGTAAAGAGATAATTTCTGAATTATCGATAACTTCAAGGAGGCGTGCTGCGGTACGTCTCCTTTTTTGTTTTGCATCACATCGTTTTATATCGTACAGCAATGAAAAAAAAGATATATTTGCACCCATAAAACAAAAATTAAAGATATGAAAATCATTAAAAGTTTTATGGTAATTTTCTGTATTGCCATTTTATCATCTTGCACGCCACAGAAGCAAGAGGAACCTATCACAAAAGAAATGGAGGAAACCACTATGAACAATGAAAATGCTGTAATTGAGAATATTATGGCTCGGAGAAGTATCCGTAAGTATAAAGCGCAACCTGTAGAAAGGGCTATCATGAATCAGATTTTGGAGTGCGGAATTAATGCACCGAATGGTCGTAATTTGCAGTCGTGGGAGATTCGTGTTATTGACGATGCCCAACTTATGGAGGAGATGAAAGAGAAGATGGCGCAAGCGCATCCAGAAATGAATCCAGATGAGGTGAAAGGCTGTTTCAGAGGTGCGCCTACAATGGTTTTTATTGCGCGTGATACTACTTATGATTTTTCAGAATATGATTGCGGTCTATTAGCAGAAAATATGATGCTTTCCGCCTGGTCGTTAGGTGTAGGTTCTATCTGTTTGGGAAGTCCAATTCGTTTTCTGAAAGATAACGAACTTTGTCAATCACAAATTGAGATGCTAGATTTTAGTGAAAATTACGATCTTTGCCTATGTGTAGGTTTTGGTTATGCAGATGAAACACCAGATGCCAAGCCACGCGACAAAAGCAAATTCAAATATATTGACAGATAAAGTTTACCTATCTTCAATAGGAGCGAGTTTGGCAAGGTAGTCGTAGTGATTTCCCGATGCGGCTAACTCTACACGGAAGCCATATTTCTCGGCATAGAAACTTAGTGTGTCGAAATCGATATAGAGCCAATCAAAAGGTTGACCTTTAATCTCTTTATATTGCATTTGATAGTCAAATTGTCCGTAGTATTCGTCGGCAAGGTTGATAGAAAAACTTCCGTCCTCTTCTTCAAAAAGATAGCGCAGGTCGCTGGAGTCCATTAATACACAGCCTCCTGGGTTGAGTAAGGTGCGGATTCGAGTGAAGAAATGCTCCATATTCTCGAGGTTGCCAATAATTCCCGAACCATTCATCAGCAGGAGTATAGTATCGAATTTTTCTGAAAAATTTTCATCATAAAGATTGGTTACTTGCGCATTGATGCCACGTTCACGCATTACCTCTACAGCTAAAGGTGAGATGTCAATTGCCAAAGTTTCTTTCCCCATCTCTTTGAGTGCCAGAGAGTGACAACCGCTTCCACCGCCAACATCTAATATGTTCCCTATTGCCATTTTTAAAGCTATTTGCTCTAAATTTGGCATTTCGGAGAAGGTCCGAAATAACTCCGAAACAGGGATTTCGTCCTCCTCCATACAAGAGGAAAATACACGTAGTTTATCTGCTTTTCCATTTTTATGATAGTCATAAATAGCAGCACCCATCGGGTCATCAGCAACGAAAAGTGTATTCTTTTGCATAATTGTCATTTTAGAGCGCAAAGATAATCTTTTTCTTTATTTCTAATGCTGCCAATATGCTAATTTTGGGGCTCTGGTTTTAGCAAAAATAGCATCTGACGTACAATATTGTGCCGCCAATGCTCATTCAATTCTTTATCTATTATTTCAGGATTAATTATCTGAGAAAGAAATGGTTTTGTCAAAAAGGGAAAAGTTATTAAGCTGTAGAAAGTATAGAAAACTTCTAAAGGTGGAATTTTACGCATGTATCCTTTTTCCATCTCTATTAGAATTGCCTCTTTTACTCCATTTAATAGGCTGAAAATATCTATCGCATTATCAATAAATCCCGAACTATCTCTATTTGCTTCTTTCAATATAAAGAGAGGAAGTTCCGGGGATTGCATAACAATTTGAAAGTAATTTTGCACAATTTGTTCTATTTTTTCCTCTAAAGGTAAATCTGCTGAAATTAGTGATTTGATTTTGGGAATGAAACTTCGCAAAATTTCACTAAAAACAGCTTGAAAGAGTCGCTCTTTCGTTCTGAAATAGTAGTTTAAAGTGGGTCGCGTTAACCCGACAACTTCTGCAATATCAGCCATATTGGTTTCATTATATCCTTTTTTAAGAAAAACCTCTTTTGCGGCTTTTACAATTTTTTCTTCAACACTTAGTTCCATAATTCTATTTTAAATTATCTATAAATAACAACATACGATTTGTAATATTTACTTCACTCACGCTACTATCAAAATCGAGCGAAAGTAGATTAAGGTCGGGGAATAGTAATTTTAACCTCTTTTCAATTCCTCTAACAATAATATGATTGGCAATGCATCCAAAAGGTTGCAGGGAAATAACGTTGTGGACACCTTGTTTGTAATAGGTAGCAATTTCTGCGGGAAGTAGCCAACCTTCGCCAAATTGTGCATTCATATTGATGATTTTTTCACCCTCTTCTGCTTCTTCAAAAATATCGTTGAAAGGAATATAATAGCGGAATTTTGAGCCTGCAATATCAAAGAGATGTACAATTTTCTTCAAATAAAAATAGGTTTTATCAAAAATCCAATCAGGAATGAAGTTACTATTGATCATAGCCTTTTTCTTTGTCTTTCGATTGACAAAGAACTGGGTGAAAAAGTCTGTTAGCATTGGTGGGACCACTTCTACGCCTCTTTCCATCAACCAATCTAATACATGTTTGTGGGCAAACGGATTGAATTTAAGGTAAATTTCTCCAACTACTCCCACCTTTTTCATTTCTCTATTAAGAGTTGCTTTGTCAAATTCTTGAGCCGCTAGTTCCGTTAGTTGCAGCAGTTTTTTCCACTCATTTTTCTCTATCAATTCAGCACCGAGAGTTAGGAATTTATCTTTTAGACGAGTTGCTTCTCCTGGAGTTTTTTCGCGTACTGCACACGCATGATACATCTTTGCCATTGCGTCAGAAAAAAGTAGCGCATAGAGGGCTAACGGTAAAATTTTTGCCCACGATACCTTAAATCCAGGTTGTTCATTTAAGATACTTGCGCCGAAATAGACAGAAATAACAGGAACATTAGCAAATCCGGCGTCCACTAAAGCTTTCTTGATAAGAGGAAGGTAGTTTGTTGCTCGACATTGTCCGCCTGTTTGTGTCATAGCAACCGCTGTTTGTTCGGGATCGTAACCTCCTTCCTTGAAAGCTTTAATAAAATCTCCCACCACGAGCGTTGCAGGATAGCACACTTCATTATTTGCATATTTCAAACCATATTCAACAGATTTTTCATCACTGATAGGTAGATTTTCAAACTTATAACCTAATTTGTTTACAATGGCAGGTATTAAAGGAGATATAAAAGGGGTAAAAAAGGGAATAATAATCGTCTTTTTTCTGTCTTGTTTTGAAAACGGAGGTGTGCTTTTCTGAATTGTAAGATCGTTGCTTTTTGTTTTTTCATTTATTAGACGAATACTATCTATTAATGAGCGGATTCGCAGCCTCATCGCACCAAGGTTGTTGATGTCATCAAGTTTTAGGAGAGTTAGCGATTTTCCTGCTTGCATTAAAATATTGCGAACTATGTCAATAAGAAAAGCATCGGGACCACAACCAAAAGAGGTCATCATAACAAACTGTACCTCTTGTTTTTGTTTAGCGCACCAGCGAGCGGCTTGCAAAATCCGATTGGTATAACTCCACTGTGAAACGAAATTAACCTCTTTGAGAAGATTTTTTTCGTTGCCGCGTACTATATCCTCCGATATTATATTTACATTCATAGAGGCAATCATGCGAGAGATGTCGTGTTGAATTAGCGAGTCGGTATGGTATGGGCGACCTGCCAGCAAAATTGTCAATTTTCCGTTGTTGCAAGCATTTGCAAAAATTTCTGTTGCGCGAGCAGCAATTTCTCGTTCATAAGCTTCATAGCTTTGGAGTGCAGATCTAAAAGCTTTCTCCGCAACCGAAGTTGAAACATCTAACTTTGTCAAATATTTCACACATTGTTTCTTAAAAAGTGTGTGATTTTGCATTGAAAAAGTGGGCGTGTCCATCGGAATTGGAAGGCGTTGAACATTTTTAACTACTTCGGAATAGCCCGTTACTATAGGGCAATTATAGCTGTTTTCGCCTCCGTTTTTGCGGCTATGAACGACAAATGGTAAAAATATTCTGTTCACCTTTTTTTCAACCAAATTGGTAATATGGCTGTGTACAAGTTTCGCAGGGAAACAGATGTTATCAGACATCACGAGTTGCGCGTCTTTTTCATATTTGGTATAATTTGAGGGAGATGATAGCTCTACGATGAAACCAGATTCAGAAAACAATCTCTGCCAAAATGGAAAGTCTTCGTACATATTCAAGCATCGAGGAATTCCGATTTTATGTTTTTCTGTGACTTTTGTTGAGGATGGTTGAGAAAAAATAAGTTGTGTTTTAAAAGGGTAGATATTTTCACCAATTTTCGATTGTGTAGAATCGGTATTGAAAAAAATTCGTTCGCAGCGATTTCCGGAGTAGAATTTTCGTTTGTTTCCGAAATCATATAATGTTACTAAACATTGATTTTCGCAACCATTACAATTGATATTACTCTGTTTAAAGGCTGCATTTGCAATCCATTGTTGTAGAGATTTTTTTTCTTTAGAAGTTTTGTTATGTTTCAATGCGTAGAGAGCGCAGCCATAAGCGCCCATCAGTTCAGGAAATTCGCTACGGAAAATTTTTGCTCCTGTTTCTATTTCAAGTGCGCGTACTACGGCATCATTTTTCATAGTTCCTCCTTGTACTACAATATGAGTTCCAAGTGTGCTAATGTCATTGAGCCTTAGTACTTTATACAAGCAATTTTTAACAACAGAATAGGCCAATCCTGCAGCAACATCTTCTATAGAGTGCCCGTTGCTTAGAGCGTTTTTAACCTTAGAATTCATAAAAACAGTGCATCGAGTGCCCAAATCGCAAGGCGATGGGGCGAGGCAAGCAATTTGCGCAAATTGTTCTGTTGTATAACCTGTTGTTTGTGCAAAACTTTCCAAAAATGAGCCGCAGCCCGATGAACATGCTTCATTAATCTCAATTTGGTTAATTACACCATTTCTTACATATATCGCCTTTATATCTTGTCCTCCAATATCCAAAATGAATGAAACTTGTGGAGTTATCTCTTGTGCAGCAATAAAATGTGCAATGGTTTCAATTACTCCATAGTCCATAGCAAATGCTTGTTTAATAAGTTCTTCGCCATAGCCTGTTGCGCACGCCCTCACGATGTTTAAATCAGTGCCAGATTTTTGACATTGAGTTGCGAGTTGTTGCAATGCCATTGTAACGGCTTCAATAGGTTTTCCTCCGTTTGGTGCGTAGTAATGAAACAGCATCTGCCGTTTTTCATTCAAAAGTACTACTTTTGTTGTTGTTGAACCTGAGTCCACGCCTAAAAATGCCTCTTGATACCCTTTAGGTAGAGTGACATTTGCTATGTTTTCTAACTTGAACTTTTGCAACCACGTTCTATAATTATCTTTATCTGAAAATAGAGGCGATAATTTTGTAGAAAAAGTTGTTTTTTCCGATAAGCTTTTTAGCCTTGTTTTCAAATCATTTAGTGACATATAGTATTCGGAGTGAGCTATTGCCGCTCCTATGGCAGGTAGTAGATTTCCTTCGGGCAATATGATGGCGTCACTTTCTGAAATATCTAAGTAGTTTAAAAATGCTTTCTGTAGTGCAGAATTTAAGGTAAGTGTTCCACCGCAAAATAGAAGTGGAGGCTTAATTTCGCAGCCGTGTGCTAAAGTAGTTATGGTTTGCACAGCTACTGCATGAAAAATGGAAGCAGCAACCTCGTTACGCGCAACACCTTTAGCAATAAGGTTTTGAACATCAGTTTTGCTAAATACACCGCAGCGAGAAGCAATAGGATGTGTTTTTTGAGCTTGCAATGCTGCTCGATTTAGGTTGTCAATTTCCTCATTTAAAATTATTGCCATTTGGTCGATAAAAGCCCCTGTTCCACCTGCACAATTACCATTCATACGCATATCAGTGGTCTCTCCGCACTCGTTGAAAAACACTACTTTCGTGTCTTCACCACCAATATCAATCATTGTTGTTACTTGTAGGTTCATCATTTTAATAGCGTGTGTTACCGCAACAACCTCTTGTACAAATGGAAAAGAACCACGCTTTGCTATGCCCATCCCTATCGATCCCGTAATCCCTAACGAAATTTCAGTAGTATTATCTAAGTATGTACTAATCTTATTTAATATCAATCCAATAGATTCTGAAATTTTAGCATTATGTCGCCTATAATCTGTTATCAATAGGTTGTTTTTTTCATCTATTACTACTGCTTTTATGGTTGTTGATCCAATATCTAATCCAATTTTCCACATATAAATTTTAATTTTACACACATGTCAAACGCTAATGTTAGTAGAATATTGCATCTCACTAGAAAAAATTTAATGCAAAATAAATATTCTTACTGACTGAGAAATGGAAAAATTCATCTTTTAAGTCTATAAATTTAAAGAAATCGGAAGTTATTTCTATATTTTTTTAACCTATTGGCAGAATTGATTTAAAGCAAAAATATTGAGAAATATATGCTGATAAGTTGTGTAATTTATTGAAATATAGCGTTTTAATAGTAAAAGGATCGTTAAAATAGTAATATCAATCATGAATAACTTCGAAAAAATGCTTGTAACCTGCAAAAAATCAATGGATTGGCTCAACAACCAAGTCGCGGTACCACGAAGGTGTGTTGTGATTAAATCCACAGTCTTTGAGATTATTGCACTTTCCAAGTCATCCGAGTCGGAAAGCATAGGCGGTGAGAACCGATTGTTCAAGCTGCTAAAATTTAGCAAAACAGACTTTTCAGATCTCGTATTACTACGATAATACAATGGTTGCAGATAAATCACAAGCAGGTTGTACGAGCAAATCCGCAAAGGATTTCCTATAAAATAGACAGATACGCAGATTATTGCTGCGTGTACTTCAAACCTATATCGTATGCAAACAAACCGATGGTCTATTTGCCCGTATTATCGGCAAAATCAGTGCGCAGACCAATCGCTAATTATCCCACAGCAAACCAGTTGGTTAATATACACTGATTTAATTCCGCCAGTGGTTTTATCTATAGCCGAAGGGGGATGCATTTGCGTCCCTCTTTTATTTTCCTATCTGGAATAGAAAATGGTATAGATATAAAAAGTGTGTAGTCGGAAATGGAATTTTTTTAGAAATAATTATGTTTTTGTTGTGAACTATTTTTTATTGATAAAAAGGAAAAGTTTTGTATATTTGCCACTTGATTATAGATGAGCAAATTAATTATAATTATCTGATAATAATAAAGTTACAATAAATAAAGTTATTTACAAAAACAAGTCTTATGAAAAAACTACTATTATTCTGTAGTCTATTTTTGATGACTACATTGTTAGGGACCTCATTTGCACAGTGTCTGTACGTGCTTGAAATGAGTGATTCTTATGGAGATGGTTGGAATGGAAATGCCTTAATTTTGAAAAAAAATGGCGAGACTATTGCAACTTATACCTTGTCGAGTTCTGCCTATGGCACGCAGGAGCTTCAAATAATGCATGGTGCTAACTACTCATTAACTTGGCAGACAGGAAGTTATGCCTATGAGACATCTTTTTCATTAAAGGATCCATCAGGGCTCGTAATCTATTCATGTTCAGATGGTTCAACCTTATCTTATGGCCAAGAGATATTTACCTTTGTTGGTAACTGTTCTGGATGTTTCGCAATAGAACCTAGATTGGTAACGGTAAGTGAAAACTCAGCAACTATTAATTGGATTCCTGGTACTGGTTCAAACGTTTCTTATGAGGTTTGTTTAGGTACAGAAACAGAGCCAGATACAACTGCAACTGTAGTAATTACAGATACTTTTTATGTTTTCTCAAATCTAAATTCAGAAAACACTTATTATGCTTATTTACGTCAAATTTGTGATGCAGCTGCAGGGGAATATAGTCCTTGGATATCTCTTCAGATTACAACATCACAAGTGCCAGCTACACTACCTTTTATATGTGATTTTGAAGATCCTACACAAAATGCAGAATGGGGCTTAGTTAATGACAACCAAACTAACCAATGGTGTTTTGGAAATGCTGTAAATGCCACGATTAATGGTCAATCTTCGCTTTATATATCTTGTGATAGTGGAGCAACCAACACATACAATAATAGTGCTGCAAGTACAGTATTTGCTTACCGAGATATTAACTTCCCTGTAACAACAAATAATTTTCTTTTCTCTTTCAAGTGGAAAAACCAAGGTGAAAGTGCAAATTATGAATCTGTTAAACTTTTTGTTGGAGATGTAACTGCGGTACAAGCTGGATCAGGATATTATGGTTACTCTATTCCTGGCTCTAATCTGTTAGGAGAATATTATGGAAATGGATCATCGTGGACCTCAGAAACTTTCCTATTAAATAGTGAAGATTATGCAGGAACAGTAAAGAGAGTATGGTTTTATTTCTATAGTGATGCTAGTGATGGAGAAAATCCTGCACCTGCTATTGATGATATTGAAATTGTTGAACTATCTTGTCCAGATGTAGATTCTGTAATCATTTCAGATATTACTACAACAGCAGTAACAATTACCCCATATTCAGATGCGGCAATTACTGATTTTGTTTTATACTATAAATCAGCATTAGATTCTAACTATACACAGATTTCAATTACTTCATCAGGATATACACTTACAAATTTACTTCCAGGAGTAGCGTATAGTTATATTGTAAAAACAGATTGCGGAAGTGGAGATTATGGATATCCAACACAAGAAGCAGTTTTCTATACAGAGTGTGACGTTATCACTACATTCCCTTGGAGTGAAGGTTTTGAATCAGAGTGGGTATTTGATGAATTATCAGCAAGTACAGATGCCGCTCCATTATGTTGGATAAACTTCAATTACGGATCATCAACAACATTCTTATGGGGTCGTTATGAGGGTGGTTTTGGTTATCAAAGTCCATCATGTGCAGCTATGTTTGGTGGTTATTATAATGATAACTCACATCTAAATAATGATTGGCTTTTGACACCAGTATTAACATTAACTGGAAATGAACGTCTTAATTTTTTTGCATCAAAAAGTTCATCAACATATGATGACGACATTAGTATTTATGCTATTGATGTAACCAATGAAGATATTACAAGTTTTGCACAAATAGGTTCAGCGGTATGTTTGATGCCTTCAACAAATGTGACCACAGATTGGAGAGAGATTGAAGTTTCTTTGATGTCTTTGATTGGAAATTATAGATTAGCATTTGTAAGAAATACTAATCCAGGAGGTGCATATCTCTTTATTGATGGAGTTTCAGTTTCAGCAATGCCAAGTTGTCCTAATGTGTATAATGTAGAAGCAAATCCTGCAAATGCGACAGCAATTTCAGTAAACTTTTCTACTAACAATGGCATTGGTCAAGGTTGGGAAATTGCGTACGCACCAACAGCAGCAACCGCATTTGATCCAAGTTTAGCTACTTTGGTTGCAGTTAACGATGCTGCATTAGTGCCATATACAATTGACAACTTACAACAAGGAGTTCCTTATACATTTGCAGTTCGTCAAGCTTGTGGTGGCGAATGGAGCGATACCATTTCATGTGCAACACCAACTACACCTGTAGTTACAGTTCCTTTCGTTTGTGGATTTGAAGATACTCTTCAAAACGGATTGTGGCAATATGCACAAATTGCGCATACAAACAAGTGGAGTATTGGTGACGCAGTAGCCAATGGCGGTACACATTCTCTTTATATCTCTGATGATAATGGTACAACTCACCACTATTCTACAACAGCTTTGTGTTCTGGAACAATGTCATATGTTGATATTGCTTTTGGTGATGAAGAAGAATATATTTTATCTTTTGATTGGAAAGGTGTTGGTGAAAGCAATTATGATTATCTTGTTGTATGCTTACTTCCTCTTAATGTTGATCTATCAAGTGGTTTCGATAGTTGGGGAGGACCAGAATGGCTTCAAACTTATAAATTATCTAGCGAAGCATACAATATGTATGGTGCCTACGAGTATCGCAATTTCTCTATTGTACTTGATGGTGCTGACGTAAATAATAGTATTCGTCGTTTACTTTTCTTCTGGAAAAATGACGAATATAGTGGTACTAACCCTCCAGCAACTGTTGATAATATAGCTATTTCTCCTATTTTATGTAATATTCCTTCTCAATTGGTAACAACAAATGTGGGAGTTACTGAAGCTAATTTAAGTTGGAATAGTAGTTCCGATGAATGGTTGGTTAGCTACCGCACAGGAATGAATCCATGGACAGATCTATATAGTTCTGAATCATCATACGTTTTGACAGAATTATTACCAAATACAACCTACGAAGTATATGTAAGATCGTTGTGTAATGGAGATACTAGTTTTGCAAGTGATGTAATTACATTTACTACCGAGTGCTCAGCAGTATCTTTACCATATTTAGAAGAGTTCTCAGCACACGTAAACTATTACTTGCCAACAAGTTGTTGGTCTATCGCAGGAGGTGCTTTAACTTCATCTGCAATTTTAAATTATGATGTAACATCATCTAAATGGAATAATCAAAATGAAGAGATGGATCTTAATATGGGTCGTCACCATAGTGCTGAGTTCTATTATGATGAAAAACATTGGTTGATCTCTCCTCTTTTCGACTTAGGTGATGGTTCTGAAGCATATCAAATTGAGTTAGATGCAATGTTGACAGGTTGGAATATTGATGATGATCCAGGTATGGAAGCTACAGACGATGAGTTTGCTATAGCATTGTCATTCGATAATGGTGTAACTTGGCAAAGAAGTAATGCTTATGTTTGGAGCAATGCAGAAAATGCAACATATGTATTAAACGATTTAGCAGGATCTGTACACCATATTGTTATTCCTCTATTTGATAGCTATGATCAACCTCTTACAGGTATGATTAAAGTTGGTTTCTATGCTGCTTCATCTGTTCAAAATAGTAGCTCTTCTAACTTTATTCACATCGATAATTTTGCTATTAATCCATATTCAGCTTGCGTTCGCCCTGAAAACCTTACTGCAACTGATATTCAATCACACGAAGTTACTTTAATATGGCAACCAGGTGATTCAGAATTGGGATATCAAGTACTAGCGGTTCCTTTTGGCACCTCTATCGATGCAATCGCTCCAATCGATATTTATGATACTACATATACATTTACTAACTTGACGCCAAGTACAGGTTATTCATTCTATGTACGTTCAAATTGTGGTAGTGAACAAAGTTCATATGCTGTTTATAATGCATATACAGAATGTGCTCCAATTGCGACATTGCCATTCTCAGAAAACTTTGATTCCTATTCATATTTTGCTTATCCACAATGTTGGGAAAGAATTTCTACTACCAATTGGGAAGGTGTTCTTCCTTGCGTTTATAACTATAATAGTACAAGTAGCCCTTATGCATTGAGAATGTATTCTCCATACTATCCAACAATGGCTATCTTGCCAGAGATTGATTCTACCATTGCTATTACTAGCCTACAGATTTCTTTCGATATGAAAGTTTCGGGAACACCTACTGTTATTGTTGGTGTTATGAGCGATGTAACAGATTCAACAACTTTCGTTGCTATTGACACAGTTTCTGGTAATGGACACTACGAAGTTGATTTGGCAACTTATACTGGATCAGGTAAAAATATTGCTTTTAGACATTTATCTGATTATTCTGAAGCATTTATTGATAATGTTTTTGTTGATTATGCTCCTAATTGTAGTGCACCACAAGATCTTATCGCTAGTAACCCAACGGCAACTACTGTAGAGCTATCTTGGATTGCCGATACAGCTATTACTTCATGGCAAGTTGTTGTTGCAGCAGGCAATGCTGTTCCTAACTATGCTAACGCTGTATTAGTAAATACAAATCCTTACCTAGTTGAAAACTTATTGCCAAGTGGTATTTATACAGCACATGTGAGATCTGTTTGTCCTGATGGAAATTCCTATAGTAATTGGTCTACAGTTACATTTTCAACAATTAGTGCATCTGTTGCAGTGACTCCATATTTCCATGATTTTGAAACAGCTGAAGAAAATCAAAATTGGGTTATAGTTAACGGAACTGCTGCAAATAAGTGGTTTATTGGTGCTCCTCAAGGAGATTCAGTATTGTTTGTTTCTCAATCAGGAAATGATTTTGCATATGCAGATAATAGCTCTGTGGTTTGGGCTTATCGCGATATTCAATTTACTCCTGCTGCTGAGTATGAACTATCTTTTAATTGGAAATGTTTGGGTGAAGCTGGTTATTCTGCTTATGACTACTTTAAAGTATTTATTGGTGCACCATCAGCAGTTCAAGCAATTTCAGGAACAACAATTACCCCACCAGCTAATGCAACTGCATTAGGCAGCGTTTTTGCAAATTCTGCAGTTTGGCAACATTACTCAACAATGTTAGATGCTGCTACCTATTCAGGAACAATTCAACGTCTATATTTCTGTTGGGCTAATGATGGCTATACTTCAGAGAGCCCTGCTGCTGTTATTGACTCAATCCAAATTTTATCTTTAAATTGTGGTCGTCCTACAGACTTAGCAGTTGACAATGTTCTACCTACAGTTGTCGATTTGTCTTTCACTGCAGCAACTGCAAATGATAATGCTTGGGAGTATGTAATTACTGCAAATAATGAAGATCCTAATACATTAACTCCTGTTTCAATTACAAATACTTCATTCTCAATTTCTAACTTAACACCTGAAACCTATTACCAAGTTTATGTAAGAACAGATTGCGGTAATGGAGAATATTCTCAATGGTCTAATTATGTATCCTTTACTACATTAGAGTCTTGTCCTGAACCATCTCAATTTACAGTATCTTCTGTAACTACTACTACAGCAACAATCTCTTGGGTTGAAAATGGAACAGCAACAGAATGGAATGTTGAGTATGGAGTAGCTGGATTTACAATCGGACAAGGAACAACAGCAACTATGAATACTACAACTTTGGCATTAACAGGTCTCCAACCATCAACACAATATGATGTTTATGTTGTGTCAAATTGTAGTGCTACTGAGCAATCTGATGCTGTTTTATTTACTTTTGCAACAGAATGTACTATAATATCAACTTTCCCATATACCGAAGGTTTTGAAAGTAACGGACAGTTGCCAGTTTGTTGGTCTCAAACTTATACTTTTGGATCTGTAAATTGGAATATGGTAGCATCTTTATCAAACTCTTCTCCTATTAGCACACCTCACTCTGGAAGCTATTGGGCACATTTCTATAGCGAAAATTATGATGGTTTTTCTACAAAATTAATCTCTCCTGTGTTTGATTTGTCTCAAGTTGCTAATCCATACTTGTCTTATTGGTATGCTTTACCAGATTGGTCAGGTGATTTCGATAATTTGGCTGTTTATTACAGAACTAGTGAAAATGATCAATGGCACTCATTAGCTTCTCATACATCTTCGATTACTAGTTGGACAAACGATTCTATCGCCCTTCCAACTCCTTCTGCAACATATCAAATTGCATTTGAAGGTGTGTCATATTATGGATATGGTGCCTTTGTTGATGATATTGTTATTGCTTCTGCTTCTGCTGCTGAGCCATGCGACGCACCTACAAACGTACAAGTTACGCCAAATGCAAATACTGCTGCAGTTACTTGGACAAGTAGTGCTTCATCTTGGGTTGTTGAGTATAAAGAAGCTACATCATCTAACTGGACAGCTTCTTCAACATTAACTACTCCATCTTTCTCTATTACAGGTTTAACAGCTTCTACCGATTACGTTGTTCGCGTTAAAGCAATATGTGGTGGTGACGCTGAAAGTGATTGGTCTACAGAGGTCCCATTTACAACGCTTGCCGGTCAAGTAAATACATATGTAATTACAGCTTCTGCAACAGGACCTGGTACTATTACTCCAAGTGGTACTGTAACCGTGAACGAAGGCGATAATGTTACCTTTACCTTTACCGCTGATGCAGGTGCTGAGGTTAGTCAGTTGATGGTGGATGATGTTGTTACTGATCTTCCTGCAGATAATAGCTATACATTCTCTTCTGTGGTTGCTAATCACTCTATATCTGTTGTGTTTGAAGAGGTTACAGGTATCAATGAACTTGATCTAGATGCTGCAGTGGCTCTTTATCCAAACCCAGCAACATCACAAATTCAAATTCAAGTGGCTGATAGTCGTTTCCTCGGCGCTGAAATGCAAATTTTCGACGTTTACGGAAAATTGATTTCTAACACTACAATCGAAACACTAACAA
>JAEZOU010000069.1 GCA_023413895.1 Bacteroidota bacterium | reverse complement strand
CCAATACCCATTCTTTCTTAGATATTTCGTAGTCACGCAAGATACCGGCATGTTTGAATATCCCTGTAAAAATTCTTTTGTGAATAGATGTCAATCCATGAAGGGAGAATGTGAACGATGGCTCATTAATAATTTTGGTAATGTTTGCAGCAGCCTTGTCTGCTTCCTCTTTTTCATCATCTTCTGGTGTTCTCGCAGTCTTTGATTGGTAATAAGAATCGATGAGTTCCTTTACCTGTTCAATAGTAATGTCCCCCTCAATATGCTTTGCGGCAGTTTCGTTCAAGTACTCAGAAGTCTTGAGTCCATCCACAGCCTGCAAACCAATCGCAGTTTTCCACGCCTCGGCTCTCTCTTTACCACTAGGCTCACCCATTTTTATGTATGTATCAAAGTCAATCATATTGCAATGTTAATTATATTCTTCTCACCACCTCAACTTTCAAGGTCAATATCCTCTTATTCCTCCTGCTCGTAATAGTACGAGTAGTCGATACCCTTCATAAAAGTTTCGCGGTCATTAATCTTATCAGTCAATGCAGATTTCAGAAGTCTTTTGATATCCGATGGATCAACCACGCTTTTTCGCATAGCGCTCAAATAGTCGTTCTTATCAATCTTACTCCAATCGACACACTTCTTCAATGAACGCCTGAACATAAGGTCCAGCCAAATGCGAGTGCTACGACCATTGCCCTCCATAAATGGATGAGCAACATTCATTTCAACATACTTGTCGGCGATCTCATCAAAGGTAGTTTCGGGCATACTCTCAATTGTTGGTAAGATGGTTGAGAAGTGCAATGCATTAGCAAATGTAAATCCAACCTTACTGATATTCTTTGTGCGAATCTGCCCTGCAAATTCATACAAGCCACCAAACAGGTAGGCGTGAATCTGTTGCAAACATTTAATGTTACCCGGCTCTAAACTATTCAGCATTCCACTTTCAAACAACAAATAAGCCTTCTTGCGACTCTGCCCGTCAATGGTGTTGTCGCTGTATGTAAACCAGTCGAGGAAATCAGTACTTCGCTTGCTTGGAATTGCTTTTACCAATTCGGTTATATCGTCTTGTATAAAGCAATCTGTGGCATACTTCTTACCATCGGCAGCAGTAAGTTTCAGTTGACTACACTTTGTAGTCAACTCGCTTCCTGTCTTCTTCATTCGCGTCTTCATCACGCTCCAATACTTTCTCGGATTGGGACTATCGGTGATAGCAGCCACGATATCAACCGCCGAGAACCACCATTTGGATTTTTCCTCATCCCAAATAGCTCGCACCTCACGGTCTTTGTAGAATCGAATGGAAACTTTAGTCATTATCATTTATACATATCAAGTTTACGATTCAAAATTTCTATATCTATTGCTTTGCCCGTATATTTTGCTTTAAAGAAATCCTCCAATAGTTTCAATAGATTATCAAAACCTAATTTCATCCTCTTTATCTTTCTGAAGATGTTAATAATGTATGATTTTTCATCATCAGAAAGTAATCGTAAATCTAAACATTTTCCTTTATTCAAATCGTTTGGTTCAAATTTCGTCAAACCATTCCCGTACTGACGTGAATTATCGAGAAATATCTCTTTTGCAACATTCGTTAGCAGATAAGAAAATAGGATATCCGTATCAATCACATCAGTGGTATATACACAATGGAATGTTGTTAGATTGCGGATGTTTGCTTCATTACGTATAAACCTTAGGCCTCTTCTATTGAATACAGATACCCAAATTGGTGATGGCGGTCTATTTTCTATCGCATACCAAGGTTTTCTGCTCGCACAGAGATATCTTTTATCATACTTTTTTTCAACTCCAATACGTAAATACGACTTTACATCGTGATTTTCTTTATCGGCACACCCATTAAACAGATACACACTTTTATCTTCGTTTGCCAATAACTGAAAATCATCATTTGTAAAAATCTGAGATTTCACATCTTGGGCATGGCAAATACATGGCACTACACATTCTTCTCTGATATTATAATTATCCATCTTTGACATATTGAATGTAAAGAATTCATTAGCGCCAGTAGCAATACCTCTTGTTACTTTAGCAAATGTACTAAATGGGACTAAGTGTATATATTTAGAAGAACTTGTAGTTTCATAATACTGCCTCCATTTAATATTCGCATCCAGTTCTGATGCCTTATAGGATACATAGTTGGTCAAAGCAGATGATAAGGATGAAACATCCTTTATTACAGAGAAGTGTATATCATGTTCACAATTCTCTTTTTTGCAAAAGAGAATGCAAGCCGTAGTCAACGAATCATCAAATGCACATTCGGTAAAATCAACAATTATAATATGTCTTAATGTTCCACTTTGTAGAAGGTAACGCTTTACCTCCACACCATAATCAGAATTAAGAAACTCCGATGGAATAATGTACGCCAAACGACCACCTTCGTTTAGTTGTGCTATAGACTTTAATAGAAAAAGAGTATAGATATTTGTAAAGCCATTAAGATTTGTTCCTAAATGACTATTAACTTGTGGTATGTACCTTCCATTATCGTAATCATGAAATTTTAAATACGGAGGATTGCAAATTATCCCATCGTACTTATCTTCCCATTTGCTATCGAGATAATCAATCTTTTTTATAGATACAATATCAGATTTTGATGAAAAAATTGCTTTCGCCTCGCTTAGTACTAGGTCATCTACATCATAACCAGTGATGTGCATTTGAGATTTTGTCTTGAGCATAGAACGGCTAAAGACTCCTAAACCAAATGCAGGTTCAAGAATCTTACAATTGGTAGGATTATCTTTAAAAATCCAATCAACCATAAAGTCGGAAATGAATTCAGGCGTAAAGAATTGGGCGTACTTTTTCCTATGTTCTAATCCGACTTTGGCAGAATACTCTTTTTCTAACATCACAATTTACAGCCAAATAAAGTTTCAAAAGCATTATTATCAAGACAGGCTTCCCCTCCTTCGAATTTTACATAAAACAACAAACGGCCTTTGTTAAGTTCCTTTCTAACGCTATGATGCTCGGGCTCTGTCAAAGACCTTGTGACTAAGCAAATGCCATCTTGTGATGGAATTTTGATAGTAGTCTTGTTTTGATTTTTTGTATCTGCTTCTATGTAATACCTTTCACCTTCTAGAGCTGGATTTGAAATAAGTTCAAGAATGTTCTTGAATGAAATACCATAAACCTTATCAAAGAAAACCTGTACATAGAAATGAGGGATATCGTATGTATCAATCCACTTTTTTACAACCTTCAAGTCCTCCACTTTAGGTGTGATAGACAATGAATTGCGCTTTTGTATTGCATTTAGACACTTCTTTAATTCAGACAAATATAAAGATAATTGCTGAAGCCTTTCTGATGATCTCCAAGATGTAACACGAAAATCAATGCTTCTTACAGATGTGGAATCAAGTTGGTTAAGAATATTTATCAATTCTGGCCTCTTCTCTTGGAGTAAGTCCAAGTAATCGTTGAGTATTATCTGCTTAAAGCCCAATGCAAGATTTGTATTTTCCTCTATTATCCTGTTCGCTTCTTGCGTATATCTATCAATAAGAAAAGCACTAGAGCGAACTTCTATACCAGCTATCGCTTTCTTAACATATTCATGTATTTCTGCACTTGTACGTCCACTTATATCATACCCTAACACTTTATCAAAGTCCTCTTTATGAAAAAGTAGTAGGTCGGGGCGTTTTCCAATGGTATCTAACTCATTTTGGTAGTCATGAAAGAATGCTTCAAAACCCACATCTCCAGCTACTAAATCGTCAGATTTTCCATAACGAACTGCAATAACTGTGTCTGAGTTTTCATTAATTGCTCTAAACAATATATCCTCAGCCCAATCTCCTTGTTGTTTGTTAGTGATAAATTCAGAATTTGCCTGTGTTGGCATTGAAGCTTTGTTACGAGGTTCGTCAAAATCGACTAACCCCGTATGGATATTTGAACAAATATCACCAATTATCTGCTTATATGCTTTCATAATTCATCCCGTTTTATTTATTCCTTTCAAACTCACATCTCATCAATCTTTCATGTGTTGCTAATAGTTAATGATAGTACATTTTCTAATACTCATTGTTTCCCAATCAATTCTTCAGGCTCCACATTCTAAATTTTAGCCATTTCAAATAGCACTCCCAAACTCGGCTTGCGACAATTGCAAACATAGGAGTTCACTATGCAGAAGCTCTTGCCAAGTCGCTCGGCAAGCCAAGTTTGTTTGAAACTACGCTCTTCGAGCACCTCTTTTATGCGGTTCATGGGTTTATCCATTTTTACTATTTTATTTTTTTGCAAAAATACAAAATAATATAATACCAAAACAGAAAAAAGCCCGTCTGTTTTCTCTTTGAAATGTACTGTAATACAGATTTTTATCTTCCATTTTCTATTTTGAATTTTTTTTGGATATAACTTGTATAAAAAGTTGATTAATAATGTAAATTATTAATATTCGGTATGTTATTAATAGGTTGTATTGTTGCTTTTCTGAAGTTGGGAAGAGTGTGGGTGGCTTTGTCGTTGCTAAAAATGCTATAACGATAAACAGATATTGCTATTATCTTCTGAATTTGTGTAAAAAAGAGTATTTTTGCAAAAAAAAACGATGTATAGAAACGATAATAGAACTGTAGTTACGTTAGATGCTGGCGGAACTTTTTTTCGCTTTACCGCTATTCAAGGGAATAAGCCTGTAAGTCAAACTGTTGAATATCCTTCGGAAGCTAAAAATTTGGAGAAATGTCTTCAAAATTTGCTGAAAGGTTTTGAGGATGTTTTTGCACAATTGCCAGAAAAACCTACCGCAATTAGTTTTGCATTCCCGGGTCCTGCCGATTATCCGAACGGAATTTTTCCTACCCGACTTACCAATTTTCCCGCTTTTGCCGACGGAATTGCCCTCGGCCCTTTCCTCAAAGAGAGGTTCGATCTTCCTGTCTTCATCAATAACGATGCCGATTTGTTTACATACGGAGAGGCGTTAGCT
Source organism: Bacteroidota bacterium (assembly GCA_023413895.1). Lineage (GTDB taxonomy): Bacteria > Bacteroidota > Bacteroidia > Bacteroidales > WCHB1-69 > JAEZOU01. The sequence continues at coordinate 13,744 of JAEZOU010000069.1, read as the reverse complement.
GGTGCGCTGCCAGATATAAATCGAAAATTGGCAGAAACTGGTAGCCCTAAACAATATAAAAATTTAATCGGATTTATCTTAGGAACAGGTTTCGGCTTCGGACTGACTACCAATAACAATATGTACATAGGCGATAATTGTTGCTCCGAAATGTATTGTCTTCCCCATAAAACAGAACCTGAACTTATTGTTGAAGAGGGCGTTTCGCAAAGAGCAATTTTGAATCACTATAAAAAGCACGCCAACGATACTAACGCTCAGGATTATACCGACTCGTACGATATTTATCGCATTGCTGATGGCACACTTGCTGGCGACCAAGCCGCTGCTAAACAAGCATTTGCAACTTTTGGCGAAATTGCTGGTTATGCTATTGCCCACGCAGCTTGTATGCTAGATGGTATTATCGTGCTCGGCGGAGGCGTTTCCAAAGGAAGCAAGTTTTATATGCCTGCCCTTCTGAAAGAGCTCCGTTCAACCGTTTCTACACGCTCCGGAATTACTCTTCCTAAGGTTCCTTCATACGTCTATAATTTAGATGATGAAACGGAATTTCAACAATTTGCAAAAGGTGATGTGAGAGAATTTACTATTCCTGGAACTGCAAAAAAAGTGTACTGCGACTCCCAAAAACGATTGGGAATAACAGTTTCTCATCTAGGAACTTCTGTGGCAACCTCTATCGGAGCTTATAGTTTTGCTTTGCATTCTATTGATAATCAGTAATTTGTTGAAATTATTATTTTTTTAATCTTTTTAAGTGTTTAATAGAAAGAATTTTGTATTTTTGCAACCCCTTAAAAAGTAGTATTAATTAAAAAAGAAAGAGGTATTTTTTATGATCGTTGTTTCCGTAAAAGAGGGCGAAACTATTGAAAGAGCTCTAAAGAAATTAAAAAGAAAATTTGAGAAAACTGGTGTTGTTAAAGAGATGAGAAATCGTCAAAAATTCACAAAACCTAGCGTTATCAAAAGGGAACAAAGATTGAAAGCTATTTATGTTCAGCAACTTAGATCTAAAGAAGCTGATAAATAAAAAGCCTATCAAAAAAAAGCGACAGACAATTTTTCTGTCGCTTTTTTTTATATATTTGCCAACATAAATATTAGATGGCAATGACAGATCGGCTAACCCCATATCTTGCTTACCTTCGCTACGAGAAACGCTCTTCTGAACACACGGTTGTTTCTTACCAAAATGATATTGTACAATTTGCTGATTTTCTGCAAGATAGAGATTCTTCCGTTGATTTATTAGCCGTAACTCCAGACAAAATTCGTGCGTGGGTCATTCATCTTGCAGAAGCGAATATCACCTCACGCTCTATCAATCGAAAATTAAGTGCGCTTCGCTCATTTTATCATTACCATACACGCATAGGTAATATTTCGAACTCTCCAATGGACACAATTTCCGCACCTAAACTTTCGAAACGGCTGCCCTGCTTTTTGGAGGAAAATGAAACGGAAACACTTTTCGGCCCCGACCTCTTTAGCGATACCTATCAAGGTTGGCGCGACCGAACAATTATCGAACTATTTTATGCAACTGGAATCCGTATTTCTGAACTTATAAATCTCACTTTTGATAAAGTTAATCTTTACGATAACACCATAAAAGTATTAGGAAAAAGGAACAAAGAGCGTGAAATTCCCTTCGGAAATACCTTCAAAAATTGTTACCAATCCTATGTTAATTTTTATGATGAAAAGTTTAACGGACATACAAAAAGTAGTTATATCTTTGTAACAGACAAGGCAAACAAAGTTTATCCAAAATTTGTTTACTCAATCGTACGAAAATATTTAGATATGGTAACTGCAATTGACAAACGAAGTCCGCACGTATTAAGGCATACGTTTGCCACACATTTACTCAATCGAGGTGCAGATATAAATGCCATAAAAGAGATTTTAGGGCATAGCAGTTTATCCGCAACACAAGTCTATACTCATAATTCTATAGAAAAATTGAAATCTATTTATCAAACCGCTCATCCCAGAGCATAAACAAAGGAGGTCTTATGAACGTTAATATCAGTGCATTACATTTCAAAGCTGATCAAAAACTTGAAGTTTTTATTACAGAAAAAGTTGAAAAATTGTCCAAAATCCACGACGGGATTATTGGTGCAGATGTAACTCTTAAACTCGAAAATGGTGACCGTCCCGAGAATAAAACAGTGGAAATTAGAGTTAAAATTCGTGGTAATGATGCAATAGCAAGCAAAACAGCCAAAACCTTTGAAGAGGGGGCCGACGATTGTATTGATGCACTCAAGAAGCAACTTCAAAAAGTAAAAGACAAGGAACGCGGCAAATAGTAAATTATGCCTATTGTATTTCAACATCATAAAAACTCTTCGGTTTCTTTTGCTTTATGGCAAATCACGGAAACTGAAGAGTTTTTTCGTTCCTATCTACAACTCACCCAACAAGATTTAGTCCGAATTGCTGCTTGCAAATTAGAGCACAAACGGTTGGAAAAGTGGGCGTGTCGTGCTATTGTGGCAGAACTTACCCAAAACCCAATAGTTTGTGTGGAGTACGATGGTAATGGTAAACCTTACATCAATAACCAGCAGATCTCTTTTTCTCACTCTCACGGAATGGCTGCCGTGGCAATCTCTCCGAAACCTATCGGAATTGATATTGAGAAAAATACAGATAGATTTCTTCAACTTTACCCTAAATTTTTAAATGATGAAGAGGTGCTTAGAATTGGAAAAAATCATGATATTGAGAAATTATGCTTCTATTGGTGCGCTAAAGAGGCTATGTATAAACTTTCGCCTCCCAATCCGTACAACTTGCGTAAAAATATCCAAATAGTTACCGAAAATAGTGGATTTATTATCGATAATGATGTAAAAAAAAAGATAATGATTGAAAGATATTCTTTTCAAAATTATCAAATTGCATTGGCAAAATGGCCACAATGATAAAATTATGGGAAGTTTTTATTTTTTTTAATCGAAATGCCTCTTATTTTAGAATAATAACTATTTTTGCACCCTTAAATTTATAACGATGTTTAATGTTCCTATTTTGCTGATTATTTATAATCGCACTGAAGAGACACACAACCTATTCCAAATTATTAGAAAAATTGCGCCCTCTCAATTATATGTGGCTGCAGATGGTCCAAATAATAATTATTGGGATGATTATAGAAAATGTCTCCGTACCCGTTGTGTTATAAAACCAGAATGGAAATGTGAACAACACAACCTATTTTGTGATGAGCATCTTGGGAAAACCCAAATGACTTACCAAGCTATCAATTGGTTTTTTGAAAATGTATCGGAGGGAATTATCCTTTTTGATGATACCTTACCTCATCCTGACTTTTTCTATTTCTGTGAACAACTTTTAGAAAAATATCGAGATAATGAAGATGTAATGCACATTGCTGGTAGCAATTTTCTCAAAAAGCATATTGACAAGAAAAATTCTTACTATTTTTCGGCATACTCTTACCTTTGGGGATTTGCCACTTGGAAAAGAGCGTGGGAAAGTTTCGACCTATCTATGCAAAATACAAGTGAAGAGGAATTTGCAGCTAATGTTGACCTTTACATTAAGAAAAAAAAGGTGAAGAAAAGATGGATTAGAATCTTTAACATTTTAAAGAAACATAATCTTGATTATTGGGAGTTTCAATACAATTTTCACATTTGGAAAAAATCGGGATTTTGTATCACGCCCAACAATAATCTTATAAAAAATGTCGGTTTTAGTAATGGGAAACGCAAAATTAGAAGATTGATGCGTGGAACAAAACCTATTCTTCCACTAACACACCCCGAAGGCATTCGTTTGAATCGAGAAGCAGACAAAAAAGCATACCGAAAAGTGTATAAACGCGCTACTTTCAGACTCTTTAAAAATGCAATTTTCAATGCAATCGGTATCAAACCTAAAATATAATTGATATTTCTATGATTTTGAACTTTGGTATTGTAAAATTTCATAATTTTGCAATCTCTGAAATTCAAAAGTAAAATATTGGTTTTCAAGATATTAAAGATAAACAACATATTAAAACATACCAATCTTATGCGTCCAGATTTTAGCAAAATAGATTTTAAAACCACACCTAAAGTAGATCAAGACTTTAAAGAGTGGGCAAAACAAAATGATATTGATGCGGAATGGCTTACTGCTGAGCAAATTCCTGTGAAATCGGTTTATGGTAAAGAAGACTTGGAAGGAATGGAACATTTAAATTATGCTGCCGGACTTCCTCCATTCTTACGCGGACCATACTCAACAATGTACGTTAACAAACCTTGGACAATTCGTCAGTACGCAGGTTTTTCAACTGCAGAAGAATCAAATGCGTTCTATCGCCGTAACCTTGCAGCAGGCCAAAAGGGTTTGTCTATTGCGTTTGACTTGGCAACACACCGCGGTTATGACTCAGACCACGAACGTGTAGTGGGTGATGTCGGTAAAGCTGGTGTAGCTGTTGACTCCATTATGGATATGAAGATTCTCTTCGACCAAATTCCATTGGATCAGATGTCCGTTTCAATGACTATGAATGGTGCAGTTCTTCCAATCTTGGCATTCTATATTCTTGCTGCAGAAGAGCAAGGTGTGCCAATGGAAAAATTGACAGGTACTATTCAAAACGATATTTTGAAGGAGTTTATGGTAAGAAATACCTATATCTATCCACCACTTCCTTCAATGAAGATTATTGCTGATATTTTTGAGTTTACCTCTAAGAATATGCCAAAATTCAACTCTATTTCAATTTCGGGTTACCACATGCAAGAAGCAGGTGCAACTTGTGATATTGAGTTGGCATACACTTTGGCAGATGGTTTAGAATACCTTCGCGCTGGTGTTAATGCAGGTATGAATATTGATGATTTTGCTCCACGCCTCTCTTTCTTCTGGGCTGTAGGAATGAATCACTTTATGGAAATTGCAAAGATGCGCGCTGCTCGTATGTTGTGGGCAAAGATTGTAAAACAGTTCAATCCACAAAATCCAAAATCTTTGGCTCTTCGTACACACTGCCAAACTTCTGGTTGGTCACTTACCGAACAAGACCCATTCAACAACGTAACCAGAACTTGTATTGAGGCAATGGGAGCGGCTTTGGGACATACTCAATCTCTCCACACCAACGCTTTGGACGAAGCCATTGCTTTGCCAACAGACTTCTCTGCACGTATTGCTCGTAATACTCAAATCTATATCCAAGAGGAAACTAAGGTTTGTAAAGAGGTAGATCCTTGGGCAGGTTCTTACTATATCGAAACCCTTACACACTTGATTGCTCATAGAGCTTGGCAACATATTCAAGAAATTGAATCTTTGGGTGGAATGGCAAAAGCTATCGAAACAGGTATTCCAAAGATGAGAATTGAAGAGGCTGCTGCTCGTAAACAAGCAAAAATCGACTCTGGAATGGAGCATATCGTGGGTGTAAACCAATACAGATTGGAAAAAGAGGACCCAATCGAAACTTTGGAAGTAGATAATACCGCAGTACGCGAAGCCCAAATCAAACGTTTGGCACAACTCAAAGCAGAAAGAAATAACGATGAGGTTAAAGTTGCTTTAGATGCTATTACCCGCTGTGCAGAAACTGGCGAAGGCAACTTATTGGCACTCTCTCTCGAAGCTGCTCGTAAACGTGCTTCCTTGGGTGAAATCTCTATGGCTATGGAGAAAGTTTTCGGTCGTTATAAAGCAAAAATTAATTTGATTACAGGCGTGTATAGTTCAGAACAAAAAGATAACGATAGCTTCAAAAAAGCTTGCGAAATGGCAGATCAATTTGCTAAGACAGAAGGTCGTCGCCCTCGTATTATGATTGCAAAAATGGGACAAGATGGTCACGACCGTGGCGCAAAAGTTGTTTCTACAGGCTATGCCGATATCGGGTTCGACGTGGATATGGGACCTCTCTTCCAAACCCCAGAAGAAGCTGCAAAACAAGCCGTAGAAAACGATGTTCACGTATTGGGCGTTTCCTCTTTAGCAGCAGGTCATAAAACCCTTGTACCTCAAGTAATTGCTGAACTTAAGAAATTAGGTCGCGAAGATATTATCGTGATTGTAGGTGGTGTAATTCCTCCTCAAGATTATGATTTCTTATATCAAGCTGGCGCTGCCGCAATCTTCGGACCTGGTTCCGTAATTAGCTCTTGCGCAATCAAAATCTTAGAAATATTAATGGAAGAATAATTATACCCAATAATGGTTTCCAAGTGTTAATAAAAGGCTGTCTAGATTTTTCTCTGACAGCCTTTTATAGTTCAATAAACTTCTTATTTATAAATTAAGACGCTAATTTACATAGCTATTATAAAACAACCTGCCACTAATGCAACGTTCTATAAAAAAATGTGTTTCTACTATTATTCATCATGATAAATATAAACAAACAAGTAATAATATGAAGAAAATTTTTATTTTAGCAATCGCTCTAATTTCAATTTTGGGCCTCTCTGCTCAAAAAACATCTTACCCCAATGGTACTGAACTTTCAAAAAAACCACACAAATTATTTGAGTTTTCAACTATGAATAGCTCTAAAGATGTACAACTTCTTCCTTACCGTTTGACAGGTCGTGTCTCTTCTGATGGTTTTGAAGAGAAACTTTTCCATTATGATGGCTACGGAAGAACAGTTGCAATACACGAAAGCAACGATTGGGGAGAAGAGGTAATCGATTCCGTAACTTACGATGCTGCAGGTAATGCTATTCGTGTTGATGGTTGGCAAAAAATTAATTTTGAATGGATTCATGTTTATTATGTGTGCTATGAATACAATGATAATCATCAAATAACACAACGTACAAACTTTAATGGCTATGGTGCTGATGATACTTTTGAACAAGGTGGCGTATATGACTATCATTATTCAGATGGAAAACTCGTTTCTCATGAGATGTACTTTGGAAATTATGGTACTCTTGGTGAAGAATGCTACTACTCTTATAATAACTTAGGACAACTTATAGAAGAGGTATATTTGCAAGGTTTCAGCACTTTAGATTCATCTATTAAAGTTGTTTATTCCTATAACGATGCTGGAAAATTAGCAAATCGTCACTTATATTATTATAGTGGTTACTCTTGGGATCTTGCAGAGTCTGATGAATATCTTTATGATGAAAATGGAAATTGTATAGATCATAGTATCCGTAACGAATATGGTTCCTATATTGATAGAAGATTATATGAATATAATACAGAAATTTCTGTAAATCAAATTCATACCCCATATAATATTCCTGAGATCTATCTCCCAGAAAACTTATCTGATGTAAACCAACGCACCATTGAACATTGGTACACTTTAGATGATAATTATGTACTTCAATATATTTGCGATTTTGAATATATGTATAATCATACGTCTGTTGGGATTTCAGAAAACGAACAACTTAGCTCAATTTCGATTTATCCAAATCCAGCACAAAGTAATTTAAATGTAACTATTTTGGATAACCAGATTGCAGAGATTGCTTATATTTACGATTTTCAAGGAAAAGTTTGTATGCAGTTTGTAATGAATTCTGGAGAAAACATCTTAGATTTATCAGAACTATCTACAGGCATTTATCTCTTAAAAGTGGTAATGGAAAATGGAGCACAATGTAGCCAAAAGTTCATAAAACAATAAATATAGAAGAGATTATAGCATAGTCCTCCAAGAGAGAAATCTTTTGGAGGACTTTTTTTATCCTTTTGCAAGCCTATTGTGAGGTAGTATTCCCAAAAAAGTGTGTAATTTATAGCGACTAAGGTATATTTGCAATAACGAAAATTAAAAAAACGGAAATTACACGATTGCAAAAGCAGGAAATTTGAAAGAGGAATTACTCAATGGAGTAGGATTTGAAAGAGAATATATACCTCCAAATAATTTTCATCAAACGACATAATTTGCCCTATGAAAAAACATGTCAAAATATTTTTTGGCACGATTATTGCTAAATTTGGCATTGTTATAATAAAAATTAAAATTATGAAAGAAAACGCCTCTCTAATTGAAAAAACACTGCAGATGGATTCCCATTTACGGCAGTATGCTGTTTCGCTCACGATGAATCTTGACGATGCAGAAGACCTACTTCAAGACACCTATTTAAAGGTGATACAAAACGAAAATTCGTATAAAGAAGACACCAATCTGAAAGCATGGGTAATTACCATTATGAAAAACACCTTTATCAATAATTACCGAAGAAAACAGCGTTCAAAAGTATTCATTGATCAATCTGAAGATTTGTACTATCTTTCTAATACAATCACTTCCAAAGAAGATAATGCGGATATGCATCTTTACTACACTGAGATCAACAAGAAGATTCAGGAGAAGAAAGAAGAACAAAAGAAACCTTTCGAAATGTTTATTGATGGATATAAATATCAAGAAATTGCTGACGAGATGAATATTTCCATTGGAACTGTAAAAAGTCGTATATTTTTTATGCGTAAGCGTTTAATGGAAGAGTTGAATGACTACGTATCCTCTGCACGTGTTTCATAGAATTAGAAGGTTTAACAATATAAAAACGATTAGAAGATGGTGGGGTTCCAATTTTTGAATCCCACTATTTTTTTATTTCTACCTATAGTTTCAACATTTAGAAGTTTTATTTTGGTATCTATTCCCCAATAGAATCCACCCAATTTTCCTGTAATTGTCATTACGCGATGGCAAGGAATTAGAAAAAGGATTGGGTTTCTACCAACAGCAGACCCCACTGCACGATAGGCTCGTTTCTTTCCCACTAATTCGGCAATATCGCGGTAAGTAGTAATCTTTCCGAGCGGTATCTGTAGCAATGCATTCCAGACCTTTAATTGAAAATCTGTTCCTTTCAGATGCAAGGTTATAGGTTTCACGTACTCCCAATCTTTGGTAAGGAATTCTACAAATTGTAACTGTCTATTATTGATTTTAGAAATCAGAACGGCATTAGGAAATCGATATGATAACTCTAACAAAAGCTCCTTTTTAGATTTATAAACACCCACAAAGCAGATTCCCTTTTGGGTATTGGCAATAAAAAATCTGCCTAAAGGTGTTTTTTGTACGGAATAAAAAATTGTCAATTTTTTTTTGGAATCGTCAGATGTAAAAGGAATTATTTTAACCCAATCATTATGAGTTCTACCAGCATTATATTTTAACTGACATTTCATAAAAACTCCGTAAAAAAATTAATGAAGCAAAGATAAAACATTTTGCAACATAACCCTTTGATATTTGGATTAAAATTGATATTTTTGCAAAAAAAACGAATGCGATTGGGAAAACTATTTCCAGATGGTTTTAATAAGTCTCATTTGAGATGGAAACTTATTGATACGTATATTGTTAAGAAGTTTCTATTCTCATTCTTTTTTGCCATTTCACTACTCATGACCATTATAGTAGTATTTGATTTTTCGGAGAACATTCAACGTTTTCTTGACAATGGTCTCTCTATAAAATTAATTTTAACAGGATATTATCTTAATTTCATTCCATACTTTATCAACCTTTTTATTCCTCTTTTTGCATTTATCAGTACTATTTGGTTTACCTCACGTTTATCGAATAACAACGAGATAATCAGCATTTTAAATGGAGGGATAAGTTTTTACAGAATGATGTTACCCTATGTTGTAGGCGCAATCATCATTGCCATTCTTTCCATTTTAATGTCTAATACACTTGTTCCGAAAACCAATGCTAACTTAGATGCGTTTAAGTGCGAATATATGGGCAAGCGGGTAATTCCAAGCACAAGCATACACATTCGCAATAGTGCCAACTCCTATATTTTTGTAGATCGATGGAACAAAGAGTTAAAGCAAGGGTATCTTTTCACCTACGAAGAGTTGGGGTTATCCTCATTCAAGAAACGTATCACTGCGCAAAACATTCATTACGATAATGAACAACATCGTTGGATTTTACACAACTACAAAATCCGCACCATTCGTGCAGGCGAAGAGATTTTTACCACAGGTGAGATAATGGATACTGTTTTCAATATTGAGCCTCTTGATTTAAATCAAGATGAATATTATAGTGAACAGATGACTTACCGCGAACTAGTACAATATATCCGCACAGAAAAAGAGCGGGGAACGGGTTTGGCAAAATACTATGTTATAGAGAAACATCGGCGTTTGGCGAATGCTTTCGGCACACTTATTCTTACCCTATTAGGATTAGGCGTTGCTGCAGAAAAATCGCGGCGTGGCGTGGGAGTTCATATCTTTTTCGGATTAGCATTAGCATTTACATTTATCTTTTTCCAACAAGTTTCCAACGTTTTTTCAGTTTCTGGTTCCATTCCTCCAGGATTAGGACCTTGGATTCCTAATATTATATTTACATTTATCTGCTTTTTCATTTTAAGAAATACCACCAAATAACATTATGAAACAAAACATTACCCTTATCAGTGATTGGCGAATTAAAGATCCATATTTATCTCTTTTCAAGAATCAACTAAACCAAGAAATTCCTGACAATCTAACGTACGATATTTCGCATGGGATAGCTTTTGGCATGATATCTCAAGCCGCATTCATTTTAAAAAACACATATTCACAATTTCCTGAAAAGAGCATTCATATTATCTTGGTTGCCAATTCGTTCAATTCAGCCCAAACTCCTATTTTAGTAGAATATAACAATCACTATTTCTTAGGTGAAGACACAGGTATTTTCTCCTTAATTGTAAACAACAACCCCCATAAAGCTTATAAATTTCGATTTTTACCCAAAGAGAAAGATTTTCTCAGCAACCTTATTTTAATGGCAAAATGGGCTAGTAATGAAGAACTTGAAAATAATGTTGTTGAGTATAATGAGATGAAAATTCAACATAATGAAGAGTACTCATACTACAAATCTGACCATACCATTTCGGGTAAAATTGTCTATATCGATGCATACCACAATGCTATTACCAATATTCCAGCAGATATTTTTAGAGATTTGATTAAAAACAAAACCTTTAAAGCTACTATTGGAGAGTTTGACCAAATTGTGGTACAGCGATTTCACGAATATTACAATGCCAAAGAACAGGAGATCTATTTGGTTGCCAACAGAATGGGCTACGTAGAAATAACGATGTACAATGGCAATGTTGCCATCTTAGCAAACCTACAACTTAATGATAAAATTAACATCACGATAAATTGATAAAACTCAGAATATGAACAAACTAACAGCAATTTCCCCTATTGACGGCAGATATTACAATCAATTATCTGCATTATCAGAATATTTTTCAGAATACGCATACATTCGTGCTCGCGTTTTGGTTGAAGTTGAATATTTTATTGCGTTGTGTGAAATTCCACTTCCACAACTTAACGACTTTCCAACTGACAAAATTTCCGATTTAAAAAAACTATACCTTAATTTTTCGGAAGCGGACGCCACACGGATTAAGGATATTGAAAAGATTACCAATCACGATGTGAAGGCTGTTGAATACTTTTTGAAAGAAAAATTTGACCTTCTTTCGTTAAGTAATTGGAAAGAATTTATCCATTTTGGATTAACCTCTCAAGACATCAACAACACCTCTATTCCCTACTTGATGCACAAGTTCAACGAGGATATTTTGCTTCCGAAATTAGCTGAAATTCAGGAGAAAATATTAGCGAACGCGAAGAGTTGGGCATACATTCCATTGTTGGCGCGCACACACGGACAACCAGCATCACCAACCTCAATGGGAAAAGAATGGTACGTATTTTACGAAAGGATTGCCAACCAAATAGAGTTGTTGAAAGAGATACCTTTTTGCGGGAAATTTGGTGGAGCAACAGGAAACTTCAATGCACACCACATTGCCTATCCTGAAATTGATTGGGTAGATTTTGCCAATCGATTTTTAGAAAAATCCTTGAACTTGAAACGTCTTCAAACCACAACTCAAATTGAACACTATGACAATATGTCAGCCTATTTTGATGCGGTTAAAAGAATCAACAATATTTTGATGGATTGTGATAGAGATATTTGGACCTATATTTCGATGGAATATTTCAAGCAGAAAGTAAATCCTAATGAAGTAGGTTCTTCAGCTATGCCACACAAAGTGAATCCAATTGATTTTGAGAACTCTGAAGGTAATATCTGCGTTGCCAATGCACTATTTGAAGGATTATCGGCAAAACTTCCAATTTCTCGTTTACAACGCGACTTAACTGATAGTACAGTTATCCGTAACGTTGGTGTTCCATTGGCACATAGTATGATTGCTTACAACTCTTTCCTTCGTGGACTTGGCAAGTTATTGCTCAACGAAGAAGCGATTCACAACGATTTAGAGCGCAATTGGGCAGTAGTTGCAGAAGCGATACAAACCGTACTTCGTCGCGAAGGTTATCCGCAACCATACGAAGCACTCAAAAACTTGACTCGGGGAAAATCGCACATTGACCAAGCACTCATTGCACAATTTATAGACTCGCTTGAGATTACAGACGCATTGAAAGCAAAACTTAAGGAGATTACCCCACACAACTACTTAGGCATACTTCCTAAAGAGATTGCATAAAGGCAGTAAAGATAGAACTTACGGGCGGAGCAGAGAATCTAACATTACGACTAATGCTTCGCCTTTTATATTTTCGGCAATTATGGTTCCTTCTGGATCGAGCAGAAGATTATAAGGAATACCTTTTAGATGGAACGGAATCTTCTCGCACAGCGGAGAATTTTCCCCTTTAAGATCATTCACATTGGTCCAACTCATATTTAGCCGCTGCAACATTGAGAGCCACAACTCTTTATCTGTATCGACAGAAATTCCATATATTCTGAAATTATAAGCAGAATAGTTATCATAAAGTTTCTGATAACGAGCAAGTTCATATTCCACAGCGTCGGAATGAGCACTCCATAAATTGAGTAAGAGATAATTTCCGCGCAACGCCCTTGTAGAGTAAAACTGACCTATAGTATCAGGAAGTGAAATATTTTCCAATTTTTTGCCGACTTTCACCTTCTCTAACAGTGATTTGTCGTGTTGAAACTGTTGAATTTTATCATCAATTTTATTGATAAAAGGATGATCTTGTACAGATTCATCGAGAAGTGTAATATAATTAGAACAAAATTCAGAATCTATATATTCTTTTATAAACCAACAACTTACAATACTTTTATTATACTTTTTCACTCTTTGCAACAACAAATCGTTATATTTTTCCACACTATCTTGGCGTGCGTTTTCGCGTTCGACAGCGGTAATTGTATGATTTTTTTCTAACGAATCTAAAGCTGCTTCCCTTCGATAAAAAAGTTGCATATATTCGTTACATAGCCATTGAGATGGAGAACCCATAACTATATTATCGCGAGAATTGCAAGCGAGCAACACCTCCATAACAATATTGTCCGCATCTACAAATAAGGGAATTGCTTTTCCGTTCCATTCCACTTGGAAGAGTTTCGTTTGAGAAATTGTATCAGCAAAGGTAAAAGTACCATCAGGTGTCACACGACAAGAGTCTGATATACAGAAATTTCCTACACTATCCAACGTTTTAAGATATACCCAAGGAGAAAAAGGTACCATATTAGAAGAATCGGTTTGACAAATTTCCACGACTCCTTTTATTGTATAGGTGAACTCTTTTTTATTACCACAACTTGTTAAAAGAATCGTGATTAGTAAGAGTAAGTAATTAATTTTCATCAAATGATATTTCATCAATAAATTCACTAAAATTGATAAACTGAGAC
>JAEZOU010000036.1 GCA_023413895.1 Bacteroidota bacterium | reverse complement strand
GCAGAGCCTAACTTGACCACAATGATAGACTTTGCAAGTAAATGGAAAGATATGTTATCAGCAGAAGTACCAGTACCTACACCAGATAACAAGAAATATGACAACACTTTAGGTGTATTTGAGGGTGGTGGATATGTTGCAGAAGGAGTATTTCGTCCTTGGCGTGACTGCACTATGAAGGATATTAAATACAACAATTTTTGTCCTGTTTGTAAAAAAGTTTTAACAGAAAAAATCAAGAAATTTTCCAAATAATAAAATTATAAAATCATGAGTATCACAAAATTAGATCAAGTAATTGAATTAGTAAAATCAAAACCTAGAAAAAGACTTATTGCTGCGTACGCAAATGATAGTCATACCATTGAAGCGGTAAACAACGCTGTAGATATGGGTATAGTTGATGCGACTTTAGTTGGTGACGAGCAAGTAATTGCATCCGTATGTAAAGAGTTGAACATTGACGTAGCGAAATTTACTATTGTACATGAGCCAGTTGATGTAAAAGCAGCAGCAAAAGCATGTGAAATCATCAATAATGGAGGTGGAGACATCCTTATGAAAGGTTTATTACCTACAGATAAATATATGCGTGCTATTTTAAACAAAGAAAAAGGCTTATGTCCTCCGAATGCCGTATTAACACACGTTGCTGTAATTGAGAACCCAGCATATCATAAATTATTGGTAGTGAGTGACTGTGCAATCATTTTAGCGCCAGATTTGAAGCAAAAGCAGATGATTTTGAAAACCATAGTAAGTACAGCCAAAGCTATTGGTATTGAAAGACCTAAAGTTGCATTAATAGCTGCAACGGAACAGATGTCAGCAGGAATGCAAGCATGTGTTGATGCTGCTATCATCTCAAAAATGGCTGACAGAGGTCAATTAAGTGGTGGAGAAGTTGAAGGTCCACTATCTATAGACATTGCACTAGACAAAGAAGCTGCAGAGATTAAGAAGATGAAGAGTCCAGTTGCTGGTGATGCAGACTGTTTATTATTCCCTAACATTGAGAGTGCCAACGTATTCTATAAATGTTGCACGAAATTCAACAAAGCAGAAATTGGAGCATTTGTAGCAGGAGCCAAAGTACCTTGTGTACTTTCATCACGTGGTGATACCTCATTAACAAAACTCTATTCCATTGCTATCGCAGCTACATTGTAGAATTTTGAAAAAAGATATTTCCATACAATAAAAGCCCTATTTATCAGTTATAAATAGGGCTTTTTATTTTCAAACAGAAGGAAATTCATAATGAAAAATCAAATCATAAAAAGAGCGACGCTTTTTATCTTTTTCATAGGCATAACAACCTTAATACGCGCATCGTACATACTCATTCCTATGGATTTAGAGCAGAATAATCATTTAAAAGCGTACGGGATAGCTTATTACACTATTTCAAGAGATGTTGAGATGAGTTGGTTGTTGAACTATCGGGGTGGGAGTTTTATGTGTCCATACAACAATTTTATTGAAGACGAGTGTATTGTTAGGGATGTCAGCTATCAGGTAATTGCAGATGTACAAGCGAATGCAATATTAACGGAAATTTCTGCTGTAGAGAATAATATGGATGAAATTCGATTGCAGAAGGTTCCAAAAATTGCGGTATATTCACCGAAGAATAAACTTCCGTGGGACGATGCTGTAACATTAGTATTAACATACGCTGAAATTCCATACACAGTACTTTATGATGAAGAGGTATTAAGTGGGGAATTACCTAAATATGATTGGCTTCATTTACATCACGAAGATTTCACGGGGCAATATGGTAAATTTTGGGGAAGCTATCGCAATGCATCATGGTACATTGAAGATGTAAAGAAGAATGAAGAGATGGCAACGAAGATGGGCTTTAGCAAAGTTTCTCAGATGAAATTAGCCGTTGCGAAACGGATACGTGATTTTATAATGGGCGGAGGTTATCTTTTTGCAATGTGTTCTGGTCCTGACAGTTATGACGTCGCTTTAGCTGCAGAAGGTGTTGACATTTGCGATAAGATGTTTGATGGTGACCCCATGGACCCAGATGCGCAGAGCAAACTTAATTATGACAATTGTTTTGCATTTACCAATTTCAAAATTATAACTAATCCTTATACATACGAAATTTCGGATATCGATGTAGATCCCTCTGTTCACTTGCACAACAGAAAGAATGACTATTTTACTCTATTTGAATTTTCAGCCAAATGGGATCCAGTTCCGACAATGCTTTGTCAGAATCACCAGAATGTTATTTCAGGATTTATGGGACAAACCACTGGTTTTAGGAAAGATAGAATTAAATCACATATTTTGATTATGGGAGAAAGCAAACTATTTGATGAAGCCAGATATATTCACGGGGAGTATGGAAAGGGAACCTTTACCTTTTATTCTGGTCACGATCCAGAGGATTATCAGCACTTAGTAAACGACCCCGTAACAGATTTAAATCTATTTCCCAATTCTGCAGGTTATCGATTAATTCTCAACAACGTACTATTTCCTGCGGCGAAAAAAGAAAAACAAAAAACCTAATCACGCAAACAAAAATTTTACTATCTTTGCAGCTGTTATTTTTCATCTCATCTAAAAATACAAATAACAGATATTTCTCTCCTACATTCTTTACAAAACTAAATTTTATATGGATAATACAGAAGCTTTACAGCCGAAGCGTAAACGATTAGCATCGTCGAAAGGGACGCCTATTGCTACCTCCAAACAAAACAAGAAGATAGACAAAGTTGAAGTTTCCACAATCGTTGCTGAACCAACGTCCGAACCTATCCTTGCGCAAGGGACTTCCGTAGAATTAGACACAGCAATTCCAATTGAAATAACTGATTATAACGAAGTTATAGAGCTTATCAGTTCAGTAAAACAAGCGAAAGAGCTGTCAGAGAACAAGAAAAAAAGCAGTTCAAAAAAAACATCGAAGAATGAAAAGCCTCCTATTGCGGCACCTGCAGAAACACAAATTAACGAAGTGACAACTGAAGTCCAAAAGGAGAAACAGTCCCTTGAAGCAGAGGCAACCGTTGAGGGGAAAGTGGAAGTAAAGCCTCAAAAAAGCAATCGAAAGAGAAAGGGAAATAGTGATAATGTGGAGGAAGAAAAAGGTGCAAAACGTACGCACACAAATGCATCTAAAGCAGAAACAACTTCCAAAACTGAAGAAAAGAAAGTAGAAACAGCGGAGAAAAAAGAGCAAAAAACGGCTCCTGCAGAAAAAGAAGCTCAAGACGCCTACTTGGAAATGGTTTCCCATGCTGAATATGACACAACCATAGAGGCTGAAGGCGTATTGGAAATTATGCAGGGAGATAATTGTGGTTTTCTCCGTTCATCAGACTACAACTATTTAAACTCTCCTGATGACATCTATATTTCGATGTCCCAAATCAAATATTTCGGATTAAAAAATGGAGATACTGTTTTAGGGCAGATTCGTCCTCCCAAAAGTGGTGAGAAATATTTTCCATTGATAAAAGTTGAAAAAATTAATGGAAAATTACCAGAGGAGATTCGTGATCGCATTCCGTTTGACTACTTAACGCCGATGTTTCCTGACGAAAAGATCAATTTAACGGGACATCCGAATGCCAACATCTGCACTCGCATTATAGACCTTTTTGCACCCATTGGGAAGGGACAGCGTGGTTTAATTGTAGCACAACCTAAGACGGGTAAAACCGTATTATTGAAAGAAGTAGCGAATGCGATATCTGCCAATCACCCAGAGATTTATCTAATTATCTTACTAATTGATGAACGACCGGAGGAGGTAACCGATATGCAACGAAGTGTAAAAGCAGAAGTGATTTCTAGTACCTTTGATGAACCTGCTGAAAGACACGTAAGAATTGCAAATATTGTATTAGAGAAGGCAAAGAGAATGGTAGAGTGTGGTTATGACGTTTGCATTCTATTGGACTCCATTACACGTTTAGCGAGAGCATTTAACACCAATGCACCTGCATCGGGAAAGGTACTATCTGGTGGTGTCGATGCGAATGCACTACAGAAGCCGAAACGATTCTTCGGAGCGGCTCGAAATATTGAAGAAGGCGGTTCATTAACCATCATTTCCACTGCACTTATTGACACAGGTTCGCGTATGGACGAGGTTATTTTTGAGGAATTTAAGGGGACGGGTAACATGGAGTTACAGTTAGATAGAAAGTTAGCTAACAAGCGTATCTATCCAGCTGTTGATATTATTTCTTCTAGCACACGCCGCGACGATTTATTGCAATCGCAAGAAACTTTGCAACGCGTATGGATTCTCAGAAATCACTTAGCAGATATGAATTCTGTTGAAGCGATGGAATTTATTAAAAATCAGATGGAGAAGACTAAAACCAATGAAGAATTTCTAATATTCATGAATCAATAAATTGAGAAATAAACAAAAAAATTATATCTTTGCCAACGCTGAAACAAAATTTTATTTTATACAAGCAAGAATATAATCAATTAAAAATCAATAATATAAAGTTGATATGGCAACAAACAGAAGACACGAACTTTTTCCCAACGTTACAGATGCTCAATGGAATGATTGGAAATGGCAAGTAAAAAACAGAATTGAAACTTTAGAGCAATTAAAGCAATATATCACCTTAACTCCAGAGGAGGAAAATGGAGTAAAAGAATCGTTGAAGACATTACGTATGGCGATTACACCATACTATCTATCTTTAATTGACCCTAACGATCCTAATTGTCCTATCAGAAAGCAATCAGTACCTACCATTGCAGAAACTCATCAAGCGGGAGCAGATTTATTGGATCCATTACATGAGGATGAAGATTCCCCTGTTCCAGGGTTGACACATCGTTATCCAGATAGAGTTTTATTCCTCATTACTGACCAATGTTCCATGTATTGTCGTCATTGTACACGCCGTAGATTTGCGGGTCAACACGATTGTGAATCTCCGAAAGAAAGAATTCAGAAGAGCATTGACTACATTGCACGCACACCACAAGTAAGAGACGTTTTGCTTTCTGGCGGAGATGGACTCTTAGTTAGCGATGCAATGTTAGAATCAATTATTGAGCGTTTACGTGCTATTCCACACGTTGAGATTATTCGAATCGGCACCCGTACTCCTGTAGTTTGTCCACAACGTATTACCGATGATTTGGTAAATATGTTGAAGAAATATCATCCAATTTGGGTAAATACGCACTTCAACCACCCGAATGAAATCACACCAGAATCTGCAGAAGCATGTGCTAAACTTGCAAATGCAGGTATTCCATTGGGCAATCAAAGTGTATTGCTTCGTGGTGTTAACGACTGCGTGCATGTTATGAAACAGTTAGTTAGAAATTTGGTTAAGATTCGCGTTCGTCCTTACTATATTTATCAATGTGACCTTTCTATGGGAATTGAACACTTCCGTACACCTGTTTCTAAAGGAATTGAGATTATCGAAGCGTTGCGCGGACATACATCTGGCTATGCAGTTCCCACTTTTGTAGTTGACGCACCAGGCGGTGGTGGAAAAATTCCTGTAATGCCACAATATATGATTTCTCAAGGTCCTAACAAGGTAATTTTAAGAAACTACGAAGGCGTTATTACAACCTACACACAACCAGAGGATTACGTTGACGAATGTCACTGCCCAGAATGTGAAAAACAGCGTTCCAGCGAAGGAGTAAGTTCGCTTTTAAATGGAGAAAGAATGGCATTAGAGCCTTCACATTTAGCTCGTAAAGAGAGACATAATAAATAAAAATATCATCTGCTAATGTATGCCCTTTATTGATAACCTTTTGCAATACTCATCGCTTTCGATTGTCGGAATGGAGAAAAATACCGGAAAGACAGAATGCATGAACTATATTATTGGAAGATTAAAGGGCATACACAAGCGGATAGCCATCACCTCGATTGGCATAGATGGCGAGAACTTAGATCAGGTTACCTCGACGCACAAACCTGAGATTCAACTTTACAACAATACGGTATTTGTTACTTCGGAGAAACACTACCGTGAGCGTCAGTTAGTTTCAGAAATTTTAGATTTGTCAGAACGGCAAACCTCATTAGGGCGGTTAGTGACCGCCCAAGTTATTATACCGGGTAAGGTAATCTTATCGGGGCCAACGACCAATGTTTGGCTCAAGCAGGTCGTTGACGACTTGCAAGACAGGGTTGACCTAACACTCATTGACGGGGCATTATCGCGCAAAACACAAGCCTCTCCAACCATTGCGGAGAGTATGATTTTGACTACCGGAGCCGCACTATCTCCCAACCTTATGGAGTTAACCCGCAAAACAAAATTCTTTTATAATCTGCTTCAACTACCTGTATATCAATCCTATAACAACAAGCTATTAGAAAATATTGAAAGTGGGATTATTGCCATTGATAGTGAAAATCGACCTCACCAGTTGGATATACCTTCCACCCTACTCTTGAACAAATATAAAGACACTATCTTCACATTTGGAACCACATTATACATTGCGGGTATCATCACCGATAATATCCTCAACTTTATGAGGATGCAAAAAAAAATCAGGGAAACCATTCTGATTGTCAAAGACTTCTCTAAGATCTTTGTAACGCCAGAAGCATATTATAGTTATATTCAGAGCGGGGGAAAGCTCCTTGTATTACTCAAGAATGAGTTGGTTGCTATTTGTGTCAATCCCACCTCACCGAATGGCTACACCCTTGACTCTGAGAAACTTTGCGACACCTTGAGGGAAAGCATCGGTGTACCCGTATATGACGTCATCAAGATTCAAAATCAAACACATTCCTAATGTTTCCCATTACACAACTTCCTAACATTGTAATATTTGCCAATGGAGAACCCTCCACTGATGATCATTCGTTACGACTATTAAACAGAGCGCAAACGATTATCTGTTGTGACGGAGCCGTACAGAAGTTATTGAATTTAGGCTATGAGCCCGATCGAATCATTGGGGATTGTGATTCCATAACTCCCGAATTACATGAACGTTACAAGGGCATTCTCATTCGTGATGAAAGTACTGAATACAACGACCTACAGAAAGCATTGCGCTACGTTATTGCGCAGGGGCACAAAAGCGTTGCCATATTAAGTAGTTTTGGGTATCGTGAAGATCACGCCATAGCCAACCTTAGCATTGCCGCACTTTACGCACGGCAGATTGAGATATTGATGGTAACGCAGCACGGCATTTTCGTTCCCATCAACAGCACTAGGAGTTTCCGAACGCACAAAGGTCAACAGATTTCTATTTTTAGTTTCAATCCAGAGATTCGGTTCACCTTTCACGGCTTACGTTATCCTGTTAAGGATCGTAAATT
>JAEZOU010000086.1 GCA_023413895.1 Bacteroidota bacterium | reverse complement strand
TATCCGTAATAGAATTTTTAGAAGTTATCATTTCAAATCCATCACTCCATTGTTCGCCATCTATTACCATTCCTAATTTAGAGGGAGAAATTATTGTATCTTGTTCGTGAATAATGTGATACTCAATGTTTCCCATAGAATTGATGTTCAGATAAAATCGCATTTTAGAATCGTTTAGTGCAAGAGAATCGTGGTAGGATTGGCAGAAGATTGTAAAAGGAAGAGTAAAAAATAGGATAAAAAAATAGATCAATTTCATCAATCTGAAGTTTATGGTCTTTTAAAATTTAATGTGGCAAAAATATACAAAATAAAGATGTGGAAAATGATATTTGGGATTGTTCTTTACAATCATTGATTTTTACCTTATGCTGATTTTGTAATAAAAAAGGCGCACCATTACGGATGCGCCTTTTTTATTATGGAAAAAACGTTAATTATTTTCCTTCATTGAGTTTTTTGTAGCCTTTGTAACGAGCTTTCGCGAACTATGAGGTGTTGGCGAAGAGTTATGTTTCTTGGCCATACTTTTCAGTAATTCAGCAATCTTGGTTCGCAACGACAACGGCTCTAAAACCTCAATATGTAGATTCATTGTGAGTAGTTGTTGGATGAAATCGTATGTGGGTTTCAGTCGCCAAGAGAAAATCGAGTAATCATCCGTTGTTTCAATGATTTGCTGGCTGTGGTGTAACGGCAAACTCATCAAGTAGAGGCTTTGGTCTCTGTCTGCCTTTACCACAATACGTTCGGTGGCGATTTCGGGATTCACATACATTCCAAAGGCATCCTGGAAGAGATCGTCCAGATCGAAATCCGAGGGTATCTGGAATTTCTCATCAAGGGATTTCACTTCTGTTATGCGGTCAAGGGCGAAAAAGCGTATTTCACCCACGCCCTTGTCCGCTATCAGATACCACCGCTGCTTAAAGAGTTTCAATGCCAAAGGTGCACAGTTCGGGTATGAAGTTTTTTCTGTTTCATACTCCTTTTGGTAGAGGAATGAAATCTTGCTGAATTGTTGCATAGCTTCCATGATAGGATCCAACCATCGGTTGCCACCCGGAATTTCCTCAAAGCGCACCCTACGGCGAAGTTCCAGATCGCCCGACAGCCGACTGTGCATAGCGAAACTGTTGAGTAGCCACATTTTCAGCCTGTCATCGTACAACTCGTCGCGATAAGGGATGTAGTAGGCGTTATACCTCTTGTCGCAATCGATGTCAATGCCGAAAACGTTGGCAATGTAGTCCCGCAGTCGGAGGAAAGTGCGATATGGGATAGGGTCTTTCTCGGGGTCGGCGGTCCACTTGCGGTTGAGTTCGGTCAATGTGATGCCCGCATCACCAGCTGCCGCTACCGTGTTGACAATCCAGATGCACTTTTTGAGCTTATCCATATTTTTACTTTTTGATGCAGCAAAAATACAACTATTTTCAACAGCATTGGCCTCAGATCTATAATATTCCATATTGAACACTCGCCCAACGCATCCTTATTCTACTTCTTTAACCTGATCCCGCCACTCCGGCAGCACCTCCGAAAACTTTTCTTTGCAGCCCTTGGGTACGACAATATCCCTCAGATTTTTGCACATATAGAAAACGTTTTCCCCGATTTTTGAAAGACTAGCAGGCAGGCGGATGGTTTCCAAGCGGTGGCAGAACGAGAAGGCGTCATCCTCGATGGTAGTAACACCCTCCGGGAGGGTCACGTTTTTCAGGCTCAGGCATTTGACAAAGGCGCTATAGCCGATGGTGCGGATATTGGCTGGAATGGCGATCGACTTCAAAGCGAGACACTCGGCACAACAACCTGACGGAATCTCCACCATGTTTCTGGAGAATGTGATGGAACGCAGCAGTAGGCACTCGATGAAGGCCCGTTCGCCCACTTCCACAACGGTGTCAGGAATCACCACGGTTTCCAAATTGCCGCAGTGAGCAAAAGCGTCGTGACCGATAGATTGAACGCCTTCCGGCCAATCAATGTGGTCAATCTCCGTTTCACTGAACGTACCCGCCTCAATGTTGACGAGAACGGAGTCATTCTTGGTATTCTCTCTGTTTGCAATGTTTTCAAAAGAGAAAATGTCTTCCGATGAATTGTTCTTTTTCATTGTCTTGAATTTTAATTGTTGATGAAAAGGTTTTATTTTGATGCGGCAAAAATAGAACGCCACCCTGCCAAAAAGTGGCCGGGTGGCGAGTGGGTGTGGAAAACTGACGATTTTATGAAAAGGTTACATACATTATTCTTTTGACAGATATCTTTTAATGTTTTCTTGTATAGCTTTGTACATAGTCATGTTGCGATAATAACGAGACGAGCCACAACCAAAAGCAGCTATTCTTATGCTTTCTTCGTTTAATCTTACATCGTTTTCGTTCAGTGAAATATTCATGGAATCAGCTATAAAATCAGCAATATCTTCAAACAATTTGAAGGATATCGTGTATTTTATTTGATTATGATTAAAGATGCACATAGAATGACAATCGTCTGTTTCTTCTATGTTATTTATTGGATTTATTATTGTTTCTAAAAGTTTATATGATTTATAATCTTTTGTTTCGTAATAACAACTTGTTATTTTGTTGTTTTCACATTTACAATGAATGAAACTCTTTTGTTGAAATTTCAAAGACAAAGATTCTGCAACAAATGATTGCGCATTTATCAAAATAAGTGAGTTTTCTGCACCATCAGGATTTTCATCAGTTTTGTAACCCCCCTTTTGTGATATAAACAAAATTCTCTCTTGTTCAAGTGCCTTTTTTAATTCAGACATTCTTATTTCGTTTTCGGCACGTTGCAATTTTTCTCCTTTAGGATTTTCAGCTGTTATAATCGAAAAAGTTTTGAGACTTTTCCCTATGTTTGTGTTGTCCAATGTGTCGAGTCCATTCTTTAGTGCTTCCTTTTTCATCTTTCCGATTGCTTCGAAAAAATGCTGCTCAAATTGATTTTCCATTGTTTTGATGTTTTGCAGGCACATTAACCTGATTTGTTTTATTGTTGTTGGAAGATGTTTGCCGTTTTATTCAAGATATGCTTTGGCCTCTATCCCGCAATCGCGGATAATCTGCTTGATCAGCATTAGCTTATAATAGGTGCTATGATCCCCTGTGATGTATAGTTTTTTTCCTCTTACTTTGCTTGCATTACGGAGTTCATTTTCCTTTTCGGACAAAATGGGAATGGGGAAATAATTGTTGTTTTGAAGTTCTTGCACATCTTCAAGATGCTCCATAATGAAGGCCTTGAAAGTTTCAGTTGAATTGTCCATACACAACTTCCCCTTTTGGGCATATTCCACCACGATATTGTGCCGGTCTTTCCCAACATAGTCTCTTTCCCGTTCCGGAAAATTAGCATTGGCAAACTCGTTGATGCGCTCATACTCCAAATATTCGAAAAAGTCCGCGAGTTCCTCATCCGTGTCCGACAGAAAATCCACACAACCAATCAGATTCCCGCTTCTTTCGTAGGCCATCCAGATACGCCCGTTTGTCAGTATCCCTATCGGTACGGAATCAAATCTTGGATCATCCAAATAGCCAAGAAGCTGTTGGAAAATATCTTCATCGTCCAATTCCTTGTCTATGGATTTCACCTCAATCAGCGCCATGCATTCCAGATAGTCGTAGTTCTTTTTATAGAGGGCAATATCGACACGTTTCCCTGTTCTGCCTTTTTGTTCCCGCGAAAGCTCGGGGAAGTGCCATCTTAAAGCATTGAGAATCCGTTCAACAATTTCTATCCGCACATTTGTTTCGTTATGATAGAAAAGATACTCCAGGTTGGTTATTATATCCCTGACGGATTTAATGGTTTCTTTAAGGTTTTCCAACACCTCGCGTTGTTCGACGATTTCATCTTGGTTTTTCTGAAATTGGGTCTCTTCCTTTTTTATAAAGGAAACGTTTAACACATTCCCTTCCAATTCCAGATTCACCGCATCCCCTTCTGAAACGAGGTTCGCTCTGTACAGGCTTGTTAAGCCGTCTATACGGTTTTTTACAGACAAATGCATTCTTTTGCTATACTCTTTGCCTGTTGCAACATCATGTATGGTAATCGGTTGGTAGTATGACGGCAATTCTATACCGTTTTCCTTCTCTTTAATGACCAAAATACCATATTTCACTTCTGTTTTTGTCAATTTGTGTTCCATAATCAGTGTTTTTTTATTGTTTGTTCTTGTTTTTTGCCTGCTCATTGAGGGATTTTCGGTATTCGTCCATGTTTGCGGAATCCTCATTATTGGATTGTCGTTTCAGTGCATAAAATATGATTAAAACTCTTCGATTATTTCTTTTGTTCCTTTGGTCCCTTCACGGTAGTTCTTTATCCATTTGCAGTATTCCGGAAATTGTCGAAGGTAGCCGTACTCAATTCGTCCGGTCGTTTCGTTGTCCACCAGTGCCAGGGTACCGCTGTCTGTGATGCGGTGACCGTAGTTTCCGAAAAACTCAACTAATCCGGCCGCTTTTAGGTGTTGCTCGTTGGTTGCGACACTTTTGTAAAACACCTTGTCGTTAGGGCGATTTTCATAACATTCGTCCAGTTCTTCTTCGTCCATTCCTATGATATCGGCCAGCCGATGGGTGATTTCCGTTTCGGTAAGAGGTCCATTTTGTTGCAGCATCAGCAGTATCTGGTACTTCAATGCTGCGTGATCGTTCTTTTTCATTTTTTTTGGAATTTAGGTTAAAAAAATCGTTTCAGTTTCAATGCGGCAAAAATAGGACGCCACCCTGCCAAAAAGTGGCCGGGTGGCGTTTTCCCTTTGCTATTGGAAGTCTGCCGAGCCTCCAATAATCTCTGCTTCAATCTTTGCTTCGGATATAATCTGCTTAATAATCATCAATTTACGATCAGTGTTAGTATGTACATTTATATACCATGTTTCTCCGTTGGCTGTTTTGCATTTGTTGATTTTATCTCCTTTTTTCGACAAAATTTCAATGGAAAAATAATTGTTGTTTTGAAGTTCCAGAACTTTGTCAACAATGCACCCTTTGTCATCAATTTTTTTGCGAATAAATTCACGAAACACTTCACTTGCATTCTTACTTCTAATCGAGCCACTCTTTTTAAATGAGATTTCTATTTCTTTACTTGATTCATGTTTAAAATGGGGAGAAGGTGAGTGTTCCATATTCTCAAGATTCTCAATTTCATCAAAATGAAGACAATTGAAAAAAGGTAGAATCTCCTCTTTTATCTCATTTGAAACGATATCCGTACGTTTGATCTCATTTCCTTTTCGATCATAGATAATCCAGGTGCGTCCGTTGGTAAGTATTCCAACAGGTACACTCGAGAAACGCTCGTCTTTGAGGTATTGCATGAGTTGCAGATTGGAATCATCCTTGTCTATGATGGTGTCCATAGATTTAACCTCAATTAAGGCTTTGCATTTTTTATACTTTCCTTCTGGTTTGTATAAGGCGAAGTCAACCTTAATGCTGCCACGGCCTTTTTGCTCTCTCTGCACAGCTGGGAAAGACCAATCTAAAACTTTTAAGATACGTTCTACAATTTCCGCCCTGACGTTGATTTCATTCTTATAGAAAAAAAATTCTAATTTCTTAATCATATCCTGTGTGGCTATTATTGTTTCTTTCAATTCTTTCAAATGTTTGTCAACGTAATCCGGCAGTTCTACCCTTGCGAGTTTACTTTTGCGGAAAGACACTTTCAATATGTATTTGGTTTCGTTGTTTATTTCTACCCGCGTCAACCCCATTTCTATGATGTCGCCTATTTTTACCTTGTTGCGCTTGTAAATTGCTGTGAAACCATCAATACGATTTCGTACAGACAAATGCATGTGCTTTTTTTCATCTTCAACTTCTGGATTATTAACATCCCGAATAAAAATAGGATAGTAATAAACAGGCAAATTTTTAGCAATCTCTCCGGAATTGACACGGAGGATTCCGTATTTGATATCCGAATAGTCTAATATTTTTGATCCTTTAAACATCTCTTTAAATTGTAGAAGGTAGTCGTACTCAATTCGTCTGGTCTTCTCGTTGTCCACCAGTGCCCGGGCGCCGATATCTGTGATGCAGAGACCGTAGTTTCCGGAAAACTCAACTAATCCGGCAGCTTTTAGGTCTTGTTCGTAGATTGCGACACATTTGTAAAACACCTTGTCGTTAGGGCAATTTTCATAACATTCGTCCAGTTCTTCTTCGTCCATTCCTATGATATCGTCCAGCCGATGGGTGATTTCCGTTTCGGTAAGAGGTCCATTTTGTTGCAGCATCAGCAGTATCTGGTACCTCAATGCTGCGCGATCGTTTTTTTTCATTTTTTTGGAATTTAAGGGTTATAAAATATTCTCTCAATTTCAATGCGGCAAAAATAGAACAAAAAAGTGGCCGGGTGGCGAGTGGGGTGTGGAAAACTGACGATTTTATGAAAAGGCTTATAAAATTTCCAATGATATTTTATAGAACTTCAATTGGATGCCTGGATTTGCGCTAACCGCGTAATTCAGCTTTGTGTTTTCTGTTTCCGATTGTGGTGCCACGATAATGCCTCTCACCTCCTTGCCTTCGGCAAGATGTTTCTTCACCCAGCCCATATACCGGGAAATTTGTCCCACAACCTTATCCGATGGCATATTCTTTTTGAGCTCAACCACCACAAAATCTCCTGACTTATCCACACAGAGGAGGTCAATTCTGCCTGCATCATTTGCAGGAAATCTGCCGCCTGCATCATCTGTAGGAAATTCCTTGCCTTGAATGCCCTTGTAAAGTTGTAAATCATTGCCCAAGGCATTGATGTGGGATGCAAGGAAATTGCGGACTTCTGACTCGAATTCAACACTGAGGTCGCAATCTTTCGTTGCTTCTTCAACGTCAAGGGAGGGTAGTCCTATTGTCATATAACCTCTATCATATATCTCATAGTTTAACAGGCTACCCACTTTTAGCCATGGGTGATCTTCAAAAAATTTCTTTCCGATGTAAAGATAACCGCTGTTGTATCCCTCTCCATGTGCTACATCTTCAAAACGACTGCCATCAGAGCAGTCAATATCCACATCGGAGGCCATACCACTGACATCTTTCCCAAAGTTGAATAACCCACGTTCTATCTCGTATGATTTCAGATAGTGGGAACCCTTTTTCCTTTCTTTCTCAATTCTTTTGCTTATTACGTATGACATTTTTTGTGTTTTTTGTTTAACTTAAATTATTTGTCTGTAGCAGTTACGGCGTTGGTGCGAGACCACTTAGAACGAACTACAGAATGCTGTTTTCTTTTCATTCTTCAATGATGTTCAACAAATCGGGTTATGACAGGAGTTTTTCAATTTCCTGCAACACTTCCCGGCCTTTGTCGGTGATGCGGTGCTGGTTTCGGGATTCAGCCTCTTCCAAGCCGGCGTTCTTCAGCTGCTCCAAGCTCCATCCCACATTGTTGTCGAAAATCTTGTTCAGTCCCGAGGGGCGGAGCTCCTGGACATACTCCTCCGACAGGTTGAAATAACCGACAAGGTGCTCTTTAATCTGTTTCAGTGTAACACTCTCATTTGCGGTGTTCAAAAATCTCAAGACTTGATATTTCATCAAGTGCAAATCTACTTTTAAGTCTTCTTTCATGATAAATTGGTTTAAATTTGTGTGATTTGAAAAACTAATAATGAATTTCTAATAATTTTCAACGCGGCAAAAATAGAACGCCACCCTGCCAAAAAGTGTCTTAGTAATGTTTTTTTGCCTCATATCGTTTTTTTTCGTGAATTGCATAAAAAAAGCGTGGAACTTATTCCTTGCCTGAACGTCAGGGTTTCCACGCCCCACCAATCGAACAAGTCATTCCACGCCGTATTACTACGGCATTTATAACTCTCCTTGATTGGTTTTTGCCCTCGCAAAGAGGACGTTGTGGAAATTTGACGTTCAAGGATAGCCACAAACGCTATCTATAATATGTATTTAGTTGGTTTTTAGTCTTTTTCTTTTTTTCGTTGTTTTTTCGTTAATACTATTTGATATTTTCGACGGCAAAAATAACAAAAATACTCATATTGATGCACCGTTGATTCCAAAATAGAAACAATCCTCCTTCCATTTCAGCGGGTTTTGCGCCATGTATCGGACAATGTTTTGATACGATTCATCATTTCGGATGATGTGTTCGTAATAATTGCGTTGCCACGGGGAAAATCCCATTTGTTTGGTCACCCCGATTTTGAATCCGCGCACCACGGAACCCACCGTTCGAGATGTGCCATGGGGACGGGATTGCGGGGTCTGTAGGGGCGAATAATTATTCGCCCCTACATCATCCACGGCATTCGCCCCTACATCCATGACATTCGCCCCTATGGTCACAATATCCGTACACATACCCATATTTGCACCCGTGGATTGCGGATTGTTGATTTCGATAATGCCATGCACGTGGTTTGGCATGATAACGTATTCATGCAAAACAATTTGCGGGAAATGTACCGGGATTTCCTGCCAGCATGCGTTCACCAGTCCTCCATAATTTGACAGATACATTTTGCCATCGCGAACATCCCCAAAGAGACATTCTCTGTTTCGCGTGCAAAGGGTCAAGAAGTAATTCCCATTTTGGGCGTAATCATATCCGTTCAGACGGATGGATCGACGATGATATGTCTTCGTTTTCATATTGTTTATAAAATTGTTTTCATTCCCTGCAAACATACAAAATATTCAGACACAAAAAAAACGGGCGTGATCGAATTTCGGTCACGCCCGTTTTTTGGGTGTGTGTGGGCGAATAATTATTCGCCACCAATTGTTTGCGAATCAATTGTTTGTTAACCGCAAGGGCGAATATTATTCGCCCCTACGGGTCAACGGATGATTTTATTTTCCGTCATTTAATTTCTTGTACTCTTCGTATCTCAGTTTCGCGAACTGCTCGGTCTTGGCGAACAACTCATGGGTTTCCTCTGGAAAAATTCGTACCACATTCAAGCCTCGTTTAGGGCAGTTCTTTGTCACCGTATCGTTTTATCAGCGTCCGTGCCTCGTCCAAGAACTGTTTCCGCAACCATTTCGGATGTGTGATTTCAATGTCCGGACCGATGGAACGCAGGGCTTGCAGAAAGTCGGGGGTGGGGACAAGGTGCAGTTCAAACTCACCGGGACGGATCTCTTTCTGGCTATGGTGCAAGGGTAGTGAACGGAGATAGGGCGTTCGGAAGTCGTTGACTTTCAGACGGATGGTTTCAACATCGGCATCGGTAATCATCGCTCCGAAGAAACGGGAGAAAAAGTATGAAGCATCAAAGTCCTTGGGGAGACTGAAGTTTTTGTTCGTGACCACAACTGCACTCATACGGTCGAGGGCGTAAAGACGCAATGCGGTGTGGAAGTCGGTTTTGGCGAGCAGATACCAGCGGTGGTTGGCGTAGCGTAAGGCATACGGGCAAACCTCAAATACACGGGGCTTCTGCATTTCAAAACTCTGGTAGGTAATAGCGATGTGGCGGTTGTCGCGCATGGCGGCTGTGATCTCCTGCAGAAAAGCGTTGCCACCGGTTGACACATTGTCCATCAGGATGCGGGGCATCAGGTCCTGGTTCTCGCGCAGCAGGTGATTCACGGAGAAGGCGGAGAGCAGGAACTTTCGGACATTCTGGGTCTGTTCTTCCAGATTGTCCGCGATGTAATAAACGTTGAAGGAGCGGTCGCAGGCAATGCGGATGCCGAACAGTTCATCTATGGCATTGCGCATCCGTGCGAACGTGCGGCGCGGAATCACCTTCTCGCCATTTTCGTTGAGGGAATACATTTCCCAAAGCCGGTCTATCTCCTCCTTGGTGAGCCTACGGTTAGGGGAAAGTTTCTCCAAAAGCCAGAGGTAGCGGTTGAAAAGGTTGGTCGGGGTCATAGGGTTACCAGTAACGGGTTTTTAGATAGGTGATGAGGTCGGAGTAATTGTCATTGTCTTCTATTGGAGCAAGAAGTTCATGCGGGTCGATAATTCGGAATTTGGATTTATCTTTCAAATTTGACATGTATTTTTCCTCAATTGCATTTTTCAATTCAACATGAGAATTTGGAATGACCATTATATGACGATAATCGACGGCTTCTATTTCACTTGTTTCCTTTTTCTTCATAATCTGCTCCATCAGAAGCGATTGTCTCATCAATTCATAATACGGATCTGCTTTGTATAAATCACACCATTTTTTTAAGTTTGATTCAGAATCAATTAATTTAGGATAACGTTCTAAACTACTTTCTTCAGCTTCTTTGCTTTGATATGTTTCCGTATATTTCCATTCGATAGGTATGAGTAATTTTCTTCCATCTGTTGTATGAATATAAACCAAAGCATCTATAGATGTGCAATTTGCGCCACGAGTTTCATATTTCTCATCCAATAAAGACTTATTTTTACAAACAAATTCAAATGAAATAAAACCGCCATCTTTGTCAAAAGGAGCTGGATATACTTCCTTTATTTTCAAGCCTGTTGCATTTTCAATAATTGCTTTGATTGCAATATCATCTTTTCGCAGAGCAAAAAGATGGTTTAGGCAATGAATTTGTGAAGAAACAAGGTGTCCAGAAGGCAAATGCTTAGATTTATTTTCTCCCCACCATGATATTTTTTCTTGTTCAAAATACTTTAAACAATCATCCTGAATCTTTCCAAAAAGATTATATTCCCCATTCTGAAGAACAAAATCACGTTCTTTGCCGTCAAAATATCCTTTGTTGTTGACAATTTCTCTCAAATTCTTGTAGTAGTATTTAATTTGTTTATTTCGTTCTTGATAATAGTAATCTCTTGACATTGCCTTGTTTAGTTTGTGACTGCTATTCAGATATATTAGTTCGTCTTTGTAACCATATTTGAAACAATAACGAGAGAATTCTATAAATTTATCCTCTCCATCTTTATCTGCAAATGCAAAAATAAATTTTGGTTTTATGTCTTTTATTTCCAGAGACTTGTCCAGTAGTTCCAAATTTTGTTTTTGTTCTAGCAATTTCTTCATTTCTTTAGCAAATGCTCCATCTTTGTCACATCCAATCGTGCCATTGAAACATTTAATATGAGGATCTATGCCAGATGTCCCATCTGTGGCTCCCATACCTTTTTTCAACTCAATAACTACCAATTGTCCATTATGAATGGCTATTATATCAAAACGAGGAACTTTTTTGTTTAAATTACCATTGTATGCAAACTCTGAACGACGGCTAACTGCGTATTCCAAGTCCAGAACAACATAATCAGTATCATTTCGATTGGCAATGGCTATCTGCTGTTGTTCTTGTTTCTCTTTATGTGATATTTTAATAGTATCATTTAAAGTCTTTTCCCATTTTTTCATTGCAGTTTTTGCCTGACAAAAATAGCATTCTACATTTGAAAGATTTAGAGGATAACTGAGATTTCTCATCAAATCATCTCTTTTTTTATCAAGGTCATCAATTATATGTTTAGCCTTAACATCTCCTTTTTTAGCCTTTTCTTGTAAATGTGTTTTACGTTCTACATTACAATCTGTGTAAAAATAGAATTTATCAAAATCAAAACTTCTCGGGTTGATTTTAAGAATATTTCCTCCCTGATAATACACGTTTATATAATTATCTCTGATTTGCAAATCAAGTTCTTTGTCTTGTAAAACATAGTCCATTAAAGGTTTTAATTCTCCATTCAGTTTTACAATAAATGAATCTGACAGTCTTCTCATATCTTTATATTTTTAATAATTTAACATCTTAACAATTCAATATCTCTATCGCCCGCTCCGCATCTTCCTCAGTAATCCCCACAATCGGGTTGATGCGGATGAAGTGGTCCTCCTGCTCGGGCAGAACATCTTTCAAGTCGTCTAAGATGACATACTGCTGCGTGTCGGCATCAACGCGCAGCACCTCTTCGAAATAGGCCTTGATTTCGTTGCCTCGGCTGGAGCAGAACATATCAGCGGTGATCTCGTCCAACTCGCTCAGGTCTGTTTCCAACAGCTTGTCGTCATACATGTACAACGGGGTGATACCCACGATTTTGCCAGGCAGGTCGCGGTCGTGCCACATTCGCTGCAAATCCTCCAAACCCATATACCGCCACGAGGAGCTGACCACAATTCTTGCCTCCGTTGTATCGATAATCTTTCTCAGGTTCTCCACGGCTATAAGGTCGAATTTCGGTCCGTACTTGTCTTTGAACGGCAAGCCCTTCCCTTTCAATTTGGCAAAATGTCTTTCTGTGTTCAGCACCCCGTCAAAATCGAGAAAGACAAGGGGCCTGCTTTTGTCATCGGCTTGATTTTCAGATTCTTTCTCCTTCGCAAACAAGACATCCGCCGTCGTCCTGAACAATTTCTGTTCGCTATGCTTTCCGCTCTTTTTCCAATCCACCAAAGCCGGTAGCTCTTTCTCGGCAAGATAGAGTGAGCACTCCACCAGGTCGCCCAGGTCTGTGTCGAAAAAAATATCGCTGGAAATGGTGGGCATTCGCCGGAATATATCACGACTTCCTTCAAAGAGCTCCTCGTTTTCCAGATAATCAGTCAGCGTTCCCATGATGTCAAACTTCTTTTCCTCAATATGATACAAGACGGCCTCCCTCAAGAAATCGTCAATTTCATTTTTCAAAGATTGGCTGTTGTACTGTGTGCCGCCGACCTTCAGAAATGCTTCCAAATGGGGCAAATCATAATAAATTTCAAAGTATCCTGTCATAATAACTGTTTTTAATTCGGCGGCAAAAATACAAAGTAAATGTGCCATTACGTGGCACAAATAAATTTTTTTGCAAAAAAAATAGCCACAAACGCTATCTATAAATATATGTATATGTTATTCTTATCTCAATCGATATTATTTTTGTTTAAATTATTTTCTATCTCTTCGATGGTAGGCAAAGCGGAACGTAGTTGTTCGGGCAAAGCCTGACCCAGCTCATATTCTGAAATCCCAATAGGCTTGTTGATGTCCCGCAAAGCATATTCAGCTTTCACTTTGTCTTTTGTCTGGCACAGAAGCAACCCTACAGTCTGTTCA
Source organism: Bacteroidota bacterium (assembly GCA_023413895.1). Taxonomy (GTDB): domain Bacteria; phylum Bacteroidota; class Bacteroidia; order Bacteroidales; family WCHB1-69; genus JAEZOU01. The sequence goes on along the minus strand of JAEZOU010000086.1, from coordinate 10,223 downwards.
TCCCCTTCCCTCCGTAATATATCGTCAACAGCCGAGCAGTAGAAGTTCAATTTTCCAATATACTCTGGATTGAACTCACCACGCTTCAATTCAATCACGACATACCGATGAGTGATGACATGATAAAAAAGCAGGTCAATGTAATAATCACTGTCGGAAACTACAATGTGATATTGCCTACCCATAAAGGCAAATCCGTTCCCCAATTCCAGCAAAAACCTTTCAATATGTTTGATTAGTCCCAGTTCAATGTCACGTTCTGTATATTCATCAGCAAAAGTGAGCATGTCGAACACATACGGGTCTTTCAGCATCTCTTTCACCTGCTTTGATTGCACAACGGGTAATGTGGCATCAAAATTGTTGGCCAAAGCGCCCTGTTTCCCATAATAATCTCCTTTGATGGCTTTAATCAGAAAATCCCGGCTCCAAGAATTCTTTATGGTCTGAATCATATACCAATAGCGAGCATCTATATCCTTCACACGCTGCATAATCACCACATTGTGCGCCCAACCGATCTGCGTTATCGGCAATTTGAATTTTTGTGCCGACAATTGCGAAACGGCCAGTTTCGTATTTCCACTCTCCAATTGTGAAACGGTCGGTTTCGTATATGTAAGTTCTTGATTGTATTCTTTATAGAATTGAATCATAAACTGACAATTACGAACGGAAAAGCCCTTTATTTCCGGAAAATCATTTCGCAAATCAAGACTGATGCGTTCAAGAAATTTTGTCCCCCAGCCTGCTTCCTTTTGTTTATGATAAAGCAATTCGCCAATGTCCCAATACATACGGAGCATCTCTGCACTTGCGGAAAATATCGCTTTTTGCTGGGCAAGCAGTTGCGTGTATTCCGAAAAATCCAAAGATTGATCCATAAGAATTGAGTGTTTACAGTAGAGTAAAATCTTGTAATTATTGGCTATAATTATAAAAAAATGGGGCAACAGGTAAACCACCCATTGCCCCATTGAATAGTTGGAAATCAAATCTTATTTTTCTTCGCTCAACTTTTTGTAACCTTCGTAACGAAGTTTAGCGTATTGTTCAGTCTTAGCAAAGAGTTCTTTAGCTTCTTCTGGGAAGGTCTTCAACAATGAGTTGTAACGAACTTCACCCATGATGAACTCTTGGAATTTGCTCCAATCTGGTTCTTTGCTGTCGAGGTGGAAACCATTTTGACCAGCTTCTTCTTCAGCAGGATTGAAGCGGTAGAGGTGCCAATAACCGCATTCTACAGCTAATTTTTCTTCGTGTTGTGTACGTCCCATACCGGTTTTGATACCGTGGTTGATACAAGGAGCGTAGCAGATTACGATAGATGGTCCTGGGTATGCTTCAGCTTCTTTGATAGCTTTGAAGTATTGTGCTTGGTTAGCACCCATAGCTACTTGAGCAACGTAAACATAACCGTAGCTCTTAGCAATCATACCGAGGTCTTTTTTGCGAACTTTCTTACCAGAAGCAGCGAATTTAGCAACTGCACCAGCAGGAGTTGCTTTAGAAGATTGTCCACCTGTGTTAGAGTAAACTTCAGTATCGAGAACGAGAACGTTAACATCTTCGCCGGAAGCCAAAACGTGGTCTAATCCGCCGAAACCGATGTCGTATGCCCAACCGTCACCACCGAAGATCCATTGTGATTTCTTTACTAAGTGGTCTTTCAAGTCAACGATTTGTTTGCAGTAGTCGCAATCGCATTGGCTTGCCATTTCAACGATTTGTGGAGCCAATTTTTCAGTAGTTTGGCCACATTCGCGGTTGTCAATCCATTGTTGGAAGAGTGCTTTCAAGTCTGCAGAGCAGCAGTTGCAGCCAGCGATAGCTTCTTTCATGATGCGTTCAACGCGGTCACGCATTTGGCGAGTAGCAGTTGCCATACCCAAACCGAATTCAGCGTTATCTTCGAACAAACTGTTTGCCCAAGCCACACCTTTACCGCTTCTGTAGTTTTTGCAATATGGAGTTGCAGGAGCAGAGCCACCATAGATAGAAGAACATCCAGTAGCATTAGCAACAATCATTCTTTCACCGAATAATTGAGTAATAGTTTTGATGTATGGGGTTTCGCCGCAACCTGCACATGCACCAGAGAACTCAAATAATGGTTGAGCAAATTGGCTGTTCTTTGCAGTTGCGTATTTGTCGATAAGGTTATCTTTGTAAGTAACTTTCTTTTGGCTGTATTCCCAATTGTCAACTTCGCCAAGTTGGCTTTCGAGAGGTTTCATAACCAAAGCTTTTTCTTTAGCAGGACAAACGTCAGCGCAGTTGCCGCAACCTGTACAATCTAAAGCAGATACTTGCATACGGAAGAACATTCCTGCAAATTCTTTTGGAGCTTTGATATCAGCAGTTGCCATAGAAGCAGGAGCAGCTGCTTTTTCTTCGCTTGTCATAACTACTGGACGGATAGCAGCGTGAGGACAAACCAAAGAGCATTGGTTACATTGGATACATTTTGAAGAATCCCATTCAGGAACTAAAGTAGCAACACCGCGTTTTTCGTATGCAGTTGTACCTGCAGGGAATGTACCATCGATAATATCTTTGAATGCGCTTACAGGAAGGTCGTTACCGCATTGTGCCACCATTGGACGCATCACTTTGTTGATGAATTCAGGATCGTTTTCGTTGTATTCGAAAGCAAAATCTGTGGTGCAGTCTAAGTTTGCCCATTCAGCAGGAATTTCAACTTTGGTGATTTCACCACCGCGGTCAACAGCTGCATAGTTCATATTAACGATATCTTCACCCTTCTTACCGTAAGATTTTACGATGAATTTCTTCATTTGTTCAACTGCAAGGTCGTAAGGAATTACGCCTGAAATTTTGAAGAATGCAGATTGAAGGATAGTGTTGGTACGGTTACCCAAACCGATTTCAGCAGCAATCTTAGTAGCATCGATGATGTACATATTGATTTTGTGCAATGCTAAATATTTCTTTACGAAATCTGGAAGATGTTTTTTAGTCTCTTCAACATCCCATGGAGAGTTGTAAAGGAAAGTACCATTGTCTTTTAAACCACGTAAGCAGTCATATTTGCGTAAGTATGAAGGAACGTGAACAGCTACGAAATCAGGAGTTCCTACCAAGTAAGGAGCCAAGATGGGTTGATCTCCGAAACGTAAGTGTGAACAAGTGTAACCACCTGATTTTTTAGAGTCGTAGTCGAAGTATGCTTGGCTATATTTGTTGGTATTATCACCGATAATTTTGATAGAGTTTTTGTTTGCACCTACAGTACCATCAGCACCTAAGCCATAGAATTTAGCTTCGAAAGTTCCTTGAGGAAGGATAGAGATTTCAGGAAGCAATGGAAGTGAACGGAAGGTAACATCGTCAACAATACCTACTGTGAATTGATTCTTTGGATTTTCAGATGCTAAATTGTTGTAAACTGACAAGATATGTGCAGGTGTGGTGTCTTTTGAAGACAAACCATAACGACCACCAATAATCATTGGTTTGTTGCTTGCAGGAATATCTTTGCAATTAGCAAAAGCTTCAACAACATCTAAATACAAAGGATCTCCATTTGCACCTGGTTCTTTTGTTCTGTCAAGAACACAAATACGTTGTACAGTTTCTGGAATAACTGCTCCTAAGTATTTTACTGAGAATGGACGATATAGGTGAACAGTTACTAAACCTAATTTTTTGCCGTTTGCATTTTCACGGTCAATAACGGTTTTGATAACGTCTGTGATAGAACCCATAGCCACGATAATGTCAGTAGCATCTTTTGCGCCGTAGAAAGTGAAAGGAGCGTATTCACGACCTGTGATTTTGCTCACTTCTTTCATATATTTAGCCACGATGTCAGGAAGTTCATCGTAGAATTTGTTTTGCAATTCGCGAGTTTGGAAGTAGATGTCTGGGTTTTGAGCGGTACCGCGAGTTACAGGGTGTTCTGGATTCAAAGAACGTTCGCGATATTCTTTAAGAGCATCCCAGTTTACTAATTTAACGAGTTCCTCTTGGTCAGCAGCTTCCACTTTTTGAATTTCGTGAGAAGTACGGAAACCGTCGAAGAAGTGCAAGAATGGAACGCGACCTTCGATAGCTGCCAAGTGAGCAACAGGAGCGAGGTCCATAATTTCTTGTACAGAACCAGTAGCCAAAAGTGCGAAACCAGTTTGACGAGCGCTCATAACGTCAGCGTGGTCACCGAAAATTGACAATGCTTGAGCTGCTAAAGCACGTGCAGATACGTGGAAAACGCCAGGAAGTAACTCACCAGCAATTTTGTACATGTTTGGAATCATCAACAAGAGACCTTGAGATGCGGTGTATGTAGAAGTAAGTGCACCTGCTTGAAGAGAACCGTGAACAGCACCTGCTGCACCCGCTTCTGATTGCATTTCCACAACTTTTACGGTTTCACCGAAGATATTTTTTCTGCCGCCTGCACTCCATTCGTCGATGTATTCAGCCATCGGAGAAGATGGGGTGATAGGATAGATAGCGGCAACTTCACTAAACATGTAAGCTACGTGTGCTGCAGCGCAGTTACCGTCGCATGTCATAAATTTTTTTTCTGCCATAACTATTTATTATTTAGGTTGTTATTGTATTTTATGAACAATTCATAATAGGAGGCGAAATTACAAAAAATAGTTTATTGGAAATATAAAAAAATCGATTATTCTCTCTTTTTTTTTTTATTCTTTTTATTTTTTATGATTTTAGAGATATTATTTTGAGAGAATGAACGAAGATAAGGAATGTTATAAAAAGATATTTTTGTAGTTATTAATTTGATTATTGGGAATTTGCGCAAGGGATTGCAGCGGTTATGAGCGCCGGCTTTAGAGTTTAGAATTTAGGAAGATAGAAATTGGATTTTAAGGAAGTTTGGAGCGAGAGAAAGAGGCGCGAAATTTGAGCGGAAAGCCCGACGGCACGTGTGGTGGATTTATGTGTGGGAAGTGCCGATGCGCCCAAATAAAAACAAAAAAAGAGGCAGATTTGAAAAACCTGCCCCCATGAATATAATGTCTGAATCTTTATTTCTGATTTTGAATTCGCATTCCGTAGAAAGAACGATAAACGAATATAAGCCCAATAATCAGGAAGATAGATCCAATAACTGGAGTGTAGTCGAAAGTTTTAACCGCTTGCGCCATTTGAATAGGATCGTTACCGATATATTCATTGGCATCGTTGATAAGGCCTTGTGCCTTGAGGCGGATATGGATAGCAATTTCGACTGCCAACATTCCGAAAAGTGTCGAGAATTTGATAATTGGGTTCATTGCCACTGATGAGGTGTCTTTGTAAGGGTCGCCTACGGTGTCGCCTACAACAGAAGCTGCATGAAGTTCGGAGTTTTTCTCTTGCAAGTCAACTTCAACTACCTTTTTGGCGTTGTCCCATGCGCCACCTGCATTAGCCATATAGATGGCTTGGAAAAGTCCGAATACGGCAATAGAAACCAAGTAAGAAACGAAGAAGTTCGGGTCGAAGAAAGCGAAAGCTAAAGTAAGACAGAAAATTACGATGAAGATGTTCCACATTCCTTGTTGTGCATATTGGGTGCAGATTTTTACTACAGTTTTGGAGTCTTCGATATTGGCTTCCTGTTTGTCGAGTTTGAGGTTTCGTTTGATAAATTCGACAGCTCTATATGCGCCAGTGGTTACTGCTTGCATAGAAGCACCGCTGAACCAATAGATTACAGCACCGCCCGTAATGAAGCCGAGGATTACAGGAGGGTCAGTAAGGCTTAAGTTAAGCAGATTGAAGTTTTTGAGCAATAAAATGATAGCAAAAATCATTGTGGTTGCACCTACCACCGCAGTACCTATGAGTACAGGTTTTGCAGTAGCTTTGAAGGTGTTACCAGCACCATCATTGGCTTCGAGGTAATGTTTACCTTTTTCAAAGTTAGGTTTGAAGTTATATTCAGATTCAATTTCTTGACTGATATTCGGAATTTTTTCAATTTGAGAGAGTTCAAAAACAGATTGAGCATTGTCGGTTACGGGTCCGTAACTGTCAACGGCAATTGTTACGGGTCCCATTCCCAAGAATCCGAAAGCGATAAGTCCGAAAGCGAAGATAGAAGCATATTCGCCAAACATAGTCATTCCGTCGGTGGCTACAAAAACACCGCCGAGCATGAGGGCAACCATCACGATTCCTTTCCAGAAAGCACTATAGTTTCCTGCAACCATTCCAGATAGGATAGTGAGCGATGCTCCGCCTTCGCGAGAAGCATTTACAACTTCGTTTACGTGGCGAGATTGCGAGCTGGTGAATGCTTTGGTAAGTTCGGGAATGATAGCTGCAGCCAATGTTCCTAAACTGATAATGGATGCTAATCGCCACCATAAATCATTGCCATATTGTGAGGTGGCAACGACGGAGTTGTCGGTTAAAAGGAGGTAACTGATAAGATAGGTAACTGCGATTGAGATGACGGAAGTAATCCAAACTAAAGAGGTGAGAGGAGTTTCAAAGTTAAAGTTATCAGCATTTTTGTATTTAGCTGCTGAGATTGTGTTGTTGATGCCGTATGCAAGTATAGAGGTAAATACCATTAAAATACGCATTGCAAAAATCCAAGCAATAAGAAGAGCTTGTGTGGCAATAGTTTCTGGCATAACCAAGATGATAAATGAGATGAGGGCAACCCCCGTAACTCCGTAGGTTTCAAAACCATCAGCGGTGGGCCCGATGCTGTCGCCAGCATTGTCTCCGGTGCAGTCTGCAATAACGCCAGGGTTGCGCGGATCATCTTCGCCAATTTTGAAAATCACTTTCATCAAGTCGGAGCCGATGTCCGCAATCTTGGTAAAAATACCGCCAGCAATACGTAATGCACTAGCTCCTAACGATTCTCCGATGGCAAAGCCAATAAGGCACGCACCAGCACTCTCTTTCGGTACAAAAAGTAAAATGATGAGCATAAGTAGTAACTCAATTGTGATGAGTAGAAGCCCAACACTCATTCCAGATTGGAGAGGAATGCCAACAACTTTCCATGGTTTTCCTTGCAAAGAGGCAAACGAAGTACGACTATTTGCTAAAGTGTTGATGCGAATGCCAAACCAAGCTACGGCGTATGAACCTAAAATTCCTAATACTGTCCACAAAAGAATTTGTGATACTTGCGCAAAAGTTTTTCCACTTAATACTCCAAAATAGAAGATGATAATGGCAGCGATGATGGCAAATAATATCAATAAAAATCTACCTTGTTGGAGAAGATAGGTTTTACAAGTGGTATATATGGTTTCTGCTACATCTGACATCGATTTGTGTGTGGGAAACTTGCGAATTTTGATGGCTTGGTAAAGGCCGAAAAGTAGTCCGATGAGTACAACAATTGCCCCCCACATTAGCAACGACCAACCCGTCATTGCGCCATTAAAAAATGTAATCTCCCTGAGATTTGGCAGAATCATATCTGCTTCTCCTGCAAAGGTGAACATTGGGAGGAGTAATGTTCCTAAGGATAGAATTAGTTTCTTCATAATTTATTTATTTGTGATTCAATTACTTGAACTATTTTAGAGAGATAAAAAAATCCTAATGACCAAAATTGCCGTTAGGATTTTCTGTACCGCAAAAATAAATACTTTTTTTTGATTCCCAATAGAGAAGTTATATTGAAAATGGTTTTTAACTTAATTTAACTAAAATCTTCAAGTTTGAAAACCTATTCTTTTTGATGATTTCTCAAAAATTGGCACTTATCTTTCAACCTGTTCTTCGTTCTATGCTACATCTGTTTAATGTGTGTTTTTTTTCTTTATTTTTGCAACGGCAAATTTAAGGTTTGCCAAAAGGTTGTTGCAGAAGCAACTATTATTTACGTAATGTGATTTCAGATGAATATACAAGAAGCAGAAGAAAAAATTATTAGCGAATTTGACCTTTTTGAGGATTGGATGGATCGCTACAACTATATTATTGAATTGGGAAAAGAGTTGCCTTTGATTTCCGATGAGTATAAAACGGAGAAATATCTAATTTCTGGATGCCAATCGCAAGTTTGGTTGCATGCTGATTACCAAGATGGTAAAGTTGTTTTTACGGCAGATAGCGATGCTATTATCACCAAAGGAATTGTCAATTTGTTGATTCGAGTTTTATCAGGTCAAACCCCACAAGATATTCTCAATGCACCCTTGGATTATATAAACCGAATCGGGTTGCGCGAGCATCTTTCTCCTACACGTTCCAATGGTTTGGCGTCTATGATTAAGCAAATGAAGATGTATGCTTTAGCGTTTTCTGTTAAATAATCATTCTTTTTGAATTTGATATTGAAAGCATTTTCCTCTTTCACTCATTGAATGATAGGGGATTTGAGCTTGTTGGCAATCCTCGCGCCAACGTTTTTCGTAAAATGGAGTATTGCTTTTGTCAATGATGACAAAACCTATATCCATAATTTTCAACATCTCCTCAAGTGATTGCCGAGCATTGTTTCTGACAACAAGAAAGTCAACTTTTATCTGGTTTTCTGTTGCGTAAAGAGTTTCCTTAGCAGAGTGTAAGTAGATGGTTTTTCCTGCAAAGTGAATAAAATTGCGATTTTTAAAAATCTCCATCGTATTGAAATTACTATCGATATCTATAATTTTCGTTGTTAAATTCCGCTTGCGTTCATGGTTAGCAGTGGCAAAAGTTCGACTTTTTTCGTCAGCTATTAACAAAGAGTCGCATAGTAAAAGGTTTTTGCCCATCAAATTTAGAGATATTGCAGTGCTTCTGTTTGTGGAATAGATAGTAATTGATTGTTCATGTTTGCAATCGTAAATATTTATAATCCATATAATTAGAAATATAACTAATGAGGATAGAGCCGTTGTTAGCTTCCAAGGTTTTCTTTTTAGATAGAAGATAAAGATGAAAATGATGAAGCTGTAAAGAAGAATCATCTGTAAATTATTGATATTTATGTTTTCTGTAACAGAGTAAGGAAGGTTTTCGACCCAGAAAATAATTTTGTTCATCACTTTTATCTCTAAAGTGAGTAATTTCCCTAAATAAAGTGAAAGAAGTTGCGAAAAACTAAAGGCTAATACAGAAACTCCTGTGATCACAACGGCAAAGGAGAGCGCAATTACGGAAAGATTGGCAATAAGGAAGTAGTTGGGAAATGTGCCGAAGTAGCAGATGGTGAGTGGAAAGGTGGCAATTTGTGCCGCAATCGATACTGAAGCTAAATTCCAAAAATAGTTGAGAATTTTGATTTTTATTTTGAATAAGTTATAGATAGGAGGTTGGAAAAGAACAATGCCCACAACTGCTAAATAACTCAACTGAAATCCCAATTCAAATATAAGTAATGGGTTGATTGTGAGTAAAATGAAAAGAGAAGCAAAGAGACTATGGAATACGTTGGTGTTTCGCCGCAAGTGGTTGCCGATTAGCACAAAAGTAAACATTGTGGCTGCTCGTGAAACCGAAGGCGACAAGCCTGTAACGTTGGCGTATCCCCAAATGATGATAAAAAGCAGAAATGATTTTAGGTATCGGAGGAATTTGCTCCGTTCCATCGGCATTAAGAGAAAGTTGATAATCATAAAAACAATACCAACATGCATCCCCGATACGCATAATATGTGGCTGACACCTGCTGAGGAGTAGGCATTTTTGAGTTCGGGTTCCATGGTTTCGTCGTTGCCTAATAGAATAGCAGCGGCAATGGCGTATTCATCATTGCGTAGCCCCGCTTCAGAAAGAATTTGCAGTAGTTTCTGCTGCCAGTGATACGCTGTTCGCTTGATAATTCCTTGTCTGTTCGTTTGCTGATATTGCCATTGTTCTCTAGAAATATATCCCGTAAAATAGATCCCTTTTCTTTTCATAAACGTTTTATAGTCAAATGAATATGGGTTTTCGGGACCAGAAATAGGTTTGAGTTGTGTGTAGATTGAAATTTGATCTCCACATTGCAAGGTTGAGGAGAGAGAATCGCGTTCAAGGTATAATAAAACTTGCCCAACAATCTCTTTTCGATTTTGCATATCGTAAAGTGTGCCAATACTTTTAATAGATTTTTCGCAAACTTGTGGAGGTTCGCTAATTTTCACCTGCCAGCAGCGGTTTTTGTTGTCTAATTGCTGTATAGCAACATTGTAACGATGATGAAATAGAAGAAAAACGTGTGTAAAACCGATAAAAAATGCGGAAAAGAGTAGGGCAGAGGCTGCTATTTTCTGCCGATAAAATCCCATTTTTGCATTACAAATGGA
>JAEZOU010000058.1 GCA_023413895.1 Bacteroidota bacterium | reverse complement strand
AAGGCGTTAGATTAACAATCCAAAAACCATTTTAGTTATGAAAAGAGTATTTGTTATTTTATTAATGGCAGGTTTGCCATTGGTGTGATTCTCTCAAGAGTCCAAATTGACACACAACTTAGATTTTACCACAGGTTACTCATATTGCGGCAGCATGTCAGGTTGGGGAATGCAATCCCAATATGGTCTGGGCGTTATTAAACACCTTGACGTTTTATTCGCTTTATCGGCACATTCAGGTGTAAACACTAACATGTTAAACAATATAGGAGGTGATAATATGTAATCTTTCATTAGGAGTTTCTGTCGGAGTACGCACCTATTACGATTTTGCAAAAATCTGTTCTGCAAGAATATATCACTGCTTTACGGAGGAGTTTTTCGATTTTTAGCACACGACTGTCAGCCGCCAATTTTTAAAGGTTATCTTATAGGCGACATTTCCCAAAACTTAGAAACAAAAGCTGAGTTGCTGTTTCGAGTCTCACCTAAAACAAAATTAGGAGTTTTCTACGATTATTCGTTTAAATTCCACCCAAGAGTTCCTGCCCATCGGACACAAGATATTCATACTGCAGGCATTGTAATTTCTACTAAACTAAATTAATACACAATATTTTAAAGAAAATAATTTTCCCCTTCCTTCTGCAAAGTTTAAGGGAATTTTTTTGTAAAACTTCTTCCAAATCCTCCGAAATTTGACTCAAACCACCTTTGAAGAAAACGTTGGAGCCTGATTTTTTTAAACTATATGAATTAAACTGAAATAAATTTACAATAAACGAATAATCAGTGAATTATGCACACTGAAAAAACTGAAGGATTATCGAAAAATCAACAAAATTTAATGGTATATCAAAAAAAATATTAGTAATTTTACAAGGTTGTTTTCTCTGTTTTACTAAATGAACTTTGGTAGAATTCGGAAAAATGGTAAGAATATAAAAAGTTTAATTAGAGGCCTATGATCTATTTGTTATAAAAAATGTATTTTCTGTTTGGCTACTTCTGCTTTCAATTGTATCAATTTCATGTCAAAAAGAGGCAGATTATGTTTTGTATGTTGGAGAGGTTGCTTTTTAATATTGTATGAAAATATTCCTGGTCCATTATGGGAATGGGAAAATCAGCATAAACAGATATTTTATCTATGACAATACACTCCCATCAAGACGATTATTATGAATTCCTTATTGAGATTCCAGATTCTGTGGATGTTCCTACAGAACTTCCAGCTGGACATTATTATCTGTTTAAGGCTGATTTCATTATTCACTTTGGCGGTTTTGCTTTTTCTTAATTTTTCTTCTACGAGAAACAACCTTATAGCCACCATTCCTTTTAGCCCCACTATACTTAATTAACCCGTTCTCTTTTAAAAAAGTAAGATAACGAGTTACACTTCTATAAGAGATATCAAATGCATTAGCAATATCTTTTATTTTAGAATTGGGATTGCTGAGTATATAGTGATAAATATCTTCTGCTCTTTGATTTAGACTAAAATCCTGATTAATATTCTTTTTGCGCTTTTCTTCTGGAACAGGTTCTGGTTGATCCTCCTCAGTTAAAGCTTTATTAGCGGCGAACTGTTCTACAATTTCACTATAGCTTATATCAACAGACAAAACAAGTTTATCTTTTTCGTTAGCAAATTCTCGCATAACTACATTACTGCCGTTAATTTGCTCAATTTGTTTTTTTTGCACAATAGTACTTCGTGAAATACGGAGAAACTCTTCACTCCCGAGAATCTGTTCAAGATTGTTCATAGAGTTGTAGCGCAAAAAGACAGAGCCATCTGTAAGATATAGAGATGTAACATTACGATCTTGAACACAATAAAGCACTTGTTTTATATTGATAAATGTTCCCTCCTGATCAATATCTTTTACATCAACAAGACCATATTTTTTTCTCAGATCTACCAACATTTCCCCTTCCTCTCGCCGCAACCATAGAATAACACTTACAACATAGGCGAATAGCACTAAACCACCATTCCTTAAAGTTACAAAAAAGGACTCAATAAGAAAATATTTTAGGGTTAATTCCCCAATACGTGGCTCTAATAATGCCCAAACCTCTTTAGCCACTATCATCATTTCTAAAGCACTTGACAATAAAATTGTTACAGAAACAAGTATCCAATACTCTTTATATCTATTCTGCTTATAAAATCTAGGAAAAAAGAAAAGGAAGTTGAGATAGACCGCTATAATAGATATTGCTGCAGTAATATACTCTTTATAGAAATGAGGAGCTGCACAAGCTCTTAGGAAGGAATAGTTTGTATGAAAATAGAATAAAATCAAACCCAAAACCAAATATAATGTTATCTTGACTGAGGTTTTTTCGTACCAATATTTCATAGTTCTATTTTTTTGCAAAAATAGCATTTTGTTTCTATTTCTAGACAATTTTAATTCAATTTTATTCGGACATTAAATAAAGTTTCGTCCTAAATAGAATAAGTAACCTTATAAAATTGTCCTAATAAAAAAAATCTTTTGTCCTGATAAAAAAAATAACGTTCTGTATAATATTAAATCATAGTTATTTATTATTGTTATTAGGACATTTTAATTTTAAAAAACCTCTTAAAATTAAAAATTGTATTTTCACATGAAAAATAATATTCCCCCATTTAATTTTTTCCCATAAATTTGTAGGCAAAAACCTCTAAAAATTGATGTATATGCTAAAAAAAGGAAAAAGTCATTTTTTACTCCTATTAGTTCTTACCCTTGGTGTCATTTCGTGTCAAAAAGAGGAGGTGGATGTTGTAAACACTCTTAATGAAGTAACGATAGCCAATCCTGCCAAAGGAAAACAAACTGGTACCATTACTATTAAAGTAGGTCATAGTGCAAAGAAATGCAACGGATGCATTCTCGTAGGCGATAAACTTGTTCATGTAGATTGTCAAGGTGCAGGAACCTTATGTGAAGTTACAACCCAAGTAGCAATTGCAGATAGCGGTTTGTTTGTTTCTGCTGTTACTACCGACACATTTGGTTTAACCACTTTAGATTATTTCAATATGCCAGCACGCTCGTTGGCAGTGGAAGATGAGAACGAGAAATATTACCTTAACATACCTGCACAGATGCTCTACAGAGATAGCAAAACGCAACAATTCACTATCTCGGGGTTATTCTACTCCACAAACGCATATTACGAGAACAATTAATATAATGTCTTGCTGTTTCTCTCGGTTTTGCATTGTCCCTGCAGAATTGGGAGAA
>JAEZOU010000026.1 GCA_023413895.1 Bacteroidota bacterium | reverse complement strand
CCATTTTCCGACTCTGGGCTTCTCTCCTTCTACATTGGCTGTGACAGTTCGATGGTTGACAAATGTTTAGATGTAGCCTATCGGGAGATTGAAAAAGTGAAGAAAAACCGTTTAGGCACGATGCAGTTGCACTACGCCATCAAGCAGTTTCTCGGGCAGTTAGCCATTTCAAACGAAGCGAAACTTAACGAGATGATTGCATTAGGCAGAAGTGCGCTCTTTTTTGACGAAGTGGAGACGCTTGACGAATCGGTGGCAATATTTGAAAAAATAACTTCAGAACAGATTTTGGAAGTTGCCAATGAGATTCTCGATGTCGAGCAATTCTCCACCTTAATTTTTAGGAAGTAAGAAAATATTATTCTTCATAAATATCACCTTATCTCATAACAAAGCCAATCTAATACAATCACATAATTTACAACTAAAAAATATCAGAACGCTATTTTTATCTCTTTCAATTAGTATTCGATAATACGAAAAAAGGATATACATTTATATTACAAATATGACAAAAAAAGAGAGTTGTTACCGTTTGGGAAGAAAAGGTTTTTCAGCATTATTTATACTACTTATCTTTTTAACATCTCATCATTCATACGCCCAACCACAATACAGCTGGGAAGGGTACGGCATTGATCCTAACCAGAAATTTCGGGCATTAACCATCTTTATCAACATCATTTACGATATAAATCCTGATCGCAACTATGTAGAAAGCAGTAAATTTTGGCCTATTGCTACGCGAGAAGGTATTAACACAGCGCCCCGTCCCACCTATATGTTAGAACTTTTGGACACCATCTATAACCCGCAAAATCTTCGGGGCACGATGACACGAATTTATGGGGAATCCTCCTTCGATGCTTTACAAATTACAGGAGATTTTATGGTGGTGAATATCAAAGAGAGTTCCATTTTAGAGCACGGCTCCTTCAGTTCCCGCACAATTATCCATGCTGTAGTGGAACAGATTAACAGAAATGGTGGTTTAAAAGCGATTTATGGCCACAACCATATTGAAGACTATGCGCTTGCGGGCGAGCAATCTATCTTCTTTGCGCAATTTCTCGTCCGCAATATCACACAAAACTATGGTGGCAGCAATGCTGGCAGCGGATTGGTCTCCCCTTCCCTACTCAAGGGTGAAAAACTACTCATTAACGGCACCGAGTATCCATTTTCTGGCAGAGGAAGTTTTCAATGCGTTGGCAATAGTAATGTTGGCATCAACCCCACTTCCATCTTAATGCACGAACTCTCGCACCTACTCTTTGGCGGCAATGAGTTTCATACCACTGGCGGCAACCATCGCGGAAGCGGCAATATTTTTATGCCATTCATCTCTATACAAGGCGGTTATGGACTAATGGGCAGCAACGGCTCCAGTTTGGTTTGCTGCAATGGCTATGAACGTTGGCGCATGCACTGGAAACACCCCGAAGCAATAGATTTTATTTCCGCTCACGACGCCAACAATCAGCAATCGATTCCTTCAGACATAACACGCGAAAATGGCAACTGCAGCTTTACGCTACGCGACTTTATTACAACGGGAGATGTTATTCGCATCAAATTGCCGTATAAAGATAGCGAAAACTCTTCTAATCAATATATTTGGTTAGAGAATCATCAGATAGGAAAGAATAATAAATTGGACTTTATGCAATTTTCTGAAAACGATTGTCGGCCCAAAGGTAGCGCTGGGATTTACGCATACTATCAGGTGGGCAGAGACGACCTTTCCCATCCTCAGATTCACGAGCGTGACAATCTGCGAGCTATTCCTGCGGAAGGTTTTTGGAACTATGCTTTAGTGGTTGATACGGCAGCGCCTTACCAATACCAATGTATCAATTGGGGGACTTACAACTACCATCATCGGCGAGAAGACGCCAACCCGTTTGGAGGCTACCACGATATGGAGGAGTTTTTTACGCCTGACGATGCCGCACAAAAGCTAACCCTAAACCACAGAAAACACGCTTGGCGAATCGAGAAAAATGGTCGATATTGGGACAATCTTCCAAGCTACGGAGATAATTTTGATGCTTTTACAACAGCAACCAAACTGAATATGGGAACCAACCCAAGCACTTGTAACACAAGAACATACTACAACTACCTGAGTTATGGAGGCGCTTCCAACAGCACCAGAATGGCCAACAAAAACACACTAACTACCTATTTAAGTGGTTTAAGTATTGAGATGGTTCCACAGGAAAATGGCACCTTTGTAGTTCACATTCGCTGGGACGACTACAACATCACCAACTCAGCCATTTGGACGGGCAACATATCCTTGCGCGAGCGTGCTGTTTTAACGCAAGGCAACAGCTTGACAATTACGCAAAACCTAACGCCAGCACAATTTGAACGTGATGCGGAAAGCGGATACTTTGCGCCAACCTCCCGATGGGTTTGCGAAGCGGGAAGCGACTTTTTACAAGAGGCAGGAAGTGTTGTTTCTATAGAAGAGAAAAGCGTTTTGGAGATTGACAGCAATGCACAGTTCACGCTAACGGAAGGTGCAACGCTGCGAATAAAAAGAGGGTCAACCTTGCAACTGAACGAAGGAGCGATACTCACATTAAGCAGCGGTAGTAAACTCATTGTAAACGCTGGAGCAACACTTATTGACAACGGAAAGATAATTCAAGATGCTAAAGCTAAAGTTTCCATTCGGCGCGGCGGGAAACATATTCGACAAAAAAATTAGTCAAACGTCCATTTTCATTCCAAAATAAAAAGAAAAAATCATATTTTTGCCAATTCTAACAATTTTTTATACAGAAAATAGGATTGTCCAATATTAATCATACCATTAGAAAAGAAAATCATAAAAGTCAAATTAATAAAACAAACGAATTATGAAAAAAATCAGATTATTAATCAGTACGATTGTAGTTTTGATTATTTCTGTAACCTCATTAATGGCACAGAAAAACTACAATTATGTTACCTATCCAAATGACCCATTGCAAATTAGGGAATACACCTTAGACAATGGCTTAAAAGTATTTATGAGTGTTTACAAAGATGCACCTAAAATCCAGACCTACATTGCTGTACGAGCTGGAAGTAAGAACGACCCTGCAGAAACTACTGGTTTAGCGCACTACTTGGAACACATGATGTTCAAAGGAACAGAAAAATTAGGAACTAAAGATTGGGAAAAAGAGAAAGTTCTCATTCAAAAGATTGAAGATCTGTTCGAGGCTTATCGTATGTTTGAAGATCAAACTACACGCACAGCCATCTACAAAATGATTGACAGTCTCTCTTACGAAGCTTCAAAATTGGCAATTGCCAACGAATATGACAAAGCAATGTCTGCTATAGGTTCTACCGGAACCAACGCTTTTACAAGCAACGACTACACTATGTACGTTGAGAACATTCCGAACAACCAACTTGAGGCTTGGGCAATGATTCAGGCTGACCGTTTCGAGAACTTAGTTTTGCGTCTTTTCCACACCGAATTGGAAACCATTTATGAAGAAAAAAATATGAGTTTGACCAAAGATGGAAGAAAAGCCAACGAAGCGATGCTTTCAGCACTTTTCCCACACCATCCTTACGGAACACAAACCACTTTGGGAGAAGCTGAACATTTGAAAAACCCATCAATGCGCAATATCCGAAATTTTGTTGCTCAATACTATGTTCCTAACAACATCTGTATCAGTATGGCTGGTGACTTTAATCCTGATGAAGCTATCAAAATTATTGATAAATATTGGGGAAATATGAAGCCTAGTGAAGTTCCTGTATTCCAAAAAACTCCTGAAGCACCAATTACCAGTCCTATTATCAAAGAGGTAGTAGGTTTGGAAGCAGAAAACACCATCATTGCTTATCGCATTGACAATGGGAATGGCAGTCACGATGTACTTTTGGCAAACCTTCTTGAATCTGTATTGAACAATGGAAAATGTGGTTTGATTGACTTGAATTTGAACCAACAACAAAAATGTATGGGTGCATATGCTGGCGTTTACTCGCTCAACGACTATGCAGCATTTATGTTTGGCGGTCGCCCAATGAAGGGACAATCTTTAGAAGATGTTCAGAAACTCCTTTTTGAGCAAATTAAACTTGTAAAAGAGGGACAATTTGAAGATTGGCTTCTGGAAGCAGCCATCAACAACATGAAACTTAGCATTATGAAACGTGCAGAAAGCAGCAATAGCCGTGCAAGTCAAATGGCATACGCTTTTGTAGAACATCAAAATTGGGGTGATGTAGTAAACGAGATTAACGAGTTAGGAAAAATCACGAAGAAAGATATCGTTAATTTTGCCAACAAAATCTTCAAAGACAACAACTTTGTGGTTGTGAACAAAAAACAAGGTACCCCTAACGACGTTGCGAAAGTTGCCAAACCACCGATCACACCTATTGAAGTGGGACGTAACGAAGAAAGTGCATTTTTGAAAGAGATTAAATCTCTTAAGGTTACACCTATTGAACCTGTTTTTGTTAATTTCAGCAAAGATATGACCAAATCTAAACTAAACAATGGTTTGGAAGTACTTTATGTTGAAAACGTTGAGAATAAAACTTTCAATTTAGATTATTATTTCGACTTCGGATATTTAGCAGACAAAACTTTCGACTTAGCAGCAGACCTTTTAGATTATTTATCTACCACAAAATACACAGCAGAGCAATTACAAGAGGAATTTTACAAATTAGCATGTAACTACTCTTTCAGTGTAAACAACGAAAACATCATTGTAAGCATTAGCGGTTTGAGCGAAAATATGGAAAAAGCGATGCTTCTTGTTGAAGAGATTTTCAGCAACGTACAACCTAACGATGCTGCTTGGGAAAAATTAGTTTCTCGTATTGTCAAATCTCGCAACGATAGCAAAGCTAACCAACAATCTGTTTTCTCAGCTCTATATAATTATGGCGTTTATGGTGAATCCTCTCCAACAAAAAATCAATTTAACGAAAAAGAGTTAAAAGCTTTTAAATCTCAAGATTTAGTGAATATCATTCGCAATCTTTTCCAATACAAACACCGCATTCTTTACTACGGACCCGAAAATCTTGAAAATGTAAAAAGCATTGTTAGCCGCATTCACACTGTACCTGCAAAATTCTCAAAATCTCCTGAAAATAAAACGCTTATTCCACAAGAAGTTACTCAAGGAAACGTATTGTTTGTAAACTACGATGCAAAACAATCTTACCTTCGTGAATACTCACGCGGAATGAAGCTCAACCTCAAATTGGCTCCACAGATCAACCTTTACAACGAATATTTTGGTGGAAGTATGAACGCAATTGTATTCCAAGAGATGCGTGAGAAGAGAAGTTTGGCATATAGTGCACAAGCTTACTACTCTCAACCTAACCAAAGAGATGGTTACTACCTTAATTGGGCATTTATTGCTACACAAAATGACAAATTGTTAGACGCATTAGCAGCTTTTGAAGACCTTTTCAACAATATGCCTGTAGCTGAAACCAACTTCCAATTGGCGAAAGAATCGCTCATCTCTAACATTCGTACTTCACGTACTACCAAACGCAATATCATCTTCAACTACTTGAACTACGAAAAGATGGGATATGATATGAAGAAAACCCGCGCTCAAATGCTTTTCGAAGCTTATCCAACAATGACCATGCAAGATATTATCGACTTCAACCAAAAATATATCAAAGGTCAAAAGAAAACTGTAATGGTTTTGGGTAAAGAGGAAGATATGGACTTCAACGCATTGAGTAAATATGGAAAAGTAACCAAACTACAACTTGAAGATATTTTTGGATTCTAAAAATATCATTTTCTGAGTTTTACAGATGGCTGGGTTCAAGAAACTCAGCCATTTTTAGTAATTGGTATTATGGAGAGTAAAAAGCGCTTACACAAAATAGGTAAAAAAAGAACGCAATCCTAATTTTTGACACATGGCGCCAAAATTTTCGCAGTACGGTGCGTGAGGGATAGAAGCGGTTATGAGCGCCGAGTTAAGAACTTAGTAGATAGAGTTTAGCACCTATAATTTGGTTTTAGAGAAAGATAGAAGCGCGAGAAGGAGGCGCGAAATTTGAGCGGATAGCCCGACGGCGAGCGGGCGGCAAGGTGCGGGGAAAAGAGCCGACACGCCCAAATATTAATCCTAAACTCAATTTTGATATGAAATTTTATTGTATTTTTGTAAATAGATATCAAGTATATCAGCCTTTATATAAGTAATTGAACAATAGAAAGTTAAAATAACAATCAATAAAAACGAATACAATGAAAAAGATTTTTTTAATGTTTTTTGCCATTATGGCACTCTCTTTTGCTAATGCACAACGCAGTGGTGTACCAACGAGAGGTGTGACGACGGACCCTACAGTGACAATTTCTGCTATTAATGTAACCCCTACAGAAATGTCGTTTCAGATTATTCCCAACGCTGAGTGTGTTACCTACGAATATTTTCTATCACAAACAGCAGAATTGGATATGTGGATGCTTATGATGGGAGGAATCTCTTTGGATCAATTAGTACACCAATGGGGTGCGTTGTCAGCTGGAATTGATACAGTATATTATGATGAGCAAACACCCAACACTGCTTACACATTCTGTGTATTACCTTACGATGCACAAGGGAATAGTTCTTCTGTTGTAACCTATGAGCTAACGACAGGCTCTCTTGGAGGAAGTGGCACTTCTGAAATTTCCATTGCCGTAGATAATATTACCTCAACTAGTGCATTGGTAACATTTACTCCGAATGACCAAACAGCTTTTTATAAAGATATGATCCTTACCGATTCTTTATATCAGGCTTGGGGTGAGGATTCTACCATTTTTTATCTTCAAGAAGATTTTTACATATACTATACTGAAGATGCTTGGACATGGGCTGGTTTAGAGCCAGGAACCGATTATTGGGCAGCAGCTATCGGACAAAATGCAGATGGTGTTTGGGGCGAATTAGCAACCTATCCTTTTACTACCTTAGGGTCTGTTTCCATTACAGAGAATGAAACAACCTCATTTACAATCTCTCCTGTACCTAACGATGGTAATTTCATGATTTCTGGGGCTGACATAAATGGTCACAAATTGGCAATTTACACTCTAGATGGGAAAATGGTTTTCAATACTGTTTTAGATGGTAATATGGCGACACTCTCAACAGGTTTTGCATCTGGAACCTATTTAGTTGCTATTGAAACGGCAGCAGGCTGTGCTCCATCTTGTCGCAAAATGATTGTGTATTAACATGATATAACACATAAAACTTTTTTTAAAGAAAACCCTATAATCAAATATGCTGATTATAGGGTTTTCATTTTTAGCACTTTTACAAAGAGCAACAATATTATTGTAGTAAGTAGAAAAGTCTAATAAAATTGCATATCTATATTACGCAAGATATATCAACGCATCTGTTTTTTAGGTTATTAGATTTAGTTTTTACGTTTGCTATCTGCAAGTAGAAGCAGGAACATCATCAGTCCGTTGACGATAACAAGTTCAAAACCAAAAACGTAACCATTGAGCCATTCTTGGGAGTTTGCAGCCAAAATAGCAATAGTGGTTGGTGTTACTAATGAAGAAATAGCAATCCAACCGCGATGACGAATTTCGCGGTGTGTAAACATTCCGAAGACAAAAAGACCAAGAATTGGGCCATAGGTATAACCTGCCACTTTAAAGATGGTTTGAATCAGAGCTTCGTTGTGGTGGTTTGCAAAAATAATGATAATGAGCAAGAAAAGAGTTGCCATCAGTGCGTGAGAAGCGTAGCGAATGCGGGTACGCTTTTTCTCGTCAGCAACACGCTTATCGATTTTTAAGATATCAAAGCAGAAACTAGTGGTTAGCGCCGTAAAAGTACCATCAGCACTTGAAAATCCAGCAGCTATTAGCCCGATAACGAAGAATATAGCGGTTGTGGTACCTAGGTAATTTAGCGCTAATTCGGGATAAATTCTATCACTAACAATTTTACCAACTTCGTTAAGAGGAAGAGCTATTCCTTGTTGTTGCGCGTATATAAGCAAAAGCCCACCCAAAAATAGGAAGAGCATATTCACCAGAATAAGTATCCCTGTAAAACTGAGCATATTAAATTGCGATTCCTTTAAAGTCTTGCAAGATAGGTTTTTCTGCATCATATCTTGGTCTAAACCTGTCATTGTAATGGTGATAAACATTCCTCCAAAAATCTGCTTCAGATAGAAACTTCCTGCGTGCCAATCAGTATTAAAAACTCTTGTATAACCCGCATCTTTCATTAATTCAAATGACTGAACAAGAGAGAGTTGAGCATCTTTAAGGATTACAACAATAGAGATAATCAATGCCAACACCAAAAATGTAGTTTGTAAAGTATCAGTCCATACCACCGTTTTGAGTCCTCCTCTAAAGGTGTAAAGGGTGATAATGAAAATCATAAAGATAGCTGTTGCCCAAATAGGGATATTCCAGCTATCGAAGATAAAAATCTGTAAAACGTAAATTACTAAATACATTCGAAGTGCAGAGCCCATCAGCCGAGAGATAATAAAGAAAGTAGAACCCGTTTTTTGCGCTTCATTTCCAAAACGTGTATCAAGGAATTGGTAAATGGAAGTGAGATTGTTCTTGTAGTAAAGAGGAAGTAGAATGTATGCAATAGACAAGTAACCAAGTATATAGCCGATGAGAACGCATGCGTATGAAAATTGAGTATTAACAACATCACCAGGTACTGACATAAAGGTTACCCCAGAAAGAGAGGCGCCAATCATACCATAAGCAACTATAAACCAAGGAGATTTTCGATTTCCTGTAAAATAGGTATCGTTTGTTGCTTTACGAGAGGTTAGCCAAGTAATTAGAAATAGTAAGGCTATATATCCAATAAAAAATAGAAAAATTAAATTTTGCATAGTTCTCTTTTTTTACCAATCTTTTTCTTGTTTGGTTTTGCTACTTGGTGTACCCGCTTTCTGATCGTTCATGCGGCGCTGCAACTGACGTTCATTCTGTTGAAGAGCATCCAACTGTTTTTCATCTTGAGATCTATTTCCCTGTTTTGCAGCCGCTTCTCTTGCTTGTTGCTCTCTCTGTTGTTGCTGTTCTTGCTGCTGTTTTTGTTGCTGTTCTTTCTGCTCCTTTTGGTCGTTACCGCCTTGTTGTTTATCTTGTTGATTCTCTTGATTTTCTTGTTGTTGATTTTGCTGATTTTGTTGTTGCTGATTTTGTTGTTGCTGATTATCTTGTCCACCTCCTTGGTTTTGCTGTTGTTGGTGCAATTTTTTCTTTGCATATTCCAAATTGTATTTGGTATCCATATCGGTAGGATTAAGTTTGAGGGCATTTTTATAGGCGTTTACGGCATCAGCATATTTCTCTTGCAACATAAAGTTATTACCCATATTATGAAATGCGGTAGCGCGTAACTCTTTGGCACAACTTTTATCCTCAGTAAGTTTTTTGTATAAATCATCAATTTTTTTGTAGGCAGTAGTATCTCTATCAGGAAAAATTCTACACTTGCGATAGAGCGCATTAGCCATATTATAGGTAGATGAATATTGATAATATTTGGTATTTTGGGTAGCCTTCTGATACTCTTGGTAAGCGTTATGATAGAGTTTGTACGCCTCTTTCTGCTTATCAACGACAGCAACACTATTACTATCGCCTGTTCTTTCAGCCATTTTTTTCGACTCTAAATAGATTTTTTCTGCCTTCTGGAAATAGTCGTCGCCACGGCGCATTGCAGAAATTTCATCTGCGGTTTGAGCATGTGCAAGTGTGGGCAAAAGCATTATCAGCAGGAGTATAATTTTTGTACCTTTGGGTTGCAATAGTTCAATAAAGCGTGTTACACGATTTTTCCATTTCGGTTTTGTGGCAAAAAGTATGGTTTCAATTATAAGGCAAATCAAAGCTAAAGCCAAAGGGTAGATATATTTACTTTCATACTTTGTAAACGTAATCTCTTGAACTTCAGATTTTTCCATTTTATTAATCGATTTATAGATCTCCTCTAATCCTAACGTAGCGTTAGTAGCATGCACGTAATTTCCACCGCCAGCAGCAGCAATATCTCGCAAAATAGTTTCATTTAAACGGGTAACAACGGTATTTCCTTCTCGATCTTTCTTGAAAGCATTCTTTCCCATCGGAATAGTTACACCTTGGGTAGAACCAATTCCAATCGTATGTATTGTGATTCCATACTCAGCAATCTCTTGAGCCATCTCAACCGCTTCGGGGAAATGATCTTCACCATCAGAGATTAACAGGATTACTTTTGACTTCACCTCATCAGCAACTTGTTCTTCAGAATTTAGATCTTTTTGGGTCGGCATAATGGCATTCATCGCCAACCCCAAGGCTGCGGTAAGATCGGTACCTTGCGCCTCAATAAGATTTGTATTAAGCTGATTCACAAACATTTTTGCTACTGCATAATCACTAGTAATAGGCAATTGCACAAAAGGTTTTCCAGCAAAAGCGATCAAACCTACTCGGTCGCCTTTGAGTTTATCAATAAAATGATTGATCGCCATTTTAGAAGCTTCCAAACGATTCGGACTGATATCTTCGGCCAACATACTATTAGAAATATCCATACAAAGCATTATATCAACACCTTGTACTTTCCCTTTTTCTAAAGAACTTCCTGTCTGCGGATTAGCGAGAGCAAGAATTAAAAATGCCAATGTCGCCATCAGAAGTGAGAATTTGGTATGCTGCATAGCCGAAGAATGGTTAGGAGTTAACCGTTTATAAAGTTCCTCATCACAGAACTTTTTTATCTTCATTCTTAATCTATATTGATATAAAATGTAACCAGCAACAAATAGCGGAATTAGCAGCAACAGATATAAGTATGCAGGATGCTCAAATTTAAACATAATTTACCTTTTCTAATTAAAAATCAGGTTTATAACGTATTTTTTTATGTTTATTGTATGAAAGAATGAAAAAATACTAAAGATAAAGATTACTATCACCATAACTTAGGAATCTATAGTTATGGGTAAGTGCGTGTTGGTAAATTTCTTTCCATTTATCTCCTAAATAGGAGGCTATCAGTAATAGCAATGTACTTTGTGGTTGGTGAAAATTCGTAATGAGACCTTTGGCTATTTTATGTTCATAACCTGGAGTAATCATTAAGGCAGTAGAGGCGGTTAAAAAATGCAAATTATTATCAATAAGATAGTTATAAATCATTTTCAACGAAGTAGTTGCATCTACTTTTCGCAGTTCTTCATTTTCGTAAATTTCCCATTGTTGAACATTAAACGGGTCTGGAAGGTTCAAGTTCAGTTTTGCACCGATAATAAATAGCGATTCTAAAGTTCGCGCAACTGTGGTTCCTACGGCAATAATTTTCTTATTGTTACAATTCAATATCGCCTCAATAGTTTCACGCGTAATCACAATCTGTTCTTTGTGCATTATGTGTTCGCCGATGGTTTCAGTAGAGACTGGTTTGAAGGTACCTGCGCCCACGTGAAGTGTAACCCAGAGATTTTCAATCTTCTTTTCTTTTAGCGAACGGAACACCTCTTCAGTAAAGTGCAACCCTGCCGTTGGCGCTGCTACAGAGCCGTTATGTTGCGCAAATATGGTTTGGTAGCGTTGTTCATCTTCGTTTTGTGCTGCCCGTTTGATGTAGGGAGGAAGCGGAATTTTTCCGTATGCCTCAATCCATTCTGCTAATGTAACCGTCTCATCTTCCCAAAGAAAAGTAACTTCGAAAGCTCCATCACTATTTTCACCTTTTACTGCTGTAATAGCTAAAGGTTTTTGGTTTACCTCAACAATAAACTCTATCGGTTCTTTCCATCGTTTAGCATTTCCAACAAAGCATTTCCAACTCACTCTGGAAGTTTGTACAAATGCTTCTTGAATCTCACGCGTAGGAGCTAACGGCTCCAAACAGAAAATTTCAATCGCCGCACCATTACGATTGTGAACGAGCAATCGAGCGTGAATCACCCGAGAGTTGTTGAATGCTAACACATCGTTAGGACCGAGAAACTGTGCAAGATCTTTGAATGTAGCGTCCGTAATAGTTCCATCTTTATGTACTAATAGTTGCGACTGATCGCGCGAACCAGCAGGAAAGTAAGCAATCTTTTCTGCTGGTAGCGAATAATTATATTCTTCGATTCTAATCTTTTGTTGCGCAATCATCACTATGCTTGCTTTTGGATTTGTTCCACCACTTGTGCTACAGTTTCTCTGATAACTTGTTCATCAAGAGGTTTGATATAACCTTTATCCTGAAGAAGTTGTGTCATCTCGTGTGCTTTGATAATATCTTTCTTAGCTTCTTCATAAACTTCGTCCCAAGTCATAATCTTACGTGCTAAACCTTCTTTGATGGCTTGCATAGCTACATCAGCAGCAACTTTCGGGAAGAGTTCCCATTCCATCATTGTTGGCATAATGTTGTCGGGAGCAATACCGCGTGCTTCTGCAAAATCGGCGATAGAGTGCGCTGCACAAATTGCCATACTATCGGTAATTTTACGTGATGCCACCATTACGGTTCCTTTCAGAATAGATGGAAAACAAACAGAATTGTTAACTTGGTTTGGAAAATCACCACGCCCTGTTGCAACAATAAATGCACCCGCTTCTTTGGCTTGATAAGGGTAAATTTCTGGAACTGGATTTGCACAAGTAAAGACGATAGATTTTTCGGCCATTAGTCGAATCCATTCTGGTTTGATAGTATTTGGACCTGGTTTAGAAAGCGCAACCAAAACATCAGCATCTTTAAATGCCTCCTCTTGCGTGGTAATGCAGTTAGGATTGGTGGTTTGGCAAAGTTCCCACTGACGATAGAAACGAGGATCGTTTTTATATCTTTCGCTATTTTTATGCAAGGTTGATTTACTATCAAACATAATAATATTAGCAGGATTTGCACCATCTGCAATCATCAAACGAGCAATACTAGTATTAGAAGCGCCAGAGCCATAAAGAACGATTTTAATCTCAGACATCTTCTTTCCTGCCAATTTCAAACCATTAATAACTCCTGCTAACGTAACGCATGCTGTTCCCTGCGCATCGTCGTGCCATACAGGAATATCACACTCTTCCCGCAAGGTATCCAAAACCTTGAAGCAGTTAGGTTGCGAAATATCTTCCAAGTTGATAGCCCCAAACGATGGCTGAACCATCTTCACAAAATCGATAATTTTATCGGCTTGATGTTCTCCATTTTCGTCGCGACTATCGATACAGAGTGCTGTTGCGTCAACGCCACCTAGATATTTCATTAACATTGCCTTACCTTCCATCACGCCCAAGCCTCCTGGAGGAGTACAATCGCCGTCGCCAAGCACGCGCGTACTATCACTAACTACCGCAACCAAGTTACTGCGATTACTCAAACTGAACGAAGCATCGTTATTGTCACGAATGGTAGTCGAAACTGCAGAAACACCTGGAGTGTACCAAACGTTGAACCAATTAAAACCATATATTGGCGCCATCGGAACAGTCTGCATTTTGCCCCCATAATATTGATGTAATTTTAATGAAAATTGCTTGTAGAACAATGTTTTAGCTTTAGCAATTTGCTCTTCTGTAAAATCTTTAGGAAAAAGTTCCGTAATATTATCTAATGTATTGAGTTTATTATCTTTCATCTTATTGATTATTAATGGTTTTATCTATAATTTTGTCGTAATCTTCTGCCGAAATATATTGAAGTTTAAGCGCAGCTTCACGAAGAGTAAGATTGTTTGTATGTGCATACTGTGCAATTTCTGCTGCTTTATAGTAGCCGATGTGAGGACTTAGTGCTGTCACCAACATTAACGAACTTCTCAAGTGTCCTTCAATTCTGGTTAAGTCAGGTTCTATTCCTTGGGCACAATGGTTATTGAATGAGTTAACTGCATCGCTGAGCAGATGAATAGAATGAATGATATTTCGTGCTATAAGTGGCATAAAGACGTTGAGTTGAAGGTGTCCTTGCATTGCGCCACTGCTGATGGCAGCATCGTTACCTATCACTTGGCAGCCAACCATTGTTAGCGCTTCGCATTGCGTAGGGTTCACCTTGCCAGGCATAATGGAGGAACCCGGCTCATTGCTGGGTATAATCAATTCACCCAAGCCACAGCGAGGTCCAGAGGCCAACAAACGGATATCATTTCCAATTTTGATGAGTGATACGGCAACACGTTTGAGCGCGCCTGAGACCTCAACAAAAGAGTCGTGACTTGCCATCGCTTCAAATTTATTTTCTGAAGGCGTGAAGTTCAATGCTGTAAACTGATTGATATATTGAACAGCAGTTTTGTCGTATCCCGCTGGCGTATTGATACCATTACCCACAGCGGTTCCGCCTATTGGGAGTTCCATCAGGTGCGGAAGCGCCAACTCAATGGCACGAATGCCGTGCTTAAGTTGGGAAGCAAATGCAGAAAACTCCTCGCCTAAAGTGAGCGGAGTGGCGTCCATCAAGTGGGTACGTCCAATTTTCTTGATTGCTGCAAATGCTGCAGACTTCTCTTCAAAAACTTGAAGTAATGCTTTAAGTTCTGGTAATAATTTATTGAATATCAACAATGTTGATGAAATTCTCATCGCAGTCGGAAACACATCATTGGTAGATTGCGATTTATTCACATCATCGTTAGGCGATAACTTTGGGCCATCGGCATTCAGCAATTGTGCGCCGTGGGCAATCACTTCGTTTACGTTCATATTAGTTTGCGTACCAGAACCTGTTTGCCACACTACTAACGGAAAATGCTCGTCCCATACGCCGCTCAAAATGCGGTCGCAACATTCGCTTATGAGCGCGCACTTTTCGTCGCTCAAGGTGCCGCAATCGCGGTTGGCATTTGCTGCCGCTTTTTTCACAATCGCGATAGCATAAATCATCTCTTGTGGCATCTTTTCGCTGCCAATTTTGAAATTATTGAAAGAACGTTGAGTCTGCGCGCCCCAAAGTCGGCTATCTTCAATTTCTACCGCTCCTAAAGTGTCTGTTTCTATCCGTTTATTCATATTTTAATTTTTATAATTATCAGTAAATTAAGTTTTTATCGCTTTTAACTTACTATTAAGCCTATCCTGCAAAGATATATCTTTTTTCTTACATATTACCTCTTTTTTCCGAATATTATCACCCATAATTATGGGGTTATTTTTATCCGGATAACTTTTCTATTTTTTAGTTTTTTGGTGGGCGTGCCGGCTCTCTCCAGCGCACTTCCCTACCCGCTCGCCGTCGGGCTATCCGCTCAAATTTCACCCGCTCAATCTCTTGTGCCAAAATTCCCCAAAACCTCATCATATAAGTTATAAGTTATTAATTCTAAGCTCCATATCCGCGGGCTCATAACCGCTTCTATCCCTCACGCAAACATTGCGCAATTTTAATGTCAAAACCTACATTCCTTCTTCCGCCCCATCTCAATCCCAGCCACTCCGAAACTACCTATTAGCAAACCGCAAAAGGCACAAAAAAACTGAGCTTCTTGTAAGAAACTCAGCTAAGGTTGGAGTATAACACTCCAAAGCGAAATTTAAGTTTAAGAGCAATGATTATTTAACTTTGATATATTCTACGGGTTGCACATTGGTTTTATCCAACGGATGCGACTGATATTTTACTTTTGAAAAATCGATAGTTGCCAAGTCGATACAACGAATATTGTCATTATATGCCGTTTTAAAATATACTTTTCGATTCGTCAAGTCGATAGCCGAGGTCCATTGGGTGGCACTAGGGATGTCGGGACCTTCACCAGCAGCATGTTCTGTACCAATTGGAATGTCGAAATTGTTCAGAATATGAAAGCATTGCATCACGGTTTCATATCCCGTAGCTAGTTGCGGTGCTGTTGCACGATAGAAAGCGGCGCGAACAAAACGTGAAGGAGGAGTTGCGTCTCCGGGCAAGCCTAAAAATCCGCTATTTCCACCGAGCGGCTGCAAAGTGTAACGCCCCAGATTTTGTTTGGGCGCACTGCCCGGGAAAAGGTTCACATAGTTGTTCAAGTTGGTGAGGTGCCACTCAAATCCTGGCGCATTGGTAATTACACCCACCTTATTCTCATAAAAGTGCACAATACCATCAACAATCTCCATAACCACTTGTCGTCCGCTAGCATCGCCAATACGCCAATGCACTACCGAGCCACGATCTAAGCCAACAATTCGGATATTGTTGATAGCTGCCATCACCTCATCAACGGTGGCAAATTGCGTCAACATCCATTGGTTAAGTTGTAAATCGCCAACGGTGTAATGCTTTTCACCTCTTTCGTAGGGAACATAGCTTCCATATCGAGGAAAGAAGAAGAGCCCTGTAGAGAGACCTGCTTCGTTAATTCCTTCTGCAATAAACTCCTTACGGACAACAGAAAGCCCCACAACACCATATTTGGCTTTGTAACTCATGCCGTTGGCGTCTTCAGGGGTAAAGGAGGTTAACACTTCTCCACGAGGGATAATAACATATTCACCAGGAAGCGCTATTTGTGCACCTTCGATGGTTCGCGCTTGGATATAACTACCATCTTTTGCGGTAAGAGAGATGCCCGTACAGGCAAAAGATTGAATACTGCTGCCTAAAGTAATGGCTAAACAGAGAAGTAAAACTTTTTTGTTCATAATGTTTGATTTTTAATGTTTGATGTATGATAAACAATATGAAATAGGAAAAGTTTGTACTCTCGTAAAGATTTTTGAAACTATTTGTTTTGGTGTACAAAACTACACACAGATCACTGCTAATTATTTCAAACTAAAACAGAAATATTTGCAACTAAAACAAAAAATCAAAGATATATCAAAATAAATTACTATCTTTGCAAATTCATTTTTTTGAATATTACCTAACGGAATTAAGAAGATGGTATGGAGATTAAAAAATAGAAATCCCCGTAACTTTGTTCATAATTTAATGAGTATTCTTTGAATTAAGATGTCGAATAATCAACAAATAGTGATGAATAAAACCAAAGTTACACTTGTTGAAAAACAGAAAACCAATAGATGGTTAGCTGAGCAGATGGGGAAATTAGAGAACACGATCTCAAGGTGGTGTTCTAATAAATCTCAACCCTCTATTGCACAACTACAAGAAATTGCTAAATGGTTGGATGTTGATGTAAGATTACTGATTACACCCACAAAATCGTTAGAATCTGGATTTTCTCAATAGAATATTAATGTTATTCAAATGAAATCAATCAAACTATACAAATATTTAGATGCACAAGGTGGATTGGCTATGTTGCGTAATAGCAATATCCAATTTACTAATGCAACCAAATTGAACGACCCGTTTGATTGCCATCCTAGTTTGATTGATTTCTCGCAAGTACCTTCTGAAAGAGCACGAGTCTGGGGTAAGGAAGCTATCATGGATTTAGAATCCAATCAATTTGAACAAAATAGAGATGAGACATGGTTGTGTAGTCTTTCTAAAAACTATGATTCCTTGTTAATGTGGAGCTATTATAATTCCCATAAAGGTGTCTGCATCGGCATTGATATGGAGAAAGCAGATAAATACCTTTCTAGTATTTGGGGCTTAATAATATTAGGTTATTTAAAGTTTGAAGTAAGATACCGAGACATTATTGAGAAGCCAGACTTCTTTAAAAGAAAAGAAGATTTGTGGAGTTATCAGTTGTCAACCAAAGCAAAGGCCTGGGAACATGAACAGGAAGTACGTTTGGTTATTGTAAATCCTTCTGGAATGACTCCATGCTATGTACCATCTGAATTAAAGAATAAAGAAATAATTGATTACAAGGAAATTAGATTCGTCCCTGAACTAGGAGGTGAATGTTATGATTCTGTTTATTTGGGTGTGAACATAGATGATGAAATGCGAAATGAAATTATAGAAGCAGCCAAGAACCTGAATCCAAACATCAAGATATACCAAATGAAAGCAAATGCTAATGCTTTTAAGTTACAAACTGAACAAATCATTTGAAAAGAATATGACCAATATAAAGAAACTCGAAGCCGAATTATGGGAATCGGCCGATTTGCTCCGACAAGGAAGTAAGCTCACCAGCAGTCAATACTGTATGCCGGTGCTTGCCTTGCTATTTTTGCGCTATGCTTATAGTCGCTTCAAGATGGTGGAAGCCGAAATCTTGCAAAGCCGTCCTTCCCGTGGTGGCAGAGTGATGCCAGTAGAAGCAAGTGATTTTGCAGCTAAAAGTGCCTTGTACCTTCCTCGTGAAGCACAATACGATTATTTGGTAAATCTTCCGGCAAATATTGCGGATGCAGGCCTGAAAACCAAGGATGGACAAGACATCAATTCTTTGGGTGAAGCGGTTAATTATGCCATGCAGTTGGTGGAAGAACAAAGCGAACAACTTACAGGTGTTCTTCCCAAGAGCTACACCATGTTTGCTGATGATTTGTTGGCCGATTTGCTTCGTATCTTCAACAACCAGACCATTGATGAAGTGGGTGGTGATGTGATTGGTCGTATCTATGAATATTTCTTGTCCAAGTTTGCCAAGGCAGTAGCCAGTGATGATGGCGTATTCTTTACCCCAAAATCGTTGGTAAAGATGTTGGTCAATGTATTGGAACCTACATCGGGCATCATGCTCGATCCCGCTTGCGGTTCGGGTGGTATGTTTGTACAGACTGGTGATTTTGTGAATCAAGCCGGTCTCAATGCCAATACACAAATGACTTTCTATGGTCAGGAGAAAGTGGAATACAACGCGCAACTTTGTTTGATGAATATGGCTGTACATGGATTGAATGGTAAGATTGTTTCGGGAGACGAAGCCAATTCATTCTATCATGATGCCTATAATTTGGAAGGCAAGTGCGACTATGTAATGGCTAATCCTCCGTTCAATGTAGACAAAGTAAAATCCGAATCAGCTTGGGCTGCAGGTCGTCTGCCTTTTGGATTACCGGGCGTAAATGCCAAGAGCAAGGAGATTGGTAATGCCAATTATTTATGGATTAGCTATTTCCATGCATATCTGAATGACCATGGCCGTGCCGGTTTTGTCATGGCAAGTTCGGCCACCGATAGTGCTAACAAAGACCGTGACATTCGTGAGAAATTGGTACGCACTGGTGATGTGGATGTCATGGTAAGTGTAGGCAATAACTTCTTCTATACGCTTTCACTCCCTTGTTCGTTGTGGTTCTTCGATAAGGCAAAGCGTGCTGAAAATCGGGATAAGGTGCTCTTTATCGATGCAAGAAATTACTATACGGTAGTAGACCGTACCCTCAACGAATGGACGGAATGGCAGTTGCGCAATTTGCAAGCCATTGTTCACCTCTATCGTGGGGAAACAGATAAATACCAAGTATTATTGGCAGACTATAGAAAGGAACTTGGCGACATTACCGTAGAGTCTGCACAAGCAGCTCTCGACAAGCAGAAAGCCGAAGCCAAGGAAGCCATTGCCAATGCTGCCCGCAAGGACAAGAAACGCATCGAGGCAGAAATGAAAGCCATTCAAGATGCATTGGAAGACAAGCTGGAAACAGCTCGGCAATACGAATGGCTCACCGAAAAGTTTGGTGAAGGAGAATACAAGGATGTACTTGGCCTTTGTAAAATTGCCACCATCCAAGAGATAGAGGAAAAGAACTATTCGCTTACTCCGGGAGCATACGTAGGTGTGGCTGAAGCGGAAGACGATGGTGTGAACTTCCACGAACGCATGACGGAAATACATGCAGAACTGAAGCGTTTGAACGATGAAGCCAATGTCTTGATGAGTGAGATTTTGAAAAGTTGGGAGGAATTGAAATGAATGGTACAGATAACAAAGAACAAGCTATAACAGCATTGCATACGCAATCACTGATACATGATTTGCGTCAGATCATTGAGCAGGCGCGTGGCCATGTAGCTGCTACTGCAAACTATGCTTTGACAATGATGTATTGGCATATTGGAGAGCGCATCAACAGCGAAGTGCTGGGTAACCAGCGTGCCGAATATGGCAAGCAAATTGTATCGCAGATTGCGCGACAATTACAAGAAGAGTACGGAAAGAAAGGCTTTGAGGAACGTACTATTCGTAGAATGATGCAATTTGCACAGACATTTCCCAATTTTCAAATTCTGTCACCACTGGTGTCAAAATTGTCCTGGTCACATTTCCTGATAGTTATGACGCTGAAAGACGAACTACAGCGTGAGTTTTATCTGACCATGGCGGCATCTGAACAGTGGAGCAAGAGGACATTGCAGTCGAAAATTGATGGTATGCTTTACGAGCGAACAGCTGTAAGCAGCAAGCCTGATGAACTCATTAAAAAAGAACTGGTGCAGTTGCGAGACGAAAATATCCTTTCACCCGATTTAGTCTTTAAGAGCCCCTATTTCTTGGAGTTTACAGGTCTGAAAGGCATGTACAGCGAAAAA
Source organism: Bacteroidota bacterium (assembly GCA_023413895.1). Classification (GTDB taxonomy): domain Bacteria; phylum Bacteroidota; class Bacteroidia; order Bacteroidales; family WCHB1-69; genus JAEZOU01. The sequence goes on along the minus strand of JAEZOU010000026.1, from coordinate 20,435 downwards.
AGTTTGGAGGATAGTTTAGTTGCCCATTTGGAACAATTCATTATAGAATTGGGCAATGGGTTTAGTTTTGTGGCACGTCAGAAACGAATGATTATTGATGGTGAAGATTTCTATCTTGACCTCTTGTTTTACCATCGTCGTTTGCGCCGTTTGATAGCTATAGACCTGAAATTAGGCCGATTTAAAGCACAGTACAAAGGACAGATGGAACTGTATCTCCGTTGGTTGGAGGCTAACGAAATGGAAGCGGGAGAAGAAACTCCTCTCGGTCTTTTGTTATGCACCGAAGGTAGTGAAGAACAGATAGAATTGCTACAGCTTGACAAGTCAGGTATCAAAGTTGCTCAATATTTAACAGAGTTACCTTCTCGTGAAGTATTACAACGCCAGATTCAAAAATCTTTAGAAGCGGCAAAACTTCGTTATGATAATTATAATGAGGAGGATGAGATATGAGTGAGTGGAAGAAAGTGAAATTTGAGGAAATCCTCGTAATAAAGAAAGGAGAATATATAACCAAAAAAGAAGCTCGAGTAGGCATATATCCTGTTATTCTTGGTGGTAAAGAACCGGCTTATTTTGTTGACAAATATAATCATGTCGGTAAAGCTATTGTAATATCAAGAAGTGGTGCATCTGCTGGGTATGTTTCATTTTGGAATGAACCTATATTTGTGACTGACGGTTTTCTTATTGAACCTAAAAATGATGTAACATATGAGTTTCTTTACTATGCATTAAAAAGTAAACAAAAACTTTTACACAATGTACAACAAGGTGCAGCAATCCCTCATGTTACTCCTAGGTTAATTAGTGACATAGACTTCACGCTTCCGGATAATACAATCCAACACCGTATTGCCACCATTCTTTCCCGTTACGACTCCTTGATAGAAAACTATCAGAAGCAAATAAAGCTATTGGAAGAATCAGCACAACGTCTCTATAAGGAATGGTTCATTGACCTCCGTTTCCCAGGTCACGAAAACACCAAGATTGTGGATGGTGTGCCTGAGAGGTGGAAAAAAGGAATTCTTGATGATATCGCATATGAATCTGGCGAAAAAATAGATAAGAGTAATAGAGATAAGTATGAAAACTATTTACCTATTGATTGTTTACCCAAACATTCTTTGACTTATCTAACGCCTGCTGATATATCATTAGCAGAAAGTTCATTAGTTTCATTTGAAGAAGATGATATTCTTTTTGGAGCAATGCGTCCATATTTCCATAAGGTATGTTTTGCACAATCAAAAGGATTAACAAGATCAACATGCTTTGTCCTTAACTCAAAAGAAAAAGAATATCGAGAATTTCTTCTTATGCTATTGTTTGATGACAGTAGTGTAAAACATGCTACTTCCATTTCTGTTGGCACAACCATGCCCTATACAAGATGGAAGGAATTCAAATTAATGAATATTATAATACCAGCAAAAGACATTGCACTTTCTTTTAGTCAAAACTTATTTCGAATAATAAAAGCTTTGAAAAATCTCTCATCTCAAATCCGCCTCCTCACCGAAGCCCGTGACCGCTTGCTTCCCAAGTTAATGAGTGGAGAAATTGAAGTATAACCCAATTGCAGTAATGAATATGAACGAAGAACAATTATACCTTAATTTCGACGAATATATAAAAGCCAGCGAGCCACACAAACGTGAGCGTGCTGAAGCTTGGCGTGTAGCCATTGGTTTACAAGCGGTAGATGGTTTGCAGGTATCGGAGTATCTGAAACAGACGGCTCGTCAGCACATCGAAGGTGAAATAACCATAGACGAGGCTCGAGAACAGATTAAGCAATACTATATATCAAAGACTCAACATGATGCCGATGATGAAGAAAAGTCTGAAGCAGATAGAGTTTCCGGTAATATTGCCAAACTCATAGGTTCGCCTTCGTTTACATTCAGTGGTGCTGGTGTAATGTCCATTCATCATGCTATCTTTGAAGGGGTATTTAAACATGCTGGCCAACTGCGTACGTACGACATCACAAAGAAAGAATGGGTACTGCGGGGAGATACCGTCATGTATGGAAGATGGCAAGACTTGCGAATGGCTTTGGATTATGACATTGAGCAAGAAAAACAGTTCGATTACAGAGGGCTTTCTATGAGTGAAGTGGTAGAACACATAGCAAAATTTATATCAGGTATTTGGCAAAGTCATCCGTTCAGAGAAGGCAATACACGAACTACCGCTCTTTTTGCCATAAAATACTTGAAGTCTATAGGCTTTGAGTGTAACAACGATATGTTTGAACAACATTCTTGGTATTTCCGTAACGCACTGGTTAGGGCAAATTATAAAAATGTAGCAAAGGGTATCAATCAGGATTATAGTTTCTTGAACAATTTCTTCCGCAATCTATTGATGGGCGAAAACCATGAACTGAAGAACAGATATATGTTGGTAAACCCGCCTGAAGAATGGAAGGATGAGGCAAGTGCAGGACAAGTACCCCACAACCACCCCACAAGTACCCCACAAGTACAGGACAAGTTAAACACTGACAATCCAAACATTCAGAATTTGATTCTTGTGGTTGGTGAAAAAGAATTGTCTGTGAAGGAAATAATGGACGGCCTTGGACTTAAAGATAGAAAGAATGTGTTGAATCTCTATCTTAATCCTGCCACCCACGAAGGATATATCCGCTTGTTATATCCTCAATCTCCTCGTCATCCTCGTCAAAAGTATTTATTGACGGTAAAGGGATTGGCATTATTCAACGAACTTAAAACGAAGTAATTATGTCAAAAGACTACAGCGAAGACCAACTGATACAGAAGAGTGCAGCCGATTTGTTGGAAAACGAATTGGGTTGGACCAGTGTGATGGCATGGGATGCCGAAGTGCTTGGTGAAACAGGTACATTGGGCAGAAAAAGCTATCACAAAGTGTTGCTCACACGCCATTTCTGCAAGGCTTTGAAAGCACTGAATCCGTGGATGACGGACAAGCAGTTGGCCGAAGCCGTAGAGCGGATGACAGAGCGCATGAGCAGCCAGTCGCTGATGCAAATCAACGAACAGAAGTATCAGTATATCAAGGACGGCATACCGGTAACTCGCACCAAACCGAATGGCGAAACGGAAGAAGTAAAAGCCAAGGTAATAGACTTTGCTTCGCCGGAGAAGAACGAGTTTCTGTGTGTGCGTGAGCTATGGGTATATGGTTCGCTGTATCGAAGGAGAGCCGATATTGTAGGCTTTGTCAACGGCATTCCGTTGCTGTTCATGGAACTGAAAAACCATGATGTGGAAGTGGTGGATGCCTTCAACAAGAACTATCGGGATTACTTGGATACCATTCCTCAGTTGTTCCACCACAATGCGTTCATCATGTTCAGTAATGGTTGGGAAGCACGTGTAGGAACCATCGATTCGAAGTGGGAGTTCTTCCACGAATGGAAACGACTGAATGAGGCAGAAGCGGGAAGCATTGAACTGCCTACCATGTTGCGAGGTATCTGTAAGAAGGAAAACTTTCTCGACCTTTTGGAAAACTTTATCCTTTATGACCATTCGGATGGGCGGACAGTAAAAATATTGTCACGAAACCATCAATACTTGGGAGTGAATCAAGCGGTAGAGAAGTATCGGAACCGTGAACTGGAGAACGGAAAGCTCGGTGTATTTTGGCATACACAAGGCAGTGGAAAAAGTTACTCCATGCTATTCTTGGCTCAGAAAATACGTCGCAAGTTTGCCGGTTCGCCTACCATTGTGGTATTGACCGACCGTGAGGAACTGAACAAGCAAATCAGCGACACGTTCGAGAATTGCGGTATGTTGGGAAATGTAAAGGCCTCTAAGTTCATCGCCCAAAGTGGAGAAGACTTGATAACCAAACTGAAGGGAAACCCTTCGTTTATCTTCTCGCTGATACAGAAGTTCAACCGACCGGATGCAGAGCCGATTTATCCCGACCATGATATTGTAGTAATCAGTGACGAGGCACACCGTACACAGAACGGTATCTTTGCCGATAACTTGATGCACTTGTTACCTACGGCCAATCGTATTGGTTTTACCGGTACTCCGTTGCTTTCCAATGACAACATCACCGCCCGAACATTTGGTGGTTATGTAAGTATCTACGACTTTAAACGAGCGGTAGAAGATAAAGCAACGGTTCCTTTGTATTATGAAAACCGTGGTGAGCGATTGCAAGACTTGCAGAATCCTGAAATCAATGAAGAGATAGCTGCAGCTTTGGAACAAGCGGGAGATATGGATGCTTCCCAGTTGGCTAAATTGGAAAGAGAATTTGCCAAGGAAGTACATTTGTTGACAGCCAAGAAGCGTTTGCGTATTGTAGCGAAGGACTTTGTGCGTCATTATAGCGACCTCTGGACATCGGGCAAGGCCATGATGGTGAGTTACAACAAGGTGACTTGTGTCCGGATGTATGAGTATGTACAGGAATATTGGCAGAAGGAAATAGCTTCGTTGGAAGAACATATTGCGAAATCGACTTCCCAACAGGAGGTGCAAGAGTTGAACCGCAAGCTTAAGTGGATGCAAGAAACGGAAATGGCAGTGGTGGTTTCCCAAGAACAGAATGAAGTACAGACTTTCCAGAAATGGGGATTGGATATACTTCCGCATCGCACCAAGATGGAGAAGAGAGAACTTGACAAGGAATTCAAGGATAAAGATAATAAGCTGAGAGTGGTGTTTGTCTGTGCCATGTGGCTCACAGGCTTTGACGTGAAGACACTTTCGTGCCTCTACATCGACAAGCCAATGAAAGCGCATACATTGATGCAGACCATTGCTCGCGCCAATCGTGTGGCTGAAGGCAAGACTAATGGACTTATTATTGACTATATCGGTATTGTCAAGGCGCTTCGTCAAGCCTTAGCCGACTATACAGCAAACCCTGCAGGTGATGGCGGCAATGACCCTACGATAGATAAGAAAGAGCTTATCAAACATGTACTTGAAACTATAGCTGCTGCTACGGCATTTTTGAATGAACATGATTTTGAGTTGAAGAGTCTTATTGAAGCAGATCATTTCTTTAAGTTATTCTTGCTGAAAGAGGCAGCCAACGCCATGTGTGAAACAGCAGAAATCAGAAAGACCTATTGTACTTTTGCAACCACTTTGTTGAAGTTATGGAAATATCTGGATCGTGAAGACATCACTCCAGAAATGAAACAGCAGAAAGATGCCATAGAAGCAATATACAAAGAATTGCAAAAAAAGCGGAAACATGCCGACATTACGGATTTGAGCGTTGCTATCAATGAAATTGTAAACGAACACTTACAAATAAGTGTTACCGAAGTAGCAGAACCTGATACATCACGTCAATTCGACATCAGCAGCATCAATTTTGACTTACTCAGACGAGAGTTCGCCAAGAGTAAAGAGAAAAACTTGATAATGAAAGATATTCAAGAGTTGTTGCAGGAACGTATTGCACAAATGTTAGCACAGAATCCAGGACGTATCAATTTCTACGAAAAGTATCAAGAGATTATCCGAGAATATAACCAAGAACAGAATCGGGTGAATATTGAGCAAACCTTTGAAGAATTGATGCAGCTTTCGCAACAACTTACAGAAGAAGAGAAACGTTATGTCCGTGAAGGGTTTGAAAATGATGAACAGCTATCTATGTATGATGTACTGATGAAAGATAATCTTTCAAAAGAGGATATTAAAAAGCTAAAAAAGGTCGCTGTTGATTTACTTGCAAAAATTAAAGATTTAATAGAAACAATGGATCATCCGTTTGATAAGCGAGAAACAAAAGCCACTATAATTATTGCTATCCGTGATATTTTATGGAAAGAATTACCAGAAAGTTATTCTGACGAAAGCATCAATTATTATAAAGAGGCTGTTTACAATTACGTTAGTCAACGATATGGTATGATTGCATAAAATAATATTGTTGTATCCATAATTATGAATAAAGATAATAACATCCAATCAAATAATAATATCCCTAAACTACAATCACCTTTCGAACAATTGCGAGAAGTTGATGCTGATAGCAAAGAATGGTGGAACTCGCGTAAGTTGGCGCGAGTGATGGGCTATGGCAAGTATTGGAACTTTGAGCGTGTGATGGCAAAGGCTCAAGCTTGGGTATCGCAGAAGGGTTATCATCTAGGTGAACACTTTGTGGAGTTTATTGAGCTGGCTGAGCTCGGAAGCGGTGCAGTGCGTGAAGTTACAAGCGTTAGGTTATCCCGAGCTGCTTGTCTGGCTATTGCTATGAATGCCGACCAAAAGAAGGATATGGTGAAGGTCGCTCAGGAGTATTTTTCTGCTACTATGACGAGTGATGTGGCAGTTCGAAGTATGGAATCGACTATTCTTCTCTACAAGGGGGCTCGTGGCAAAGCACAGGTGCAGGTCATCTTCGATACCAATACATTTTGGTTATCTCAACAGAGAATGGCAGAATTGTTTGGTGTAACTGTACCTACTATCAACTATCACTTAGGGCAAATTGAGCAAAGTGGAGAAATACATTTGTCCGATGCAATTAGAAAAATTCTAATACCTTCGGACAAATGGTCTGGCGAAGTTCTTATGTACAACCTTGACGTAGTAATAGCTGTTGGTTATCGTGTGAATAGTTATGAGGCAACGCAGTTCCGAATTTGGTCAACTCAGATTTTGAAAGAATACCTGACAAAGGGATTTGTGCTGGATGATGAGCGTCTGAAAGGAAAGAATGTATTTGGAGCAGATTATTTTGATGATTTGCTTGACCGTATTCGTGAGATTCGTCTTTCGGAGCGTCGTTATTATCAAAAAATCACTGATATCTATAGCGAATGTAGTGCAGACTACGACAAGGATAGCGAAACAACCAAGCTATTCTTCAAGACGGTGCAAAATATGATGCACTATGCCGTAACTAAACAGACAGCTGCGGAAATCATCTATGACCGTGCCGACGCAGAGCGCCCTCACATGGGACTTACTACTTGGAAGAATGCTCCCGATGGCAGAGTTATAAAGTCTGATGTTACAATAGCCAAAAACTATCTTAGCGAAAAGGAGGTTGAATCGCTAAATCTTTTGAGTAATGCTTTCATTGATATGGCTGAACTTCGAGCCAGAGACCATATACTAATGACAATGGCTGATTGGAAAGATGTCCTAAGTAGATATATGGAATTGAACAATAAAGCCTTGCTTCCAGATGCGGGGCGTATTACTCATGAGCAGGCTGAAGAAAAAGCATTGACGGAATATGAGAAGTTCAGAGTGATTCAAGATCGAGAAATTATGAGTGACTTCGACCGCCAGCTGAAATCACTATTTGATGGTGGTGAATCTACAAAATAGGGTTCTCATAATGTTTTAGGAAGAATATAATTGAACTTAAAGAATAGAAAGTAATACAGAATGGTTCAGCTTTTCAAGTCCCTAACCGACGCAGTGGCTGCGTGAGGGATTGCAGCGGTTATGAGCGCCGGATTTGGTGTTTAGAGTTTAGTGCTTAGAGTTTGGAACTTGAATTTAGGAAGAATTGAGGCGCGAGAAAGAGGCGCGAAATTTGAGCGGAAAGCCCGACGGCGAGCGCGCGGCAGAAAGGATAGCTCGAAAAATTAATGCGCTTATCACGGAATTAGCGAACGCAAGCAAACAACGTGAATGGTGTGTGTGCGCAGGGAAAGCCGGCACGCCCAAATAATCCTAAAAAGCATGAAGCTTCTCCTCCAAAGAAAGATTTAAAGGGCAGACTAATGCCACGGCTCCGAAAAAATGAGTGTGTCTGTTGTGCCTGCATAACCGCACCAAACGCCCAAAGCCTCTTCGCCACTGTCGCAGTGAATGTTGGATTGAATGGGAATAGGATTGGTAAACGGATTTTGCCCCATCATCATGTCGCTATTGGCAGTGTTCCAAAAACGATATGCGTTGTAGTCGATCTGCGAGTAGTTGACTAAAACGGTATCGCCAACGTGATACGCAAGGCTGTTGTAAGCATTTAAGGTTTCTTCATCTTCAAAATTTGTGAATAACATTGATGGCGTAGCGCGTATCAAGTCGTACTCAAAGGTGGTTCCGCTGATGACAATATCATCAAAAACCGCAGGTAGGGTGTTTACCCACATTCGGTCTTGAAATAAGCGATTGCGCACTTTAACCCTAAATTGGTAGTAGTTGGTTTGTGCGGGATTGTCGGTGATGGCGAAACGAATATTTGCCGTAGAATCGTTATAAAGTTCATTAATTTCAACAAAAAAGAGCGAATCCAAAGCAAAAGGTTCCAAAATGCGTGTTTCCGAAGTGTAAACCTTTCCATCTAACTCAATTTTTAGATGATATGTGGTGTTGGGTTGCCCTTTGAGTTGCGAACCTTTGTAAGCAAAAAAGAGCGGCGCATCTTCACTTTGTTGTAATGTCAACACTTCACTTTCACCAAATTCAGAAGTTACGGTAACTACCGCATCGTCAATAAAAACATCGTTCATCAAGGTGCTGAAGTTGATGTCCGAAAAGTAAGGCACACTGCGATGTATAGAAACTATCGGTTCTTTGCCAATTTCGATATATCCTTCAACTACAATTTTGTTGTAATAATCGGGCGGTGTTACCTCAATTTCTGTCTGACAACTATTAGTAATCAGCAGAGATAAAAAGAGCAGCACTGAATATATTAAAGGTATGACAAATTTTCTCTTTTTATTCATAACTATTTGATTTTGAAGTTCCAAGTTATTGTAGGTATAATAGGGAAAAGACTGATTTGGTACGCAGTAGTATTAAACTCGATGTGCGGAGGGATAATGTTGGGATCGAATTCTGTTTGAGTTTCGTAAAAGATATAGAATGGATTTTTGCGGTTGTAAACGTTGTAAATGGAGAGGCTGAGACTGGTGTCGAAGTGTTTGCGTTTAGCAATGTTCCACGTTAGCGAAAGGTCTAAGCGATGATACGGCGGCAAACGATATGCGTTGCGGTCGCTATATTCTGTAATTAACGAGCCATTAAAAAAGTAGAAACCGACAGGAATTGTCATTGTATTTCCTGTTGCATAAATCCATACTGCGCTGGCAGTCAGTTTGCTCGGTAAAATTTCGTAACTAAGGGTTATTGTCAGGTCGTGCCGACGGTCATACTTAGCATTGAACCATTCGCCGTTGTTTAGTGCATCGAATTGCCGTTTCGAGTACGCCAATGTATAGCCGATAAATCCTGTAAATCGTCCGCGCGTTTTCTTTACAAAAAATTCAATACCCCACGAGTAGCCTTTGCCAAATGTGTATAGTTGATCCGCATTTATATTGACCGATGCCAAATCCAAACCTTCCTTATATTCCGCCAAATTTTTCATATTTTTGTAGTAGGCATCGATATAGGTTTCAAACATATTATCGTAAAAGTTGCGATATATACCCAACGAAACTTGATGTCCAATCTGAGGTTTGATAATGGAGGTAGAGGGCATCCAGATGTCGGTAGGTAGCGAGATATTTGCCATTGCAATCTGATGAACATATTGGTGATTCATCGTATAAGACATTTTAATAGAGGTGTTTTTGTCTAACAGAAAGCGTGCCGCGAAGCGAGGTTCAACGTTGTTGTACTGACTGATAATCTCTCCCGGCTTGTAGGTTGTAGAATCACAGATATAGCCAAAGTTGTCTAAATGGTAACGGGTAAATCTACCCACGTGCGAGAAGTGGGTGTAACGCAGGCCGATGTTTATCTTTAGCCATTTGGCAATATCGTATTCGTCGTTGGCATAAATTGCTAACTCGTTAGCATAAAACGGTTTCTGTTCATTCAAAGAAAACTCTTCATCTACAGCGCCCGTTTCCACCTCGAAACTCGAAGGAAAGAAAGCGTGAAAGGTGTAGTGTGCCCCAAAGTTCAAGGTGTGCTTCGGATTGGGGAGGAAGGTGAGTTGGCTCTTGAGGGAGTAGTCGCGAATGCCCGAAACAATGGCGGCAGAATAAGCGTCAATGCCCATTTGAGTATCTAAATTGTAGTTACTGAACGATGCTGTTGTATTCAAGAAGAGACGTGGTGCCAAAATCCATTGCCAACGCAAAGAAGCCGCCGCATTTCCCCACTGAAATTGCGTGTTCAGCGCACCCGAGTTAGACTTAAAGCCATAAACATCGTTGCCGTAATATCCGCTCGCTGTAAGACGATGTTTATCGTTGATATTCCAGCTAATTTTTGCATTCAAATCGTAAAAGTAGAACTTACTCCCTTTCATCGGAGAATCTTTCTTCAAAAAGGGCTGAATCAGAAAGTCGGCATAAGTTCTTCTTGCAGAAACAATTACAGCACACTTATCACGTTTCAAGGGACCTTGTACGGTAAAGCCCGAAAATACGAGTCCAATTCCTGCATCTAACTGCCACCGTTTCATATTGCCATCATTCTGCGTTACATCAATAATCGATGCTAAACGCCCGCCATACTGCGCAGGCATTCCTGATTTAAAAATTTCCACATTTTTCACAGCATCAGCATTGAAAACGGAGAAGAAACCGAAAAGGTGACCTGCGTTATAAACTGTAGCGCCATCTAACAAGATGAGATTCTGGTCGCTATTACCCCCACGCACAAAGAAGCCACTATTGCCTTCGCTACCCGACTGAATGCCTGGCAGCAGCTGTATCGACTTCAGCACATCAACCTCTCCCATAAAAGCAGGTAGCGACTTTATCGCTTCTATCTTCATATCCACTTTTCCCACATCAACAGCAGTCACATTTTTATCCTCTTTTTGCGCACTTACAGTTATTCCTTCCGCTTTAAAAACTTTTGGATTGAGGTCGAAATTTCTCGTTCTGTTGCTCTTCATTGTTATTGTTTCTGCAATCTCCTCATATCCTAACGATTCCACTGTAAGTTTATAACTTCCTTGTTCAATGGTAATTGAGTAAAATCCAGCGCTATTGGTTATGCTTCCTTGCGGAGTTCCACCACGCAATGTATCCCGCAGCATAACATACACGCCTGCCAAAGTTTCGCCGTTATTATTATCGCGCACAACGCCCGAAAGGGTAACTTTCTGTCCCAACAACGAAAGCGGAATATTTAAGATAAGTATCAGAAAATATATAATTTTACGCATTGATTTATTGATATTTATATTTTAAAATCACAATTTTATTTTTATTTGGGCGTATCGGCTCTTTTCCGTCGCACAAAGCCTGCGCACTCGCCGTCGGGCTTTCCGCTCAAATTTCGCGCCTCTTTCTCTCGCTTCATTTTTTACAAAATTTAGACTTCAAGTTCCAATTTCATCATTCTAACTAAGTTCTTAAACCGGCGCTCATAACCGCTGCAATCCCTTACGCACCTCATCGCTCTTAGGTCATCTCTTCGCACAAGTTGTCCCCTCTTCACACTCTAAACCTGTTTCTGCAACCACTTCGCAAACCGCATATAACACAACGACACTACACCTAATCCAGTATTATAAATAAATTCAGCACACCATACTTTTTGTAACGAACTTTGGAATACAAATGTTGCGAGCAATGTGTAAACTAAATAGATTACCAAAACAATCAACTCCAAGTAGAGTGCAGCAAAGGTGTTTCCAGCACCTGACAAAGCTTCAAAATAGACGGAAGAAACTGCAGAAATTATTGTACTACAACAAATTATATAAATAATTGGTGTAGTAGCTTGAGCCAACGAAATTTGATCTGTATAAATCGATGCAACAGTTGTTGGAAAGAGTGCACAAATCAATGCCAACGGAATGGAAAATAAAATCGAAATTTGGGTAACTCTTCGCAACATGGCAGGGATTTCTGCTTGTTGTCCACTTCCTAACATTCTCCCTGTTAAAGTATTCGCTGTAGCCCCAAAGGCAAAACTTGGAATCAGAATCAACATATACACACTACGCACAATACCCGATACAGCCGACGATTGGTCGCCCAAACGAGAAATCATAGCCAAAAAGATAAACCAAACGCCAAATGAAATCAGGCGTTGAATCATTGTAGGAAATGAAAGTTTAAGTGTCGATTTCATCAGTTCCGTATCAAATTTAGGCAAGGAAAACATATTGTATTTCCGGATGGGCAGTCGCCATAAAGTATAGAAAATAAAGAAGATAAATGCCGAAATTTCTGCCATTACCGAAGCGGTTGCCGCACCCGCAATTTTCATCTCGGGAAGTCCAAATTTTCCAAAAATCAGTGCATAATCGAAAAAGATATTCACCGATGCCATCAGAAGTGTAGTAAAGGTAATCACTTTGGTGTTGGAAAGCCCAATATAGAAAGAACGAAATAGATAATTAAAGCACACAAATATAATTCCGTAGTGTCTGTTATCCATATATTTCAAGGCCTCTTCGTAAAGTTCTGGCGATGGAATAAAAAGCTTTAGAATGGGCTCTGTAGCAAAGTGTAACAAGAGAAAAAGTAGCGCCCCTAACAGTGCCACAAAATAGATACCATGGTCGAAAACTTTGCCAATTTGCGAAAAGTTCTGCTCGCCAAAACGACGTGCAATGATAATCTGAATTCCTACCGCAAACCCCCACGCCAAGGTTGAGAAAACGTAGTAATAAATTCCTGCCAACATCGAAGCGCCCAACTCTGTTGCCCCTACGTGCCCCATAAAGATGGTGTCCGTAAAGGTTATCAACGTTTGCGCCAAATTCCCAAAAATGATTGGGTATGCAATGTTGATTATCTCCTTGTTAGTTATATTTTTCGTTGAAGTCATAATAGGATTTTTTCAAACTTGCAAAATTCGCATTTTTATCCCTATTTTTCAACTAAAAAATAATAACCTTGATTTTTATGGAGATTATTAAAAAAAAATGTACTTTTGCCAATTAAGAAAAATTTTATTGGGTAATAATATGACAGTTCAAAGCGAAGCCGCATTAGAAGAGGGGTTGATTAAATCTCTGATTCAGAATAGTTATGAATATATAGAGGTTAAAGAGGAGAAAAATCTACGTGAAAACTTTAAATTACAGCTAGAAAAGCACAACCGAAAGGAGTTGGAACTTCATGGTCGTACGCAATTTACAGATGCAGAATTCGATAGAATATTGTTACATTTAGAAGGCGGCACTCGCTTTGAAAAAGCCAAGAAACTTCGTGATTTATATACGCTTCAGTCTGATGATGGAGAGAATATTTGGGTTGAATTTCTTAATACTAAAAAATGGTGTCAGAACGAGTTTCAAGTTGCCAATCAGATAACCGTTGAAGGTCGCAAGAAGTGTCGCTACGATGTCACTATCCTCATCAACGGCTTGCCACTCGTACAAATCGAGTTAAAGAAGCGAGGCGTGGAGCTGAAGCAAGCATATAACCAAGTGCAGCGATATCACAAAACTTCATTCCATGGACTGTTCGACTATATCCAGATTTTTGTAATCTCTAACGGAGTAAATACCCGATATTTTGCCAATAATCCAAATGGTGGTTATAAGTTTACATTTAATTGGACAGATAAAGAGAATCATCCTTTCAACGATTTGAATATGTTTGCAAACTTCTTCTTTGACAAGTGCACGCTTGGCAAACTTATCAGCAAATATATTGTACTTCACGAGGGTGAAAAGACATTAATGGTGCTCCGCCCCTATCAATATTATGCAGTAGAAGAGATTATCAATAGGGTTGAGAATACAAATAAGAATGGTTACATTTGGCACACAACGGGTGCAGGAAAAACGCTAACATCGTTTAAAGCAGCACAACTTGTTTCAGAAATTGATGGTATTGATAAGGTTATCTTTGTTGTTGATAGACATGACTTAGATACTCAAACTAAAAGTGAATACGATGCTTTTGAACCTAATGCTGTTGATAGTACTGATAATACAGGACAGTTAATCGCTCGGCTAAGTGGAAATACAGGTTTGCTGTCGAAATTTAACATAAAAACAAATTCCAAGATAACTATTACTACCATTCAGAAACTGAATTGCGCAGTAACACGCGACTACTATAATAAACATCTGCAGGAGGTGCGCAATAAAAAGGTTGTAATGATCTTTGACGAGTGTCACCGAAGCCACTTCGGAGATTGTCATAAAAATATCGTAGGTTTTTTCAAAAACCTCCAGATATTCGGTTTTACAGGTACACCTATTTTTGCAGAAAACGCCAAACAGGAACATACGACAGCAGAAGTTTTCGGAGAGTGTCTTCATAAATATATGATTAAAGATGCCATCGCAGATGATAATGTACTCGGCTTCTTGGTAGAATATTACGAAGGTCGTAATGATGTTGACATGGAAGCAGAATGTCGAATGACTGAGATTGCCCAATTTATTCTCAACAATTATAACAAATCTACATTCGATGGTGACTTTAACGCGCTGTTTGCAATTCAATCTGTACCAATGCTATTGAAGTATTACAAGATATTCAAATCACTCAATCCTCAAATTAAAATTGGTGCGATCTTTACACACATCGTTAACGAAAGCCAAGATGACAAGCAAACAGGCATGAATCAAGGGTTTGCAAACAACAATGTAACTTCCGATGAGTTGCAAGAGATTATAAACGATTATAACCAGATGTTTGGAACCGCCTTTTCTACTGATAATTTTAGCGCATATTATGATGATATTAATGAGCGCATGAAAAAACGTAAGAAAGGTATGGAACCTCTCGACCTATTATTGGTCGTTGGTATGTTTCTTACGGGCTTCGATGCCAAGAAACTCAACACACTATATGTTGATAAAAACCTCGAATATCACGGCTTATTACAGGCTTTTAGCCGTACCAATCGTATTTTAAATGAGAAAAAACGATTTGGCAAGGTGGTCTGCTTCCGAGATTTGAAGGAGAAAGTGGATAGCTCAATTAAATTATTTAGCAATAATGAACCTAATGAGTTTATTATTAGAGAACCCTACGAAAAAGTAAGGAAAGAGCTGAATATCAAGATGATTAATTTCCTCGAAAGATTTCATAATCCTGAATTTATCGATACCTTGAAAAGCGAACATGATAAAAAGAATTTTATTCTGGCTTTTCGTGATATTATCAGAGGAAAAATTGAAGTGCAAATTTATGAAGATTATAATGCCGATGACCCCTATTGGGTAATGTCAGAACAAGAATATATGGACTTCCGTAGCAAATATCTTGATATTACTATTGGCGTGATTGATAAACCTAAAGATAATTCGAACACTCTGGAAGAACCTGATCCTGTTTATGGTGGTAAAAGTTTGGAAGATATCGATTTCTGTTTGGAACTGCTGCATAGTGATATTATCAATGTAGCATATATCTTGGCATTGATAGAGGATTTAAATCCAGAGAGCGAAGATTACGAGAATAAACGTCAGAATATTCTTGATACAATGATTAAAGATGCTGCAATGCGCAATAAAACAAATCTGATTGACGGATTTATTAAACGTAATGTTGATAATGATAAAGAGGGTTTCCAACGCGCCAAAGCAGACGGCTCTGTGGACCTAGAAAGTCGTTTGCGTGAGTATATTGCTGAAGCTAAAAATTATGCAATCAACGAACTCGCCATGGAAGAGGGCCTGGAAGCTGATGCGTTGGCAGAATATATTCGCGAATATGATTACTTACAACGCGAAAAAACAGAAATTATCCAGGAAGCAATAAAACAGAAAAAGGTGGGTTTAGTAGAAAAACGAAATATCCTAAAACGCGTGATTACTAAACTCCGTACGATTATCGAAACTTTTAATTGGGACTAAAAAACTGAAACAATATGAGCGAAGAATTACAACAAAAACTCCGTACCCAACTATGGACAGTTGCAAACACATTGCGTGGAAATATGTCGGCTGGCGACTTTATGTACTATACACTCGGATTCATTTTCTACAAATATCTCTCAGAAAAGATTGAAAAAACTGCCGATGAGGTACTTATTGATGATGGCGTATCTTTCAAAGAGGCTTGGAAAAGCAACGACGACGAATTGAAAGAGGCTCTCAAAGAGGAGTGCATTCAAGACCTCGGCTACTTCGTAGAACCAGAGTTCCTATACTCAACCATTATCTCGATGATTGAGCATAAGGAGAATATCCTCCCAGCGTTGGAGCGTTCGTTGAAAAAAATTGAGGATAGTACAATCGGACAAGATAGCGAAGACGACTTCGGAGGTTTGTTCTCTGATATAGATCTCGCATCTCCCAAACTTGGAAAGACTGCCGATGATAAGAATCGCCTTATCAGCGATGTGCTTGTAAACTTGCAGGGCATTGACTTCGGTTTGAACGAGGCAGAGGATATAGATATCCTAGGCGATGCCTACGAATATATGATTGGTCAGTTTGCTGCTGGTGCAGGCAAGAAGGCTGGAGAGTTCTACACTCCGCAGGAGGTCAGCGAAATCCTCTCGGAGATTGTCGTTACGGGCAAGACTCGCTTGAAGTCTGTTTATGACCCTACTTGCGGTAGTGGCTCATTGCTGTTGCGTACTGCTCGTGGTGGTAATGCCGACACCATTTACGGACAAGAGAAGAATCCCACCACCTTCAACCTCTGCCGAATGAATATGCTGCTGCACGGCATCAAGTATAAGGACTTTGAAATCCACAATGGCGACACCCTCGAAAATGACGAGTTGGGCGAGCATCAGTTTGATGCGGTTGTTGCTAACCCTCCTTTCTCTGCAGAGTGGACAGCCGCCGAGAAGTTCAATAACGATGACCGTTTTAGCAAGGCGGGTGTTCTCGCTCCGAAGTCGAAGGCGGACTACGCATTTATCCTCCACATGCTCTATCACTTGAACGATGGCGGTACGATGGCTTGTGTCGCACCTCACGGAGTGTTGTTCCGAGGTGCTGCCGAGGGCAAGATTCGTAGATTCCTCATCGAGAAGAAGAACTACATCGATGCAATTATTGGTCTGCCTGCAAATATCTTCTACGGCACAAGTATCCCTACTTGTATCCTGGTAATGAAGAAGTGCCGTCAGTCGGATGATAATATTCTCTTTATCGATGCCAGCAAGGAGTTTGAGAAGGTTAAGACACAGAATAAACTTCGCCCAGAGCATATCCAGAAGATTATCGAGACCTATCGCACCCGTGCCGAGATTGAGAAGTATAGCCACTGCGCAACATTGAAGGAGATTGAGGAGAACGACTACAACCTCAATATTCCTCGTTATGTAGATACCTTCGAGGAAGAGGAGGAAATCGACATCAAGGCTGTGATGGCAGAGATTAAGGAGCTTGAGTCAAAGCGCACCGAACTCGATGCGCAGATAGAAGTGTATCTTAAGGAGTTGGGTATTGTAGAATAATGTAGGAATATGAGAGGTACTGCGTCATTATTAAGTAGTTTTATAGAGGGTAATAAAGTACAATTTATTATACCTGTGTACCAACGTAATTATGATTGGTTATTGGAAAACTGTGACCAATTATTTAATGATCTGGTTAAGCTTAACAAATCTAATCGGCCCACCCACTTTTTCGGTTCGATAGTAACTTCGTCTGCTGATGGATATGGTTTTAACAGATTAGTGATTGATGGACAACAACGATTGACAACAATTTCTCTTTTATTGTTGGCTGGTATTAAAGCCGTAAAAGATGGTAAATTGACTGTAAGTAATGAGTCACGATTAAGTGAGGCAAGTGAGGTTTTTCTATTGGCAAAATACAGTACTGCTGATAGAAAAATTAAACTTGTTCCCATTGAAAATGATATGAAAGCCTATGACCTCATATTTAAGGATGAAGGAACTTTCATTGAGGATTCAAAGGTTACTCGTAATTATCGCCATTTTTATGATTTACTGACTAGAGTACCGCAGCGATTGTCTTTTGATGAACTTTTAGATACCATTGAGAGACTTCAAATTATTTCAATTGAGTTGGACAGCAACGATGACCCTCAATTGATTTTTGAGAGTCTCAATTCTACAGGTTTAGCATTAACTGGTGCTGACAAAATACGCAATTACCTTTTAATGTCCCTTACAGCAGAGGAACAACAAAGTTGTTTTAAAAGTTACTGGCAAAAAATAGAGTATGCTACAGATAATCAACCGACGATGTTTTTGCGTGATTATCTAACCATTAAGCAACAGCTACAGCGTCCGGTTCGTATCGCCAACATATATCCTGAATGGAAAAAATATATGTATGGAAAAGATAGAAAAGCAGAATTGGCCGAAATGTTGGATTATGCCCAATATTATCGCCAAATAACAAAGGGAGAACTTTCAACTGATAAGCTATCAAAGAAAATACGGCATATTTGTAATATTGAAACCGATGTTGCCAATGTATTCTTTATCCAATTCTTGAAGTATGCATCAATCAATAATTTACCAGAGAATGAAATATTTAAGGTGATTGATTTGATCGAAAATTATATGGCTCGTCGTATCGTTTGTAATATGCCAGCCAGCGCCTTGACACAAGTCTTTTGTGCATTACATAAAGATGTTGTGAAGAGTATTGATGAATATGCGGCATCTGAAATGGGGAATACTTACTTGTACTCTGCTATATTAACCTATCATATCATGCGACGTGATGGTAATTATCAGTTACCCAGAGATACTCAATTTGTAGAGTCAATTAAAACTCGTGATGCATATCATATGCTTAAGCCATTCCAGATATTCTTATTTGAACGTTTGGAAAACTCTGTTCATGGAGAGTACAACGATGTGGCGAATGATATGAGAACAAAGATGGCCACGATAGAGCATATTATGCCACAAACCTTAAATGCTGATTGGATTGCGATGCTTGGAACTGATTATGAATTAATCAAGGAGAAATATCTTCATACATTTGCAAACCTTACGTTGACTGGAATTAATAGTGAACTAAGCAATAAGGCATTTGAAGTAAAACGTGATGGTAAGGTTATTGATGGAAATATAAACCCAGGCTATAAAGATTCTAAGTATCGTTTAACAAGAAGTGTTACTACTTGTCAAAAATGGACTGAAATAGAATTGGAAAACAGAAGCACTGAAATCGTTGGGATACTTCTCCGATTATATCCGCTTCCAGCAACTACATTCAGACCCTTGCCTAAACCTATTGAAGAAGTCTCATTGGAAGAAGAAAATTTCTCTCCAACAAGTAGAGCTTTGAAAGGATTCCGTATTTTTGGCTCCGAATATGCAGAAACGACTTGGAAAGGTATGCTCTTAAAAGTTGTCTCTATTATCTCTGAGAAATACCCAGACATTGTTGATTCCTTGTACGACACTGAAAGTTATTTCTGGACATCTAAAAAGGTGGACATTCAATATTGCACTATGATTGGGCCAGATAAATATCTTTGGACTACCATAGATAATAAAGGGAAATTACGTTGTTTGAGATATTTATTTGACAAGTGCGATATTGCAGAATCTGAACTTGTACTTATTTTAGAACCTATTAAAGAATAATAAAGAAACTATCATATAGCGATGACAGCAGATAAAGAAAAAAACAGTGCATTGTCTCTCAACGAAAACTTCGTGTCTGATGTTTGTCGTATAATAGACAATGGTCGTCATAAAGCCTATGCGGCAGTAGGACAAATTGGGATTATGACATTTTGGAACGTCGGTAGGCGAATTGTAGAAGAAGAGCAACATGGCGAAACGCGTGCCGCTTATGGAACCCAATTGATTAAAAATCTGTCTGAAATACTCTGTCCTATATATGGTACAAGCTATAGCAAGAGAAATCTGGACTACTACAGAAAGTTTTATTTACTTTTCCCCGATACAGAGATTGTGAACACGCGTGTTCACAATTTGGATTGGTCACATATCCGTCGTGTTCTTTCTGTGGTTAATCCGGAAGCTCGATTGTGGTATTTGGAAAACGCTTCCCGTAATATGTGGAGTGTCCGAGAATTGGATCGCAATATCTCTACTCAATATTTTGAGCGTAGATTAGCAGCCCAATTACCGGTTGATGCAAAAGATTTACCTACTACAGAAAAAGACCCACTTGAGTATATCAAGAATCCTATGGTAGCAGAGTTTATGGGATTTCGCCGTGACACTATCTATTCCGAATCTGATTTAGAACAAGCCCTAATAGATAACTTAGAAAAATTTATTTTGGAATTAGGGAGAGGCTTTGCGTTTGTAGAAAGACAACAACATATTATTACCGAAACCTCCGATTATTACATAGACTTGGTGTTCTATAATTTCAAAATGAAGAGATTTGTTATCTTTGAACTAAAGACCCACCGCATTACACACCAAGATATTGGACAATTGGATATGTACGTGAGAATGTATGATGATTTGATAAAGGGCAACGATGATATGCCAACCATTGGGGTACTTCTTTGTACAGATACAGATAATACCATAGCTCGTTATTCTGTTCTTCATGAAAGTGAACAAATTTTTGCGGCAAAATATATGACCTATATGCCGACCGAAGATGAGTTACGCAGAGAAATTGAACAACAGAAGCAATTCTTTATGGAACAACAAAAAGAATTAAACAAA
>JAEZOU010000093.1 GCA_023413895.1 Bacteroidota bacterium | reverse complement strand
TATTTCTTAGTAGTGAGAAGTAGTGATTGAGGCAATAAAAATAGCTAATTTTATGGAGAATGAAATTTTGATTTTCACTATATTTTTGCAGTCGTAAAAAAGAAATATTGCGCTCCATTTTATAAATAGTAAAGCCATTCTATTTGAAATTAAACTGGTTGGTATAAGGTCTGCAGAATTGCGGACCTTTTACTCTTTTAATAAAAAAGGGAGCGACTTTCTCACTCCCTTTCCTTTAACTTTAATCATCAAATTATGGTTTGAAGATAATCATCTTCTTCTCTTTATCAATAGTATATTCTCCCCATTCTTCGCTGATGAATGTATCGCCAATTACAAATGGAGCAGGGAGTCCTTTCTTTACGATAACCTTAACATTCTCAGCATAGTCATCACCAATTCTAATTTCTGAGAGATATAGAACAGAGTTTTCGATGATAGAACCATCTTCTTGTTTAATAGCGCGGTCTCTCATTTCAAAATCGGAAACTTGGATAATCATCTCTTTCAAGAAACGGGTCGCATCAGCATAATTCATATAGATTTCGGCTGAATTGTTTCCAATTGTGTACTCCATAGATTTGTTATTTGCGAAGCATGTACCTCTCACAACATCATTTTCAATAGTTACAGGAATTGTTCTTTGTTGGATAACGGCAATTGAACCTGCACCTCCTGTTGTTTTTAATGTAGTATCGCTCTTTGGTACAAAGTCAGTACGTAGAACGATAAATTCAGTACGACGGTTCAAAGCGTGAGCCGCTTCTCTTTGTGCTTTGGTTGGGAATGATTCACAATATTCTTCAGTAAGTTTAGTGCCTTTTGTAAATGAATAAGAACCTATAGTGATGTTTTTATCCAATACGCGAGGTCTATATTCTCCATAACCTTTGGGTACGATTCTTTCTGGATCAATTCCTTTAGAAACCAAGAAGTCAACACAAGTTTGTGCACGTCTTTGTGACAATAGTTCGTTATCAGCATCCTTACCGCGAGAGTCAGTATGTGAACGTAATTCAACAACCAAAGTTGGGTTTTGGATAAGCACATCGTACAAGAACATCAAGGAGTCTTCATATTGGCGTTTTAAGTCCCATTTTGCCAAATCGTAAAGAATTTCTGGTAGTACAATGGGTTCTGGTGGAATAGGAGTTAAAGAGAAATCTTGTTTTAAATCTGTATTTTCTGTTAATCCAACTGTTGTTTGCGTTGCAGTGTTATTTTCTTGCCAATATTTAGGTTTTGTAACCTTAATAGTATATGTTGTATTGCCTAAAATCTGTGTTTTGTCAAAGCTATAGTATCCTTTTACATCTGTACGGGTTTTGTAAGAAACACCATCAGAACCTATAATTTCAACCTCTGCGTCATTAATGTATTGCAAAGTTGCGTTATCACGCACATAACCTGCTAAAGTAAAAACAACAGGACGGAGCAGGAAGTAGTAGATATCGTCACCACCTCTTCCGCCTGGACGGTTAGAGGAGAAATAACCTTTTTCTAAGTATGGAACCTTAGATTTTGGATCAATAACATTAGCATCATCGAAAATAATACCGATTTCATCCCAACTTGAGTTAATAGGTACCATCAAGTTTTCAGGTGCTTGGAAAGTTCCATTTTCCAGTTTGGATACAAAAAGGTCCAAGCCACCTAATCCAGGATGTCCATCAGATGAAAAGTAAAGTAAAGAATCTCCGCGTAAAGCAGGATATACTTCTTGTCCTTTGGTGTTAACAAGTGGTCCTAAGTTAACGATATCTTTAAATTTTGCAGATTTTTTTTGGCGTGTTGCTTTGTAAAGGTCGTATCCGCCATATCCACCTGGTTTATTAGAACTGAAATAAAGGGTAAGTTCATCAGGGGTGATATAAGGATAAACGTAGTTGAAAGAGTCTGGTCCTAATTCAATTTTTTCAGGTTCTGCAAATGTTTTTCCTTTTTTTGCAGAGGAGAAGATGTAACAACCCATTACCTGTTTTTTATCTTGTGGGCATTTAGTTAAATATACTACAGAACCTTTTCTATTAGCACAAGCTTCACCCTCATTAACTCCAGAGTTTAAGTTTTCACCTTCATCAAGAGGTACTACAGCGGACCAATCGCCTGGCCATTCTGTATTTTTACTTTTAGGTTTGTTAGTTGCATAAATATCTGAAAATGCACCACCTGTCCATTGGTCTAATCCTTTTCCTGTAGAACCTTCTCGGTTAGAGGTGAAAATGATTTGGTTTCTTTTTTCAGTATTTCCCCATCTTGGTGCCCATTCATCTTGTTTAGAATTTAACTTCTTGAAGTTTTCAACTTCGTAACGAGTAGGGTTATCTGTCCATGATTTGGCTTTAGAACATCCTTCAATTCTTACATCAGCGCGTTCATCATCTGGAACACGTTTTTTGTAGTTTTGGAAATATTTTAACGCCATATCATATTCTCCTCTCAATTGGTAAATGCTACCCAAATGGAAAAGAATAATAGGATTATCTTTTTGATAATTTCTTTTTTCCAAGCGAATATATTGTTGCTCGGCTTTTTTAAGATTACCCATAATTCTGTAACATTCGGCAATGTAAAAGGTTGCACGGCGAACTTCAATCTGATTTTTGCCGACTTTTTTCATTCCTTTTTGGTAAAGTTCAAGAGCTTTTTCATATTGGCAATCACGGAATGCATAGTCAGCTTCACGCAGTGGAGATTGTGCAAAACTTCCTGATATACATATAAATAAAGCAAAAATAAGAGGAATGATGAATCTGTGTGTTTTCGTCATATCGTTATATTTTCTATAATAAAATAATTGGCGCAAATATACAATTTTTATACGAAAAAAACACCCATTTTTTATTTCTTTGAGAAGAAAATAGCAAATGGGTGTCAAGCTTAAATTTATCGTTTCCTATTTTACAGTACTTCCAGGTTTTACCTCTTTGGAAGGTTGCATCAATACTAATTCTCCATTAACATTTTCTCCCATTAAAACCATTCCGTGAGAAGCAACTCCTTTAATCTCTTTGGGTGCTAAGTTGATTAACATCAACACTTGTTTTCCGATGAGATCTTCAGGATTATGATATTCGGCAATTCCAGAAATAATTTCTCTTTTGTCAACACCTGTATCAACGGTTAGTTTAAGAAGTTTTTTTGTTTTTGCTACTTTTTCTGCTGCTAAAACGGTGCAAACGCGCAGATCCATCTTGCTAAACTCCTCATAAGTTACGTCAGGTTTTGCTTCTATAGCAGGAGTTTGTTCCATCAATTTTTTAGCTTTGCTATCTTCTAATTTTTTGATTTGTTTAGCTATTGTAGCATCATCAATGTTCTCAAAAAGATATTCTGCTGCATTGATTTTATCTCCTGCCTTAAGCAAGTCGGTCCTTCCACCTTTTTCCCATTCGTGAATATCAATGTTAAGCATATTCTGAATTTTTTTTGCAGTAAAGGGAAGGAATGGTTCGCCTAAAACGGACAAAGCCGCACAAATTTGAAGCGAAACATGTAAGATAGTTTTTACTACTTCAGGGTTCTCTTTTTGTTTTTTCCAAGGTTCCGCATCGGTAAGATATTTATTGCCTAAGCGTGCCAAGTTCATATATTCAGACAATGCTTCTCTGAAACGGAATTTTTCGATCGAGTTTCCAATTGATGTTGGAAATTCTTTGATTTTATTCAAAACTTCTTGCTCTAAAGCTGTTGGAGTACCTAATTCAGGAATTACACCTTGGTAATATTTATGTGTTAAAACGACTGTTCTGTTAATGAAATTTCCTAAAATTGCTAAAAGTTCATTGTTGTTTTTAGCTTGAAAATCAGCCCAAGTGAAATCAGCGTCTTTAGTCTCTGGCGCAATTGTGGTCAATGTATAGCGAAGGACATCTTGCTTACCTTTAAACTCTTCGAGATATTCGTGCAACCAAACTGCCCAATTTTGTGAAGTGGAGATTTTTTCACCTTCAAGGTTAAGAAACTCATTGGCAGGTACATTTTCAGGCACATTATAGGAACCTTCTGCTTTGAGCATAATTGGGAAGATGATGCAGTGGAAAACAATGTTATCCTTTCCAATAAAGTGTAGCATTTGAGTGTCCTTATCTTTCCACCATTTTTCCCAATCTTGGTTGTGAGCTGCCGCCCACTCTTGAGTGGCAGAAATATAGCCTATAGGTGCATCAAACCAAACGTATAGCACTTTGCCATCAGCTTCTTGTAGCGGAACTTTTACACCCCAATTTAAGTCGCGAGTTACCGCACGTGGATGCAAACCTTGGTCAATCCACGATTTACATTGCCCGTAAACATTGCTCTTCCAATCCTCTTGGTGCCCCTCTAAAATCCATTCGCGAAGCCATTGTTCGTAATCATTTAAAGGGAGGTACCAATGTTTGGTTTCTTTCAGAACAGGTGCGTTACCGCTAAGCGTTGACTTTGGATTGATAAGATCAGTGGCATTTAACGAGGTGCCGCAAGCTTCGCATTGATCTCCGTATGCTTTCTCGTTATTACAATGTGGACAAGTTCCGGTAATGTATCGGTCTGCTAAAAATTGTTGGGCTTCTTCGTCGTAATATTGTTGGGTAACTTGCTCAACTAATTTCTTTTCGTTATATAGTTTTGTAAAAAATTCAGCAGCTGTTTTATGATGTTGTGCACTTGAAGTTCGAGAGTAGATGTCGTAGGTGATACCAAATTCTTCGAAAGATTTTTTTAATATTGCGTGAAAGCGATCGACCACATCTTGAGGAGTGATTCCCTCTTTCTTGGCTTTAATGGTAATTGGAACTCCGTGTTCGTCAGAACCTCCTACCATCAGCACCTCTTCTCCTTTGGCGCGTAGGTATCGACAATAGATATCTGCAGGAACATAAACACCTGCTAAGTGGCCAATGTGTAGTGGTCCATTGGCGTATGGTAATGCGGTTGTAATTAAATGTCTTTTTGCCATAATTAATAATAATTCTGTTTACGAATAAGAATAATTTTTGCTGTTAAGTAGTTAGTTATTAGATCGGTATATTTTTAAAGAGGTTGTAATGTTATAAAAAAAGGCTGCTTTCAAGCAGCCTTTTTTATTTTGATTCTTTTATTATAAGGCGAGAACGATAATTTTGTTTTTCAACACTTCGACAACGCCTCCAGTAATGTCAAAGAATTTTGTTTCACCATTGCAAACTACTTTTGCTTTGCCTTGTGTGAGCGCAGCAATCATAGGAGCGTGGTTGTCAAGAATTTCAAATAAACCATCCAATCCCGGAAGTTGAACCAATGAAACCTCTCCGGTAAAAATATTGGTATCAGGGGTTAATATTTCTATTCTCATAAATATTATTTTGCTTCGCTTAATTCTTTATTACCTTTTTCAATTGCCTCTTCGATAGTACCTACCAAGTTGAATGCAGATTCTGGTAAGTGGTCAAGTTCACCATCAAGAATCATATTGAAACCTTTGATCGTATCTTCAATATTTACGAAAACACCCTTAAGACCGGTAAATTGTTCAGCAACATGGAAAGGTTGTGAAAGGAAACGTTGAACACGACGAGCTCTATGAACCACTTTCTTATCCTCTTCAGAAAGTTCTTCCATACCCAAAATGGCAATAATGTCTTGCAATTCTTGATATCTTTGTAGAGTTTCGATTACACGTTGCGCAGTACGATAGTGCTCTTCACCCACGATGTCTGGAGACAAAATTCTTGAGTTAGATTCCAATGGGTCAACAGCAGGATAGATACCCAACTCAACAATTTTACGGCTCAACACTGTTGTTGCATCCAAGTGAGAGAATGTAGTTGCAGGAGCGGGGTCTGTCAAGTCGTCGGCAGGAACATAAATAGCTTGTACGGAGGTGATAGAACCACGTTTTGTAGAGGTAATTCTCTCTTGCAATGAACCCATTTCAGTTGCTAAAGTAGGCTGGTAACCTACTGCAGAAGGCATACGTCCTAATAGTGCGGATACCTCAGAACCAGCTTGAGTAAAGCGGAAGATATTATCCACAAAGAACAAGATATCTTTTCCTGTTGCATCATTTTCGTTACCATCACGGAAATATTCAGCTACGGTAAGACCTGACAAAGCCACGCGAGCACGTGCTCCAGGAGGTTCGTTCATCTGACCAAAAATTAATGTAGCTTGAGATTTTGCCAATTCATCTTTATCGATTTTTGAAAGGTCCCAGCCACCAGCTTCCATACTCTTTTTAAACTCTTCGCCGTAACGGATTACGCCAGATTCAATCATTTCGCGAAGTAGGTCATTTCCTTCACGAGTTCTTTCTCCAACGCCAGCAAATACGGACATACCAGAATATTTCTTCGCAATATTGTTAATCAACTCCATAATCAATACGGTTTTTCCTACTCCTGCTCCACCGAACAAACCAATTTTACCACCTTTTGCGTATGGTTCAATCAAGTCGATAACTTTGATACCCGTGTAAAGTATCTCTTGAGAAGTGGAAAGGTTCTCAAATGTAGGAGGATTTCGGTGAATTCCTCTACGTACTGGTGAGTCAACGGGATCAATTCCATCAATGGTTTGACCAATTACGTTCAACAAACGGCCATTGATGTTACCTGTTGGCATAGAAATCATATTGCCTGTAGGTGTAACTTCCATACCACGTTTCAAACCGTCAGTCGAATCCATCGCAATACAACGCATTGTATTTTCGCCAATATCTTGTTCACATTCAAGAATTAGAATTTCACCATTTTCTTTGGTAACTTCCAAAGCATCATATATGTTAGGAAGCGTAACATTTTCATCGAATCGTACGTCAACAACAGCACCGATGACTTGCGAGATTTTTCCTTTAATGTTTTTTTCCATATTAAGAGTTTATAAGGATTAATTCAACTTAAAAAAGTTGCCAAAAATACCATTTTTTTTTATACAAACATACACGATTCTCTCTTTTTTTTATTTTTTTTCGATGAGGAAAAATCTTTTTTTCTTTTCTTTTTTGAAATCCAAAACTATGAATTGTTGATTAGAAAAACTTTGTGATATAGTTAATTAGAGATTTTTATGAATATAAATTAAGTGATCTTGTTAGAAATTATACTATCTATAAGATTAATTTTTAAACAGAATATTTCTGTTGTATGTAGTAATATCTGTCAAAAAAGGTGCTATTTTTATTGCAGATTCTGGATTTAATTTTTATGAACCTAACTTCCTAAAAAACAAAAAAGGCTCTAAAAATCTTAGAACCTTTTTTGTAATGTGTGCATAAATCTTATTTGCGTCCCATTTTTTCGTCAGAAACAGTTAATTTTTTTCTGCCTTTAGCTCTACGAGCAGCAAGAACTCTACGTCCATTTGCAGTGGACATTCTTTCTCTAAATCCATGTTTGTTTCTGCGTCTTCTGTTTGAAGGTTGAAATGTTCTTTTCATTGTTCAAAATATTATTATTCGTATTAATTTTCTGTCTATAATTTAGGGGTGCAAAATTAATACTTTTTTTCTTACCTACAACTTTTTTTCTCCAAAAAATTTTTTATCAGTAATTCAGGGTTTTTAACTGACTTTTGGACCCATTCACAGAGAAGATAATCTCTTTCTTCTTCAGATAATTGCCAATTTATGGAAGTTTTTCTGAGTTTTTCTGTAAAATAATCTGCAATAATTGCAACAGAATTGGAAATGTTAAAACTGGTGGTAAATCCGTACATAGGAATTTTTACGCTGCAGTCTGCATGAGCAATTGCTTCTTGCGATAATCCCGTTAATTCTGTGCCAAAAAGAAAAGCAATGGGTTTGTCCAACGGAAGGTCTTCCATATATACGCTATCATTTCCTGGAAGAGTTGCCGCTACGCGATATCCTTTTTGTTGCAATTGCTGAATGCAATGGCGCATATTTCCTTCCGCTTTCGGATAGTGGTGAATTGACAACCATTTGTCGCTGCCCATTGATATAGCTTTATGAATGTTAAATTCGTTTTCACCCTCTACTACGTGTACATCTTGAATACCCATACATTCACAGCTACGCATTACAGCACTGATATTTTGAGTTTGATAAAGGTCTTCAACTACAACTGTTAAATATCTTGTACGGTTGCTTAGTACGTGATGGATTCTCTCTAGTCGTTCTTCTGTGAGAAAGGAGCTAAGGTATTCCGAAATTTCGTTTTGCAGATTTCGGTCTTCAAATCTTGTTATCATATTACTAGTAACAAAAAAAGCCCGAATAGGGCTTTTAAATTTTTAGTTTTTCCTGTTATAGATTGTTAAGTTCTGATCCTACTTTGAATTTTACTGTTTTCTTTGCAGGAATTTTCATCTCTTTTTGAGTAAATGGATTACGTCCCATTCTTTCAGCACGCATTGCTGTTGAAAATGTACCAAATCCTATAAGAGAAACTTTATCATCCTTTTTTAACGCTTCTGTAGTAGCTTCTATGAATGCTTCTAATGCTTTTTTAGCTTGAACTTTTGAAATCTCAGCTTTTTCAGCAATTACGTTGATTAAATCAGCTTTGTTCATTGTAATAAAATTTAAGGGTTATACTTCTTGTTGATTTTAGTTTGCAAATATAAAAATTTTTTTCTAACAATGAAATTTTATAAAAAAAATGAATATGTTGATTTAAAAGATTATTTTGTTTATAAATGTTGTGAAAATATCAAATATTTTATATTATTTCAATGAAATCCTATAATTTTCAAAGTGAAACCCAGGTAGAAATTGTTGAACTTCCATCTTAGATTTACCTTGAAATTGTAATTTTTTGATAGAAATAAGGTAGTCTTGTGTAGCAATATGTAAATATTTTTTACCGTCAGTAACAATGGTTCCAGGGTTGTCTTGGACTTTTATTTGTGTCATTTCTACCTCTATCCATTTGATAAAAAATGACTCTCCACGATGATTTTCTATGAGAGAAAAAGATCCAGGGAAAGGTGCTAAGCCTCGAATTTTATTAAAGATATTTTGTGCGGTATTGTTCCAATATATATGTGTATCTTCTTTAAAAATTTTAGGAGCAGGTTTTAATATGCCTATTTCCTCCTGTTTTCTTCTTTGTGCAGTTCCCTTTTCAATAGCATCTAAAGTTTCTACAGCCAATTCGGCACCTGCAGTCATCAATCTTTGGTATAATTCTCCTGTAGTTTCTGTATCACCAATGGTAACTTTTTTATTTCCGATAATGTCACCTTTATCGATCTCTTGATTTAGGAAGAATGTTGTAACGCCAGTTTCCTTTTCGCCATTAATAACGGCGTGATGGATAGGAGCGGCTCCCCGATAGTTGGGGAGTAGGGAAGCGTGAACGTTAAAGGTTCCCATTTTAGGGATAGAATAAACCACTTCGGGGAGCATGCGAAATGCAACTACGACAAAAATATCAGCGTTATAGTTTTTTAGTTCAGTAATAAATTCAGGGTCTTTTAGTTTTTCAGGTTGAAGTATAGGAAGATTATGCGTTAGTGCGTACTCCTTCACTTCGGAATGTTGTATTTTAAGTCCACGTCCTGAAGGTTTATCAGTAGCGGTAACAACGGCAACGACTTCGTGATGAGAATGATATATTGCATCCAAAGTACCTACGGCAAACTCTGGAGTACCCATAAATAGAACTCTCATTTTTTGTTTTGATTTCTAATTTAGTTTTCTCTGCAATTGAATCATTTTTAAGCAGGTGGCAGCAGCTTCTACGCCTTTGTTTCCGTGTGTGCCACCAGCTCTTTCTATAGCTTGTTCCATTGTGTTGCAAGTTAGAACGCCAAAGATTACGGGTGCACCATAGTCCAAACTTACGCGCATAACACCATTAGCAACAGCATCACAAATGAAATCAAAGTGACGAGTATCGCCTTGTATCACGCAACCGATACAGATTACAGCATCAATCCCTTCATCAGAATCTAACAGCATAGCAGCTGCAGAGGGGAGTTCAAAACTTCCAGGAACTGAATGTACAATAATTTGCGATACACCCTCTTTTTTTAAGGTGTCAATGGCACCCTCTTTTAATGCATTAGTTACATTATCATTCCATTCACTGACAACAATTCCAATCTTATATTGGGAATTATCAGCATTAGCAATAGGGGTGTATTGAGAGAGATTTTTTTTCTTCATTATTTGCCTGCGTTGACTTTAGCTCTTTCCAAGTATCTGTCAATGCCCATATTAGCATATTCTGTAGCATATTCATTTTGAATTGTGCTATATGTCTCGTATGCTTTTTCCCAATTAGATTCTCTTTCGTAGATTTGTCCAATTTTGAAAAGTGTGGTAGCATTGTAGAAATCATTCTCTTTATTTTTTATAGATTTATTGTAGAAAGCAAGTGCTTGTTTGGTATCTCCTAATTCATCATAGCAGTCACCAATAAGGCCTTGACATCCATACCAAATGTAATCCTCTTTTTGTTTGAATTGTTGAAGATATTCAGCAGCAGTTTCATAATCTTTCAAACCAAAGTAGCAAACGCCTGCCATATATTTTGCAGTATTTGCTGTTGGAGTCATTTTATAATCAGAAATGATATTCAAAAAACCATCAAATTCTTCATCTCCCTCTAATGCAAGCATAAATGCAGTAGAATCTGCGGTTTGACTTGCAGTCATTAGATATTCGATAGGTTTTGTCATTGCTAGAGAAGCTTTTTCTGCTCGTGGTTGAAGATAAAATCTGTTGAAACAGATTAAGCCAATAGCAATTACTAAAATAGCAATACAAACTCCGTAAACAAGATTGCTATATTTCTTGAAAAAACTGAAAAGTTTAGTAATAAAGTTATCGTTTTGAGCTTCTACGCTCTCTTTTTTTGCACCTAAAGTTTCTTTCTTTGTCATACTAATTTTTTTATTTTTTTTCGGCTGGCAAAATTACGAAAATTTTTGAAGTAATGATATATTTTTTTTATTGTGTAAAATGTTGATAATAGCCAACTTGCAAAATTTACTTATTTTGTTCTTTCTTATTTAGCTCAAATAATATCTGATCTGTTATATCTTTTGTAGGATCTGCGTGCAACATAAACGGACTTCCTGCCTGATAAAGAAGAATGTAAGATGCATTTCTTTCAGCATTGATAGCATCAGCTACTTTTTGTATTGAGTCGTAAATAACGGAAATGGAGTTTGCTTGTTCGTTTTGTAATGCAATCGATGCGTTTTCTTTGTCAAGCATGATTTGTTGGTATTCTTCTTGAAGTTGTTGGTACGCATATTGTGCTTGTACTTCAGTTAGAATTCCTTGATCCATATTTTTTTGGAATTGTGCGCTTTTTTGCTCAAGATCCTTTTCGCGTTTTGCAAAAGTAGCTTCCATTTGGGCATATTTTTCCTCAATTTCTTTGGTTAGTTGGTCAACCAATAAGTAATTATTGTTGATGCTATCCAAGTTGACATAAAGAATCTCTCCGCTTCCTGCTTTTCCTTCTATAGGTTTGGGGGTGAATTTTGCTTCTTTTTCAGGAAGGAAATGTAGTACATATAGCACAATTACAGCTATGGTTAAAAATGCCATAAGTAAGTAGTTGCAGGTTTGTCTATTACAACTTTTCTCTTTCTTTTCAGGTTCTGGATTCCAAGATGTTTCTTCAGGAGTATAGTTCTCTTCTGTTAAATTTTCGGTATTATTAAATTCGTTCATATTAGAATGTATTTTGGTTTTAAAAGACAATCGGCAAAAGTATAAAAAAAATCAATATGATTAAATGAGTTTTTGTCGAAGGTTTGTACGACAAGAAATGTCAATAGTTGTAACTTTTTCTTATTAGAGTTAAAGAAAGGTAACGAGTAAATTTTCTTCACATAATAGCATTTCTGAATAAGCAAGTGTTGATGCAAGCAGTAAGTTTGTGTAGGTGGTGATGTTTTTTTGCAGCTCGCCTTTCAGATAGTGTTTTTTGGAGATTATTTTTACAAGATAATATGAATGAGAAATTCACACGCCTTTTACTTATTATTATTGTCTCTGGTTTAGTGTATGAATAGTTCTATCAATTTATATATGCCGAAGAAAATGAAAATAGCGCCAACGAGAAAGCGAAAGATCTTTTCGATTTTTTTAATATTGTTATAGAATCCTCTAATTTTTTCAATACTAAATGCTAATAACCAAGCAATTAATACTACAGGAATTGCGGAAACTATGGCAAAAACAATAGGAAGGAAATAGCCTCCTGGTGTTGAGGAGGCAAGCGGGATCAACATCCCGAAGTAGAGAAATGCACTTGTTGGACAAAATGCCATTGCAAAGAGCAAACCTAATAGAAATGCTCCCCACAATCCTCGTGTTTTTAATTTTTCACCCTTTTCGGTGCTGACATTGCGAGCATGGAAAGTGAATTTGTGTCCCCAAAGAATGATTGCTCCAAAAATAAGCAAAATTGGAGGTAGTAAATATTGTCCGTAGCGACTAAAAAATTTTGTAATTGGAAACACTTCTGCACCCGTTTTCAGTATAAAAATTAAACCTATGCCTAAAAGTGTGTAGGCAGTTGTACGTCCTAAAGCGTATAGTAATCCTTTTTGGAATACTAACTTTTTGTTGCCTAAATCTTTGCCAATATAGCCAATAGCAGTGATATTGGTGGCTAAGATACAAGGGTGTGTAGCAACAATAATTCCGAGAAGAATTGTAGTTATAATAGGTAAGTTGTTGTTAGCTAGAATATTGTTGATAATTTCCATTAGTATAACTCTTCAGAGATGATTTCTATTAATCGTTTTTGGAATTTCTCAGGATTGTTGGGTGCTTGGGTGATGGCAAAATCGGTAAGATTGTGTGTGATTGAGTTTTCTCCTTTTTGAGTTACAATAAGCAGGGCATCCCAAGCCACCTGATATTTGTCAGCAATTTTTTCGTTTTCAGGTTTAGAGAAGTCGATGATATGGAAAAATAGTTTCTCTTCCTTCACCGCATCGGAGAAGAGAGAATCGACCACTATTTGCGTATTTGTTTCGATGGCTTCGCACACTTTACAATGGTGTTCACCATGGAAATAAAGAATATTAACTCCTTCTTTTTCTATATTTGTTTCTGGTTGATAATTTCCATTTTGGCAATTCCAGAATAGGATTGTTAGAAATGGAAGAAAAAAAGCTACTCTCTTCATATCTCTATTTTTGTAGGAGTTGGAGGAGAAGTTCTTCCGCTTTCTCCTCGTTTTCAATATGACCTTTATGTACAACTTTTTCGTTTATGATAACGGCGGGAGGTGAGATAATATCATATTTTAGGATTTCAAGAATGTCATCGACAGCTGTAACCGTAACGATAGGGTCCACCATTTTATCGGCAGCATTTTTCAGTAATGTATATGTATGTTTACACTTCTCGCAGCCAGAAATTAGCACTTTGATATTCATTTCGTGTTTTTTTTAAAAAAGTATTCCCAATGGATATTTTGGGAATACTTTTTGTTTATTTTTATGCTAATTCAGCGTAATATTTGTAGAAATAAGGGATGGTTTCAATTCCTTTAAAGAATTGATCTAATGAGTAACTTTCGTTAGGAGAGTGAATTGCATCGCATTCAAGTCCGAATCCCATTAAGATAGATTTTGTTCCCAAAATCTTTTCAAATCCAGCAATAATTGGAATACTTCCACCGCTACGAGTAGGGATTGGGCGTTTGCCGAAGGTTTCCATATAAGCTTTTTCAGCTGCTTTGTATGCAGGCATATCGATAGGGGATACGTATGCTTCGCCGCCGTGGCAAGGTGTAACTTTTACTTTCACATAATCAGGAGCGATAGATTCGAAATGTTTTTGGAACAACTCGCTAATTTTGTGGGAATCTTGGTTAGGTACCAATCGCATCGATACTTTAGCTGTTGCTTTGGAAGGGAGAACTGTTTTTGCGCCTTCTCCGGTGTAACCACCCCAAATTCCGCAAAGGTCAAGAGTTGGGCGGATTCCAGTACGTTCGATGGTAGAGAAGCCCTCCTCACCGTGAACCTCTTTAATATCAAGAGCTGCTTTGTATTCGTCAAGATTGAAAGGAGCTTGAGCCATCAAAGCACGTTCTTCTGCAGAGATTTCAATAACATCATCGTAGAAATGAGGAATGGTAATCTGATTTTTCTCATTCATAAGTGAAGAGATCATTTGACAAAGCACATTGATTGGGTTTGCCACAGCGCCACCGAAAAGACCAGAATGTAGATCTTTATTAGGTCCCGTAACTTCCACTTCTAAATAACTCAAACCGCGAAGTCCTACTGTAACAGAAGGAGTATCAATAGCAATCATTGAGGTGTCAGAAACCAAGATGATATCACCCTTTAATTTTTCTTTATTTGCTTCGCAGAAACCATAAAGACTGGTACTTCCAATCTCCTCTTCTCCTTCAAGCATAAATTTTACGTTACATTTTAATTGGTTGGTTTTTACCAAATATTCGAAAGCTTTTGCGTGCATAAAGGATTGTCCTTTGTCATCATTTGCACCGCGGCAGTAGATTCTTCCGTCAATAATTTCTGGTTCGAAAGGTTTGGTATTCCAAAGTTCTTCGGGGTCAACAGGCATTACATCGTAGTGACCATAAACCACAACAGTGGGTGCTTTGGGGTCAATTATTTTTTCACCATACACTACAGGATTTCCTTCGGTAGGACAAACCTCAGCTTTGTCTGCGCCTGCTTCAAGTAGTAACTCTTTCCATCGTTCAGCACAACGAATCATATCTGGTTTGTGTTCACTTTTAGAACTGATAGAAGGAATTCTGAGAAGGCTGTATAACTCTTCTAAAAAGCGTTCTTTATTTGCTTCAATATAATTTTTAAGGTCTTTCATAAAGATTTATATTAGGTTAGTACAAGGCTGCAAAGATAGTAAAAAAGTGGAAATGAATCACTAATTTTTGTGAGTTGGAGATTCAAAACTTTAATGTACTTTTGCCGCCGTATTTATTTATGAATTATAAACAGATAAAATTATGACTGATTGCGAATTAAAGTACAAAATTGCGGACATTGGTTTAGCAGAATGGGGCCGTAAAGATATTGAAGTATCTCAAAAAGAGATGCCAGGTTTGATGGCATTAAGAGAGAAATATGGTGATAGCAAGCCATTGAAGGGAGCTCGCATTATGGGAAGTCTTCATATGACGATTCAAACTGCCGTTTTGATTGAAACATTGGTACACCTTGGTGCAGAAGTAAGATGGTGTAGTTGTAATATATTTTCCACACAAGACCATGCAGCAGCAGCAATTGCAGCCTCTGGTGTTGCTGTGTTTGCTTGGAAAGGTGAATCTTTGGAAGATTATTGGTGGTGTACTAACCAAGCGTTGTCTTTTCCAGGTGGAAAAGGTCCGAATTTGATTGTTGATGATGGCGGCGATGCAACTTTGTTGATTCACTTAGGCTATCAAGCAGAAAATGATGCTTCCGTATTGGATAAAGAACCAGAAAGTGAAGAGCAAGCAGTGATTTTTGCACAATTAAAGAAAACGTTAGCGGAAGACCCTCAACGTTGGCATAATTTGGTAAGAGAGTTACGTGGCGTTTCAGAAGAGACAACAACAGGTGTTCACCGTTTGTATCAAATGATGGAAAATGGAGAATTATTAGTGCCTGCTATCAATGTAAACGATTCTGTAACCAAATCTAAATTCGATAATAAATATGGCTGTAGAGAATCATTAGCTGATGGTATTAAACGTGCTACAGATGTAATGATTGCAGGAAAAGTTGCCGTAGTATGTGGTTATGGCGATGTGGGTAAAGGTTGTGCACAATCTATGAAATCGTATGGCGCTCGCGTTATTGTTACCGAAGTTGACCCTATTTGTGCTTTACAAGCAGCAATGGAGGGCTACGAAGTAAAACCCGTAGAAGATGCTCTTGCGGAAGGCGATTTGTACATCACTTGTACAGGCAATTGTGATGTTATCACTGTTGACCACCTCAACAAAATGAAAGACCAAGCTATTGTTTGCAATATCGGACACTTTGATAATGAAATTCAAGTAGCTGCTTTTGAACATCAAGCACATATCACTAAACGTACCATCAAACCACAAGTAGATGAATATATCTTCCCTGATGGTCACTCTATCTTTATCTTGGCAGAAGGACGTTTGGTAAATTTAGGGTGTGCTACAGGTCACCCTTCATTTGTAATGAGTAACTCTTTTACTAATCAAACAATGGCACAATTAGATTTGTGGCAAAAAGATTATGAAGTAGGCGTTTATAATCTACCTAAATATTTAGATGAAGAGGTTGCACGCTTGCATTTGTCAAAAATTGGGGTAAAACTGACCACCTTAACCGAAAAACAAGCCAAATATATCGGTGTTAAGGTAGAGGGGCCGTTCAAACCTGATACATATAGATATTAAGATTCAAAATTTGCGCCATGCCTTCTAGGGAAAAGAAAGAGAAACGCTTTTTACAGATGCCTGAATATCCCGGTGGTAAGAAGGCATTGCGTGAATTTATAGCTTCGCAGCTTCGCTATCCACAAGATGCTTTGGAACAGAATATTCAGGGAACGGTAGCCGTTGCCTACGAGGTTAATGACGAAGGTAGAGTTGAAAATATTCGTGTAGTAAAAGGTTTATTTCCTTCTTGTGATGAAGAAGCGGTTCGTTTAGTGGGTTTGTTGCGTTACGGAAAAGCTTTTAATCATGGAGTGCGTTTGAAAGCTAATCAAAAGTTGAATATACATTTCAGACTGCGAAAAGAGGAGAAGAAAACTTTTCAATTACAATATACCTGTAAAACATTAGCCAAAACCGAAAAGGAGAAAAACAACAACTCTTCTAATGGTTATACATATAGTATTATTATTGGAGAACAAAAATAGAAAATATGAATGCATTTGTTTTTCCCGGTCAGGGAGCACAATTTTCAGGAATGGGAAAAGAACTTTATGAAAAGTTTCCTGAAGCACAAAAAATGTTTGAAACTGCAGATAAGATTTTAGGTTTTTCGCTGAGCCAAAAGATGTTTGAAGGTACAGATGAAGAACTAAAGCAGACGCATATCACGCAGCCAGCCGTATTTTTGCACTCAGTAGTGGAGTATAAAATGTTAAGTCAATGCCAGCCAGCAATGGTTGCAGGTCACTCTTTAGGTGAGTTCAGTGCGTTGGTAGCTTGTGGTGCGCTCGCTTTTGAGGATGCATTGGTTTTAGTTTCTAAGCGAGCAAACGCAATGCAAGAAGCTTGCGAAGCTAACCCATCAGGAATGGCTGCAGTTATCGGTTCGGACGATGCAAAAATAGAGGAAATATGTGCGCAAATTGATGAAATTGTAGTTCCTGCCAATTATAATGCTCCAGGTCAATTAGTAATTTCGGGTAGCTTTAAAGGTTTAGAATTGGCTGCAGAAGCGTTAAAAGTTGCTGGTGTGCGCCGTGTATTACCTCTCAATGTTGGAGGTGCTTTTCACTCACCATTGATGGAACCCGCACGCTTAAAATTAGCAACTGCTATTGAAAATACAAAATTCCACACACCTACCTGTCCTATCTACCAAAACTGCAATGCACTTCCATCAGTAGATCCAGAAACCATAAAAAATAACCTTATTAAGCAGTTGACAAGTCCAGTAAGATGGACGCAAACTGTGCAGAATATGATTGCTGATGGTGCGGAAATTTTCACAGAATTTGGACCAGGAACTGTTTTGAAGGGTTTGATAAAAAAAATTAATTCTGCCACAAATTTTGGAGAAAAAATGAGTATTTAAAACTACTTTTCTCTAAATGTCTATTAATCAAGAAAAAAAAATACCAACATCATTTTGTTGATATAAAGTCAGAAAAAGTGAGTGAGAAATTGCTCGCTTTTTCTATTTTAGCAGTCGCGAGTTCTGAGGAGTAACATATCTGCATAGTGCTCATTTTTAGTAATATACATTTCTTTTTAACTTTACTTTTTTGGATTATCGCCTAAAATGTATGCATTTTGTATTAAACCGTAAAAGTAATAGCAGTATGGGTAATGATTTGTCTCTGTTTAGTTTTGTGGACGAACTAACATCAGAAGAAAAAAGAAAAGATGCTGAAGTAGCCACAATGCAGCGGATTTT
This sequence comes from Bacteroidota bacterium, assembly GCA_023413895.1. Taxonomy (GTDB): domain Bacteria; phylum Bacteroidota; class Bacteroidia; order Bacteroidales; family WCHB1-69; genus JAEZOU01. The sequence goes on along the minus strand of JAEZOU010000093.1, from coordinate 20,716 downwards.
GGATTCTCGAGATCAAAATTTGGAAAAATTATCTCGAAGAGAATCGGCTATGGATATGTTTTCTTCGCAGGAGATGTTAGAATTAGAAAAAGAAGAAAAAGAGGAAAAGAAAGAGATGGAAAATTCTGAACAGAGAATTTATACGAAGGATGAGATTTTTGCAGATGTTGTCAAATATTTCGAGGGTGATGAATTAGCAGCAGGTGTATGGATTGATAAATATGCGTTGAAAAATGATAAGGGTGAATTGCTGGAAAGCAATCCTGACCAAATGCACCGCCGCTTAGCTCGTGAATTCGCAAGAATTGAGAAAAAATACAACAATCCAATGGATGAAGAACTCATCTATTCATTGTTTGCAAAATTTAAATATATCGTTCCCCAAGGTAGTCCTATGGCTGGAATTGGTAACGATTACCAGATTTCATCACTATCAAATTGTTTTGTTATTGGTAATGATGCACGTTCCGATTCGTATGGTGGAATTATCAAGATGGACGAAGAGCAGGTGCAACTTATGAAAAGACGAGGTGGCGTGGGTCACGATTTGTCACATATCCGTCCGGCTGGAAGTCCAGTGAAAAATAGTGCAATTACCTCAACAGGTGTTGTTCCTTTTATGGAACGCTACTCAAATTCAACCCGCGAGGTGGCTCAAGATGGCCGCCGTGGTGCGTTAATGCTTTCTATTTCTATTAAGCATCCTGATTCTGAACATTTTATTGATGCTAAGATGACAGAAGGCAGAATTACAGGAGCCAATGTGTCTGTACGCGTTGATGATGAATTTATGCAAGCTGTAAAAGAGAGCAAAGATTATATCCAAAAATATCCAATCGATTCTGATACTCCCAAATATTCAAAAGCTATTAATGCATCACAATTGTGGGAGAAAATTATACATAATGCGTGGAAGTCTGCAGAGCCCGGTGTCCTATTTTGGGATACAATCCATCGCGAAGCAATACCAGATTGCTACGAAGATGAAGGTTTTAAAACCACCTCTACTAACCCTTGTGGAGAGATTCCGTTGTGTCCTTACGATAGCTGCCGACTCATTGCCATTAACCTTTATAGTTACGTTCAAAATCCATTCACCGAAGATGCTTATTTCGATATGACGCTTTTTAAGCAACACGTTCAATATGCACAACGATTAATGGATGATATTATCGACCTTGAAATCGAAAAGATTGACAAGATTGTTGATAAAATCAATAGTGACCCCGAGACTGCTGACATCAAACGCGTTGAGTATGAACTATGGCAGAAGATTAAACAGAAAACTTTGAAAGGTCGCCGTACAGGCTTGGGAATTACTGCAGAAGGCGATATGCTGGCAGCGTTGAATATTCGTTACGCTTCAGAGCATGGTATTGCTTTTTCTACTGAAGTTCACAAACAGTTGGCGTTAAGTGCTTATCGCTCATCTGTAACTATGGCAAGAGAACGTGGTGCATTCCCCGTTTATAGCTGTATTAAGGAAAGCGAAAATCCATTCATCTTAAGAATTAAAGATGCAGATGAGAAGTTGTATAATGATATGGTACGCTTCGGAAGAAGAAATATCTCGTTGCTGACTATTGCGCCTACGGGAAGTGTTAGCATCTGTACCCAAACAACTTCTGGTATCGAGCCCGCTTTTAATGTGGTTTATAAGCGAAGAAGAAAGGTAAATCCTAATGACCTAAACAAACGTGAAACCGTAAAGGATATTAATGGCGATGCATTTGAAGAGTATTTCGTATGCCATCCAAAATTTGCAGATTGGGCGAAAATAGAAGGTTTTACCTCTAAAGATTTGGAAGCAATGAACGAAAAAGAGATTCAAGAGCTTGTCAAAAAATCGCCCTACTACAAATCTACCGCTGCCGATACAGATTATATTAAAAAGGTGGAACTGCAAGGAGCTATTCAAAAATGGGTTGACCATTCAATCTCTGTAACAATCAATCTTCCAGAAAATACTACTAAAGAAACTGTGGGCGAATTGTATATGCGTGCATGGGAGTCAGGCTGTAAGGGAATGACAGTTTACCGCGAAGGTTCTCGCGATGGCGTGCTGAATTCGGCAAGTAGTAAACCCAAAAAGAAAGTTGCAGAAGAAAATAAAGTGCAAAAACGCCCAAAAGAGTTGGTGGCAGAAATTGTAAGATTTAAAAATAATAGCGAAGATTGGGTAGCTTTCGTCGGAACAAAAGATGGTCAACCATACGAAATTTTTACCGGTAAGACAGAAGATGATAGATTGCCAATCCCTAAAAGTGTAGAACGTGGCGTTATCGTTAAATTCAAAGATGAAAATGGAAATAAACAATATGATTTTCATTACAACGATAAAGATGGATACGAAATCATTATACGTGGTTTAAATCGTTGCTTTAATCCTGAATTTTGGAACTACGCAAAGATGATTTCAGCACTCCTTCGACATGGTATTCCTATTGAAAATGTAATTAATATCATTTCTGGACTCAACTTCCGTGAAGAATCTATCAACTCTTGGAGAAATGGTGTTATTCGTGCGCTGAAAAAATTTGTAGCTGATGGCACAAAACAGAAAGGTGTGAAATGCCCTAAATGTGGACAGGAAACCGTTGTATATCAAGAGAAGTGTATGCTTTGCACTACCTGTGGCTACTCTAAATGTGGTGGTTGATAATAACTAAAAAACTATAATCGAAAATAGTTATGGATCTTTTTCATAACTATTTTTTTATATAAAACGGAGGATTTGTAAATCATAAAATATGATATTATGGCAAAAGTTGCAGAAACGCCTTTGATGAAGCAATATAACCAATTTAAGTCTCAACATCCTGATGCTATTTTGCTTTTTAGGGTCGGCGACTTTTATGAAACTTTCGGTGAAGATGCGATTCTAACATCTCAGATATTGGGAATTGTATTGACTCGCCGTGCCAACGGTTCAGCTTCCTATATCGAGTTGGCAGGTTTCCCACATCACTCCATCGATGCGTACTTGCCCAAATTGGTGCGCGCAGGTCACCGCGTGGCAATTTGCGAACAATTGGAAGACCCAAAGATGACGAAAACTATTGTGAAACGTGGTGTGGTAGAATTGGTTACGCCAGGTGTTTCTGTTAATGATAAAGTGTTGGAGCAGAAAGAGAATAACTTTCTCGCTTCTATCTTCTATGATAAAAAAAATATCGGAATTGCTTTTGTAGATATCTCTACCGGAGAGTTTTATCTTTCTGAAGGAACTCGAGAATATATCGATAAATTGTTGCAAAATTATAAGCCTTCGGAAGTGGTAATTCTGAAAACCCAAATCACACAATTTAAGGAATTTTTTGGCGATAAATTTTTGCTCGCTCCTTTCGACGATTGGGTTTTTACAACAGATTATGCAAATGAGGTGCTTCTCAAACATTTTCAAACCTCTTCGCTAAAAGGTTTCGGAGTGGAAACATTAACCGATGGAATTATTGCCGCAGGTGCTGCCCTACACTACCTTTATGAAACTCAAAATTATAAAATTCAGCATATTAATAAGATAAAAAGAATTGAGGAGGAACTCTATGTTTGGTTAGACCGATTCACTATCCGAAATTTGGAGTTGGTTCAATCTTATAACGAAAATGCTGTAACCCTATTGCAGATTTTAGACAAAACACAGACGCCAATGGGCTCGCGAATGCTACGTAAATGGTTAGTGATGCCTTTGAAGGAGCAAGTGATGATTGAAGAGCGCCTTTCTGTAGTTAAACATTTTGTCGAAGATCGAGAAGGTGCAGCATCTTTGTTGCAAACGTTACATCAAGTGGGTGATTTGGAGAGAATCTTGTCGAAATTAGCAACAGGAAAGATTAATCCGCGTGAAATTCTGCAGCTTTGTCGTTCGTTACGTGCTGTAGAACAATTGAAAAATAGCTGTGCAAAAAGTCAACATCCTGCATTACAAAAGATTGCAGAGCAATTGAATCCCGCTTTAACGTTGTGTAATCGGATTGAAAAAGAGATTAATGAGGATGCACCCGTTGTGGTAAGTAAAGGAGGTGTTTTTAATAAAGGTGTGAATGAGGAATTAGATGAATTGTTGACAATAGCAGTGAATAGCAAAACGATATTGGCAGATATTCAGAAGCGAGAATCGGAGGCAACGGGCATCACCTCTTTGAAAATCGGTTTTAATAATGTATTTGGTTACTATTTGGAAGTAACAAATACCCACAAAGATAAAGTGCCAGAGTGTTGGGTCAGAAAACAAACACTGACTAATGGAGAGCGTTATATTACTGAAGAACTTAAAGAGTTGGAATCAAAAATTTTAGGTGCTGAAGATAAGATTTTGGAAATTGAAGCTAAACTTTATAATGAACTAACAATCAGCATGATGGATTATATTCCAATGATACAGTTAGATGCATTTTTGGTAGCAAAATTGGATATTTTGCTCTGTTTTGCAGAGATTTCTGTGGAAAATCATTATGTACGACCTATTTTTGAGTCGGGGACCGCTATTAATATCAAAAATGGTCGCCATCCCGTTATTGAAAAACAGTTGCCACCAGGTGAGAGCTATATCGCTAACGATGTCTATTTAGATAATGACGTACAGCAGATTATGATTATTACAGGGCCCAATATGTCGGGTAAATCTGCCCTATTGCGACAAACGGCACTCATTGTACTGATGGCGCAAATTGGTTGCTTTGTGCCTGCTGAAAGCGCTAGATTGAGCATTGTGGATAAAATTTTTACACGCGTTGGGGCTTCGGATAGCTTGTCAACGGGTGAGTCCACATTTATGGTAGAGATGAACGAAACAGCAAGCATTTTGAATAACATATCCAACCGGAGTTTGATTCTGCTTGATGAAATTGGTCGTGGAACTAGTACTTACGATGGCGTTTCTATTGCGTGGTCTATTGCAGAATTTCTCCACGAGCATAAGAACTGCAGAGCAAAGGTACTTTTCGCAACACACTATCACGAGTTGAATAATATGGAAAAACAATTTTCTCGAATCAAAAATTATCATGTTTCTGTAAAAGAGATTAATAATAAAATATTGTTTTTAAGGAAGTTGGAGGTTGGCGGAAGTGAACATAGTTTTGGTATTCACGTGGCACGTATGGCAGGAATGCCTAATCAGGTGTTGCGCAGAGCTGAAGAGGTATTGCAAGTGTTGGAGAATAGCCATTCACAAAGTGGAAAGGAACTTAAAATTGAAAAACGCTCACCAGGTTACCAATTGAGTTTCATTGCTTTAGACGATCCTTTGCTGTTGGATATTAAAGATCAGATTATGGATACCGACATCAATACGCTGACTCCTGTTGAGGCGTTGATGAAGCTGAATGATATTAAAAGTCTATTAACGAAAAAGAAGAAATAGTATGCTTATTGTAGAGGGCGTTTTAGTATCGGAAGAGTTGATTGACAACTACTTCTGCTGTGATTTGAATGATTGTAAAGGTTGCTGTTGCATAGAAGGAGATGTAGGTGCACCCGTAGAACCTTATGAGGTAGGGGATTTGGAAGATAATTATCCGATTTTCAAAAAATATATGACGCCGGAAGGTGTAGAGAAGGTGGATGCTGACGGTACTTTTGACTATGATATGGAGGGCTCTTTTGTAACACCTCTACTTTCAGATGAGGCTTGCGCATATATTTGTTACGATGAGAATGGTGTTGCACAATGTGCTATTGAAAAGGCTTTTGCCAATGGAGAAATCGATTTTCCAAAGCCAATCTCTTGCCATCTTTATCCGATTCGCATTAAGAAATTACCTGATTATGAAGCATTGAATTATCATCGCTGGCAAGTTTGTAGCGGTGCTGTATTGCAAGGAAATAAATTGAAACTGCCGGCATACAAATTTCTGAAAGGTGCATTAACTCGGAAATATGGTTCCGCTTGGTATGAAGCTTTGGAAAAAGCTGTGGAAGAGAGAGATAAATAAATTATTATTGTCCAATAAGCAATTCTAATATATCATTGAAAGTTTAGGAAGTATCCCCAAAATTGTGTAGTTTCAGCAAATATGCCTATTTTGTTGGGAATTATTTTCTTTTGGAAAGTACCACTGCAAACAGAGGTGTTCTGAATGAGGCATCCAAAGTGCTTTGACGATTCTTATATCTATTTTCAGAAAGTTACAAAGTTGAAAAAGGTTGTGAAAGTTAGGAAAGGTAAAAACAACCCTAAGGAATGAGAAGTACTGAACCTGTTTCTTTGAATGGTTTTCCAGTCAAATCACGGTAGAATATGATAAAGTTGAATTCGGTTAGCTGTTGGACTTTTTGCCCATTAATAGTACCATCCCAACCTGCATTAATGTCTGAGGTTCGGAAAACTTCATTACCCCAGCGATTAAAAATATACATATTAAAATCGACGGGTTGAATGTAGGTGCAAATGGGCTTGAAGATGTCGTTAAGACCATCGCCATTGGGTGTAAATGAGTTAGGAATATATACCAATCCGCTTTCGTTTATGGTAATCGAGATAGAATCACTATCTGTACAACCATATTCGTTTGAAGCGGTTAGGATGATTATATAGTTGCCCGCATTAGCAAATATGTGAGATGGATTTTGAAGTGTAGAGTGAGAGTTGTCGCCAAAATCCCAAAACCAATCGGTAGTAAAATCGGAGCAATCTAAGAATTGAATGCTTTGATTGGTAAGATATTGTGCAAAGGTTGAAGTCATTTCGATACAAGCAATTGGTATTGGAATGCTGATAATGTTAAAGTTGAGAGGAATTTGGCAAACAGAGTCGATAACAGTAACGGAGTATGTTCCTGCGGAGAGGTCGAAAGCACGATTCTCTTCAAAATGTTCAATATTTCGCCAATCGTAGGTGTAGTTTCCGCTTCCGCCTTGAACGGAAAGTGTTGCGGTTCCATTTTGTTGTTCACAGATGTCTGGTGTTACAGATTCAACTTCAGCAGTAAACGAAAATTCTCCTACAAAAGCCTCTGCTTCCACGATGCATCCATTAGCATCTTCTATAGTAACACTATAATTTCCAGTGGATAAATTATTGATGTTCGGTTGATTAACGGTTTGCTCAGACCATTGGTAGTGATAAGGTGCAGTCCCACCCGAATGGGAAATGGTGATAGCACCGTTTGTTAAGTGGCAGGTTTCGTCGGTAATTTCTATGCTATCAATGACGGGCCCTGGAATATTAGCAATGGAGTCTGTTATAGTGATTGTACATTCATTAGCATCGGTTACGGTAAGTGTGTATTCTCCAGCGGTAACGTTGGTTAGGTTAGCATTTGTTGAGCCATTGCTCCAATTATAACTATAGGAAGTTGTGCCACCAGAAACATTGATAAAAATTGCACCATTTGCTTGGTCGCAAGTGGCGGCTTCGTTGGTGTATGTGAGTTGTAGTGAGTCTGGTTGGGTAAGTGTTGCAGAGATAGTCGCTGTGATACCGTTTACGTCGCTGATGGTAACAGTGTAGGTTCCCGCTGGCAAGTTTTGCGCTTGTGCAGTAGTTTGCGGTGGTGTGCAGCTCCAATTGTAGCTATAAGGAGCTACCCCTCCCACTACTTGTACGGAGATAGTCCCATCGTTGCCACCAAAGCAGGATATGTTGTTCTGGGCCGTGATAGCGGGAAGAAGTGCATCTGGAACTTCTATCACAATAGATACCTGTGTTGTGTTGTTGCAGGGGTCTGTAACTGTTACGGTTACCGTTGTGGTAGTTGTAATGGGAGTACCTGCCGCTATCGATTGTGCAAAGGTAAGTTGCGCATTTCCCCAACAATTGTCCGAGGTAAGGCTTTCTACTAAATTGGTCAAGTCAGGAATTACGTATTGTAGATTGTTAATCTCAGCATCTTGTGCAGCAATGGGTAGGGTAACTACGGGAGCACTATTGTCTAAAATGGTAATAGAAGCGGTATCCATACCTGTGCAACCGTAAAAATCAGTAACATTTAATGTTAACGATATCAACTGATTACAGTCTGATGAATCTATTAGAATTTCGCTATTTTGAGATGTAGGATTAACAAAATTTGCACCGGTATAGTTATACTGAATAGGATCTGTACCATTGCTTACAGTAGCGTTGATGTTTATTGAACCTACGTTAGGACAAAAACTACCAGATGGAGCTATAATATTAGGAATGGGAAGTGGTACAACTGAAATTTCAATCGATGCGGTATCGCTACAACTATTGTTGCTACCAATAACAGTGTATGTAGTTGTAGCTGTTGGTGTAACTGTTTGGTTGCTATGAGCAGAAAGTCCCTGATTCCAGATGTAGTTAGTGGCGCCCGAAACGGATATTTGGGAGCTTTCTCCTAAGCAGAGAATAGAGTCAGTAACATTAAGTTGAAGTTCGGGATTGCTATTTACAACCACGGTTGTGGTTGCAGGTGCAGAAGTGTGGCCTCCAGCAGTAATTACTAATGTGTATTCTCCGCTATGTTGCGTACCAACATTGGGAATTGTAGGATTCTGAATAGTTGAAGTAAACCCGTTAGGCCCGCTCCAAGCAAATGTTGCGTTGGGTTGATTGTTGTTACAAATCAGTTGTAATGTATCTCCTTCACATAAAGGGCCATTATTGGTAACTAAAGCCAAAAGCTCGCAGTTGGTATTTGCAGTAGAGTATTGTGCTACAGAATTGAAACTGATATTAGCAGGGTCACCATCATAGTTAGTTAAAAGAAGTAAATAGAACTCTCCACTTTGCGCATTAGGAATGTAACACCATTCGTATGGAAGATGCGAAAAACTGCAATCGATAAGATTACCGTAGGGGTAACCTCCCATGTCGTTTGTGTGATTTCCGTTGCTTGCACTTGGAACGTGAGATGAGTGAGAATTTATATGAAACTCGTATTCTCCGCAGCATAATTTCTGAAGAAAATCATTTTGGTCTATTGCTTGGAAAGGTCCCCAGCAAGCAAAGTCAACATCTAAGCCAATTCCGGTGGCAATAGAGTTCTGTTCAATTTGTAGTAGTAGGTTGCCGGGTGTATTAATCTGCATATAGTACCACGATGGTCTTGGAATTAATACTAAACATCCTACATTAGAATATTCACTCAATCCAAAAAAATCGTATCCGTTAAAATTATTTCCTGTTTCAGAAGGAAAAGTGATTCCGTACGGGTTTTCATCTTCGCAAAAAGGACTAGCTGCAACTCCTGTTGATGAAGAAACATCGGGAAAACAGGGGCTGCCTTGCAATGTGGATACTGAAATACATTGTTCGCAACTGATATTTGCAAGCCAACCTGTAGAGTTTCCTGTGTTATTACTTATAAAATGAAAAGTAACAGATAAACTTGGCGTTGAAATATTGTTGGGAAGTTGAGTGCCCGTATATGTGCCTATCAATGGTGCGTTTGTACTGTTCCCAGCGTGAATCCATAAAGTATCTCCTGAAGATAGTGAAAATGCACTAAATATAATATTCATTCCAATAGCATTGGGCATATCAGAATTGATGGTTTGGACCATATTCAAATTGTTGTTATAGTTGTTTTCTCCACCTGGATCAGCGTAGTATAAACTGCAAGTATTCAGTGTTGATGAGGTCATTGCGGTAGGTGTTGGATTGTAGCAGCTAAGCGTGGCTGACCAACCTGATAGGTTTACACTTACATCGCTATGAAAAGCAAAAGTCAAACTACTTCCAGTTGCAGTAATTGTTCCTGGATTGCTGGTACCACCATATCTTCCAATTAGGGCTGAAGCTGTGCTTGCACCATCGTAAATCTCTAACCAATCATAATTAATACTCTCAGTTTCAAATGAAGTAAAGGTAATTTGCAGTTGCCCATTAGTGGCAGTTATTGTTTGCGTAAAGTTTTGCGAATTTGAATAATTGCTTGTTCCACCTGGGTCCATCCAAGTGCCTGAGCAAGTGGTAATAGGCGAATTGCTCATTATATAGTTTTGACAAAAACTATTAACGGATATTAATAAAAATAGAATGGAAGCTAGAAAGATTTTTATGGGATAGATTTGTTTCATTATCTGCATTTTTGAAACGCAAAATTAAAAATTATCTATCCTCTAGATTTCATTTTAGATTAGAAAAATAAATTTATAATATGTCTAAATTAAGTGCTTATATTATTCACTATAAATTCATTATAAGCGTATTTGTAACTATAGGTAATTTTTTTTATCAAAAGTTGCTGTTGCTATTGAAAAAAAATATACTTTTGCACTCGATTTAAATTTGTAATCATTACAGAATAAAAATGAAAACTGAAATATACAAACTACTTATTGAGCGCGGGATTAAGCCTTCGGTGCAGAGGTTGGCGGTGTTGAGTTATCTGCTTCAAACAAAAGCACACCCACATGCGGATGACATCTATTTGTCGCTGTTACCATCCATGCCCACGCTTTCTCGTACAACCGTTTATTCAACGTTGAAATTATTTGCAGAAAAAGGTGTGATTTTGTCGTTGAATCACGATGATAAAGGTGTACGTTACGATGGTTGTACAGCTCCGCATGCTCATTTTCTCTGTAATGTTTGCAATAATTTATATGATTTTCCTGTAGAAAATATTGAACATAAAGGTCTTCCTAAAAGTTTTGAAATTCAAGAAGTGCAATTGATGTACAAAGGATTATGTGAAGATTGTATTAATAAACAAAAATAATTACCAACCTAAAAAATTACGAATATGAAAAAGAAATGGATTTGCACAGTATGTGGTTACGTTCACGAAGGAGAAACAGCACCAGAACAATGTCCTGTTTGTAAAGTTCCTGCAACTAAATTTAAAGAAATGGAAGAAGGCGCAGCTTTAGCCGCTGAACATGAATATGGTGTTTATGCAAAAACTGTTAAAAACAATCCTGACATTTCAGAAGAGGATAAAAAGTACATTTTTGAACAATTGATGGCTAATTTTAATGGCGAATGTGCAGAAGTAGGTATGTACTTATGTATGGCTAGAATTGCACACAGAGAAGGTTATCCAGAAATTGGTCTTTATTGGGAAAAAGCTGCATACGAAGAAGCAGAACACGCTGCTAAATTTGCTGAACTTTTAGGCGAAGATTTAGAACCTAACATGAAAGCTACCACTAAAGATAATCTTAAATGGAGAGTTGACTGCGAATATGGTGCAACTCAAGGAAAATTTGACCTCGCTGTTTGTGCTAAGAAAAATGGTCTCGATGCAATTCACGACACCGTTCATGAAATGGCAAGAGATGAAGCACGCCACGGAAGAGGTTTTGAAGGTTTGTATAACAGATATTTCAAAAAATAATTTTTTCTAATTGTGTGTGGAAACGGAGATGCAAATGCGTCTCCGTTTTTTTGTTTAAAATGTATCGGGATTAGCACAATTATATGAAAAGAAGTCGTAACGTTTGGTTTTTGAAATCATTAAATCTATTTGGATTCTAAAAGCAGTTGAGAGGGTTTGTAAATCACAAAAAGAATCTCAACCACATTAAATCAGCGATTGAGACCCAATTTTTATGCTCCTCAGTTTTTATCGGATACCAATAATTTGTTATTAATTTTTGTGTGTTTTGTATGATATTTTTTTTGTATTTTTGCATCGTCAAACAACCGAAGCCCTTTGACAAAGGGTAAGGGAGGGTGATAGATATATTTAAAAGGCGTTGTATCAACGTCTTATCTGTGGTAAATCGAATCTCGCAAATTCAACAACTCCCGCACGATAAGGCAATGGTCAATGTTCATGGTTATGCATATTTATTACGTATGTATATAGCGTGGGCTTCGGCATTGCTTATCTTCGGGAGTATGGCAATGCGAGAGCCTGATTTGCGGGATAAGCGAAGATCAGATTCCTGCGCTTTTTTATGTGTCTTTGATTATGAATTTATCTTCTTGCGTAGGGAATCCGCAGGAACTACATATATAAAACCATAATCAAAGTTTATGAAGAATATAGGTTTACTTTCTTTGTTACTCTTGTTGGCAAATATCAGCTTTGCACAATCGGAGGCGACATCTGCTCGAATGAGTTTTAATATCGTTAAAGAGGTTCGTCCGCCACTATGGGAGGTGGTAGAACAACCATATTTTGTGGATGCCGACGGAAATAATGCAATCGATGTCAATGAGTCGTGTAAGATTGTTATGAAGTTGAAAAATGTAGGTATGGGCGATGGAATTGGGTTAATAGCTAAAATTGAGGCTGTTGGAGATATAGATGGTATTACCTGTCAGAGTAAAAACTTGTCAACTATTAAGGTAGGAACGACAGAAATAGTAGAATTCCCTATAGTTGCTAATATGAATACTATTGATGGATCTGCAGAGTTTACAGTATATGTTAAGGAGCCGCTGGGCTTTGACACAGATCACTATAAGGTAAAGGTTCAAACTAGAAAATTCCAATCTCCATCTATTGTTGTAAAAGATTATCTAGTTTCAGGAGATAATGGTGGCGTTTTAGAGAAGAGTAAGCCCTTTAATTTGAAAGTTTTGTTGCAAAATGTAGGACAAGGTCCGGCTGAAGATGTATATGTGGAATTAGTATACCCTCAGAATGTATATAATGTTAGCGCACAGGATCTTTTCCAATTTTCACAATGGCCATCTGGAGAGGCTCGAACGCTTGATTTTCAGTTGTTGGTTAATGCTAAGTATCAAGAAATTGTGTTGCCTTTATCTATAAAAATTTCCGAAAAATATAAGAAATATGGCGAAAATAAAGAGATTAATTTGACTTTGAATCAACCTTTAACATCGCATCAAACTATTGAGGTTGCTGCGCAAGTTACACAAAGTATCGTAGATGTTCAGCTTCATTCCGATGTGGATAAGAATATTCCTCAGACTGAAAAAATAAATCCCCATTGTTATGCACTTATTATTGGAAATTATGATTATCACTCCTATCAAAATGGTTTGAATAGTGAGCAAGATGTTCCATTTGCTGCCGAAGATGCTACTATGTTTAAGGAATATTGTGAGAAAACGTTGGGTATCGAAGCGAAGAATATCTCATTCTTGAGCAATGCCACTGCAGCAAAAATGAATCAAGAGATCGATTTTATTACCCGTTTAGCTGCCCACGACCCTCAAGCGGAGATTATTTTCTATTATGCAGGCCATGGTTTCCCTGATGAACTTACCAAAACTTCCTATTTGATTCCTGTTGATGTTAATGTAACCAATCTTTCATCAGCAATTGCATTATACGACCTATACCAAAAACTTAGTGCTACACAAGCACAGAAAATCACTGTATTCCTCGATGCTTGTTTTAGTGGCGGAGGTCGAGATATGGGCTTGCTGGCATCTCGTGGAATTAAAGTAACACCTCAAAAGGATAAACTCTCAGGTAATATTGTTGTCTTTTCTGCCACCACTGCCGACCAAGTGGCATTGCCCTATTCTGATAAAAAACATGGTATGTTTACCTACTTTTTATTGAAAAAATTACAAGAAAGTAGGGGGGATTGCACTTATGGAGAGTTGTTTGATTATCTAAATAGTAATGTAGTTGTAAGCAGCCTGCGGGTAAATAGAAAGGATCAAGCACCAGAGGTGAATACTTCTTTGCAGGTGCAGGAAGCGTGGAAAGATTGGAGATTTACTAAATAATTCTGAACAATGAAAGTAGTAAAATTTAGATTGCTAATATTATCTTTGTTAGCTGCAATATGTAGCACAATCTCTGCACAAACAGTGCGCGATATAGAGGTGCAGCAGGTGGAAAAACAGATTCATATTACCTACACGTTGGATAATTCGGCAGATATTTCGGTCTATTTCTCAGCTGATGGCGGCAAAAATTATCAGAAGTTGTACAAGGTAACAGGAGATGTGGGAAAAAATATCTCTCCAGGCCGGAAAACAGTAGTTTGGGATGTTTTGGCTGAGTGTGAACAACTGAAAGGGGACAATTTTCTCTTTAAAGTGCGCACGGAGAGTGTAACGGTAAGCGATATCGATGGCAATGAGTACAAAACGGTAAAGATTGGCAACCAGATGTGGATGGCCGAAAACCTACGCACCACCCGCTATGCCGATGGAACAACTATCCCGATGGGTAGCTCAGCACGTTATCGAACGCCTTACCGTTACTATCCTAACGACAAAAGGGATAACGTTTTAACTTATGGTTACTTGTATAATTGGACTGCAGTGATGCATGGCGCAAGCAGCCGCAAAGCTAACCCCAATAGTGTGCAAGGAATCTGTCCTACTGGTTGGCACGTTCCGAGTGATGCGGAGTGGAAGCAACTTATTAACTACGTAAAAAATCAAGGTGAATACAATTGCAATGGTCGTAAACGTAATATAGCCAAAACACTATCCTCAACCGAGGGCTGGAAAACAGGCGGTTCTCATTGTGCTGTTGGTAATAATACAAGCTCTAATAATGCCACTGATTTTTCTGCCTTCCCAGCTGGTATGTACGACGACCACTACCGTCACTTTAGCAACAACGCTTACTTTTGGAGTGCTACGCAGAAGGGTAACAACTACGCCTACTACCACCGCTTGAACTACCGCCGTGCTTTCGTGTACAGAAAATACGGCAGCAAGGACTATGGATGTTCAGTACGCTGTGTACGCGATGATGAAGGTGTTCCTGAAAAGAAACGGGAAAAACCAGAAAAAAAACAGGAAAAACCTGAAAAGAAACGGGAAAAACCTGTTTCGTATAGCACATTTTTTACGCTAAATGCTGCATATAGTTTATTCCCTCAATGGTCGTATGGATTTAAGGTAGGACAAGTAGGACAAGTTAAAGTTGTAGGATGGTATTTTAGTGCTATGACTAGTATAGAACTCCAGGGCCTTAACACCCCCTACGTGATAAATGGGCAACAATACGCATTGAATGGAAATGAAAAAGCTGTGCGCTACTCCTTACAAGCAGGGTTGGTTGTGCGCACGTGCGAGCCTCTCTACCTGCTGTTGGGTGCAGGCTATGGCTACCGAACTTTTTCTGTCCAAACGATAGAGAAAAATTGGTTTCGCTTCCCAACCAACACACATATTGGCATCGATTTCTCATTAGGACTTATGTTTAAAATTAAACCTGGTCTCCTTCTCTCTATGGAAGCCGTAACTACAAAATTTAAGACTTTAGAAGCAAAAGTCGGTATAGGATTTAGTATTTCAAATAGGAAACGGACAAGTAAAAATTAAAAGATTATGAAAAATAGATTATTATATGGGATGATTCTATCCTTAATTGTCATAATGATGTCGTGCGAAAAGGACCCTTACATAAACAAAGGAACATATTTTTATGATGGCAACGTACTATATCAATTGGCTGAACCCGTAGCCGATATTGATGGCAATGTGTATAAAACAGTAAAACTGGGTAACCAAGTGTGGATGGCTGAAAACTTGCGTACCACTCGCTATGCAGATGGAGCCCCAATTCCATTAGTAACCGCTACAAGTTCTGCAGCCGTTCGTTACTATCCTAACAACAATAGTGCCAATGTTACCGTTTTCGGTTACCTCTATAGTTGGTATGCAGTAATGAAAGGTTCTGCCAGCAGTGATGCCAACCCAAGTGGTGTGCAAGGTATCTGTCCTGATGGTTGGCACGTGCCGAGCAATAATGAGTGGGCAGAGTTGACGAAATACGTAAAAAGCCAAAGCCAATATGTGTGCGGTAGTGATGAAGATTATATTGCCAAAGCGTTGGCGAGCGGAGAGGGAAGTGGCTGGGCGAGCAGTTATGACAATTGCGCAGTTGGTAACGATCCAAGCGCTAACAATGCCACAGGCTTTTCCGCCCGTCCCGCTGGCTTCGGCCACGGTAGCTACTACGGCGGCTACGGCTACGGCGCTTACTTCTGGCATGCTACGCAGGACTATTGGAATGCTAACGACGCCGGCTTCTGGTGCTTGGCCTACAAAGGCGCCGGCGTGGGCTGGGGTGCAGAAGACAAGTACGTCGGCTACTCTGTCCGTTGTGTTCGCAATTAATCAAAAATGACAAAATTATCTCTTGTCCCGCAGGGCAGGGAGATAATTTTACCGAATAAGCAAATACCGCCCCCGCGGAGCGCAGGCGGGCAGTAAAAAAAGAAAAAATCCCGCCTATAGTGGGTCGCAATAAAAAAAGAGAATGAAACGAATATTGGGAATATTAATTTGCTTATTTTTTTGTGTGGGAGTAACTTTCGCACAAAAAGTCAGCGATGTTACCGCACGGCAGGTGGGTAAGCAAATCCATATCTCCTACACATTGGATGAGACTGCTGAGATTTCGTTATATCTTTCCACCAACGGGGGAGAAAGTTATATCAAATTGATAAAAGTGAGTGGCGCTGTGGGACAATTCGTAAGCCCTGGCAGAAACACCATAGTGTGGAACGTTCTGGAAGAGCGAAAAAATTTGGTAGGAGACAATATTGTGTTCAAGGTGCGGGCAGAAGATGCTCCTACCGTAACCGATATCGATGGCAATGTGTATAGAACAGTAAAACTGGGCAACCAAGTGTGGATGGCCGAGAATTTGCGTACCACTCGTTACGCCAACGGAACCTCAATTGCATTAGGAACAGGAATAGATTACGATGTTGCTTACCGCTACTATCCTGATGGTAATAACGTTAATGTTTCCGATTATGGTTACCTTTATAATTGGCCTGCTGTGATGAATGGTGCAAACAGCAGCAATTCTAACCCGAGCGGCGTGCAAGGTATTTGCCCTAATGGTTGGCACGTTCCGAGTGATGCAGAGTGGACAGAGTTAGAAAATTACGTAAAAAGCCAAAGCCAATATGTGTGCGGTGGTGATGTAGATTATATTGCCAAAGCGTTAGCAAGTGAGAAAGGATGGAAAAGTGGTACAAAAAATTGTGCTGTTGGCAACAATCCAAGTACAAACAACGCTACGTTTTTTTCTGCCCGTCCCGCTGGCTACTACTACGGCTACTACAACAACTTCGGCTACAACGCTTACTTCTGGAGTTCTACGCAGAGCGGTAGCTACTACGCCTACAACCGCTACTTGCGCTACGGCAATGCCAACGTGGCCAGAAACGACCGCTACAAGGATATCGGCTACTCAGTTCGCTGTGTTTGCAATTAATCAAAAATGGCAAAATTATCTCTTGTCCCGCAGGGCAGGGAGATAATTTTACCGAATAGAGCCAGCCCGCCCCCGCGGAGCGCAGGCGGGCAGCAAAAAAAGAAAATAGGAATTATAAGTCTACTACAAAACTTAAGATTGTAAAGAAAAAATTGGTATGGGATTGAATATCTCAAATAATGGAAGAATGGACAACTAACTATTGATGGATGTGAAAAATAAATTATTGTTGTTGAGAATCTTATTTATGAGTTGTTTTATCTTCTCTCTGTTTGCTCTTGAAGCACAGGCGGAAAAGACGTGTATGGTTACGGTAATCGGATCCTATGTGGCAAGTGTACACGAAACCCCAGCTTTTGCCCAAGCCCAAGCATTACTTAATGCAAAAAAAGAGGCACTCAGAGCAGCTGGTGTTATGGAGAATATCGCCACTACGGCGGTTGTGGTTTTAGGTAGTGAAGGATCCGAATTTCAAGAGTTATCTTCTGAATTAAGTCGTATCGAAATGGAAGGGCGTGTGCGTGTAAAGACTCAAGTAGATGAAAAACCATCTTTTACAGATGATAATCTCATAAAATATAGTACCACTATCCAAGCGGAAGTTGTTGTGGAAGAGACGGAGGAAGACCTTAATTTTCAATTCAAAATAGATGGATTCAAAAATCTATACCTTTCTGGTGAGAAAATCTCTTTTACCTTAACTCCCGCTATGGATTGCTATTTCCGTATCTTCTATTTTACAGGAAAATCTTCAGAAAATGCACAAATTTTTCCTATCGATGGCATTTTTAAAGATGTTCAGTTCATAGGAGGAGAGCCCGTCTCGTTCCCTCCTGAAGATACGAGATTTTTGTTTAATGCACCCTTTGATTACACTATGGAAATTAATGAATCTAAGGATAACATAGAACATGGGGTTGTGTTGATAGTTGCTCTTAAGAAACCTTATAAGTATGTGGATGAGGTGACCTATGAAAATGTAATTCGCTGGTTGGCAAAGATTAAGAGAAATGAAAGATGTGAATTGTGGCAGGGAGTGAATATCGGCAGGCATTGAGAAATATTTATTGGTTTCAAGAATTTTTTTTGATAGATTTGATACATCTCACCACTATAAAGGAATGTGAAATAAAGGAAACAACAATGTTATTTATAAATATTCATCAAAATTAAAAACAATGAAAAAAACGATTAAATTATTAGGAATGGCTATTTTTGCTCTATCTCTTATGATGGCAACACCTGCTTTTGCACAAAGTGTTAAGGCACAGAAGAAAGAAAATAAGGAACTGAAAAAGGATCAGAAAGAAATACACGAATCCTTATATAAAAAAGCAGAAAAAATGGCTATTAAGGAAGCAAAAAAATTGGAAAAAGAGGGATGGAGAACAATGGGATTACCTATTGCAAAGCAATTAGATGAGACTTGGATGAAGATGTATGACAAGGAACCCTCTGGTCATCCACGGTACATTTGGGCACAAGAGATGGCTACAGCAAATACTTTTGCCGCAGCTCAGTCACAAGCCGACAATGTTGCTAAGTTGCGTATCGCATCACAAGTGAGTAGTAGCGTAGCTGCCTTAACAGATGTGGCTTTGGCAAATCAGGAGATCTCTTCAAAGGAAGCAGCTTCCATTACTAAAACAGTTGAAAATGCAAAAATTATTGTCTCTCAAAAATTAGGTCGTGTCTTCAAAACTTTGGAAATTTATCAGGAATTGAATAATGGTAATTATCGAGTTCGCGTTGCCGTCTTTTATGATATGAAAGCTGCTATTTCTATTGCTCGTGAAGTTATGTTGGAAGAACTTAAAAAAGATTCAGATATTAATAAAGCACAGTTGGAGAAACTTCTTGATATGGATAATATTTCAAATCAAGTGTCCAGAGATTTACCGCAGTATGATGAAATTGCTGAATAAGTAAGAACCTTGAAAGTGCAAATTTTTGGTTAATTGAGAATTTGCACTTTTTTTATAAATGAAATATGAGAAAAATAGGGTTATTTCTTTTTTTTCTTTTGTGGTACACGTATTCTGTGCAAGCACAGGATTTTGATGAGCTGTTCAATGCTTTTGTTAGTCAAAATCAACAGCAATTCGATGGTTTTGAAGATAGTATTAATGCAAAGTTTGCAAAAGCAATCTCCACTTATATGAAAACGTTTGTCGGAGAACAACCTAAGGTGAAGGACACCAAGCCTAAGCCTCGGATACAACCGGAATTAAAGAAAGAGGAGCCGCTGATGCTGCCAGAAGAAACAGAAGTGCCGCCAACAATTCAGAAATCGGATTTGGAGCCGGATGTGCCAGAAACAATGCCACAAGAGGAACCTGCGTTGCCGAAACCTCCATCAACATCAAATCCTGTAGTGGAACAGATTTTATCTCAGGAGAGCGAACCAAAAGATTCTCCAGTAGAACAATATAACTTTTTATCTTTCAATCTGTTTGGAGAAAAAATTCAGTGGGTTGAAAAATCGTTTCCCAACAAATTGACAGGAATCACTTCAGATGATGTTTCTGAATTTTGGGTTCAGTTGTCAGAATGTGATTATGAGGAAATTCTGCAACGCTGTCGAGAAACAAAGCAAACCCAAAATTTCAACGATTGGGCAGTTTTCCAACTTGTGCTCAGTATGGCGCAGCAAACGTATGACCTCCAATATAACGAGCAGGTGGTATTTACTATCTTTATGCTTAATCAATTGGGAATGGCTGCCAAAGTGGGTTTCTCTTCAAATCACCTTTTCTGCCTTGTGGCAGTTGCTCAACAATTATATGGAATTCCGTACATAGATATTGCAAATAATCGATACTATTTTTTTGAATTGAATCCCACATACGATTTCAAAAGTGAAGGTTTATCATTTAGAACATACGATTTAGAGTTTCCAAAGAAAACTCAAAGTTTGGATATGAATATTCGCCAACCCTTACGGAGTGTAAAAACGGCCATTTCAGAAGATAGTGTTTGTGTTAATGCAAATATGATTGAACTATTCAAGACATATCCGCAAGTTGAGATTGACGTGTATGCGAATGCGGCCCCAAGTGAAATATTTTGCCACTCTATTGAGCAACGTTTTCACACATATATACATACGCAGTCTATATACGATGACGTGTCATTTCTACTAACTTATATGCATAGCAATTTTGATTATAGTACTGATACCGATCAGTTTGGTTATGAAAAACCTTTTTTCTGCGAGGAAAATTACTATTATCCAAAGAACGATTGTGAAGACCGAAGTGTTCTATTCTCCTTCTTGGTACGTTACCTATTACACCTTGATGTAGTGTTAGTTGACTATCCAGGGCATATTGCAGTTGCTGTGAATTTTCCAATGGAAGTAGGCGGCGAATCCGTTCAATACAATGGAAAAAAATATGTGATTTGCGATCCTACTTACAATGGTGCGTCCATTGGTATGGAGATGTCAGGTTTTTCAGCAGCAGACCGAACAATTATACCACTGTACCGCTAAAATTCAGTCTATTTATACCTTTTCTTAACTATGCTGATACCTCAGTATGGAGTTTCATAATCTGTATTCACAACCAGTTATTACTCAATAATTTGCAAGTAATAAGTCAGAAATATGGTCGTAACCTTTAAGGGTATATTCTAAAGGGTGAAGATTTAACACTTTTATTGATTATTAACTTATTCGTAGT
>JAEZOU010000063.1 GCA_023413895.1 Bacteroidota bacterium | reverse complement strand
CTTTGGTAGGTGATAACGTTTACGGAAGACTTACTCAAGCTCAAGTAAAAGATATCATTGCTGAACAAAAATAATTCAGTCCTGATAAAACGATAGGGGAGATGAGCAATCATCTCCCTTTTTTTTGCCCTTATCATTCAAAAAAAATATATTCCCGGTATATACCCCCCCCATGTAACTGATGCTTTTGTGTACCGAATTATCCTATTTGTAATCTATTTAAGCTGACGTATAATCCTATTCTGCATGCTGATATGGAATCATAATGAATGTGATTATAATATATAATTAGTTAAAATTATTAGGAAAAATAATCTTTAGCCATTTCTTTTCTTATGTTATAAATGAATTTAATATTTGCTATAATGTTGATTAGCAAAGTTTTATAAGTGATTTTTACCAAGCTTTCTTCGTCTGTAAATTCCCAATTTTCTCATCTTTATTAGGACCAATTAGGACTAAGTAACCTATAAATCAAGTTGTTATTTTTGCGACATCAAATAATTAATCAATGATTCTAAATGATATTACTGATTACAACCTTAGTTTTATTAATAATACATTCTAAACAAAAAAAGTAAAGTTATGAGAAATTTTAAAAAATTAGCACTTTTTGCCCTTATGGGTATTGTCCTTTTTTCTTGCACTAGTAAAAGTGAAAGTGAAAGTAATGAAAAAGGATTCCGTGGTACTTTAAAACCTAGTTCAACTACTATTTCAGGTGATTTAGGAGAATATTTTAAGGTGGTTGATGAACCTGCATACGTTGATTATGATAATATATTCGGTCCTATAGTTACGGTTAAAATTGAAAAAATTGATGAACTTTGGTTTTGGATGAAAGAGTTTGATCCTGTTGGTTACTCTGGAGCTGCAGTTAAGGGAAACTATGGATTTGGTATTAAAATTTTTGATGAAAAAGGAAATCAAATTATTACTATAAATGCAAGTGAAAGCGGACTAGGTGGCTGTTATAGCACTGATGATTTGAAAACAGTATGGAAGGAAAGGGTAGGTGAAAATAATATTGTACGCTGGAGTATTGATGAACTAGATGGAAAATCTGGAGAATATACTTTTGCTATAACTTCCTATATGGAAGAAAACACAAGTTCAGATATCTCTTCATCAGACGACTACTCTTCAACAGATATCTCCTCCTCATCTGACTATTCTTATGCAGAGATTCAGGCATTGCTAGATGAAATGGAAAGTTTAGTTAATAGACTTGCTACATTAGAAGAATTCAGTAGTGAATATGATTTAGTAGAAGAGCAAATCCAGCAGATAACAGATAAGTTAGATGATGCAAATATGGCTTATGATCAGGAGAGTAGATATGATCGACTTGATGATCGCTTTTGGGATTTATAATCTAATAATTGATAATTCATTTAATTAACGTAATACTTTAATATTATGACAACAGATCCTTTTCAAATGCAAAAAAATGCGCCCAATGCTGTAGCTGCTTTGGTGTTAGGAATTTTATCCGTTGTTTGCGGATGTTTTTTCGTAGGACTTATCTTCGGAATTATTGGCCTAATTTTAGCCTCTAAAGGGATGAAAATATGTGCGTTAGAGCCAGCAGATTATAAAAATGTAGGAATGCTGAACGCAGGAAAAGTGCTTTCCATTATTGGAATTGTACTCAGTGGTGTTGCGCTTATTTGGGCAATCGTTTCTGCTGCACTTTTAGGCGGAAGTCTTTTCTTCCTTGAAGATTTGTTATGGCTTTAATGATGAATTTAGAAAATCTCGCAGAATGGCTTTCTTATCACTCATTTCCGTGTATAACCCATATAATTTTGGGGATAGATTGCCCATTCTGCGGTTTTCAACGCTCATTTATAGCATTAATAAGTGGAAATTTATCTGCCAGTATTGCCTATTTCCCTGCTTTAATACCACTTCTTATCACAGCAGTTGTCTCTTTAATCTCTCTAAAAATCAGAAATTCATATTTTAAACAAATCGTTGTATGGATGCTGATTGTTGACCTGTTGATAGTTATGCTGAATTGGATAGTGAAGCTGATGTTTTATATCTTTTCTTAATAGATGAATTTGATTTTGTAATTTTTTGTACATTTGCAACTTTAAAATTAAATTATGACTCCTAATAAAAACGACATCCTGATCTTACGCAAAATGGTTGAAGACTCTGTGTCTCGCAAGATTAAAACACCTGCCGATTTTCAGTTTCTTACGGGAGTAATTCAGGAGCGTTGTAAGGAAACATTGGGTGTAACCACTCTGAAGCGGCTTTGGGGATATGTTGATGGCTACGACAGCACTCGATACTCCACGCTTTCTGTATTAGCACGCTGTGTGGGCTTTCGTGATTGGGACGATTTCCTGGCCAACCGAGACCCTTTAGGCGATAGCTCGGGTGCACTATTGGGTAGGACGCTATTTCCGGAGGATATCCCCACCAATAGTTGTGTGCGTATCTCTTGGGCTCCTGACCGACGCGTGTTGCTCCAGCATTTGGGCAGTGGAAATTTTAAAGTAGTAGAAAGCGAAAATTCAAAATTAAAACCTGAGGATAGTTTTCACTGTACCTGCTTTATTATTGGTGAACCTCTTTATTTAGATAATTTTGTGCGCGGAAACAACCCTCCTACACTTTTTGTGGTAGGAAATAAAGGGGGATTGAGCAATGTGATGCGAATAAAATAGTTTACATATTTATAAAATTAGTAACCTTTTAAAATATCTTTCTACAGAGAGAAAAAAATCTCAAAAAAATATAACAATCTACGCTTGATGTAAAAAAAATCTTTATCTTTGCAAACTCTTTTAACGAAGAGATACGTTCTTGATTTTTTTACGCAATCGCTTTTTGTTTAGTCAAAGAAATCTAGCAAATTTTAATCACTAAAGCAGAAGCACAAATTGTGATTACGTCTATATATTAGGCGTGGATTGTTTTTTGTTTTCTGCTTAGGTTGTGCTAGAACCTCTTTGACGGACAAAAAAAATCCACGTTTTTTTTTGTCCTATCCCGAGCGGTTGCCTATTGAATAAAAGTATTAACTTTAAAATTTAAATATGGCAACAGAATTTGTAAAAGCAATCGCTATATCTCGCACATAACCACCCATAACCAATAATAACTAAAATATGCTGATACACAATAATATAAATAGATAAGCAGTTATTTCAATTATTATTGTTACTCGTTATTTTATCTTGTTTTTGTTACCTATTT
This sequence comes from Bacteroidota bacterium, assembly GCA_023413895.1. Lineage (GTDB taxonomy): Bacteria > Bacteroidota > Bacteroidia > Bacteroidales > WCHB1-69 > JAEZOU01. Next base: position 18,458 of record JAEZOU010000063.1, on the reverse strand, counting down.
GTTACTTGCGTATTGATATTTTTTGTATCTTTGCAGTGCAAGAAACACGAAACGATATGCAACAAATAGACGAACATTCAAACAAGAATCGCCTGAAGGTGGTGCTTGCTGAACAAAACAAAAGTGGCAAATGGCTTGCTCTTCAATTGGGAAAAACCGAAAACACTATTTCTCGTTGGGTGCGAAACATTAACCAGCCAACAGTAGAACAATTGTTCGATATTGCCAAAATATTGAATGTTGATGTAAAAAACATTGTTAAACTCTAATAACGATTAATATATTATGGAATACGATACCATCCAAGACCTTAGAGCATTTGACCAACTCGTTTGGGATAAAGTGCAAGAATATCTCGATGACCATGATTTATATGATGCTGAAACAGTTTTAGGTATCAATTGTAAAACACACGAACTTGTTCTTGATTTACCATCAAATTTCACAAGTGAATTTGAACAATATCAACTTGCAACACTCATTCGCCTTGACGAAAATGGCAATCCAGAACCCGATTGCGATGCAACATACGAAGTGGCGAGTCAATTTTTCTTTGTACGATAAATTAGAACTACAGCATGCCAAGATTTATAGATTTATTCGCTGGTTTGGGGGGCTTTCATTTGGCTTTACAGCAATTAGGTTGCGAATGTGTATTTGCGAGTGAGATAAAGGAAGATTTGCGTAGATTATACAAAATCAATTTTCCTGACACACCTATTGTTGCAGGAGATATTACACAAATAGCACCAGAAAATGTTCCTGCTCACGATATCCTATGTGCTGGATTCCCTTGCCAACCATTTAGCCAAGCAGGGAAACGTCAAGGGTTCAATGATGATAAAAACAGAGGTAACTTATTTTATAATATACGAGATATTGTTGCATATCATCGTCCTCGTTATATTCTATTGGAGAATGTCGCAAACTTAAAAAATCACGATAATGGTCATACATGGAACACTATCAAAGTAGAACTCGAGAAATTAGAATATCAGGTAATAACCCCCGAAATTCTTTCACCTCATCAATTTGGTATTCCTCAACACCGTCGACGTATTTACATCGTTTGTGCAGATAAACGTCAATGTAATATTGACAACTTTCAATATCCACAAACATCGAAAAATGTTTGTGACATAAAAAAAGATATTGATGAAACGGAAACTAATATTATTAAAATCAAACCAGAAACTCGCAATCAATTGGCCGTGTGGCAAGAATTTATTGATTTAACTATAAAGCATGGCGATAAAATTCCACGATTTCCAATATGGGCAATGGAATTTGGTGCAACTTACGATTATGTCCAAACTGCTCCTGCTTTTCAAACAGTAAAACAGCTAAAAGGGAAAAAAGGAAAACTTGGTAAAATCATAACAGGTTCAACACTCAATGAATGTCTTAAACAATTACCAATTTATGCTCAAACTGATAAGAATCAATCTTTTCCGAATTGGAAGATTTCATACATCAAACAGAACCGAGATTTTTATGAAAAGCATAAATCATGGATTGACGAATGGATTAAGAAAATAGAGCCTTTCGACAATAGCCATCAAAAGTTTGAATGGAACTGTGGACCAAAAGCAAAACCAAATTTATACGAAAACATTGTTCAATTCAGAGCATCTGGCATACGTGTCAAACTTCCGACCTTTTCTCCTGCTCTTAATTTAGTAGGAACACAGATTCCTATTTTGCCATGGGTAAATATTCCTAAAGAATGTCTTGAAGAGAATGAGCCTTCCAATGGAAGATATTTGTCTGTAAAAGAAGCCGCAAAACTTCAGGGCATGGAAGCGTTAACATTCGGAAACGAAGAGTTTTCATTGTCTTCAACTCGAATATTTGAGGCTCTTGGAAATGCTGTTAATGTTACAATAATTAGAAAAATCGCAGAAAACTTACTCGCCAATGAATAGTACGAATATTCAAACCGTAAAAATCAACATCGGCTCTAATATGTATAGCAGATTTGCCGACTTGCCTAATACTGTTCCTCATGTATTAGCCGAATTTGTTGATAATGCGTTGCAATCATATTACGACAATAAGGTAGAATTACAAGGTATCGAAAATGATTATAAATTACGAATCAGTATTGATATTGAATGGGACGAAGATGCAAGCAGCAACAAAGCAAAAACGATTATTATTTCTGATAATGCAGCAGGTATCAATTCAGACAAATATTTAAGTGCTTTTATGCCAGCGAAAACTCCTGATAACAATACAGGGTTAAATGAGTTTGGTATGGGACTCAAAACGGCAGCTTTGTGGCTCGGTGAAATATGGGAAGTTAAAACTAAAGCCCTTGGCGAAACAATTGAACGTACATTTAACTTTAATCTAAACGAGGTTACAGCAAATGAGTTAGTCGAATTACCTGTTGAAACAACAGAAAAAAACATCAATGAACATTATACTATAGTAACAATAACAGATTCCACTAAAAATGCACCATCAAGAAGATCTGTTGATAGAATAAAAACTGATTTGGCTAGCATTTATCGTAAATCATTACGACATGATGAAATGCAATTGTTCGTATGTGGTGAAAAACTTTCATTTGAAGAATACAATGTTCTTGTAGCTCCCCCAGCTAACAATTTACAGGCAGATCCTATTACTTGGAAAAAAGATATAGACTTTTCATTCCTTCAGTATAAGGCAAAAGGCTTTATTGGCTTATTGAGAGATATAGATAATACAAAAAATGGATTTGCTCTTTTGCGTCGCGGGCGTGTTATTGTTGGTGCAGAAGTGGACGGTCGTTATTTTCCAAAAATGTCGGGGTCATCGGGTACGTTTAGATACAAACGTCTATTTGGTGAACTTGAACTAGAGGGCTTTGATGTCAGTTTCAACAAAAATGACATTCAAGACAAAGAAAATCTTGAAGCATTAATGGATGCTTTAAGAGATGAAATTCGCACTCCAGAATTTGATATTTTTAATCAGGCAGATGACTATCGACTAAATGAAACGCAAAAGGCAATATCTAAACTTGTCAAAAAACATGATACAAAATCAAAAAAAGATATACCTCCTATTGTTGTAGATACAAAAAAAATAACGCAACCAAAATCTGAACCATCTAACATACCTCAACAAAATCCAGAAGTGCCAGAAATGGTCATTGGAAAAACTGAAGACGAATACAGCATTGATGATAAAAAATACAAACTAAATGTTGAATTTATTACAACAGGTAACGATTTGTTTATTATTGACGCTTCTCAAAAATACAATGGCATAATTACTTGTAAGATTAATACAGAGCATATTTTCTTCAAACATTTTGGTCAACCGTCAGAATCTGTTATTGCTATTATAAAAACTGTTGCAATCTCAAAATTTGCAGCAAAAGAATGTGGCAACGATTCAACAGCTGAACTATTAGACTTATTTAATGAATTCATCAGACAAACTAAAGTGTAATTGCATGGAAACCGTAATTATAAATAATAATACATCCCCAAGTAACAATTCTCACGTTCTTCAAACGGTTAATTGTGGTTCTTTTTTCGGACAATTTTTGGATTCAAAAAAAGCTACATCAACTAAGAAGGGATTATCTTCTGAGGGAATTGCCAATTTAAATGAAGAAACATGCCATATTCTATCACATTGCAATCCTCATTCCGCTACTGATTATCCAGAAACCACACATCTTGTTGTCGGTTATGTACAAAGCGGAAAAACAATGTCTTTTACTGCACTTACTGCTTTAGCCTTGGATAATGGATATAGAGTTGTCGTTTACCTTGCTGGTACAAAAAACAATCTATTAGACCAGACAACAAAACGTCTAAAGAAAGATTTGGTATCGTTAGATAATCAAAAGTATAGAGTTCATCCTAATCCTACAAAAAACGAATTAGAGGATATAATTAATCATTTGGAATTATCAAATAAACCTATTGTTTTAATTCCAATACTCAAGCAATTCAAACACATCAGTGAATTAGCGGATTTGGTAAGTTCTTCAGAGTTTAAGACTCTGATGCATCGTGAAACGGTGTTGATTATTGATGATGAGGCAGACCAAGCATCTCTCAATAGTTATGGTCGTAAAAATAGCAAGAAAAACAATGACGAAGAACAAGAAGTATCTTCAACCTATGATTCAATTCTACGTTTAAGAGCATGTCTTCCCGGAAATACATACATTCAATATACGGCAACACCTCAGGCAAACATACTGATTAGTATACAGGATTTGCTCTCACCCAAAAGTCATACGCTTCTTACTCCTGGCGAAGGTTATACTGGTGGCAAAGCATTCTTTCACGAAAAATTTAATGGGGGGCTTATCATTGAAATCCCACCTGATCAAGTTTTTCACAAAAAAGAAAATCCATTAGAACGCATTCCGAAATCACTCAAAGATGCGTTGATGTATCATATTTTAGCCATTGCCATTGTTGTAGATTATTTACAAGTTGAAGATGTGAAATATCTATCTATGATGGTTCACCCAGACAATACCAAGAAGTGGAATAAAACATTTAAAAAGTGGATTGAGAACCAACTAAAAAGTTGGAGAAAATCTTTATCAAAAGATGATTGTGATTCTGATAAAATAGCTCTGTATGAAGATTTTGAAAGAATTTTTGAGTCTGCAATAGAATATTATACAGAAGAAGAACGTCCCACATTTGAAGAAATAAAACCATTGATTAAAGATGTTATAAATGACAAAAAAATCTATTTGGTAAATACTGATAAAGATGCACAAACAGAAATTGATTGGGATAATTGCAAAATGCATATTCTTGTTGGTGCAGAAATGCTAAACCGTGGTTTCACAATTGAAAAATTAGCGACTACGTATATGCCTCGTTATACCACATCTGCAACCAACGCCGACACAATCCAACAGCGTTGCCGTTTCTTTGGCTACAAAGAAGATTATATCAAATCGTGTCGTATTTTCCTGCCCAATAAATCAATTATTGACTATAAAGATTATATAGCACACGAAGAGGAACTTCGTTCCACTCTTCGTTCTTGCGATTCCTTAGAAGAAGCTGAACGTAAAATTTTACTTTCCCCTCGGTTAAGACCTACTCGGCAAAATGTTTTGCCTATTAGTGTTGTCAATACAAAGTTGAAGGGGATGAATGTAACGCAAGCCTTTACAACAAACGAGTTAATGCAAAGCAACACTCAATTTGTTGAGGTTTTCCTTGAAAGCCATAAAAACGACTTTGACATTATATATAATTATAATACGATTGACCGTACTCATAGAGGATTTAAAATGAAAGTTGAGGATGCTATCGATTTTCTCAATACTTTTAGATTTGGTAACTTTCAAGATTCAAAACGCAAAGCAAGTACCATTCGATACTTACGTTATCTTGCTGACAACAATCAAATAAAATATGTGTATTTTATTCAAATGGCATTCGGTGCAGAACCACATTTGCGTGCATTTGATTTTAATACTCGAAAAATTACATCTGATTTATTTGCTGGGCCAAGTTCGGCTACCGATTCAACAAATTATCCTGGCGACCGCAAAATAGTTGGTGATGATTCAATAACTATACAATTACATCATCTTAGATTTGAAAATCGTCCATTGGATTTTCCTGAACATGCATATACGTTAGCAATAAATTATCCAGAAAGTTTAGCAGTTAATTATTGTTCTAACGAGGCACACAATCAATCTGATGATGAAGACGATGACAATGACGATGAATAAAATATAAGACTATGCAGACAAATTCAATATACGAGAAATTCAAAAATCTAACTCAGTCAAATGCTGATGCATCAGCATTCAATGTCATAACTGTACCCAATACAAAACATAAACTTGGTGTTTCTTGTGAGGGCTATCCTAAATTTTTCGTTTCCACCAATGAGTCTGCAACATCTTCAACCAATATGACTCGTGAAATATTAACAGTTCAATATAACTTGCCATGCACGATTATTGAAAATGGAGATAAACAGTATTCCAACAATTTTTCAATTATTACACTTCAAGCATTAGAAAAACAGTTACAGATTTACTTCATTGATATTTTTGTAATGATGCTTGAAAAATTGCCACCAATTCCATCAAAGAGAGTGTTATCAATAGAGATTGAAAATATTATTACAATATTTTCTGCACTCAAAAGCAAGCCAATAAAAGAAATCCAAGGTTTATGGGCAGAATTACTTGTTATCGAACAGAGTTTGCACCCAGAAACTCTAATTGCAGCTTGGCACAGTCAACCCAATGCAAAATATGATTTCACAATGGGGCGCGATAAGATAGAAGTCAAAAGCACATCCGCCGAAGAACGAATTCATCGTTTTGCACTTGACCAACTCAACCCATCTCCCAATTCTCGATTGCTTATCGCATCTGTAATTGTTAGAGAATCGGCAGAGGGGACAGGTGGATTGTCTTTACATAATCTTTATGATAGGATATGCAATCGTGTAACCGTTGTGAACTCTCGGTTGAAATTGTATTCAACATTAGTCGCCACTATTGGTAGCGACTACACAAAGTTCGACAATGTATTTTTCGACCATGTTGCAGCTTCCGATTCCTTAGCATTCTTCGATGTTAAAGTAGTACCTCATATCAAGAAATCAGATGTTCCTGAATTTGTTAGTGATGTCAAATTTAGCAGTAATCTTTCACACCTCATTGACATAAGAAACAGCGATTCTGATTTCAATTACGCAGATAGTCCTTTATTCAAAAGTTTATTTTAAATGTTACCACTATGGCTCAAAAAGTTGAAAGAAAAGATTTGCAAAATTTGCTTATAGAAGTTCTTCAAACTTCTGCAACTTTTCGCCTAATTGATGGCTTAAATCCTTGTACAATTGTTTTTGGTGGAAATGAGTATATCATTTACATCAAAAATCTTTCGCCAGCACAACTTTCAAACAACAATCCAGATATTTGGCGTATTCAATTACCTATTCGTGATACTTTTGAATCCATAAAGGAATCAGAACTACCTTTTATAATTCTTGGCTACGATCAATTGAATGACGTTTATACCACTTGGAACCCATATTGGGTAAAACAGCGATTAAATGCAGCTAAAAGCGTATCCCTTTATTCTCGTTTAACTTTACAGATGAAAGCGAAGGAAGAACAACGATTCTTGACACAATCGCTTAACAACGATGGAGAAGTGGTTGCTTTTCCTCGTAACAAACTTAGCTACTACTTACTAAACATAAAACAGTTTTTCCCAGAAATGACAGATTACGTTGCAATGGGTTCTCGAAAACGAACCGAAGCTAATAATGCATATCGTTTGTTTACAGATACAAAAAATATTTCTGACTTTGCCCATTATTTGGCTTTAAACGAACTTCAAGAAAGGACAATTAATAACTATTGTCGTGCAATAAAGAAACTTCTTTCTGAAGGTTATATTTCTCGCAATAGAAAAGTCTTTTTAGCTTGTGATTCTCTTTCTGAATATTCCAATGTTTTAAAGGAATTCTTTGCTATTCCTGAAGTCGCTGAAATTAACGAAATTTGGTATAACACCTTTTCTGCTGCACTTAAAGCATATACACAATTCATGTTGGAGCTATACAATCTTAACGAAGAAGAGAATATCTCAATACAAGAAGATTCTCAAATGTCTAACAATGAGTTATTTGATATTTTTTGTAATCCGGCAAACATAGAAAGATACGAGGACTATCTTACACAACTAAAATACAATAGCAATACGGTACTTCATTATAGTCGCTCTGTTCGTTATATTATGCGAGATGGCTATCTCGAAAAATACAAAAGTATTTTTCTTAAATACAGTTCTTTTTCTTCTTATCTAAAAGCCGTTGACGAGTTCTTTAATGTTGAAGAACTCTATCAACAAAATCAGATTCGTCATTGCGATTGGTCGGCAGGAATGAAACGTTATGTTGAATTTCTAATTTCTGAATATCCTTGTAATGATGATGACGATGACAACCGACAAATGGAATTTGAATTTACGCCTCAAACCACAAGCGAAGAGCCTGAAGAAAATATTGATATTGATTGGGAAACTCCATTTGTTGACGATTCTGGTCGATTAACTCGCATTGCTAATCCTAAACTTATTGATGCATTACGACCTGTACTAAATACAGAATATAAGAAAACGGTTGTTGCTTTAAATATCATTGAGAAATTCTATGGCGACAGATTCAAAAATGAATTAAAAGATTGGAACGTAGTTATTAATCAAATAAATTGGGATTCGCCATATTACAATCCAGAAGAGACTAAGGTAAGTCAAGAATCCAAACATAAATCCCAAATTCTTAGAGTTAAGACTCCAGACGGTCAAGTTTTTGAAGAGCAAAAAGTTCTCAACACGCTCATTAAAGTTATTCAATATGCTGATGTTGAAAAAGTTCGCAATCTAAATATCAATGTTTGTGGCGATAATATGATTGTTGCCGAAGACGATATAAATGAACGTTATCGTATTGCTACTAAATACATTGGTAAAGGTTTGTATGCCAATACATGTAGTGATACGCCAACAAAAGCGGCTATCATCAAACAAATATCAGAGCAACTAAATCTTGGTTTGCAAGTTGATTTCATCTCTCTTGATGGAACAAAATTAGAGGTAACACAACCTACATCAAGTCGTCAAAAAATAAAGGTGATATTTCCTGACGGGAAAGAAATTCGATACAACACTGTAGCTGACACGTTTATTGAAGTTATTCAATACGCAGGTGCCGAACGTGTTCGTGACCTAAATTTCACGATAGCATACGACAATCTTATTCTTCCCGAGAATCAAATTAATCCAAAGTATGCAATTGCAACAAAACCACTTGGAAACGGATTTTTTGTAAACACAAACATTCCTACTACGCATAAAGCCGAAATCCTTTTAGAAATTTCTGAAAAATTAGGCTTGGGTTTAATTGTAACAATTGAATAGAAACTTATAATATATATTTGCTTAATTAGAGAGAATCAAATATGAATTTGAAAAATAAAAATAATAGTTTAACACGCACACAAATGGATAAAGTAACATTATCCTTCTGTGAAATGGGATTTCCTTCTGAGAAATCAAGACAAGAATTTAATAATAAGCTTCACTTTGATTTTTCATATAAGGATAAAATCGAAATTGAAGTATCAAATAACACAAAATCTAAAGAATTATGCCAAACTGGAGTCAAATTAGTCAAGAAATAGCCAAGGAAGGCAGTACTTTCGACATTATTCGAAGGAAATATATCAAACAATTATCTGAATACACGAGCAGAAATGTCATCATTTATTATTCTGGATGGTTACAAAAGTCATTAGATGGGGTTTCAGTCTGTGACTCTGACAAAAATGGATTAATGACAGTTATTCACCAATTAGATAGGACAAAAGGTCTTGATTTAATCTTGCATACACCTGGTGGAGAAACCGCTGCAACAGAATCCATCGTTGATTACTTGCATAGTATATTTGGATATAATATTAGAGCGTTTGTCCCTCAATTAGCAATGTCTGCTGGCACTATGATTGCTTGTGCATGTAAAGAGATTTATATGGGAGTTCAATCAAGTTTAGGTCCAATAGACCCTCAATTGGGACCTATTCCAGCACATGGTTTAGTCCAAGAATTTAATCGTGCACACGATGAAATCAAAAACGCATTTATAAATGCACAATCAAATCCTCAAGACCCGTCATTTTTAGCTGAATACCAAGCTAAATTAGCAACTTGGCAACCTATTATTGCAAAATACAATCCGACCTTAATTGGAGAATGTGAGAATGCAATTTCATGGTCTAACGAAATGGTTAAAGATTGGCTAAGTAACGGTATGTTTGTTGATGATAAAAATAAAGACAAAATTATAGACAAAATCATTGCAGAACTAAGCAATCACTCAGTCAGTAAATCGCATGCAAGGCACTTGTCTTTAAAAAAGTGCAAAGAAATAGGATTAAAAATAGCCGAATTAGAAAAAGACGATACATTGCAAGACTTAGTTTTATCTATACATCATGCTTGTATTCATACATTAAGTTCTACAAATGCGTTAAAAATAATTGAAAATCAAAACGGTATAGCATTTATACAAAGTGCTCAATTTATTCAACAAAGGTAAAAAAACAAACTGCCCCGCTACAAAACAGAGCAGTTAAAACCTTAAAAAATAGCTTTTATGCCCGAATCACAAAACATAGAATACAAAACCATCTGGAAAGACGAGTATCTGAAGTGGATATGTGGCTTTGCCAATGCGCAAGGCGGTACAATATTTATCGGTAAAGACGATAATGGAAATGTTGTAGGCGTAAATAACGCAAAAAAACTTTTGGAAGATTTGCCAAACAAGATAACTACAGTTTTAGGCATTGTTGCCGAAGTGAATCTGCACGAAACTGAACAGGGCGATTACATTGAAATCGTTGTTGAGCCGCAACCGAACCCAGTAAATTGTAAGGGAGAATATCATTATCGCAGTGGCAGCACCAAGCAAGAGTTGAAAGGTGCGGCATTGGATAAGTTCTTGCTCGGCAAGCAAGGTAAACATTGGGACGGTGTTCCTGTCCCTCGCGTTACCGTTGCTGACTTGAAACAAGAAACTTTCGAATTCTTCCGTAAGAAAGGTGTAAAAAGCAATCGTATCAGCGAAGATGTATTAACTGACAGTAACGAACTTTTGCTCAATAACTTAAAACTGACCGATGGTGATTATCTGAAACGTGCTGCAGTGTTGCTATTCCATCCAGACCCTGAGAAGTTCGTAACTAATGCATACGTTAAAATCGGATTCTTCGAATCAGACAGCGACTTGCGTTTTCAAGATGAGGTACACGGCAATCTGTTTGAGCAGGTGGAAAAAACTATGGAACTGCTTTTCACCAAGTATATCAAGGCAATGATAAGCTACGATGATATTTATCGAATCGAAACCTTTGAATATCCCAAAGAAGCCGTTCGAGAGGCTCTGCTCAATGCCATTGCCCATAAAGATTACACTGGTGTCACACCTATTCAAATCAGTGTTTACAAAGACAAGATTATGATATGGAACTATGGTGAACTGCCTGAGAATTGGACTATAGACACATTACAAACGAAGCATTCTTCAATTCCTCACAATCCCGATATTTCCAACGCATTCTTTCGCATCGGCTACATTGAAGCGTGGGGACGAGGTATCCGTAAAATGAATGAGCAATGTGCCGCCGCTGGTTTGCCCCAACCGCTCTATTATTACGAAAGTTCAGGCTTTTGGGTGGTATTCCGCAAAGATCTGTTCAACGAAGATGACCTGCAAGCAAAAGGTTTGAATCCTCGCCAGATAAAGGCGGTTATGTATGTGAAGGAGAAAGGGAAAATTACAAATAAAGAGTATCAAGAAATCAATGCTTGTTCAAGAGCTACAGCAAACAGAGATTTGACAGGATTAGTAAAGAAAGAAGTTTTTTCAATTTATGGACATGGTGCTGGCGCTTTTTACAAGCATAAGTAATTGCATCATAAATGCCTCAATTGCCTCATGAATGATTCAGGAATGTCTCTTTTGCCTCATGTGAATGAATAATTTAGTCAAAATAGTCAATTAACGATTCAACCCTGCGTGTATTGCTCTTATCTATGCAGAATCTGCCACTAAATGGTAATAGCGGAACGGTAATGCACCTTAATCTTCACCCTATTGATAGCAATGATGCAGGAGTATATCCGCTTCGTCTGCGCAACGTAATAACTGGCGGTGTTGATGGCATTGATAGACTTAGTGGATGGGATAGTGTGGTCTATATTGCTACTCGTATCATTCATGACACAACCTATATCACTTTACATGATACCACTTACATTCCAGTTCACGACACAACCTATATTACTTTGTATGATACCACTTACATTCCAGTTCACGACACAACTTACATCACTTTGTATGACACTGCTTACGTTCCAGTTCACGACACAACCTATATCACTTTGTATGACACTATTTACATTACGCAGATAGATACCGTAGTACAATGGCAATTCGACACAACTTACATTACAGTTTACGATACTATAACGGAACCGCTAATCTACTACCATTTACAAGTAATTTCTGATGATATATCGAAAGGAATTGCTGCGGGAAGCGGACAATTTCCCGAAGGTACAACTGTAGAGATTGCTGCAATTCCGTTGGAAGGCTATCGTTTTCTAACGTGGAGTGATGGTTCAACGGAAAATCCTCGTACTATTGAGCTTTCTAACGATATGATTTTTACCGCGCAATTCTCCACGACAAGAGTAGAGGAGCATGAAGAATTGCAATGGTATCTTTTTGCAGAGCGTGGTTCTTTTACTGTTAAAGGTGCACAGGGACGTACTATAAGCGTATATGATGTAACTGGAAGATTATTACATCGTTTTACAAATGCTCCCGAAATTCTTCGCTGTCCGATTTCTGTTTCAGGTTCCTATCTCGTTCGCGTTGATAGCGGAACTGCACGAAAAGTAACAGTGATGAGTTTTTAAATCGCTAATCAATAAAATGGCTGATTTTTTTCAGATATGAACCCCGAAAGTTTTTTGTCTAACTTTCGGGGTTCTTATTATGAACACTCGTGTGTTCGGCCTTTTTTATTTCTCTATAATGGATAATAATGGCGAATGAGAATGTTGAGAGGATAATAGGAGTGTGAAGATGATAGAATTTATCAATGTATAACCCCTTCAAGGGTTGCGTAGAGTTCTAAGTAGGCAGTCATAATTTGTGATGTATATACTTCAATTACATGTAGTTGAGTCAACTGCTCATCCGTTAATTTTCCCTCATCTTTTAATCTGTAAATCTTTTTCGAGAGAGTTTCCAGATTGCTGCATTCTTGGTTGAATTGGTTTTCTAATTCAATAAGCCTTTCAATATCTTCGTGTTGATAATTGGGATATGCAATATAATAGTCGTATAGAGAATTGTAAATTTCTCCAATCTTGTTAATTGTATTTTCAAGTTGGCTTAATAGATTCTCACCTTCATTGTTAATATCCGTCTCTAACGCTTTGTTTGTGCTCTTAATTTCACTATTCGAAATGCTATCTTTTGCTATGATTTCGCTATCTTTATTGCTCTCTGAGGAATCGTTTCTAACTGTATCAGAGGTTTCAATCGGTTTGTCTGGAGAGGGTTTTGCGCTCCTTGGATTGAGTATTATAATGAGGCTACCTATGGTAATGCTGACTAACAGTACATAAAAAAGTGGTAGAAGTGGTTTGAAATATTGTCGGCGAACTAAAAGATTGGCAATCTCTTCTGCATTGTCGAATCGTTTTTCGCGGTTTTTTTGAGTCGCTTTCCGATAGATTGCCCTAAATTCGTTGGGAAAAATCTGCCTAAGAATAATGCCAAATGCGTAGATGTCTGCGCGACAATCTAACGGTACATCGCCCGAAATCTGTTCCGGTGGCATATATTTATTAGTACCTGCAGGTTGTTTCAAAACTGCGTACATGACGTTGTCTGCCAAACCGAAGTCTATGATTTTTACGTTGTTGCCATTGTGCGTAATCATAATGTTTTCAGGCTTAAGGTCACGATGGATAATCTGTAAGCTGTGAAAATAGGAGAGCGCAGACAAGATTTCCCGTACAATCTTCAGCCTTTTTTTGCGCGATGGATTTCGTTTTAGAAACTCTTTCAGTGTGCAACCATCAACATATTCCATCACCAAGCAAGGCCCCACAATGGGATGGTGGGTTTCTTTGTTGAATGTTTGAATAATATGGGGATGCTTAAATTGTATTCCTAAATCATACTCTTTGGAAAGAAGCTCTTTATATAGGGTGTTTTGTTGATATTCGGGCTTTAATCCTTTTAGAACAAACCACTGTCCATGACGTTTCGCTTTAAAAAGTTGATTAAAACCCTGTGATGGAATTTCAGAGAAGTCGGTAAACGAATCTGAGATGTTCTCAAACGAAGATGTGATAAAACCTGAAGATGATATATTCTCCTGCTCGATTGTCATAAAGTGTTTTGCTGTCTTAATGCAGAGGGAAATTAATAATTAAAATGCAAAAATACAACTTTTTGTAGAATTTGGAGCTGTTTTTTTTGTTTTGGATGAAAAGTTATTGCAAATATTTTACTTATATTTTGATGTGAAATATATTGCGGATAATTGTTTTCTAAAATAGGTCCTATTGATGAATTTCTATCTGTGACGCGTATGCTACATCGAATGTTAATGATGGAACCTATTTTCTTCTCAATTCAACGTCATTTTCTTAATGTTTAGAATTTTATCTTGAAGATGGCGATAATATGATTATGGAGCTGGTTATAAGTAGGATATTTCCCCGTACTATCGAATCTCAATAGCGGAATTCCTATTCATATAGCCACAGTTTTTAATTCAGCCGCTTGGAAAATCAATTCAAACTTATCGTACAGTCTGAATTCGGGGACTCTCGATACTTCCCGCACTTGGTTTGTGAGTTTATGCAGTTTTCTGATAAGATAAAACTTCTAAATATAAAAAAAGTGAGACCATTGCTGATCTCACTTTTCTTTGTTTATGCTTTCTTGGGCGGCCACGTGTTGCGACTGCCGTAGAAAAAGCCCAAATGGTATCGTGCAGCAAAGTAATATACAACGTGTCTCAGTTTTCCAAAAGGAAGGTAGAGGAAGAGTAGGGTAGCAGCTAAATGAAATGCGGCATAACTCTTGAAAAAGAAAAGATTGGAACAGCCAAAACCCATGGCGAAAAAGGTTAGCATAGCGCACGCCTGAAATAGGGTTGTGAATGCGTTGGAGATATAGTCGTCAACATTGGAGATGGGCTGAAGATCTTTTGAAATTCCTCTTTTGATAAATAATGCAACCCCGCAAACAGTTCCGACTGCAAGACAGATGCCAATGAGCAACGAGATAATTTGTTGGCTCATAAAGAACTCCATCACTGGTTTGAAAAGTGATAGCACAAAGAGTAGCATTGTAAGGAATGTTCCCAAATGGAAAATCATTCCTGCAGCGTAAGTAGGCAGATGTCGATAAGCGGATTCTTTATTTTGGGGCATCATCGCTTGGGTGTTTGCATAAACAACCCCTTTCGCAACACTTCCAGAATGTTCCGCTAAGTCATTAGGTTTGCCCAATCGGATAATGCGGAAAAAGTGGCAGAGGCATGCGAAGATGCAAAACGCAAGGGCTACAAGAGCTACAATTGTAATTACTTTCATATTCTAATAATAAAGATTATACACATCCATCAGGTTTAGGAAGACCAGCCACGCGACAAGCTCCGCGAGCAGGTCCTAACGGAAAGAGTTCGTAAATATCTTTCAGTTTCAATCCTGTTTCTTTGCAGATTTTGCGGATCATTGGAGCCATACCTGTTTCTTCAAAATTAGCGCGAATTACACGGATAATTGCCCAATGTTGCTCGGTGAGTTCGTTAATATCATCGCTCTTAGCGATTAGTGCAGCTACTTCATCATTCCAAATGGAAGGGTCGGTCAAGAAACCATCACCATCTACTTCAAAAGTTCTGCCATCAATTTCTATTTGAGCCATAGTCGTAATTTTTGATTATTTATTTTCTTCTGCGAATTTACGTCCTGCGCGGAAACATGCTAAGTTGGTCTCAACGATTGCTTCGCCTTTGCGTGCAAAAGTTTCGCGAATAGCATCTTCTAACTCAGATACTTCCATTTGAATAAATGGAGATGTTGCACCCAAAATTACCATATTTGCAGATCTTGCAGAACCTAAGTCAGTAGCAATTTTGTCAGCATTAATAACCACTTTGCGAGGTAGTTTTTGCAATTCAGCTTTCAAAGTTTCCTCTTCAGGATAGTTTTTAATGTTGATGAATGGTTGGTCGTTGGTAACTACCCAACATTCAGGAGATGCGTATGGTAAATAACGTAATGATTCCATTGGTTCAACAGAGATGATAAGGTCTGCTTTTCCAAATGGGATAAGGTCAGAAGCAATTTCGTGGTCTGCTAAACGAAGGTGTGATTGTACATCACCACCACGTTGGCTCATTCCGTGAACTTCTGCTTGTTTAAGATACAATCCTTTTTTTACCGCTGCTTGACCAATGATAGAGGCGATTGATAGAATACCTTGTCCTCCAACTCCGGCTAATATAATGTCTATTTTCATTATTTCTCTTTTTTATATTGTTATTGTTTTTTTGCTTTAACTCTACGACTGAGGGTTTGGATACATTCTCTTTGTGGAATGATAACAGAAACACCTTGGTATGCAAGCTCTTCGCTGATAACCTTAACGTTTGCTTCGTGTTGGTTAGCAAGAGGTTTGATAACACGGATATGCTCCTCTTCAACGCCAAGACCTTTACAGATAGAGATCAAGCGACCTAATGCGTGAGACTCTTGTCCGCCTGTCATACCTGTTGTGCTGTTGTCAAGAATAAGCACTGTAATAGGGGTTTGTTCGATTACAGCATCCAACAAAGAGGTCATACCACTGTGGGTAAAGGTTGAGTCACCGATAACAGCAACGCAAGGGGTAAGGCCAGCATCAGTAGCACCTTTTGCCATGGTGATAGAAGCTCCCATATCAACAGTAGAGTAGATTGCGTTGAATGGAGGAAGTGCACCCAAAGTGTAACAACCAATATCAGAGAAAACTTTTCCTTTTCCGTATGGTTCCATCGCTTCGTTCAATGCATTGTAAGAGTCAATGTGAGGACAACCTACGCAAAGTGCTGGTGGACGTGGAGCTACGATTTCTGGAACTGGAGCACCATGTGGGTCTGCCATGCCTAATGCTACTGCCAAGAAGTTAGGATTCAACTCGCCAACGCGTGGAAGTGTACCATCTAAACGACCTTTTACGCGTATGCCACGATCTAAAATGCCTCTAAGTTGTTCTTCAATAAGTGGATAACCCTCTTCAGCAACCAAAATACTTTCGCATTCGTCTGCCATCTTCTCAATCATAGCAGTTGGAAGTGGATATTGGGTAATCTTCAATACTGGATATGGACAATTTCTGTCTGGATAGTTCTCCATTAGGTAGTTGTAAGCAATACCGCTGGCAATGATACCCATTGATTTGTCTGTACCATCAATGTATTTGTTGTTACCAGATGTTTCTGATGACTTGATAAATTCAACATTCTTTTCAATCAACTCTACATATTGTCTTCTTGCATTTGCAGGAAGTAGAATGAATTGTTTAGGATTGCTACAAAGATTGATTTCGTTTTGTGGACGGCATTCACGAGTTACAACGCCAGCGCGAGAGTGTGCCAAACGAGTGGTTACACGCATCAATACAGGTGTGTGAAGACGTTCAGAAAGTTCAAATGCGAAATGGGTAAGGTCGTAAGCTTCTTGTTGGTTAGATGGCTCTACGTAAGGAATTTGTGCAAAACGTGCGTAGTAGCGAGAGTCTTGCTCATCTTGTGAAGAGTGCATTGAGGGGTCATCGGCAACTAATACAATTAAACCACCGTTTGCGCCTGTAATAGCACTATTCATAAATGGGTCAGCTGCTACGTTCAAACCTACGTGTTTCATACAAACAATGGCGCGTTTGCCAGCGTATGACATACCAATAGCAGCTTCCATAGCGGTTTTTTCATTAGCAGACCATTTTCTGTGTACATTTCCTGCTTCTGCTTGTTTGGAACGTTGTACATATTCCATAATTTCCGTTGATGGGGTTCCTGGATAAGCATAAACTCCAGATAAACCAGCGTCAAGAGCAGCTTGAGCTATCGCCTCATCTCCTAATAATAATAACTTTTGCATTTCTTATCTGTTTTATTTATAATGAATTATAGTTTAAATTTTTCTCCTTTAAAGAGGTTACAAAAGTAAATATAATTTTTGATATTTGCAATTGTTCTGCTACGCTTTTTTTTTATTTGGGCGCATCGGCTCTTTCCACCGCCCGAAGCCGCCCGCTCGCCGTCGGGCTATCCGCTCAAATTTCGCCGCTCTTTCGCTCGCTTCAATCTTTCCCTAAATCCAAATTCTAAACATTAAACACTAATTTCCAAATCCTTAATCCGCGGCTCATAACCGCTTCTATCCCTTGCGCAGCCGCTATGCGCTCAATCTTGCTCCTGCGCAAGTGCATTTTACTTCACTCAATATTTTTCCAATCTCAGAGGATAAATTACCCTCTAGATTTTATTGTTTTACCAATTTTAAGTAGTGGATTTGGTTGTCGGCGGTAGGTTCGGTTCTATTATCGAGCAGTGGGTGTATTGAGGAACCCGACATTAATCATATCCTCAACTTTGCAGCCATAATTATCGGTTACCACTAAAACGATATAATCTCCTGTTTTATACACTGTGCGCCGACCATTTGTTGTTACCGTTTCGTTAGGCCTCCAATAGTAATGGGCGAGGATTGTGGCAACTGCAAATGGTTGCTGATATGCTATTACTCTTGCTTCTCCCAAACAAACATCATTTCCCAGTTTTCCCAAATTTCCTCTAAGTTCAGTTC
>JAEZOU010000045.1 GCA_023413895.1 Bacteroidota bacterium | reverse complement strand
TGGGATTTGTTGCAAAATCACGTTTATTTTGGACCCTTTTTCACCTCCTCTTTTTATGATTTTGAAAAGTTATTTCTATCGTTTCTCATGATAAAACTGTGATCGGTGTTATTCCTGACTGCTTTTTCCCCCCTAAATTGCTTCTTACTATATATACAATATTTTTAACTTATTTTAACCGAAAAAAAGAAGAAGTGTCGTATTTTTGCGTTAAGGATTGAAGCGGTTATGAGCGGCGCTATGGAAAACACTATTTTTGCACTTGTTGTTTAGAATTTGATTTGGGAATGAGATTTGAAAAAGACAAGCGCCGCGAAATTTGAGCGGAAAGCCTGACGGCGGGCGGAGCATTGTGCGTTGTTGGAGCCGGAACGCCCAAATCATTATTAATACTGACAATGTGTCACAAATGGGTATTTGGCAAAGAAATTGAATAATCTCATGCGTCATAAAAATAGGTTATTTATAAATACGTCATAATTAAATAGATATGGAAGAGAATAAAGATATTAATGTGGAAGAAACTGACAAAATGCCATTAGATACTGACAACACGACAAAAACTACGGATTCTCAAGAAAAGAAAAGTGGATTTTTAGGCAGAAAAAATAGTAAAGAAAGTAAACTAAAGATTGAAAATGAGGCTTTGAACGAAAAGATTTCAAAATTAGAAGCAGATAAATTGGAGCTCAATGACAAATTTTTACGTTTGTACTCTGAATTTGATAATTTCAAAAAACGCAATAACAAAGAGCGTTTAGAATTGATTTCGACCGCATCGGAAAAAGTTATTGTACAACTTTTACCTGTTATTGATGATTTTGAGCGAGCTATCAATGCCAATGAAAAAACAGAAGATATTGCTGCTATAAAATCAGGTTTTGAATTGATTTATAACAAAATATTAGGCGTTTTAAAACGCTTTGACGTAGAAGAGATTGAAGCTAAAGGTTTACCTTTTGACACAGATTTTCACGAAGCAGTAACAAATTTTCCAGCTCAAAATGAAGAAGATAAAGGGAAAGTAATTGATGTAACGGAAAAGGGCTACAAAATAAAGGACAAAGTTATTCGTTATTCAAAGGTTGTAGTAGCAAATTAAAAGAATATGGCAAAAAGAGATTATTATGAAGTATTAGGCGTATCCAAAAGTGCTACTGCCGATGAAATAAAAAAAGCGTACCGTAAAAAGGCGATGGAATATCATCCCGATAGAAATCCTGGTAATGCTGAAGCCGAAGAAAAATTTAAAGAAGCCGCTGAAGCGTATGACGTTTTAAGTGATGCTAATAAAAAAGCTCGCTACGACCAATATGGACACGAGGGAATGAATGGTATGGGAGGTTTTAGCGCAGAAGGCTTTGATTTAGGATCTATTTTTGAGAGATTTGGTGACCTATTTGGAGGCATGGGAGGTTTCAACTTTAGCGGATTTGGCGGTCATGGTGGTTATTCAGAGCCAAGAATACGAAAAGGATCAACTTTACGAATTAATGTAAAGTTGACATTAGAAGAGATGGCAAAAACCACAGAGAAAAAGATCAAACTCAAGAAAATGGTTCTTTGCCCTGAGTGTAATGGAGTAGGCTCTAAGGATAAAAATGCAGTAGAAACTTGTCCTATTTGTAAAGGAAGAGGTCAAGTACTTCGTCAACAGCGTAGTATGTTTGGCATTATTCAGCAAACAGAGCCTTGTTCACACTGTCATGGAGAGGGAACAATTGTGAAAAATCCTTGTCCACACTGCCATGGAGAAGGAATAGTAAGTGGCGAAGAGGTCGTAACCATTTCCATACCTGCAGGTGTTGAACACGGAATGCAACTTTCGATGAGAGAAAAAGGTAATGCAGCTCCGCGCGGAGGAATCAACGGAGATCTACTTATTAACATAGATGAGATAGAACACGAACTTTTTGAACGTGACGGAAGCAACCTTTACCTAAACTTCTATGTTTCATTTCCACAAGCTGCTTTAGGTGGAGCAGTTGACATTCCGACTTTAGACGGAAAAGCACGTGTAAAACTATCGCCTGGAACCCAAAGCGGACAAATTCTGCGCCTTCAGGGCAAAGGACTTCCCGGAATTCACTCCTCTAACAAAGGTGATTTGATTGTAAATATCAACATTTGGACTCCTAAAAATCTGACTAAAGAGGAAAAATCAATCATAGAGAAATTGGCCGAGTCAGAAAACTTCAATCCTAAGCCTGGCAAAAGAGAACGCTCGTTCTTTAATAAGGTAAAACAAATTTTCTCCTAATATATCAAAGAGGTAGCCAGATGGTTACCTCTTTTTATCATAAAAATAATTCTGCTTCAGTATTGATTGTTTAATAATTTATAGTAAATTTGCAGATTCTAAATCAATTCTTTTATGACTGAAGCATTACTACATTACATTTGGCGGAACCGCCTTTACAAAACAGGCGAGTATAAAACGATAAATGGTGAAAGAATCGTTATTTTACACCCAGGATTTACACATAACGACGCAGGCCCTGACTTCAAACAAGCCATAGTAAAGATAGGAGAAATAACTTGGGCTGGCGATATTGAATTGCACCTAAAAACTTCGGATTGGAATCGGCATAATCATTCTACAGACAAGAAATATGACCATATAATTTTGCATGTTGTTTTTGAACACGACAATGAAATTTGGACAGAATCTGGACGGAAGCCTATAATTTTTGAATTAAAGCCATGGATTTTACCAGAGACAATAACACGTTATGAAGAGTTACAGAATGTAGGGAGGTCCCTTTCTTGTGCTCAAGGCACAGAACGGATATCTCCAGAACTTTTCAACTCTGTATTGACACGTGCAGGAATGGAGCGATTACGTCGTCGTGAGAAAATTATTACAGAATCGTTGATTCAATGCCAACAAAATTGGCAAGAAACATTTTTTAGACACCTTCTAATTTGTTACGGATTCAAGACCAATGCCACAGCATTTGAACTTTTAGGTCGAAGTTTACCTTGGAAGCATTTTCAAAATCACCTAAACAATCAACTACAAACCTACGCATTGATATTTGGGCAGGCAGGGCTACTCAACGACAAATATAGAGACAGCTATATAATGGCTCTCAACGATGAATTTACTTATCTTCAAAAAAAGTACAGATTAAATCCCATATCAAAATCGAGTTGGAATCTTTTGAGATTACGTCCACAAAATTTTCCAGGAATGCGATTAGCACAAGCCAGCGAACTTTTTCACCAAAATCCGCAAATTTTTCGTTCAATATTTAATTTCACTAATCAAGATTCATTAGTATCACTATTTCGAACTACTCCACACAATTATTGGCAAACCCATTATATGCCTGACATTCCAAGTGACAAGCACTCTGCTATTATGGGTGATAATATGATTAACTTATTGATAATTAATGGTGTAATTCCATTTTTTTATAGTTATGGGAGATTTATGGGAAATATAGATTTACAAGAAAGAGCTTTTCATCTTTTGGAATTACTTCCACCTGAAAAAAATAAAAGTACAACCTTATATCGCAAATATGGTTTTCCGATAAATAACTCAATGCATTCGCAAGGAGTTCTTGAGCTAATGCAATACTACTGCCAAAAACGTCGTTGTTTAGATTGCGGAATTGGACAGAGTTTGCTTTGTAAGTAAAAGAGTTGTAAACATCAAACTTTTATACTGATTTTAGCCTACAATATATCAAATAATATTGTAATTTTGCATTTTTAAATAGAAAGTATGAAAACGATGTTCAAAGTGGGGAATATGCTGAATCCCACACCAGTAGTTTTAGTAAGTTGTGGTGAAACTATTGATGAATACAACTTGATTACTATTGCGTGGACAGGAACTATATGCTCCGATCCCCCAATGTGTTATATATCAGTGCGACCTAGTCGCCACTCGTACAATATTTTAAAAGAGCGCAAGGAGTTTGTTATCAACTTGGTAACAGAAAAGATGACAGAAGTAACCGATTGGTGCGGTGTTGTTTCCGGCAAAAAAAGCCATAAATTTATGGAGACCAATCTTACTCCAGTACGTTCAAAAGTAGTAAAAGCACCTTCTGTACATGAGTCACCTGTCAATATTGAATGTGAAGTAAAGCAAGTAATTCCTCTTGGTACTCATGATATGTTTCTTGCAGAAGTAAAAGCTATTCAAGTAGATAATTCGCTTATTGATAAAAAAACTGGAGAGTTACAACTCTACCGCGCACGCTTGGTTACCTATTCACATGGACATTATTATAACTTAGGTAAGATTTTAGGAAAATTCGGTTACTCTGTTCAGAAAAACAAAAAACAATAGATATGAAAGGAATAGTTTTAGCTGGGGGTGCTGGCACGCGACTACATCCCATTACATTAGCAATGAGCAAACAGCTCATTCCTATTTATGATAAGCCAATGATTTATTATCCTATTTCAACTCTTATGCAGGCTGGCATTCGAGAGATTTTAATCATTTCCACACCTCAAGATTTACCTCATTTTGAAAGACTCTTAGGTGATGGTTCTCGATTAGGGTGTCGTTTTGAGTACGTCGTTCAGCACGTGCCCAACGGACTTGCACAAGCTTTTGTTTTGGGCGAGGATTTTATTGGAAAGGATAAAGTATCTTTGATTTTAGGCGATAATATTTTTTGTGGTGCAGAATTTGAAGAGAAACTCTGTCAGAACAACAATCCCGATGGAGGAATCGTTTTTGCATATCACGTTTCTGACCCCGAAAGATATGGCGTAGTGGAGTTCGACAAAAGCATGAATGCGGTTTCAATCGAAGAAAAACCCAAACAACCCAAATCAAACTATGCTGTACCAGGACTTTACTTTTACGACAATTCCGTTGTAGAAGTTGCCAAAAGCATCAAACCAAGTCAACGCGGCGAATATGAAATTACCGATGTGAATAAATACTATCTCGAAAAACAAAAGCTGAAAGTATGTAAAATAGCAAGAGGTACAGCTTGGTTAGACACAGGAACTTTTAAATCACTTATTGACGCCACTCAATTTGTACAAGTCGTTGAGGATAGACAAGGTCTGAAATTGGGTTGTATAGAGGAAATTGCATACAAACAAGGATTTATTACTGCTGAAAAATTGGAAGAGATTGCTCAACCTTTATTGAAAAGCGGTTATGGTCAATACCTCATCAATCTAATTAAATAGTTATATTCTTAATCGCTCTAAGTGAACCCCATGAGAACCTTTTATCAAAATAAAATGGTTTTTTATGGGGTTTTCTGTTATAAAATCTTGAGCTTTCTCCAAAGTTTCAAAATAGTGCAACGTTGGCTCCTTATGTTGATAGAACTCTTTTCCAATTAGAATTGCAGGAATATTTTGCGCAAGGCACCACTCAATAATTTTTTTATGCTCCTTTTCACTATAATCACCTAACTCTCGCATTTCACCTAAAATAACCATTTTGGGTGTGGAGTCAATAGCACAAAAATTCTCAAGTGCAGCTTGCATACTACTTGGGTTGGCATTATAATAATCTGCAATCAACGTATTGCTACCAGTTGTAATAATCTGCGAACGGTTATTTTTAGGTGTATAATCGGCAACTGCAGCAATAATCTCATCATCTAAAACACCAAAATATCGGCCTATTGTAGCAGCACACAAAATATTGTTCAAGTTATAAGAACCCGTCAATTGCGTACGAAACTCTTTTTGAAATAAGTTTAACGTAAGATAAGGATCCATTTTTGTAATAGCACCATTGAGTGTTCCCTCCTTCTGTCCTCCATAATAGATAACTCGAGAATAATTCAAATCATTCGTCAAAACAGAATCAGCCTCATTTACAAAAATTACACCTTTATTTGCAATAACTGATTGATATAACGCCTTTTTTGTATAAATTATATTTTCAATTGAACGAAAACCTTCAATATGAGCAGTGCCGATATTGGTAATAATTCCGAAATCGGGTTCTGAAATTTTGCAGAGGTCTTCGATCTCTCCAGGATGATTGGCACCCATCTCAACGATAGCAATTTCATCTGTTGGCTTGATAGAAAGTAGCGTCAATGGAACACCGATATGGTTATTGAGATTCCCTTGCGTAAAGGCTGTTTTAAATTTACGCGAAAGTACGGCTGCTGTTAATTCTTTAGTTGTAGTTTTGCCATTAGTACCTGTAACTCCAATAATAGGAATAGTCAAATGACGGCGGTGATACTGCGCCAACTTCTGTAAAGTTTCCAAAGTATTGGATACAACCGTACAGTCATCACGTCCGCTCAACGTTGCATCTTCGGTTACTACATGCACTGCACCCTTCGATAAAGCTTGCAATGCAAATTGATTTCCATCAAAATTTTCTCCTTTTAAACAGAAAAAAATAGAGTTCTGTTTAATATTTCTGGTGTCTGTACAAATTGTAGGATATTGAAGATAAAGTTGATATAATTTTTCCATCGCTATAAATTAAAAAGCAAAAATAAAAAAAATCTTCATATCGTCATCTTTATGTTTACCATTTAAAACTTCCAAAAACGTTTTTCCTTATTTAGAAAAATCTCTATTTTCATCACAAATAACACACTTTTTTTTTATACTTTTGCACTCTTATAGAGTTCCCTTTTTAAAGGTATTTTGACTCTAAAAACTTATCAAAATTGTCTTTATGAAAAAAACATTTATCCTTATTTTTCTATTTTTTCCAATCTTACTAATGGCTCAAAATTGGGCTGCGCAAGGTACAGATTTAAACAAATCGGTAGCAGACACCTACGTTGATAGTGTATGGAATGGCATTAACCTACCAGATACTTATTCGGGTGAAGGTGTAATTATTGGAATTACTGATTGGGGATTTGATTACACGCACCCTGTATTTTATGACACTTCAATGACCAACTATCGCATTTTGCGTGCTTGGGACCAATACAAAACGGCCGGTCCAGCACCCGAAGGATTTGATTATGGAACAGAATTTGTGGGAAAGACTGCATTGTTGGCAGCACAATGTGATACATCGAATGTATATAAATATGGTTATCACGGAACACACGTTGCAGGAATTGCAGCAGGTGCAGGTGCAGGAACTGCATACAGAGGTGTAGCACACGGAGCCAATCTTCTATTCGCAACTTTTCTTATCTCAGAACAAGCCGTTATTGATGCTTTTGATTGGATGTACACTATTGCTCAACAAGAAGGAAAACGCTTGGTAGTAAATATGAGTTGGGGTTTATATTACATGGATAACTTTACGGGAACTGGAAGAATTGGTAAAAAGATGGAAGAGCTTACAGATTTGGGAGTTGTTTTTGTTACTAGTGCAGGAAACAATGGTGACGTTAATTTTCACCTAAAACACGATTTTGATACCGAAGCCGATACTCTCAAGAGTGTCTTCCAATTTGCAAGTGGAAGTCCGTACCAATATGGTCAATGTATAACAATGACTAATTCTGAACAAAAGCCATTTGGATTTGCCATTCAGGTGATGAACAATAGCTATTCTCCGTTAGCAATTTCCCCTTTTATGAGTACTGCTAATGGAGACCAACAAATAGACACTTTTATCGTTGTGGAAGACGACACTTTAGAATTTATGGCTGATATTATTGCAGAAAATTCTGATAACCATCGTCCAGAAGTACGTTTAAAGGTAAAAAAAGCTGCACCATCATACCGATTTGGTTTATTAGTAACGGCTCCGAGTGGAATTTTTCACGCTTGGAACGTTATTGAGTTAACAAATGGGGTGGGCAATTGGGGGGCTCCCTTTATTGCGCCAAACAATATGCCGGGTTGGAAAGCTGGCGATGCCGAATATGGGTTGGGTACACCAACTTCTACCGACTGCGTAATATCTGTTGCGGCATACCAACCACGCGTCGTAATGCCGTACGCTACTGTTGGAGGTGCCATCGCTGATTTTTCAAGTTTTGGCCCCACAATTGATGAACGCCCCAAACCTGAAATTGCCGCACCAGGGAAAGGAATTATCTCCTCTCTATCAAGTTTTACTACAGAATATTCTGGAACTTATAACAAAACTATCACTTTCCAAGATAAAGAATATAAATTCGTTTCGTTATCGGGCACATCAATGTCATCGCCATTTATTGCAGGTGTTGTAGCACTAATGCTCCAAGCCAATCCTTACTTATCAGCAGATCAAATTAAACAGATTTTAATAGAAACAGCACGACAAGACAGCTACACTGCACAAGCCACTTCAGCACAATTCGGTGCTGGTAAAGTCAATGCTCATCAAGCTGTACTATTGGCTCTACAAACCGTTGGCATCGAAGATTATTCTCCTACAAAAGGGGAATTTACCATCTATCCTAACCCATCTAATGGAACACTATTTTTATCAGCAGCTCCTCTTTCTACAACACCATTCGTTGAAATTTTTGATATAACAGGAAAGAAAATATTTCAACAAAAAGTAGTAGCAGGTGTTAATCATTTTTCTCTTTCAACATTACGTTCAGGTTATTATGTAATTCGTATTGTTGATGGAGAAGATATTATTGTAAAAAAATGGATTAAAAACTAAAACTCTAATCTCTTATGAGCATCTATATTCCTAATCAAGCATTAGAAAAAAAGATAATCTTAAAAAAATACAAAGAATTATTAGCATACCTATATAGTAAATCAACGGATAAGGAGCAGATTGAAAAGTTTCATAAAGCTTTTTCATTAGCCGTTAATGCACATAAAGATATGCGTAGGCGTAGCGGTGAACCTTACATCTACCATCCCATTGCAGTAGCAGAAATAGTATCCAAAGAGATGAACCTTGGTACTCGCTCTATGATTGCAGCAATGCTTCATGATGTAGTAGAAGATACCGATTACACATTGGAAGATATCCAAGATATGTTTGGTGAACATATTGCCAAAATTATCAACGGACTTACAAAAATTGAAGATTTAGTATTGGGTAATGACCAATCTGCACAAG
Source organism: Bacteroidota bacterium (assembly GCA_023413895.1). GTDB lineage: Bacteria > Bacteroidota > Bacteroidia > Bacteroidales > WCHB1-69 > JAEZOU01. The sequence continues at coordinate 52,933 of JAEZOU010000045.1, read as the reverse complement.
CAGAAAATTTCCGAAAAATTTTAATGTACACTTCTGAAGATATTCGGGTTATTTTGGTAAAATTGGCAGATCGCTTGCACAATATGCGTACACTCAACTCAATGCCGCCCGAAAAACAACTTAAAATTTCTTCAGAAACCACTTTTTTCTTTGTACCCATAGCACATCGATTGGGCTTGTATAGCATAAAAAGCGAATTAGAAGATTTAGCAATGCAATACAACGATCCCACTAATTATAATAATATTAAACGACAATTAAAAATCAATGAGCCAGGACGAAAGAAATTAATTGAGGATTTTGTACGCCCCATTCAACAAAAACTTTTTGAAGCCGGTATTGATGCAGAAATGTCAAGTCGTACAAAATCAATCTACTCCATATATAAAAAAATGGAGAAGAAAGGGATTAGTTTTGAAGATGTTTACGATGTTTTTGCTGTTCGTTTTGTTATAAATTCCTCTGGCACTCCAGAACAAGAGATAAACGATTGTTGGCGTGTACACACCATCATTACTAACATTTATGACACAAATCCTGACCGTTTACGAAATTTCTTAACCACACCGAAAGCAAATGGCTATCAAGCATTACACGTTACATGTATGAGTAATATGGGGAAATGGGTAGAGGTACAAATCCGAACTCAAAAAATGGACCAAATTGCAGAACGTGGCTTGGCAGCACATTTTAAATATAAAGAGGAAAATGCTTCTTATTCTGACGTAGAGAACCGCGTGGAAGATTGGTTAGCCAAAATTCGCGATATGTTAAAAAGCCAAGATACTAATGCTATTAACTTCTTAGATGAGATTAAGATGGATCTTGAGTTGAAAGAGATTATCCTTTTTACTCCTACAGGGGAACGAAGAATGATGCCCGCAGGCTCTACCGTACTTGATTTCGCATACGACGTACACACCCGATTAGGAAATCAATGTATCGGGGCAAAAGTAAACTTCAATATTGTACCTATTAGTTATGTTTTACATACAGGAGACCAGGTAAAAATTATCACATCAAAGAAACAATTTCCTAAACCCGAATGGTTTAATTTTGTAAAAACATCTCGTGCAAAGGAACACATCAAAGAAGCCATTCGCGATGCACAGAAAAAAAAGACTCACGAAGGTCAAGAATTACTAAAAAAGATTTTTGAGAATTTAAAACTTGAATTTAACACCGATAATATCGCACGCGTACAAAACCACTTTCAAGTTGTTTCCGATATTGAATTTTGGTCACAAATTGCGGAACAAAAAATCAAGGCAGATAGAATCCAAAAACTTTTTGAAAACAATCTAGATAGGCAATATACTAGTTTCAAACAGAAAGTAAATGCTACCGTTAATCAAAAAGGTCTTAACGCCTTAATTGATGAACAATTAGAACAAAAACCCGAATTTTTCTTATTGGACGACAATTCTGAAACCATTAAGCACTTAATTGCAAACTGCTGTTCTCCCATTCCAGGAGACCAAGTGGTAGGAATCCAAATTTCACACGATGTTATAGAAGTTCACGCCACCAACTGCAAAAATGCAATTGCTGCTATGTCAAAATATGGGAACAGAATCATCAAAGCCAAATGGAGAAAAGAGCAAGGAGTCTCATTCTTGACGGGCATCACCATTACAGGTTTTGATAGAAAAGGGATGATTAAAGAAATAATCAATGTTGTAACCTCCCAATTAGACCTAAACATTCGCTCCATTAACATCTCTACAAAAGACAATGTCTTCAACGGGAAATTGATGCTTTACATTCAAAATGTGAAAGCACTAAATGAACTTATTGAGAACCTTTCTAAAATTGATCAATTGGAAAAAATCGAGAGAATTGCTCCCGATTTTGATTAATAAAGAAAGATTATATCAGAAGATGAGCAAAGTAAAATCAAAAAATGTTAATGTAAGTTAAATTTTATAATACTGAATAACAACGTCTTACACAAATATAGGACTAGAGAAAAATAAAAAGATAACCAATCAAAAAAAAAATACTATTTTTGCGGCATCAATTAAAAAAAGAAAATTATGGCAGAAATTCAAGAAAAAGTTCAAAGTATCATTGCTGAAAAACTAAATGTTAATCCAGCTGAAGTAACTCCAGAAAAGAATTTTACAATTGATTTAGGTGCAGATTCTCTCGACACAGTTGAGTTAATTATGCAATTTGAAAACGAATTTGGCATTACCTTCGATAATGAAGATCAAGAAAAGATTGAAACCGTTGGTGACGCTATTAATTACATTGAATCTCAATTGAAAAAGTAATATCTACACTTTTTTCTCGTAATGAATTTTAAGCGAGTAGTTATTACAGGATTAGGCGCACTTACTCCTATTGGCAATACAATTCCTGAATATTGGAATGCATTGCAAAAAGGAGTAAGTGGTGCTGGTCCTATTACACGTTTTAATACCGAACATTTTAAAACAAAATTTGCCTGCGAAATCAAAAATTTCAATCCATCTGACTTTATAGACAGAAAAGAGTTGAGGTTAATGGATTCTTGTGGGCAATATGCTGTTGTTGCTTGTGAAGAAGCAATTCAAGATAGCGGATTAGATATGCAAAATCTAAACCGTGATCGTGTTGGAGTTATTTTAGGAACAGGAGTTGGCGGATACGAATCCATTATGGAGGCTGTAGGAACCTATCTTGGTAACGGAGAGATTCCTCGTCTTAGTCCATATCTCATTCCTAAAGTATTAGGCAATATGATTGCAGGATCAATTGCTATACGTCACGACATTAAAGGTGTGAGTTACGTTGTCTCATCAGCGTGCGCATCTGCAGCACATGCAATTGCCGATGCCTATCATTACATTAAGTTAGGAAAAGCTGAGGTAATTATTTCAGGAGGCTCCGAAGCTTGCATTTTACCTACTCCGGTAGGTGGTTTTAATGCAATGCGTGCACTTTCTACTAATAATGATTCTTATAAAACAGCTTCATGTCCATTTGATCAATCAAGAGATGGGTTTGTAATGGGAGAAGGTGCTGCAGCACTAATTTTGGAAGAATATGAACACGCTGTGGCAAGAGGTGCACATATATACGCTGAATTAGCTGGCGTTGGGCTCTCAACAGACACATTCCACGTGACGGCTCCCAATCCAGAAGGTATATCCGCTGCGGCGGCTATGCGCAATTGTATCATTGATTCCAACTTGAAACCAGAAGATGTTGATCATATCAATGCTCACGCTACAAGTACACCACAAGGCGATGTTTCTGAGTGCAAAGCAATAACTTCCGTATTTGGTGAACATGCAAACAATCTTCTTATAAATTCCACTAAATCAATGACTGGACACTTGTTAGGGGCTGCAGGAGCTGTTGAAGCTGTAGCAACTATCTTGTCTGTTAAAACAGGAAAAATTCCACCTACAATTAATTTAGTAAATGTGGATCCAGCACTTCCATCTTACAATTTCTGTGCTAACCATTTGGTGGAAAAAGATATCCGCGTAGCAATCTCCAACTCTTTCGGTTTTGGAGGCCACAATGCATCCCTATTATTTACCAAATACGAATAAATAATCTTTTCATTGTTCCCTTTTACTAAGAAATCCACAATAGACAAATCCATATCTGATTTTCTTAAAAATGTATTGAATTTCAGACCTGGTGATATTGAGATTTATAAAATAGCATTTATACATCGTTCTGCATCTACCAAAGACCCAATTTGTGGAACTTTGAATAATGAACGATTAGAATATTTAGGAGATGCTGTTTTAGGAACCATCGTTGCCGAATATCTTTTTAAAAGATTTCCGACTCATCGAGAAGGAGACCTAACCCAAATGCGCTCAAACATTGTATGCCGCGATCGATTAAATGCACTTTCTCGTACTATTGCTCTTACACAATTTATCTCTTACGATAACGCCAATTGTCCTAAATGTGCTCCAGGAGATGCTTTTGAAGCATTAGTAGGGGCAATTTTTTTGGATAAAGGCTACCTAAAAACAAAAAAAATTGTGCTTGACATATTGAACACTCACATGGATATTGAATCCGTTATTTCAGAGGACCACAATTTCAAAAGTTTACTACTTAATTGGGGTAGAAAAAACAATAAAAATATTAGATTTGAACAAACCTCAGTAGAGTGGTCAGCAAATAGAAAAATATACAATATCACAGTTTATGTAGATAATGAAGAGATGGGACGCGGCAATGATTTTACTATTAAAAAAGCTGAGCAATCAGCAGCAGAAGCAGCATGGGAGGTAATAAATGGTTAGTCTTGTCTCTCATAACAAAACTTATACCGTAAAGTCTGCTTTTGGAGAGAACTTTACCTATAAAATTTTTGCGGTAAAAACACAAAACACATTTTTTCGGTTTATAGATACCATAGGAAAACAATTAAAATTATCCTTCTCGTATATGGCTACCCAAGTTCTGACGACAGAGGAACACGAAGGGAAGTTTCGAGTTGCAATGGCTCTTCACTCCTCTAGCGAAGAGGTATGCTGCTATATAATGGAAAATAAAACTTACGATTATAAAGGATGCAATTTTCTCAAATCCAATAAAGAAAAAAACTGCACCTTTCAAACGTTATCTCTTTTTGAGGAGATGCTTTATTTCATCAATCTACAAGGATTAGCGATGCATCGTGAACAAATAGCAGATTACGATTACTTGATTTTGTCAGTAATGGAGAATGGGTACAATATCAACATTGAAAATTTTGAACAAGAGTTAATGCAAAAATCTACTTTCACAGTTCAAAATATCAGCAATATTTTAACAAATACTTCTTCAAAAAAGAGGAAAAACCCTCTCAGCGAAATTTTAAAAGACCTCTTCTATCAATTAGAGATTCACAAACGAGAATTTCTCAAAAAGAATAAGAGAAAAAACTTATCTTTCCGCACAACAATTCCTACAGAAAACATTGACAACCTCTTTCTACCCTATTTTGAAGATAACAAAAGCAGTGAAACTACTGTTCTTTACCCCTATATTTCTCCTACTTATTACGACAATAACGAAGAATAATTTATCCAAAACTTGCGATAAAACTCCGATTTTGTCCTAAATTTTTCTCGATTTCTCTCTTAAAAAATGTAAATATTGAATTTAAAGCAACATTATTCTTTTATAATAGACTAATACACTGCTATTTACAAAAAATCTTTTTTTTGTCTATAAAAAAGGAAAAAACGTGTATTGCATAAAAAAAAAATGTATTTTTGCAGCCTCAAACGACAATGACCAATGGTGTAATGGTAGCACTACAGATTTTGGTTCTGCCTGTCTAGGTTCGAGTCCTGGTTGGTCAACTCTAAACTCTCATCTCAATTGGTGAGAGTTTTTTGTAAGGAGATACGAGGAGGGGAAGAGAACCCTCCTTTTTTTGTCTAACATAGAAAGTAAAAATAACAAATAAATAAACTAATGGAAGAAACATTAAATTTAACGGACACCTTTACCGAGTTTAAAGAGTTTAAAAGCATCGACAGAGAGCCAATGATGAAGATTTTGCAAGATGTATTTCTTGCTGCTTTAGCTAAGAAATATGGTCCAGATGCTAATTTTGATGTTACAGTGAACGTGGATCGAGGAGACTTAGAGATTACTAGATCTCGCGAGATTGTAGAAGATGAGGAGTTGGAGGATGAATATACACAAATTGCACTTTCGGAAGCCATCAAAATTGAACCTGACTTTGAAGTAGGAGAAGAGGTTGTAGAAAACGTCAAATTATCAGACTTCGCTCGTCGTGAGATTTTGGCACTTCGTCAAAATTTGATTACAAAAGTAATGGAGTATGAAAAAGATGTTATATACAAGAAATATGAACATAAAATTGGGGAATTGATTACAGGTGAAGTAAATCAAGTGTTTAAGAAAGAGATTTTAGTACACGATGAAGATGACGTTGAATTGGTACTACCTCGCTCAGAACAAATTCCAGCTGATAAATATAAAAAAGGGGATACTTTAACAGCAGTGGTGGCACGTGTTGACGTAAATTCCTCTACACCAAGAATTACTATTTCTCGTACTTCACCACAATTTTTGGAAAGATTAATGGAAACTGAAATTCCAGAGGTTTATGATGGGCTTATCACCATTAAAAATGTAGTTCGCACACCAGGAGAAAGAGCCAAAGTTTTGGTAGAATCGTACGACGACCGTATTGACCCAGTAGGTGCTTGCGTAGGTATGAAAGGTAGTCGTATCCATAGTATTGTCAGAGAGTTGCGTAATGAAAATATTGACGTCATCAATTATACATCAAATACAAGCCTTCTTATTTCCCGCGCACTTAGTCCTGCAAAAATTAGTTCTATCGAATTGGACGAAGAGAATAAAACGGCTAACGTTTATATGAAACCTGACCAAGTGTCGTTGGCAATTGGTAAAGGTGGATATAATATCAAATTGGCAAGTAAACTTTCTGGATATGACATTGATGTTTTCAGAGATGACATTGTAGAAGAGGAAGATGTTGATTTGAATGAATTTAGTGATGAATTTGACCAATGGGTTATAGATGCCTTCAAAAACATTGGTTGCGATACCGCATTAAGTGTTATCAAAATCAGCAGAGAAGAACTTATTCAACGTACTGATTTAGAGGAAGAAACTGTTGACGAAGTATTAGCATCTATCAAAAAAGAACTTGATATTAAATAGTACCTTCATTTGTATACTCCTAATCTCATTATTTACTTAACGAATTAAAATTTAATTATGGCAGAAAAAGAAAAAAGGAAAATACCCCGTTTAGGAAAGGCAGCAGGTGAATTTAATGTTTCGATACAATCCGCTGTGGATTTGTTGAAAAAGAAAAATTTCGATATTGATAACAATCCCAACGCTAAACTTACAGAGGATATGTATAATGTTCTCATTAAGGAATTTCAAGCTGAAAAAGCACTAAAAGAGGAAGCGCAAAAGATTGACATCGGTGTTTATAATAAGAAAAATGAAGATACACCATCTTCAAAACCCGCACAAGAGGTTTCACAAGCTCAGCCAACACCTGAACCAGAAGTGTCTGCCGAAAAGGAGAACGAGGAGATTGTTGAGAAACAAGAGGAGGTTATTAAAGCTGAAATTCCAACTCCTAAGATTTTGGGCACCATCGACTTAAATCAATTTAATAAAACAAAAAAGGTCGCAACACCTACAGAAGAGATAAAGGTAGAAACACCAGAACCTACTCCTCAAGAACCTATTGCACAACCTGAAGAGGTACCTGTACAAGAAGAGGTAGAGGTAGTTGTTGATATTGAGCCAGAAATTCCGCAGGAGGACCAACCTTCACCCAACATTGAAGAAGAAATTGTTCCTGAACCTACCGAATTGAGCAAAGAAGATGAACTCAAGGAACATTTTGGAATCAAAGTAACAGGAAAAATCGATTTAGATAACCTAAATAAAAAGAAAAGCACTCCTGTTCAGGCCAAGGAGGAACCTGTTGTTTCAGAAGAGGTAAAAAAAGAGGAAGAAAATATTGAGGAAAAAGTTGTAGCAGAATCTGAACCAGAAAAGGATCCTAACTTTATAGAAACCGTATATACCAAAATACAAGCACCCGTTGTTAAAGGGAAAATAGATCTAGACTCTTTCAAAAGTAAAGAAACCCCGAAAAAAGAGAAAGAACAACCTGTGAAAAAGGAAAACAATTCGGAGAATGAAGAGAAGAAGAAGAGAAAGAGAACCCGAATTAAACATCCTGCAAACAAACCTTCTAACGAAAACAATAAAAAAGAGAAAGCGCAACCAGCTCCTAAGGCAGAAATCTCTCAAGAGGATATTCAACGCCACATCAAAGAAACAATGATGCGCCTTGAACCACTTGGTAAATCCAAAACGTCAAAACGCAAGAGAGAAAAACGTCAGCACATCCAAGAAGAGATGCGCGAAAATGAACTACAAGCACAACAAGATCAAAAGAAGCTCAAAGTTACAGAGTTCCTAACTGCTAATGAACTTGCAACTTTGATGAACCTTCCTGTTGTTACCATTATCTCTACTTGTATGAGTATTGGACTTGCAGTTTCTATCAACCAACGCTTAGATGCAGAAACGATTTCATTACTTGCAGATGAATTTGGTTACGAAGTAGAATTTGTAAAAGCTGATATTGAAGAGGAGTTAGCTATTAATGCAGATGACAACGAAGAGGATTTGGAACCTCGTCATCCTATTATTACAGTTATGGGACACGTTGACCATGGTAAAACCTCTTTATTGGACTATATTAGAAAATCGAATGTAATTGCTGGTGAAGCAGGAGGTATCACCCAACATATCGGTGCATACGAAGTAACAATGCAAGATGGAAGAAAAATCACCTTCTTGGATACTCCTGGTCACGAAGCGTTTACTGCAATGCGTGCGCGCGGTGCAAAAGTTACCGATGTTTGTATTATTGTTATTGCAGCCGACGACGCAGTGATGCCACAAACTGTTGAGGCAATTCACCACTCTCAAGCTGCTGGCGTTTCTATGGTATTTGCTATCACAAAAATAGATAAAGCTACTGCAAATCCCGATAAAATTAGAGAGGAATTAGCAGCAATGAATATTCTTGTAGAGGAATGGGGTGGCAAATATCAATGCCAAGAGATTGATGCTAAGCATGGTGTAAATGTAGAAGAGCTACTAGAAAAAGTATTATTAGAAGCAGAACTTCTTGAACTAAAAGCTAATCCTAAAAAGAATGGTGTAGGAACTGTTCTTGAATCTTCATTGGATAAAGGTAAAGGTTATGTTGCCAAAGTTTTGGTACAAAATGGTACCATCAAAGTAGGAGATCCTGTACTTGCCGGAACGCACTACGGAAAAGTAAAAGCATTGTATAATGAAAGAAATCAACAAGTTCAGTCTGCCGGTCCTGCAACTCCAATATTGTTATTAGGATTAAGCGGAGCACCACAAGCTGGAGATATAATCAACGTTTGTCACTCCGACCACGAAGCTCGCGTTGCCGCTACAAAACGCGCACAATTAGCACGCGAAATGGGATTGAGAACCCAAAAGCATATTACACTTGACGAAATCGGCCGAAGAATTGCTATCGGTGACTTTAAAGAATTGAATATCATTGTAAAGGGTGACGTAGATGGTTCTGTAGAAGCACTTTCAGATTCTCTACTAAAACTTTCTACACCACAAGTTCAGGTAAATGTCATCCACAAATCAGTAGGACAAGTAACCGAAAGCGATGTATTGTTAGCTTCTGCTTCTAATGCCGTTATTGTGGCATTCCAAGTTCGTCCATCTGCAGGTTCAAGAAAATTGGCAGAACAGGAGCAAATTGATATCAGAACCTATTCTATCATCTATACAGCCATTAACGAAATTAAAGATGCAATTGCAGGTATGCACTCCCCAGAAATTCGTGAAAAAGTACTCTGCAATATTGAAATTCGCGAAGTATACAAAATTAGTAAAGTTGGAAACGTGGCAGGTTGTATGGTTCTTGACGGGAAATTGCAAAGAAATACAAAAGTGCGCGTAATTAGGGATGGTATCGTAGTTTATACTGGCAAATTAGGCTCGTTAAGACGTTTCAAAGATGATGTTAAAGAGGTTGTTGCAGGTCAAGATTGTGGTTTAAATATTGAAAACTTTAATGACATCAAGGTTGGAGATATTGTAGAAGGCTACGAAGAATATGAAGTAAAGGTAACACTCTAAAATAGATAATTATGGAATCTCTGTATAAAATAGGAATCACTCATGGTGACATCAATGGTATTGGTTATGAAGTGATTATTAAGGCATTAGCCGATACAAAAATGATGGAGGTATGTACACCCATTGTATATGGTTTAGCAAAAGTTGCCACCTTTCATCGAAAGGCCATTAATCTCGGAGATTTCTCATTTCAGTTTATAAAAGACGCTGATCAAGCTATAAATAAAAAACCCAATTTGATTAACCTTCAGGATGCTGAGGTAAAAATCGAATTGGGTAACTCTACAGCAATAGCTGGAAATTTGGCAGAGCTTTCATTAAGAGCTGCTACTAAAGATTTGAAAAACAACAAAATAAATGCTATTGTTACGGCTCCCATCAACAAAGAAAACATTCAGTCTGAAAAATTTAAATTTTCTGGTCATACAGAATACTTCAGCAATGAATTTTCATCATCTAATTCATTAATGATGATGGTTGATGACTTGTTAAAGGTTGCTTTTGTTTCTAACCATACTCCTATAAAAAAAGTTTTGGCAGAAATTACAACGCAGAAAATTGTTGATAAATTGACCATTCTGCACCAATCTTTAGTTCAAGACTTTTTATGTACAAACCCCACTATTGCTGTATTAGCGCTAAACCCACATGCAGGCGACAACGGACTCTTAGGCAAAGAGGAGAAAGATATTATTCTACCTGCTATACAGCAAGCTACTGACAAAAAAATAAATGCGTTTGGTCCTTTCCCTGCCGATGGTTTCTTCGCATCAGGACGATACAAAAAATTCAGCGCTGTACTGGCTATGTATCACGACCAAGGAATGATTCCTTTTAAATTATTAGCAGGAGAAACTGGTGTTAACTACACAGCTGGCTTGCCTATTGTAAGAACCTCTCCTGCTCATGGTACAGCCTACGATATTGCGGGAAAAAATGTAGCAATGGCACAATCTATGCGCAATGCCATCTACCTTGCTGTAGATATTTTACGAAATAGGAACAACTCGAAAAAATAATATTTTTTCAATTATAAAGGTGATGAAAGCTCTGAATATTACAGCAGCTATATCCTGCGTAGCTTCGCGCTTGTCGGATGAAAATTCTCCGATCAGTGAGTTCTTGTTCGATAGTCGTAAGTTGACATTACCTTCACAAACCATTTTTTTTGCTATCAAAACTGAAAAAGATGATGGGCATAAATATATTCTCGAATTATATGAAAAAGGGGTTAAAAACTTTGTAATTACTCAAGATATCAACCATTTTTCCACCTATCAAGCCAATTTTTTCCAAGTTGATAATGCTATTTTTGCTATGCAAGAGTTAGCAATAGAACATCGAAAAAAATTTACATTTCCTGTGGTAGGTATTTCGGGAAGTAATGGAAAAACTATTGTAAAAGAATGGCTAACACAACTCTTGTCAGACACCTATTTTGTCGCTGCTAATCCTAATAGCTATAATTCGCAAATTGGTGTAGCTGTTTCGGTATTGCAAATGCAAAATAAACACAATTTTGCGCTTTTAGAGGCTGGGATTTCGCAATGCGGTGAAATGGAAAAATTGGAGCGTATGATTCAGCCCCAAATAGGTATTCTCACTAATATTGGCGAAGCTCATAATCAGTTTTTTACTGATGCAAAAGAGAAAGCTAAAGAGAAATTAAAACTTTTCCAATCCTCCGAAGCTCTCATATATTGCACTGATTATAAATTAGTTTGCGACTTATTACAAGAAAAAGAATATAATCAATTAAAAAAGATTTCGTGGGGCAATTCTAAAACTGCAAGATACAGAATAATCAAAAAAGAGGTTAAAAATCAGCAAACGATAGTCTCCATTCAGGGCCTAGAAGAATCTATTAGCATACCTTTTATGGATAATGCTTCTGTAGAAAATGCTATGCACGTAGTGGTGTTATTACTCTATTTAGATTATTGTGTGTCTATAATCAATCAGAAACTTCAGAAACTAACCTCTATCTCTATGAGAATGGAGGTTAAAGAAGGTTTGAATCAATCTATTGTTATAAACGACACTTACAGCCTAGATATCAACTCTTTACGCATTGCTTTAGATTTCCTAAAGAATCAAGCTAAGGATAGAAAAAAGGTTCTATTTATTTCTGATTTTGAACAAGTTACGCTCTTTTCAGAAGATTATCAACATATTGCAGAACTGATTAATAGCAATAAAATTTCCACTTTAGTATTAATAGGAACAAAAATTACCCACTATACATCACTTTTTGAAGTAGAAAACCGATACACCTTTAATACTACAGAAGAATTACTACTACAAATTGACCAAATTGATATTTCAGGTAAGGCTGTATTGATAAAAGGTGCTAGAAGCTTTCGATTTGAGAAAATTGTAGAATCACTACAAAATCGTTGCCAGCAAACACACCTACAAGTTCACTTAGAAGCGATTATCAACAACCTAAACTTTTTCAAAAGCAAACTAAAACCCACAACTCGAATGGTTGCAATGGTAAAAGCGATGTGTTATGGCTTGGGTGATGCTGAATTGGTGAACGAGTTAACCTACCACCATATAGATTACCTTGCCGTAGCCTATACCGATGAAGGTGTACTTTTACGAAAAAGAAATATTAGAACGCCAATTATTGTACTAGGTGCCGAAGCTGCCAACTTTCATGTAATGATTAGATATAATCTTGAACCTGAGATTTTTACAATCTATTATTTGAAAGAATTGGTTAAATCGCTCTCCCACTACCCTCATATTACCGAATTTCCTATTCACCTAAAGATCGATACAGGAATGCATCGTATTGGTCTCTATGAAGAGGAAATTGATGAGGCGATAACAATTATACAAAATAATCATCAACTGAAATTAGCTTCTGTTTTTTCACATCTTGCTGATGCTGACAATCCTGATGGACAACAATTTACACTAAAACAGATTGCTATTTTTGACAAAATCTGTCAAAAAATCACTCAACAAATTAGACAACCTTTTCTAAAACATATTCTAAACTCTGCTGGAATTACAAATTACACTGATTATCAATACGATATGGTTAGATTAGGTTTAGGATTATATGGGTTCTCAACATCGAAAGAAACACAAAGATATCTATCACATTCCATAACATTAAAATCATTAATCACACAAATAAAGAGTGTATATAAGGGAGAATCTATTGGTTACAACAGAACATTTACCGCACAACACGATATGCAAATAGCCATTGTTCCGTTAGGTTATGCCGATGGTCTTCCGCGCGAATTAAGCAATGGTATTGGATCAATGGTAGTTAAGGGAAAACATTGTCCAATTGTTGGTAAAATCTGTATGGATATGTGCATGATTGACGTAACGGGTATTTCTGTTTGTGTTGAAGATGAAGTTATTGTATATGGAGAAACCAATCGGGTAGATGATATTGCCCAAAAGATTGGCAAAACTCCGTACGAATTACTAACCTCCATATCAAAAAGAGTTCAAAGAATCTACATTCGATAAAATTATGATAAAACAAAACTTTTCAAGATTAAATATAGTTCCTACTTGGGTAATCATGTTTCTCGACTTGATTTGCGTAGGATTTGCCGTTATGTTAGCTCTATTAATTCGAGCATCATTCAAAGAGCTAAGTAATTTACCTTCTGACATGTACTGGAAAGCTCCTTTACTAATACTTCCTATTCGTGCTATATTTTTCCTTCTTTTCCGCACAGAAAGAATGGTCGTTCGATATACGAATGCACAGAATGTTATCCGAATTTTTCTCTCATGCTTAGGAGGAACAATCTTTATTTATGCCCTTAACAAAATCACATACATAATAAATGGAACGCATCTAATTCCTGTTTCCATTCCAGGAATGGAATTTTTCATCTCCACTGTATTTCTAATTATTTACAGATTATCATTCAAACTTTTCTATTTGGAGCAAGTAAATCCTACAAAACTGAAAAAAAACATCATAATTTTTGGTGCTGGTGAGAGCGGAATTACTACAAAAAAAGCATTAGATAGAGATGTTAAAACCAAATATAATGTGTTGGCATTCATTGATGAAGACCCTAAAAAAGTAGGGAAAGAGGTAGAAAATCTTCCTGTAATTAAATATCAAAGATTAGATGAATATCTGCAAAAAAATAATATATCATTTCTAATTATTTCAGTTCAGGATCTTCCTGCATCAAAAAAGAATGAAATTACAGAAATTGCACTTCCATACAATGTAAAAGTATTACAGGTTCCGCCTGTAACACGTTGGATTAATGGAAGTTTAAGTTTCAAACAGATTAAAAAGGTAAAGATTGAAGACCTTTTAGAGCGTGATCCTATAGTAATGGACAAACGATTGGTTAGCAAAGATATCGTAAACAAAACCATTTTGATTACAGGTGCTGCGGGCTCCATTGGTAGCGAAATTGTACAACAATTGCTAAATTTCAATTATGGAAAGTTAATTTTAGTTGACAATTCAGAAACTCCCGTTTTCTTCTTGCGCAGCTACTGCAATAGTTTTAATCATTTGAAAAATGTAGAAATATTGGTATGCGACATTACGGATACAGAGAAGATGGAAGAGGTTTTTAGCACTTACAAACCACAATTAGTATATCACGCAGCAGCTTATAAGCATGTGCCAATTATGGAAGAAAATCCACAGGCTGCTATCAAAGTTAATGTACAGGGGACCAGATTATTAGCAGACCTTTCTGTAAAATATAACGTAGAGAAGTTTGTCATGATTTCGACGGATAAGGCTGTTAATCCAACGGGCGTAATGGGAGCATCGAAACGTATCGCTGAAATTTATGTACAATCGTTAAACTTCCATCAAGAATGCACCAAATTTATCACTACTCGTTTTGGTAACGTATTGGGTTCCAAGGGTTCCGTTATTCCTATTTTCAAACGTCAAATTGAGAATGGCGGTCCTATTACAGTAACACACCCTGATATTACTCGCTATTTTATGACCATTCCTGAAGCCTGTCAATTGGTACTCACTGCAGGAGCGGTAGGTAATGGTGGCGAAATTTTTATTTTCGATATGGGACAACCCGTAAAAATTTACGATTTAGCGGTAAAAATGATAAAACTTTCGGGCTTAGTATTAGGAAAAGATATTGAAATCCGTTTCTCTGGCTTACGCGAAGGAGAAAAATTATATGAAGAATTACTTGCAAATCAAGAAAATACAATCCAAACAGATTATAAAAAGATTATGATTGCCAATGTTCGTCGATATGAATATGAATCTGTATCTCAAAAAATTGCTCAACTAATAGCTTTGAAAAATAGTGATCCTTTTGTTATTGTCAAAAAGATGAAAGAGATTGTTCCTGAATTTATTAGCAACAATTCTAAATTTGATATTTTAAATTAGAGAGATCATAATTTCTTTTTCCTGACATCACCACCAAAATTTCTTTTTAACAAATCAAATATATAATTATAAAAGTTTGTTTTTGGAGTGAGAGAATTACTACAATTTTAATAGTTAAAAATCATCTCTTCAAGTAAAAGGATGCGGTTTCTTAGGTCCGCTGCTTTCATAAAATCCAAATCTTTAACGGCAATTTCTAACTGCTTACGTAAGTTTTTTACGTTTGTCTGTAGTTGCTCTTTATTTAGCATTTTATATGGATTTTCTTCCTCTGCAGCCACTTTTTCGGGGATAGAAAAAGAATTATAAGATTGGGAAGATGAAGCATTTTCAGTTCTATAAATGGGGTTTGTATCATCAGATTTTATGGCTGTTGTGGGCACAATATTATGTTCTTGGTTATAAGCAATCTGTTTTGCTCTTCGGCGCTCTGTTTCATCAATAGTAGCTTGCATCGATTTAGTGACTTTATTGCCATAAAATATTACGTGACCATTGGCATGGCGCGCCGCTCTTCCTGCTGTTTGCGTCAACGAACGCTCATTACGTAAAAAGCCCTCTTTATCTGCATCCATCACCGCCACAAAAGAGACTTCTGGCAAGTCCAATCCTTCGCGCAATAGATTTACACCTACCAACACGTCAATAGCGCCTGCGCGCAGGTTCTGCAAAATTTCCACTCGCTCCAACGTGTCCACATCGGAATGAATATACTGTGTGCGAATACCAATTCGTATCAAATAGCCTGTCAACTCCTCCGCCATCCGCTTAGTCAAAGTGGTTACTAAAACACGCTCTCCCCTATTAACCGTATCCTCAATTTCGTTAAGCAGATCATCAACCTGATTATCTGCGGGACGAACCTCAATAGGAGGGTCTAGCAACCCAGTAGGACGAACTACTTGTTCTACCACAACTCCAGCTGAGCGTTCTAACTCGTAGTTAGCAGGAGTTGCGCTCATATATATAGCTTGACCTATCAGGCTTTCAAATTCGTGAAATTTCAGCGGTCGATTATCCATTGCAGCAGGAAGTCTAAATCCATAATCTACAAGATTAACTTTTCGTGCGCGGTCACCGCCATACATTGCTCCAATCTGTGGAATGGTAACGTGACTTTCATCCACAACCAAAATAAAGTCATCAGGAAAGAAATCCAAAATACAGAATGGTCGTTCTCCTGGTTTGCGCTTATCAAAATAGCGTGAATAGTTTTCAATTCCAGAGCAGTAGCCCAACTCCTTCATCATCTCCACATCATAATTCACCCTATCTTCCAAACGTTTGGCTTCTAAATGTTTTTCAAGAGACTTCAGATAATTAATCTGTTCTCCTAAATCTAATTTTATATTTATAATAGCTTCATTTATAGAATCTTGAGATGTTACAAAGATATTTGCTGGATAGATAGTAAGCCTATCTAATTCCGTTATACGCTTACCTGATTCAACCTCAATTTCTTCGATTTTCTCAATTTCATTATCCCAAAAGATAATCCGATAGGCGATATCGCTATAGGGAGGATACAGATCAATCGTATCCCCCTTAACACGAAATTTTCCTGGTTCTAAATGCAGCTCCGTTCGGGAATAGAGACCATTGACCAAAGCGTAGAGCAGATGGTCTTGATTTAAGGTCATTCCCTTTTCGACCTTGATAATAATTTTGGCAAAATCTTCTGGATTTCCAATTCCGTAAATACAGGAAACGGAGGCTACTACAATAACATCACGTCTTCCCGAAAGGAGGGAAGACGTGGCGTGTAATCTTAACTTCTCAATCTCTTGATTGATAGATAAATCTTTTTCAATGTAAGTATTTGAGGTAGGAATATATGCTTCTGGCTGATAATAATCGTAGTAAGAAACAAAATATTCAACCGCATTATTAGGAAAGAACTGTTTGAACTCGTTGTACAACTGCGCTGCCAAAGTTTTATTATGACTTAAAACCAAAGCTGGGCGATTCACCTCTTTCAGCACATTGGCAATAGTAAAAGTTTTACCTGAGCCTGTAACGCCCAATAAGGTTTGCGCTTCATCGCCACGTTTCAAGCCTTCGACCAGTTGCTTGATAGCGGTTGGCTGGTCTCCACTGGGAGCATAGGGTGCAACTAATTCAAAATCCATTAAACTCTACCTGGATAAACCTTAAGTGCTTCTTCCAAACAAATCATTGCTTCCTTCAAATCTTCTACTTTCAAGCAGTAGCTGATACGAACCTCGTTAGTTCCTAAAGATGGTTTGGAGTAGAAACCCGTAGCAGGTGCTATCATAACAGTTTTCCCGTTATAATTGAACTCTTCAAGAAGCCATTTACAGAATTTGTCTGAATTATCGATAGGCAATTTTGCCACGATATAGAATGCACCTTTAGGTGTTGGGCACATACAACCTGGCATTTTGTTAATAGCCTCGATAATTGTATTTCGACGAGCCACATAATCTTGGATAACGCCATCAAAATAAGATTTGGGAGTATCAATAGCCGCTTCTGTCATAATTTGTCCGTAAGAAGGAGGACTCAAACGAACTTGAGCAAACTTCATTGCGGTAGCGTAAACCTCTTTATTATGTGTTACAAAAGCACCAATACGGATACCGCATGCACTATAACGTTTTGATACTGAATCTAATAAAACAACATGTTGTGCAATTTCTGGAACTTGCATAACAGAAAAATGTTCATGACCATCGTAGCAAAATTCTCTGTAAACCTCATCTGCGAAGAGGAACAAGTCATGTTTTTTCACAATCTCTGCCAACTTCAAAATCTCCTCTTTTGAGTAAAGATAACCTGTTGGATTATTCGGATTGCAAATCATAATTGCCTTAGTTTTAGGCGTAATAATTTTTTCAAACTCTTCGATACTTGGAAGTGCAAAACCATTTTCTATTGTAGAATAAATAGGTTTCACTTTTGCGTTACAAGTACAAGCAAAACCATTATAGTTAGCGTAGAATGGCTCTGGGATAATCACTTCATCGTCATTATCCAAACAACTATTGAAAGCAAAAAGAATCGCTTCAGAACCACCATTTGTAACAATGATTTCATCAGGATTAACATCGATATTTACGCTTTTGTAATATTGAGAAAGTTTTTCACGGCAACTCAAGTAACCTGCAGAATGGCTATATGCAAGCACAGAAATATTTGCTTTTTTTACCGCTTCTCTTGCACACTCAGGTGTTTCGATATCTGGTTGACCAATATTTAAGTGATATACGTGAATTCCACGTTTTTTAGCTTCATCTGCAAAAGGAACCAATTTTCTAATTGGTGAAGATGGCATCATTTGCCCTTTTTTTGAAATTTTTGGCATAATCTATTGAATTTTAATGTTTTGATAAAACAATTTTTCGCAAAAATACGATTTGCAAAAGTAATGATTTTTTCAAAGAAATTCTTCTCTCCAGAATTAAAATTTTAATTACCTTTGCCATCGTTGAATTAATAAATGTAAATTTATGAAAATCAAGGAAATAATTTCTCACTTGGAAAGAAAATATCCACTTTATTGGCAAGAGAGTTTTGACAATTGCGGTGTACAATGTGGAGACATTGAGCGCAAGGTTACGGGTGTAGCAGTCTGTTTTGATATGAGTGAAGCGGTATTAGACGATGCCATAGCTCATAATGCCAACTTGGTAATTTCTCACCACCCACTGATTCTGCGTAGCGAAATTAAAAGAATTACCCCAACAGACAGAACGGGGAAAATTTTATGCAAAGCACTAGAAAATAAATTAGTATTGTATTCTATGCACACTAATATGGATAGTGCTACATATGGAGGGAATACCCTTTTTGCTAAAAAGTTAGGTTTACAAAACTGTTCCGTTCTTGCTCCCAAAGAGGAGATGTTCCAAAAACTTGTTGTTTTTGTTCCTCAGCAGAATGCACAAAAACTGAAAGAAGCACTTTTTGCCATCGGGTGTGGTGAGTTAGGAAACTACTCACATTGCAGTTACACGATGTCTGGATTCGGAAGTTTTGTGCCTGAAGCAGGAGCACAACCCTTTATCGGAGAGAAAAATCGTGAGGAAAAAGTGGTAGAAGAACGCATTGAAATGATTTTTCCTTCCATTTTGCAACGAAAAGTAATTACAACCATTTACCAAAACCATCCGTACGAAGAACCTGCTTTTGACATTTACAAATTGGAAAATCAAAATCGCCATGTAGGTTTAGGAAGAGTAGGAACTCTACCCAAGCCCATGGAAAAGATGGAATTTTTAGCCTATTTGAAAGAGAAACTGAATCTACAAGTTGTACGTTACTCGGGACACTATGATGGACCTATTGAGCGCGTGGCTGTTTGCGGTGGCGGCGGAAGCTCTTTCATCTCCGCAGCAATGAGTTCCGGAGCACACGCATACGTGACTGGCGACATTAAATATCACGACTTCTTCAGACCCGAAAATAAGATGATTTTGGCTGACATCGGGCACTTTGAAGGAGAACATTTTATACGAGAAATTATTTGTAATGAACTAAAAGAAAATTTTACTAATTTTGCAACCTTTATTTCTGACAAGGAAATTCGTGAAGTAAACTATATATAACTTCGGGTTTTCTTTTGAAGAGAAATAAATGTAATGAAAAATATTAATAATTGAAAATACTGATAATAAGATTATTATGAGCGAATTTGTGAACCCAGAAATCCACGAAGTAAACACCTCCGGACACGTTGAAGAATCTTCAACCGAAAAAATGGAGGAATTTTCTATTGCACAAAAGTTGCTATCTTTGCACAATTTACAACAAATTTGTTCCCAAATTGACAAAATTAGAGTCATCAGAGGAGAGCTTCCCAATGAAGTTCGCGACTTGGAAGATGCTCTTGAGGGAATGAAAACACGTATTGAAAAATTTCACGAAGATATCGCATCTTTGCAAGCCAAAAGCTTGGAACAAGATGTTAAAATGAAAGACTCTTTGGCGTTGATAAATCGCTATGAAGAGCAACAAAACAATGTTCGCAACAATCGTGAGTATGAATCGTTGGCAAAAGAGATTGAGTTCCAAAAATTGGAAATTCAATTAGCAGAAAAAAATAAAGGCAAAATTGCTAACGAAATTGTAAATAAAACCGAAGAGATTGCCAAAAGTGAAGAACAATTGAAAGAGATTGAGGAAGTTCTTCATCAGAAAAAAGCGGAATTGGACGATATTATTGCCGATACAGAAAAAGAGGAAGAGGAATTGAATGCAAAAGCAGAAAACTTAAAAGCAAAAGTTGATGAACGTTTGCTCGCTGCTTTCGAAAGAATCCGCAAAGGCGCAAGAAATGGTTTAGCAATTGTTCAAATCGATCGTGAAGCTTGCGGCGGTTGCTTCAGCAAAATCCCACCTCAACGTCAATTGGATATTCGCCTCCACAGAAAAATTATCGTTTGCGAAGCCTGCGGACGTATCTTTATTGATAAACAATTAGTTGATAATCAAGATTAATTAAATAGCAAAATATTCTTTCCCATCAAGCCGTCATACCAATGACGGCTTTTTTATTTCTCATTGTAACTTATCTTCTCTTTTAACGACTAACTTGGAAAAAATTAAAATGAGGGACAAAGAAAAATTTGAGAAGATTATTATCCAACACAGAAGCATCATTTCTAAAGTGTGTTTTCTATATGCTGGAGAAGAGGAGTTTGAAGATTACTACCAAGAAGTACTGATTCAACTTTGGCATAGTTTGCCCAAATTCAGAGGCGAATGCAAAATCTCAACCTGGATCTATCGCATATCACTAAATACTTGCATCTCATTTATCAGAAAAGATAAAAAAATGAAGCGAGTTCCCTTTTCACAAGAGATGAAATTCTGGAGTAATGATGTTGAAAGTAAAACACAAATTAGAGAACTATATCAACTTATAAATCAATTGAATAAGTTAGAAAAAGCAATGATTCTTCTCTGGCTTGATGAGAAAAGTTATGAGGAAATAGCAGCCATAACAGGACTTTCACGAAATAATGTGGCTGTGAAACTCTCCCGCATAAAGGAGAAATTAAAAAAGATGTCTAATCAATAAATATTGTAATATGGAATTAGAAGAAATGAAAAAGAAATGGGAAATTCTTTCTCAACAAATCGAAAAGCAAAATTTTATAAATCAAAAATTGATAAAAGATACCGTTTTAGGAAATGTCTCTAGAATTTTCATCTTTAATAGTGCTGGGGCATTTATTCTCCTGATTTTGATTCTTGTTGTATCTACATTCCCTTTTACCCAATGGGCTACTATTTCATCAATAGCGATTTTGTCATTTTCTCTCATTTGGGACTGTGTGAATCTATACATCCTATCAAAGGTCAAATCATATAAAAATACCTTATGTGAAACGGAACACTATTTTCTAACTTTCAGAAAAAGTGAAACTCTCAATTACTGCGTACAAACTTTATTGCTGATTCTTTGGACCATTATTTTTGTCTGCCAATATATTCATTATGTACATATTTCACAGATTCTCCTCTTAGCATTGTGGGTGGTGGTCACTTGGGTAATCTCATTTTTTATCACGAAAATCTATTTTAAAAGAGTTAAGGAGGTGCAGAAAGGATTCGAAGATTTGAAATCTTTTATGGAAGATGAATAGCAAACCTTTTTTGTCAGTGAGCAGGAGAAAAATCCTGCTTTTTTTGTATAATATTTTTATTATAAATACGTTGCAAAAAGAGATATGGTTTAAATCATTTCACAATGAGAAAAAAAGTATCCGTTTTTTTGCTTTTCCTATTGGGAATTTTTCCTCTTTTCGCACAACAGACTGATAAAGAGATTGCTCAAATTGTAAAACATTGCGAACTGCTACTCAAAAAATATGACGAAGGTTGCGATTCTGTGTATACTATTATACAACAACAAATTGCAAAAAACACAGATTCTCCAGCAAATAACGCAATTTGGAACTGCTATATGGCAAAATTTCTTGATGGTTATCGCTACGAAAACCAATATAGAATTGAATCACGCACACCCATTGAAGGGGAAAAACCCTCCGACTTTAAGTTATGGGATATAAAGACATTAGAGCGTCAGATTCTCGTCCATTGCCAAAATGCTGTAAAAAATCGCGATTTTTTAGCCCAAATTCCTATTGAAAACTACTCAAAAATTATTAGGACAAAGGAAGATTTGGAAAGGAAACCCACTTTGTACGACTTTATAGTTTATGAAATTATAGAAACTCTTTTTGGAGGGATTTATCAGGAGAAGATCTCTCAAGAGAAAATCTATTTACAAGATAATCATACATTTGCAAAATTAGATCTTTCCAACCTTAGCGATGATATTCCTTTTCAACTCATTATAAAATCTCTTCAATCTTTAACCCAAATCCATTTAACAAAATCTCCTCAAGCATTAATAGAAACCTCATTAAAGCGCTTACAATGCTATAGACTTTGGAATCAACCTGATTTTCAAGAAAATAGATTAACATATCTGCATAACCTAGAGGAGAAATTTCGGAATGAAAAAGATTATGAAAGAATCTGTTGGAAATTGGCAGAGCAATATTTTGAAACCAACAAACTGGAAGCAGTAAAATGGTGCAACCGAACAATTGAAGTTGCTCCAAATTCTCCATCAGCAACAAAAGCACAAGAATTACTCTGCAAAAACGATTTTGCAAGAATCTCCTTTTCTTTTCCTGAAGTTATCATTCCGCATGAACCGACACTGCTCAATTTAAAGTTAGAGAATTGCGAAAAACTATATTTCCGTATTATTCCGATGAGTAAACAGAAATTTAAACAAATAAAAGAGCAACAGAATGGGAAAATACTCAAGGAAGATTTTATTTATGATACAGTTCTGCATCCTAATTGGATAAATGATTACGAATTGCACTCTGCATATTTTCTGTTACCTGGTTTGCCCAATGGTGAGTATGTGCTGTGCGCATCGAAAAAAAAGTTTTCACCCTCCGACAACTCTTTCGCTTGCGAGTTTGTACAAGTTTCTCATATCGATTTGATTTATAGGGCTGAAGAAGGTGATTTTTTTGTCATAAATCGCAAAACAGGAGAACCAATACATAATGCCAAAGTCAATATTAAAGTTGTTGGGGAAAAAAATTGGCAGCAAAATCCTATTTTGTTAGAAAATATCACCTTAACAACAGATAAAAATGGGAAAATTGATTTCCACTATCTTGTTCAGGAGAGATTTGTGGATTTGAAGTATAATATTGAAATCAGTGCATTAGGAGAATCTTTCAAAAAACAAATCAACCTATCTTACCAAAGGCCGTTGGAGAATAACTCCTTAGAACAATTTGTTAAAATTACCATTTTTACAGATCGCAATCTCTATCGTCCAGGACAAAAAATCTATTTCAAAGGAATTTTAAAGGAAGAAGTTTTCCAAAATGGAAATTTGGTAGAACAAAATTTATTGGAAAACCATTCTGCAAAGGTAACTTTGGTCAGTTCCAATGGCATAGAACTGAAAACATTAACATTGCAGAGCAACTCTCTCGGTTCCTTTTCTGGAACTTTCGATTTACCAGAAAACACACTTCCTGGCGAATTTAGAATTACAGTAAAGTGTGATGAAACAACTGCATACCACTATTTTTCCGTAGAGGAATATAAACGCCCTACATACGAAGTAACATTGTCGGTTCCTGAAGATCAATATGCATTTAATCAAGATATTAAAGTAAATGGAAAAATTGAAGCATACGCTGGATACGCACTCAGCAACGCACAATTGAACTACAAAATTTGGGTAAACGCAAGTAAATATTATGAACGTCAGAAACAGCTCATCGAACAAGGTAGCGTTACCAGTTCCGAAAATGGCGATTTTTCCATCGAATTTACTTTAGAAACCCCAAACAATATCACAAAACCTTACTACGTCACTATTGTAGCGGAAGTTGTGGATATTACGGGCGAAATGCACAACGCAGAAATCTCGTTCCCGATTACGCAACAAACTCTTCAAATCGAAAGCGAAATTCCTAATCAAATCTCAATTGATGACAACAACTTGTTTTCGGTAAAACTACTCAACAATGCTAATAAACTGCAACAGGGAAAACTACACTATACGATAGAATCTTTAGAGACTCCTGAAACTTTTCTGCACAATTGCTATTCTGCTGAGTATTTTCTCTCCGATTCCGCAAAATTAGTTCAAGCATTTCCCCATCTTGATTTTCTCAATTTGCAATTGATGGAAAATCGCAATATAAAAAATAGCGTGGACTCTGGTATAATCTTTGTGAACGACTCCTCACATTTTTCCATTCCTAATCTAAAGAATTACAAACCAGGCTACTACAAAATCACATTTTCTACTCAAGATAATTTTGGAAATGAAGTGAAGAAAGAGGATTTTGTCTTCATTTTCGACAAATCTCAAAAGAAATGTGCTGCATACGAACCCATTTGGGTAACCCATTCTGAAAATAACTCTGTAAAAAGTGGCGATACTCTGGAAATTATTTTAGGTTCCTATTTGAAAGATGCAATCGTAATGTGTGAAATTTATTCTAAAGGAAAACTGAAATCAACAGAAAAAATTATCTTAAATCAAGAGAATAAAAAAATTAATTATATTGTTGATAATGAAGATATTGGTGGAATTATTCAATACATTTTCTTCACAATTCAAAATAATTTTCACTATGATAAATCTATTGAGTTTGAAGTTAAAGATAGAGAGAAAAATATAGATTTTGAATTTCTAACTTTCCGCGACAAAACCGTTCCAGGAAGTCGGGAACAATATAAAATAAGATTGAAAAATGCACAAGGTGAAAAGGTAATGGCAGAACTGCTCTGTTCAATGTATGACGCCTCTTTAGATGCACTTACAATGACAAAGCCTTGGAAATCAGTATTTTCATTCCAACATAAACTTCGTTACAATCATCCTTTAACTTTTAATCAATACTATCTGGCATACAAAAACTACTATAAAGATTGTGATATTCAAAACTATAATATAGAAACCTATTTTGGATTAATAGGTAATTTTTCGACTTTTGATTATTATTTTTCCACCATTTCTACTAATTCTATACTCGATGGAGCCCATAGAGAATATACAAAAAGCACCTATGATAACAATTTTGAAGAAGATGCACTTAACAAATATAGTTTCAAGAGTAATTTAGCAAGTGTGAATGATTTGGAAGAAGAGTTTTCTTCATCCATTCGCAAAAATTTTGATGAAACCTCATTCTTCTATCCTCATTTACAGACTGACGAGAACGGAGATATTCTCATTTCGTTTACAATTCCAGAATCGTTAACGCGCTGGAAAATGCGCGGATTTGCACATAGTCATGGGGAGATGCAAGGTTACTTCGAGCGATTTATCCAAACACAGAAACCACTGATGGTTGTGTCGAATGCGCCAAGATTTCTCCGCGAAGGCGACAGCATCAACTTTGCCGTTAAAGTGGTGAATATGTGCGATTCTACACAAAGCGGAATTGTAAAAATCAGATTTTGGAATGCAGAAAATCACCAACCTATCGATATTTTGATAGGCGACTCTCTGCAAACTTTTCAATTAAACGCGCAAGGAAGTCAGCAATTTTACTTTCCAATTTCAGTACCGAAAGGCGTAAGCGCACTCACCTATCTCGTAGAGACTGAAAATTCTGGAGCGCCAAAATTTGCAGATGGTGAAGAAGCCACATTAATTATTTTACCTAACAGAACGCTCGTAACAGAAACCTTGCCGTTCGCAATAACTGGAACTGAAGCAAAAACATTCCAATTCGAAAAACTACAAAACCCATCGGAAACTGCAGAAACGTATGCACTAACCTTTGAATTTTCTCCTAATCCAATTTGTTACGTACTGCAATCATTACCCTACCTAATGGAAAACGATAAAGAATGTAGCGAACGACTTTTCAATCGCTACTATGCCAATGCAATCACCTCGAAAATAATAAATTCCCATCCAGAAATCAAATCTGTTTTTCAAAAATGGATAGAGGAAAATTCAGACCTACTATGTTCACAATTGGAGAAAAACCAAGAGCTTAAATCAATAGCACTCGAAGAAACACCTTGGCTTTTAGATGCAAAAAATGAATCCGAAAATCGTCAGAATCTACAACGACTTTTCAATGAACAACGAGTGCGCGCGGAACAGAATTTATCGTTAGAAAAATTGACAAATATGCAAAATTTTGATGGCGGCTGGTCTTGGTTTTCAAAAGGGAATAGCAATCAATACATTACACAATATATTCTTACAGGATTCGGACACCTGCAAGCGCTCGGTATTGATAATTCATCGCATACCAATATGCTTAAAAAGGCAATTCAATACATAGATGCGTGCGAAGGGAAATCATATCAGGAAAGAAAAAAGAAAAACTTATTAACCAATAACTCACTGAATATACAATATTTATATGCACGAAGTTTCTTCCTAAACCAAAATTTAAGCGGAACAAGTCGCGAAGCATATAACTTTTATTATACAAATCTGAAGAAGAATTGGAAACAACAATCAATTTATATGCAGGCAATGAGCGCCTTAATTTTCTATCGTAATAGTGATGAGGTGTTGGCAAAAGAGGTATTGGCGCATATCAAAAAATATGCACAATATTCCGACGAAATGGGAATGTTTTGGAAAAAAGAGGGCAGAGGTTTATTTTGGCACGAAGCTCCTATTGAACGCCAAGCACTATTAATTGAGGCGTTTCACACCATTTTGAACGACAAAGAAGCTGTAGAAATGATGCAAACTTGGCTGTTAAGACAAAAGCAGACGCAAGCGTGGGAGAGTTCGCGGGCTACAGCTGAAGCTTGCTATGCACTTTTGCTCAACAAAACAACTACGCTTACGTCGCAGCAGGTGAAAGCAAGCGTAGGTGACTGGTCTTACAACAACACAACCAACAATTCCGCCTTCGGATATGTGAAACAAAGTTGGTCTGCCGATGAAGTTACACCCGCAATGGCAACCATCAACGTACAAAAAGAGAGTGATGGCGTGGCGTGGGGTGCACTCTATTGGCAATATTGGGAAAATTTGGATAAAATTACGGAAAGCAAAGATCAAGAACTCGCCATTCATAAACAACTCTTCAAAATCAGCAGCAATAAAAATGGCGACATTTTAGTTCCAATTACTAACAATTCACCTCTAAAAGTTGGTGACAAAGTAAAAGTACGCATAGAAATTAGAAATACTATGGAGATGGAATTTGTACATCTGAAAGATATGCATGCCGCCGCATTTGAACCTATATCCACAACCTCTCAACATCACTACCAAGATGGATTGTATTACTACGAAGCCATTAGTGATGTGGCAACCCATTTCTATTTCGATTACCTACCCAAAGGAACATATGTTTTCGAATATACGCTCAACGTAACACTCTCTGGAAACTACAGCAACGGCATCACATCTATACAATGTATGTACGCTCCCGAATTTTCTTCGCACAGCGACGGCAGCAATGTTACAATAAAGAACGAAAAATAATTGCAATAAAATTTTGCTTCCAACACAATTTTCTCTATTTTTGTAAAACAAATTTGCTTGTATGAAAAAGATTTTTCTAATGGTTTTCTTTGCTAGTTTTACACTATTCTCATTTGCACAACATACAGAAATAAAAGAAGTTGCAAATAATATAACTGATTTTTCTTTGGATAACTATGGAAACCTATATACAATTTCTGGAAATTCACTATCAAAATTTAATTCCAATGGTGAAAAACTCTCATCTTTTACTCGCTTTGAATGGGGAGAAATTTCATCAATAAATGTACAAAATCCGATGAAAATTATGGTTTTTTATCAAGAATCTGGAATTATTCTTTTTTTAGATGAAAACCTAAATCCACTATCTGAGGAAATAAATCTATTTGATAATCAATATAATACAATATCTTTAGCTGCTTATTCTACAGCAAATAAAATCTATCTTTTCGATCCTACTAATCAGGATTTAATCCTTATGGATTTCTATTTTCGTGAAATTTCTCGCACTCATATTCCTTTCTCCAACTTTAATCCCACACAAATCTATACAATTAAAGAGTCATTTATAGCAATGCAACTCCCTGAACAAGGGATTTTTATCTTTGATGCTTTTGGAAATTTCGACCGAAAAATTGCGATTCTAACACCTCACCCAATCCTTTTTCAAGAATCTGAAATCTCATACATTGAAAAGGAGAAATGGATTCACTACAATTTTCAAACCCTTCAAAATGAAGAGGAAGAGATAAATCTTCCGCACAAAAATATTATCCGCATTATGCAATTCCAAAACAAAAGATTTATTTTAGAGGGAAATGGAACTTTAACATCAATTTCTTCATTTTAGCTATTTTGGTACAAATTAAGCGAAATCCACTCTATTTTCAACATTTCAACTATCTGATAATTAAATTATTACAGATAAAAAATATATCCATAAAAAATACTATCTTTGCAGATTAATTGTTCTCAACAAAAAAGTAGAAAGATTGTTGTAAAATAAAGTTTAAGATTAGAAAAGTAACAATGTCAGAAATGAAAAAAAATCTCTCATGGAGAGAAAAAATAATGAATTGCAGTTTATTGCTGCTTATCGCAATTGTAATATTGGGGTTCACAAGTTGCCAAAGAGAAAAAGATGAACCTGATGCGTATGGCGTTTTTGAAGCAGATGAAATTACAGTTTCATCCGAAAATAATGGTAAATTATTAGTTTTCAATGTAGAAGAAGGTAAAACATACGAGCAAGGAGCAGAATTGGGCTGCATCGACACAATGCAACTTTACCTACAATTGCGCCAATTGGAAGCCTCTATCAATGCAGCTTTAGCAAGACGCCCTGATATGCCTTCGCAAATCAAAGCTTTACAAGATAAACTTGAAACACTTGAAAAAGAGAAAAATCGTGTTTCTAATTTGGTGGCAGCCAACGCTGCTTCTACACAACAATTAGATGAAATCAATGCAGAAATCAATATTACAAAGAGTCAGATTTTAGCAACAAAATCAACATTAAGCACTACTAATAACTCTATCTTAGAAGAGGTTGAAGCGATGAGATATCAAAAAATGCAAATCGAAAGAGCTTTGACAAAATGTAAAATTGTTGCTCCTATTTCGGGTGTTATTTTGAAGAAATTCATCAACGAAGAGGAGTTGGTATTCCAAGGGAAACCTCTTTTCAAAATTGCTGACCTTACCAATATGTACATCAAAGTGTATGTAACAGAAGATATCCTTTCCTCGTTGCGCTTAGGTCAGGATGTTGAAATTAATATAGATGCACAAGATACAGACAAAAAGTTACAAGGAAAAATATCATGGATTTCTCCCAAAGCTGAATTTACTCCTAAAATGATTCAAACTAAAAAAGAGAGAGTAAATTTGGTATATGCTGTTAAGGTAGCTTTTGTAAATGATGGAAGTGCCAAAATTGGAATGCCAGGAGACGTTGTATTCAAGTAAAGAGTAATGGCTGTTCTTACGGTTGACAACATATCGAAAAGTTACGGAAGTGTTTGCGCACTTTCCAATATCACTTTCTCTGTCGAAGAAGGTGAACTTTTTGGGTTGGTTGGTCCCGACGGAGCGGGAAAGTCTTCTTTATTTAATATCCTGACAACCTTAATGTTACCAACTTCTGGAACAGCAACAATATTAGGAAAAAATCTTTTTTCAGATTATAAAGAGATTCGAAGCCACATTGGCTACTTACCTGGAACATTTTCGCTCTATCCTGATTTGAGTGTGGAGGAAAATCTCATATTCTTTGCCACAATGTATAAAACAGGAATCCGCGAAAATATGAGTTTAATTGCTCCAATTTGGCGCCAAATTGCTCCATTCCGTAGTCGTCCTGCAGGTAAATTATCTGGAGGTATGAAACAGAAACTTGCTCTCTGCTGTGCTCTTATTCACAAACCGAAGATTCTATTCCTCGACGAACCTACCACGGGCGTGGACCCCGTTTCTCGTCGGGAATTTTGGGACCTGCTAAAGAATATTAAACAATATGGTGTAACAGTAGTTGTATCAACACCTTATATGGACGAAGCCACCCGCTGCGATAGAATTGCATTGGTACAAGAAGGAGAAATCATTACATTAAATTCACCTGCTGGGATTGTCAAAGAGTTTAAAGGAACTCTCTACTCACTTAAAACAACTGCAACCTTTTCATTGCTACAACTACTAGAAAAATTTTCCGTTCCTTGCTCTTTTTACCCTTTCGGAGAATATATGCATGTTGTTTTTTATGGAGATGCTGAAAATAAGATCAATACGTTGAAAAACTTTCTCGACCAACATCAACATCCCTACTCCCAATTAGAAAAAATTGAACCTGCTATTGAGGATTGCTTTATTGAACTTGTAAAAGGAATTGTATAATGTATAGTGTTGAAGTTAAGAATCTTACAAAAAAGTTCGGCGATTTTACTGCCGTCAACAATATCTCTTTCAACGTGAAGGAGGGTGAGATTTTTGGCTTCCTAGGTGCTAATGGTGCTGGAAAAACAACCGCTATTAAAATGCTATGCGGATTGCTACTACCCACCAGCGGTACCGCTTCTATTTCTGGTTTCGACCTAAAAACACAAGCCAAACTCATCAAACGAAATATCGGCTATATGAGCCAACGCTTCTCCTTGTACGATGACCTTACAATATTTGAAAATATGCAATTGTTTGGTACCATTTATGGAATCCCTAAAAAGGAACTCTCACAAAAAATTATGCAAAGTTTGGAAGAGTTGGGAATGAAAGAGAAAGCCAATATTCAGGTGCAATCTATCCCCTTAGGTTGGAAGCAAAAGTTGGCTTTTGCTACCGCTATTCTTCATAAACCTAAGGTGGTATTCTTAGATGAACCCACCAGTGGCGTGGACCCAATTGTGCGCCGCGAGTTTTGGAATCTTATCTATAAAACAGCTGCTGAAGGAGTTACTATCTTTGTAACTACTCACTATATGGATGAAGCTGAATATTGTGAAAAAATATCCATTATGTCTGATGGTGAACTCAAACTAATAGGAACTCCCTCTGAATTGAAAGCCCAAATGAAGGTAAACACCATTGATGACGTATTTGTAAAATTTGTGAAACGGTAAAATGAGAGAGTTATTGGCAATTATTCGGAAAGAATTTATCCATATATTCAGGGATAAAATCACCTTCACACTAGTGCTGGCAATGCCTATTATGTTGGTACTCCTTCTCGGCTTTACGATTAGTAGCGAAATCAGAAATGCAAAAATTTCTGTCCTTGACCAATCTAAAGATTCTCAATCCCAAAAATTAATCTCCGATATTACAGCTTCAGGATATTTTACCGTGGTTTCTTATCCCAATACAGAAGCCGATATTGATGGCGATTTCAAAAATAAACAGATTAAAGCTGCAATTATCATTCCACCTCACTTTGAAGAAGCTTTGGAAGTGGAAAAAGTAGCGCAAGTTCAGGTAGTTAACGACGTTTCCGACCTCAACGTAGCTTCTATCATCAACAACTACCTTCGTTCCATTTTCGATGATTTTATTGCTAGTTATAACCATAAATTCAATCAACAAGGTCCTAAAATTGGTGCCACTGTGGCTATGCTTTACAACCCTCAACTGAATAGCGTTTATATGTTTGTTCCTGGCATCATTACATTGGTAATGATTATTGTTACCGCTCTAATGTCATCTATTACATTAGCACGCGAAAACGAAACAAATACAATGAGAATGATGCTCATTACACCTGTAAAAAAGATTCATATCGTAATCGGAAAAGTAATTCCTTATATGATTATCTCATTCTTCAGCACTATCATTATCCTGATTATGAGTGTATTCATATTCAAAATGCCTATCGAAGGAAGTATCTCCTTACTGCTACTTCTTTGTCTCATTTTCCTATTAGTGTCTGCTTCGTTCGGCTTACTAATCTCTTCCATCTCAAAATCACAATTAGACGCAATGATGATCACAATGATGGGACTCTTCCTACCAACCGTGCTTCTTTCTGGATTCCTTTTCCCACTCGATAATATGCCGCTTATTTTCCAATGGGCAGCCAATATATTCCCAGCAAAATGGTTCATCTTGGCTATCAAAGATGTGATGCTTAAAGGTGCCGCATTTTCCGATATCTGGTTCTACGTGGTGGTTTTGGTCGGAATGTCTGTACTAATGGTTATTTTCAGTCTTTCTCAAATCGATAAAAGGAGGTAATAATGCGGGTAATTCTAATGTTGATAAAAAAAGAATTTCTACAAGTATCGCGCAATAAATTATTGATGCAGATTCTAATTGTAGCTCCTTTGGTACAATTTCTTATTTTTCCTTTTACTGCCGATTATGAGATTAAAGTGCTGAAAATCGCATTTGTAGATAATGATAAATCATCAACCTCACGAGGAATTATTAATGCTTTTACCTATTCAGAACACTTTAAAAGTTTAGGTGTTCTAGATTCACGAAAGGAAGCTGATAAATTAATTCTTCACGATAATATCGATATTCTAATAGAAATTCCCGCTCAATTTGAAAAAGCTATTTATTCAATGGAGGCTTCAAATATTGCAATTAGCACTAATGCTATCAATAGTGTAAAGGCGGGTATTGGCTCTGGATATGTACAAAATGTTTTAGAAGGATATTTTGGAGAAATCGCTGAAAATCAAGCAGCTACATTTAACGAAGCTTCTAAACTACTATCTACAAATATCTATTGGTACAACGAAAGAATGAACTATATCAACCTAATTGTACCTGGAATTTTGGTAATTTTGGTTACTTTGGTCGGTGCATACGTAACCGCCCTAAATATCGTAAGAGAAAAAGAGATTGGAACTATCGAGCAAATCAATGTCTCCCCCATCAAAAAATGGCAATTCTTGTTAGGAAAAATGATTCCTTTTTGGATTTTGGGAATGATGGAGTTTATCCTCGGTCTTATTCTAATGAAACTAATATTTGGAATTTCTGTGCAAGGAAGCATTCCTGTACTGATTGGCGCAACCACTATTTATCTATTAGTAATGTTAGGGCTGGGATTCTTCATCTCCGCTGCATCCCGAAATCAGTTACAAGCAATGTTTATCGTTTTCTTCCTCTTCATCGTCTTTGTGTTACTCAGCGGTATCTTTACCCCTACAGAAGGAATGCCGCAATGGGCAAAATATATCAACTACCTCAACCCAATGTCATTCTATATGGATATTATTAAGTTGATAGTTTTGAAAGGTAGTGGTATTGAAGAAATTAAGATGCAAATTTGTATTCTCTCAGCATATGCAGTTCTCGTTAATTCTGCAGCACTATTAGTATATTCTGATAAGAATAAATAAAAAAGATAATTAACAAAACCTTTATAGAAAATATTAGATAACGTATGGCTCTATTGATATTTTATATCTTATTAGTTTTAATTCTTTCATTCCTATGTTCTTTAGCAGAAGCAGCTCTACTTGCAACACCTATCTCCTTTGTCAATATGAAGGAGGCGGAAGGAAGCAAGTCAGCTAAAATTCTCAAAAAATATAAGGAAAATATTGACCATCCTTTGGCAGCGATTCTTACAATAAATACAATTGCACATACTGTCGGTGCTGCTGGCGTGGGCGCCCAAGTAACCGCTATCTGGGGAAATGAATATTTCGGTCTCGCTTCTGCAATCCTGACAATTATGATTCTTGTCTTTACCGAAATTTTTCCAAAAACTATCGGTGCTACTCATTGGAGAAAATTGATTCTCAAGATGGTTGGTATGCTTCAGGTGATGATTTTTATCACCTATCCTTTTGTTCTCTTTTCTGACCTTTTAATGAAAAGGATCGGCAAAAAAGGACACGAAGCTACCGTTAGTCGCGAAGAGGTTTCCGCAATGGTGGAAATTGCCGCAGAAGAAGGTGAGTTTAAAGGTACCGAAAATAAAATCATCCAAAATATTATGCGACTCGAAAATATTAAGGTTGATGATATTATGACTCCGCAAATTGTGGTTTCTATCGCTCCTGAAGAGATGACTGTTGCTGAATTCTATAAAAATAAAGTATATCTCCACTACGCTCGAATTCCTGTTTTTGCCGATGGAAATGAAGACCATATCACAGGCTACGTGCTTCGACAATCGGTACTAGAAAGCGTTGCAAACGATAAGTTCGATACAAAACTTTCTGAACTTACCCGAAATATTGTTGTGGCTGAAGAGGGACAAAATCTTACCCGCTTGTGGGAAACACTTCTCGAAGAGAAAGAACATATTGCACTAATCGTTGATGAGTATGGCTCATTCCAAGGTATTGTTACATTGGAAGATATTATAGAATCTATCTTCGGAATGGAAATTGTTGACGAAACCGATAATATCGTAGATATGCAACAATACGCACGCAACAAATGGAAAGAGCGCCGCGAAAAATATAAACATATTATCGACCAAGATTCCTTGGAGGAGGAACAACGTTTGGAAAAAGAGAGTAAAACTGAAGAGAAAGAGGACTAATCAACAAATTTTCTTCTCACTAAATCACAAAGTTTCAAATAAGCTTGTGCTGTGGTATCCCAAGCATAATATTTTTTCATGGTTTCCATCAAATCAAAAGCCTCATCAATAGTATTGCAAGCATTCAACTGCTGAATCGATTTGCTAAACTCTTCACCCTTATTTCTGAATAGTTCTCTGATAAATAGAAACTTATCGTTAATGGAAATTGCTTTAGCTAAATCTTTTACACGCGCATTTTGGAACTTCGCGCCTAGCGAAATATCCTCGCGAGCATTACAAAGTAAATCATTCAACGATTTCTTTTCTGGCTTATATAAGGGCTCGTCTGTATCAAAAAGTGATTGCTGACTCGGCTTTACTTCCATTTTCGGCGTTTCAGCAGGAAATAAAAGATCTCTATCATCTGCTGCCTGTGCCGTTTTTTCAACTGGCTGTTCAATATTCTTAACCTCTTCCACCTCATCTTCAAAAATATCCAATGGAATATTTTCTTTCACTTCCTCCTGAATCACAACAGGCTGCATAGGTGCTACCTCTGGAAATGTTAACAAATTAGTATCATCGGTATGAGGCATTTCTGTAGTTGCAGGTTCTTCATCAACAAAGAAATTATCCTCCTCAATCTGAAGTTGCAATTCCTGAATTGCATTTTCTTTCTCAATCAATTCTCTTTTTAATTGAGATATAATAGCCTCTTTCTCCTTCAAAACCTCTGTATAGTTTTGGCTTCCCTGCATCAAAGTGTTGACTTGTACAGATTTTTCCTCCAACTTTGCTTGTAAAGTTTGATTATTTTCTTTTAAATTTTCAATCTCAATAGCAGAATCTTTTACTTTTTGAGAATATTGTATCGAAATTTGAGAAATTTGTGCCTGCAACAACGCTTTCTCTTCATTACTTTGCTGAATTTCTCTTTCCAATTGTGCAATTCTTGCTTCTTGCTCTGGATTATTTTGATACTCTTTCAACTGAAAAGCAGGAGTAGAATCACCATCTTCTGCCGAAATAGAAAGAAAATGTGTATAGGCAGTTCGTAAATTATGAAGAATAATATCTTTTTCAAGAACAGAATATCCTTTTTCTATGTTATTGATTATAGTTAGATTATCAATTATCTTCTTGATAAGTTCAGTCGGTTTCTCCATAATAACTTTCTAATTTTTAAGGTTCTATATTTTTTTTGTTTTTATCGTACTATGATGTTTTTTATAAGAAAAAAACGTGTAATTTTGTCTTCTGAAAATTGCTGTCAAAAATAGTAAAAAAAATATTGCAAAAAGAAAAAATGTTCTTAGAAAGTAAAGCCGATAGAAGTATAAGTAAAGGTTGGATTGAAGTAATTTGCGGATCAATGTTTTCTGGCAAAACAGAAGAGTTAATTCGGAGAATTAAACGCGCTCAATTTGCAAATCAGAAGATTGAACTTTTTAAACCGGCTGTGGATACTCGCTACGATGAAACAGAAATGGTTTCTCATGACCATTCTGCAATGAACACAACTCCTGTACACAACTCCGCAGAAATCCTCCTATACGTTAACATTGATGAGGTTGAATTTGTAGGAATTGATGAAGTTCAGTTTTTTGATGAAGGGATTATAGATGTTTGTAATACTTTGGCAAACAAAGGAATACGAGTTGTTGTTGCAGGATTAGATATGGATTATCTTGGCAAGCCTTTCGGACCTATGCCGCAACTGATTGCCATCGCAGAATATGTTTCCAAAGTACACGCTATATGTACACGTTGCGGTAACTTAGCACAGTATTCTCATCGTCTGATAAAAAACGAAAAACAGGTAATGTTAGGCGAAAAAGATAGCTACGAACCTTTATGCAGACATTGCTTTAACGAATTTATGAATAGTTCCCAAAATTAGAGAAAATTTGTTATGTATCTACTTAGTCTATTTAGTTTCTTGGATTTTAAAATTACAGATATTATTGATATTCTTTTAGTTGCTTTTCTATTATACGAATTGTATAGATGGTTAAAAGGAACTGCCGCTGTTAAAATTTTAATCGGATTAGTCTCCATTTTTGCTATTTGGAAATTAGTCTCACTCTTTCAATTGAATATGCTTTCTGATATTATTGGTGAGTTTATCAGTATGGGAATGATTCTGTTGATTGTGGTTTTCCAACCAGAAATAAGGAAATTTTTAATCTATCTTGGCAATACTCGTCTTTTCCAATGGATTCAAGAATTAGTAGGAAAGAAACAGAAAACAGGAAATTACGTGCAAGAAATTATCAACATTACTCGCGCTTGCAAACGTATGGCAGCTTCCAAAACAGGTGCTCTTATCGTAATGAAGAAAAACACTCCTGTAGATGATTTTATAAATACTGGTGAAAAAATTGATGCATTGGTTTCTCGCGAACTTTTAGAAAATATATTCTTTAAAAATAGCCCACTCCACGATGGCGCAGTAGTGGTGGCAAATCATCGAATTGCTGCTGCCAGATGCATTCTTCCTGTATCAAAATCTGAAGAGATCTCCACCGACTTAGGGCTTCGTCACCGTTCTGCTATCGGCTCTACAACTCTTACCGATGCTATCGCTATTATCGTTTCGGAACAAACAGGTCAGATCTCCATCTGCAAAGAAGGAAACATCCGTAGAAATCTAACTCCTGATGAACTGAAACAAACACTATTACAAGAGTTTGAACCCTATGCAGAACACGAAAATACTGACGAAAATATGAATAGTGATAAACTTCATATTCCAAGAATTTTCACAAAAAAGTAAGTATATTCAACTATTTTGAAAATAAGTAACTTACATTCAAAATATTTTGTATATTTGCACGCTTGAAAAATCTACCTTAGAAAAATTATAAAACATTAATAATCAAACAAATAGAAAATGAAAAACAGAGGTTTAATTTTATTTTTCTCAGTACTTATTGCACTAACCTGCTTGTATTGTTTGTCTTTTTCTTTCGTAACATGGAAAATTGGCAATGATGCGAAGAACTATGCAAAAGAGCAAGTTTCTGTTGATGAGGTGAAGAAAATGGCGAATGGAGACGTGATGTATGAAAAACATCTTTTGGATTCATTAACAGAGGCTAAAGAAGCAGAATATCTTGCTGACAAGTCTGTTCAAAAGGTTTATTTAGGCAATACTTACAAAGAATGTAAGTATAAAGAGGTGAACTTAGGTTTGGACCTTAGAGGTGGTATGAACGTTACACTTGAAATCTCTTATCCTGATGTATTGAAGAGTTTGGCAAGCCATACCGAAAACGATCCACTTTTTACCGCTGCATTCGACGCTACTAATGTTGCGTATGAAAAAGAAAAAGGTGATTATGTGGACCTTTTTGTGAAAAATTTCAATGCACAAAAAGAGTCTTTATCAATGCCTAATGCTCTATTAAGTACCTATTTTGGCGATCGTTTGAGCATGAAAAGCGCAACCGATGCTGAAATCATTTCTCAATTAAAGGTAGAAACTGATGAAGTTATCGACCGTACGTTCAAAATCTTACGTACCCGTATCGATAGATTCGGTGTTGCTCAACCTAACATCCAACGTTTGCAAGGTAGCCGTATTCTAGTCGAACTTCCAGGTGTAAAAGAACCAGAACGCGTTGAAGAACTTTTACAAAATACTGCAAAGTTAGAATTCTGGGAAGTTTATACAGATGTTAAAAATGGACAATTAATTCAACAAAGATTCAAAGCTGCTGACGCTCAAGTAGCTGCTGGTTTACAAGCAAAAGAACAAGTGGCTCAAGTGGTCGTTGATTCTACAACAACTGATTCTACTGCCGTTGACTCTGCTGCTGTAACTCCTGAAACTAACGAAGTAGCTGAAAATGTTGAAAAAACTACTTCTATTTTAAGTTTGGCAATGATGAATCCTGAAGAACATATTGGTGATCCTGTTATTGCTTACTTCAAAGAATCTAATGTAAAAGAAGTTGAACAATTATTACCAGCGGTTGAACGCGCTTTGGGTGATAAAGAGGTTACATTTATGTGGGGAGAACCTGTTCGCGACCCACAAGGTGCTCTCGATGGAGCTTATCCTCTTATCCCTTTGAAATATAAAAAGTTTGGTGCTGCTCTCTCTTCTGAAGTAATCGGTGGCAAAAGAGTTGTAAAATCTGCACGACAAGATATTGATGAACAAAATCGCGCTGTAGTTTCTATGTCAATGGAAAGCGACGCTGCTAAAGAATGGCGCAGAATTACCAAAGACGCTGCTGAAAGCCTTAAAGCTACAAAACGCTATACCTATATCGCTATCGTTCTTGATGGTATCGTTTATTCATACCCAAGAGTTGAAAATGAAATTCCTAACGGACAATCTCAAATCTCTGGTAACTTCACTATCGACGAAGCAAAAGACTTGGCAACAGTATTAAGTTCTGGTAACCTTGAAGCTCGTATCAATATTGTACAATCAGAAGTTGTAGGACCAACTTTAGGTAAAGAATCAATCCGTTCAGGTTTGTTATCTTTCCTTTTGGCATTCATTCTTGTATTAGTGTACGTTGCTTTGTATTACAGCCGCGCTGGTTTAGTAGCCGACATCGCATTGTGTGTTAACATCTTCTTCATTATGGGTGTACTCGCATCAATCGGCGCTGTTCTTACATTGCCTGGTATCGCAGGTATTATCTTAACATTGGGTATGGCTGTCGATGCAAACGTAATTATTTACGAACGTATTCGTGAAGAAATTAGAGCTGGTAAAGGTATTCGTCTTGCTATCGAAGAGGGTTATAACAACGCTTATTCTGCAATCATTGATAGTAACATTACTACTTTGATTACGGCTATCGTTCTTTACATCTTCGGTTCTGGTCCTATCCAAGGTTTCGCAACTACTTTGATTATCGGTATCCTTTCTTCATTATTTACCGCAATCTTCATTTCTCGTTTAATATTTGATAAGAAAGTTGAAAAAGGCGTTAACTATATGTTCGGTAACAAATATACTTTGCACGCTTTTGAAAATATAAACTTCCAATTTATCGCTAAGAGAAAAATTTTCTATATTGCTTCTGGTATTATGGCAGTGATTATGATTGCATCCTTCGCTACTCAAGGCTTAAGTTACGGCATTGACTTTACTGGAGGTAGAAACTATGTAGTTCTCTTCGATAAAGATGTAAAAACTAACGAAGTTAGAGAAGCTATTGCTGCTGAATTCGGTGGTAATCCTGAAGTGAAAACTTTCGGTGGTAATGACCAAGTTCGTATCACTACAAACTATAAAATCAATGAAAATGACCAAGCTGTTGATCGTGAATGTGAAGCTAAATTATACAAAGCTTTGAAACCATTCTACGAAAAACAAAACTTGACTCAAGATGATTTCGCTGACCAATTCGATCCAAGAGGTATTCAAAGTTATCAAAAGGTTCAACCTACGATCGCTCAAGAACTTCTTATTGATGCTGTTTGGGCTGTTATCATTTCTCTTATCTTGATTTTCATCTATATCGCAGTACGTTTTAGAAATTGGCAATTCGGTATCGGTGGTATCATATCTCTTGTTCACGATACACTATTTACTATTGGCCTTTACTCATTATTACATAAAGTAATGCCATTCTCAATGGAAGTTGACCAATCATTTATCGCAGCTGTGCTAACTGTTATCGGTTACTCTATCAACAACGTTGTGATTATTTTTGACCGTGTACGCGAAAACTTAGCACTCTATCCAAAACGTGATAACTACACTAACTTTAATAGTGCAATCAATAGTACAATGGGCCGTAACATCAATACATTCGGAACAACCATTATCGTATTGTTGGCTATCTTCCTATTCGGTGGTGAAGTAATCCGCGGTTTTGTATTCGCAATGCTCGTGGGTATCATATCTGGTGCTTATTCTGGTATCTTTATCTCTACCCCTATTGCATTCGACTTGTTGAACAAATCTAAAAAAGTGAATAGAGCAAAAACAAATATTACCAAGTAATAAACCTCAAATATTAATAAACAAGGAGATTGCCATAGGACAGTCTCCTTGTTTTTATAAATAAAAATAGCGAAAAGTTTTCAACTCAATTTTAAGAATTGTAGTAAAGATTGTAAATAAAAAATGGACGATATCCCTCTTTCGAAAAAGCAGAAAATATTAATCATTAGATTAAGTTCAATAGGAGATATAGTACTTACCTCTCCCGTTGTAAGAGCAATAAAACAACAATTACCTTATGCCGAGGTTCACTTTCTCCTCAAGAAACAGTTTCAGGGAGTTATGGAAAATAATCCCCACATTTCTAAAATCCATCACTATTTAGGGAAAAAAGAGACACTCAACACATTAAAAGCCGAACATTTTGACTATGTAGTTGATTTGCAACATAATTTACGATCTAAGCAGATTGTTAAAGGATTAAGGGTCGCACATTCTCGTTTGCACAAATTAAATGTGAAGAAATGGCTTTTAGTGAACTTGAAAATTCACACAATGCCAAATTTACATATTGTTGATCGCTATTTTAATGCTGTAAAACCACTACAAGTGGTCAACGATAATCAAGGACTTGACTTCTTTATTCCACAAAATGAAGAAGTGGATACAGGTGATTTTCCTGCCGTTTTTGAAGATGGATTTGTAGCAGTAGCTTTAGGAGGTGCTCATCAAACTAAACGAATTCCACTGGAAAAAGTAGTAGAAATTTGCCGGATTTTATACAAACCTGTTATACTTTTAGGGGGTAACGATGTAGCAGAAATGGGTGATGAGATAGAAAATCGTTTAGGTGATAGAGTATATAATGCCTGTGGAAAGTTCACTCTTAATGAATCCGCATCTATCCTAAAACATTGTGATTGCCTGCTAACTGGAGATACAGGAATGATGCACATCGGTG
This sequence comes from Bacteroidota bacterium, assembly GCA_023413895.1. Taxonomy (GTDB): domain Bacteria; phylum Bacteroidota; class Bacteroidia; order Bacteroidales; family WCHB1-69; genus JAEZOU01. The sequence continues at coordinate 11,531 of JAEZOU010000045.1, read as the reverse complement.
CAGCCCTCAACGTTCCCATCGCTTCGTTATGGGGAAACACTGTACCCGAATTTGGAATGTACCCCTATATGAGAGATAGAAATCTGTTCAGACTTTTTGAAGTACACGCACTCAAGTGCCGACCATGTTCAAAGTTGGGCTACAAAAAATGCCCACACAAACACTTCAAATGCATGAATGGTATTGAAGCCCAAGAAGTAGCTGATTGGATTAATAGCTTATAAAATGCGCAAGATTCTATCTACTATTCTACTCCTAATTCTATGCTCAGCACTATACCCGCAAAGCAATCGCTATTTAGACTCTGCTGGCGTGTTCCATTGGCAATATCACTACTCCGTTACACGCGATTTTTCTGACTCAACCCAAGCACTAATTACGTTTGTATTTGTAAATGGAGAGAAACAGAGTGCCATCAGTTTACGTCACGAATGCTTTCACTCAAAAATAGAATGGGTAGAAATAGAAGCAGGTACTCTATCTTCCGAAAAAAAAGTTGAAGCCATAACGGCAAATTTGGCTCCAAATCAGGTTGTAGTCTGGAAATTCAAAACTTCATCAAAATCCCCAAAAACTCCTATATCCGTAGAGGAAAGTGCAATACTAATTATGAATGAAACGTTCGCCGTGCGAAAAGAGAGAATTCCCGCACAAATAATCAATTAGGCAGATACTCTTTCTGCTTATAATCCTTAATCTGAATGATACGTACACGATCATTCTCAAAACCTCCATCAGGAATTTTATGAAAATTATATCGTGAAGCTGTCAACTTTGCAGGCGTAAAATGCCCCAAAAGAGCTTCCATAAAATATTTTGTGATATCATAACCTTGGTAAGCAAAATTTTCTGTATTTGGCACAGAAGCATACTGCTCAATATATTTCAACTGAAAATTAAGTGTAACCTCATCAGCATCATCAATATAAGTGGAGGAAAAATAGAAAAGGTTACTCAATCCATAAAAATCTGTATCCAAAAGATGATACTTTAACCACTCCTTAGGGAAAAAAATCATTGTTGTTGAATCTACATTCTCCCCATTTTCTAGATTTACAGGATTAAGATAGTTAGATAAAAGACGCATCTGATTCAAAACCACAGACTCATTTTTATAAAGCGAAATAATAATATTCTGCTTTTCAGACGATAGAAGAGATTTTAATTCTGACAAACTACCAGAAACTTGGCACTTCTTGAAAGTTATACCATTCTGCGTAAAATAATCCACATAACACTTTCCCTCTTTTTCAAGATAAGCTTTATCGTACCATAATATCATATTATGATTATTATCACTTAAAAAAGTATTGTAAATAGCTTGAGGCGCTGCATATTTACTAGGTGAAATTTTGTAAACATAGGGATTATCAGTTAGAAAATCTGTACGCGTAGAAAAAGGATTAATAATCGGAATCTCTCTCTCTTTTGCGAAACGTGCAGCTTCTGCAAAATCTGCAGCTAAGAAAGGACCAATGATTAGTTTTACATCTTCCATCAACGCATCATCACGAAAAATTTCACCAATTTTTGTACTATTATTGAAAACATCACGCACAATAACACGGATTTGTTTGTCAGACATATCATATTCCTGAAGAGCCAACTGCGCACCCTTCCAAAAATCTAACATTTGAAATTGGGCATCAGCATAAATATCTAATTCCGTAGAATATGCATTTATATCCTTTTCACTCGCATTAATTTGAAGAGGGAGAAGATATAAAATGGAAAAATGATCTTGATTTTGTGCATAACTAAATCGAAAGATACTGAATATGAATAGAATACAAAAAAACTTAATTTTCATAAAAAATCATTTTTGTGCGGCAAAGATAGAAAATTTATTTTATTTTTGTCCCCAAGTTTAATTCAAAAAAATTATTGTTATGGCTTTTACAATTGATCCAGAAAAATGCGTAGCTTGTGGAGCTTGCAAAGATGAATGCCCAATGGGTGCAATTAGCGAAGGTGATGTTTATTCAATTGATCCTGACACCTGCATTGAGTGTGGTGCTTGCGAAGGTGCTTGCCCAAGTGGTGCAATTCACAACTAAAAAAGAGAGGCCAAGCGCCTCTTTTTTTTTATCTCATTGTTGAAAACTTTTAGACTTAAACTTGTAAAACTATTGCCAATTACTGAAAAATATCAAAAATTAAGTTGTCTATATTTTTACAAAAGATTGAAGAATCCATATTCCTTTTTTTCATATTTTTGCGCAAAATAAAAAAGAAAGATTACTATGGCAGAACAAGAAGTAAACAGATATTCTGATGAAGAATTAGAAGAATTCCGCATTTTGATTTTAGAAAAAATTGCAGAGGCTAAGAAGGGGCTTGAAATCTATCTTGATGCCTATAGCAATGCAGGAAACGATACTATGGATACCGCTCCTACATTCAAAAATTTAGAAGATGGAAACCAAGTATTGTCAAAAGAGGAAAATAGTCGTTTAGCAGCTCGTTTGAGCAAATATATTCAAAACTTAGAAGCAGCTTTAGTGCGTATTGAAAATAAAACCTATGGTATTTGCCGTATAACTGGCAAGTTAATTCCTAAAGAAAGATTACGCAGTGTTCCTCACGCAACTTTAAGTGTAGATGCTAAACTCAACGAAAAAAAATAATCCTGCCAAGTGAATAATAACCGAAAACTTGCTATCCTTTCTGCGAGCATTATTCTTGTTTTTATTATCCTTGATCAAATCCTGAAAATTTGGGTTAAAACAAATATGGAATTAGGTGACCATATTCGTTTGATAGGTTCTTGGTTCCAATTATACTTCATTGAAAATGAAGGGATGGCATTCGGAATGTCATTAGGTGCTAAATTTGGCAAATTCCTACTCTCATTTGTACGAATTATTGTAGTAGGATTTATGGGGTACTATTTCTGTAAACTCTTTAAAAATAGGAAGATAGATTTTCCTATAGCAATCACATTTTCACTAATCATTGCTGGTGCTCTTGGCAATATTATTGATTCCCTATTTTATGGCGTCATTTTTGACTATGCCCCCTTTATGTTTGGAAAAGTTGTAGATATGTTCTACTTCCGCCTCTTCCCTATACCAGAATGGTTTCCGCTATGGGGAGGCTCCTATTTTTTCCCTGCAATCTTCAATATTGCAGATAGTTGCGTAACTGTAGGTATCGTATTGATGATTATCTTCAATAAGCGAATCTTTAATTCGCTACAGCTAAAGTAACCACTGAAATTTTAACATCTTTGATACCTATAAACTGTTGAATAGCAGCTTCCATTGTTGCCCCCGTTGTCAAAACATCATCGCAAAGTAGAATATGTTTATCTTCTAAAACCTCTCCATTTTTAATCTCAAAAACCTCTTTTACATTCTCCCATCTGTTAAAACGAGCCTTTTTGGTTTGTGTATCCGTAAAACTTTTGCGAAAAAGAAAGGTCGTGTTATACTCAATTCCTAATGCTCGACTTAACCCCTTGGCAATCCACTCACTCTGATTATATCCTCGTTTTTTCTCCTTTCGGGGATGTAATGGAATCGGAATAATTAAGTCTATATCTTGAAACACCCCTGATTCTCTCAATTGTAGTCCGTAACGATAACCCAAAAACTCACCAATCTCCTTATTACCACGATATTTCAACGCATGTAAAATGGCTTGGGTAGAGGTCCCTTTACGAAAAAAAAGATAGGAAAAAGTATTATAAACAGAAACTCGACCTATAAAAATTTGATCCAAAGGATTAGACTCTTGCAAGTGATATTTTGTTTCTGGAAGATTGTGTGAACATTCCATACAAAAAAACTCTTCTTTTTCATGAAGAAGTGTTTGGCAGTTTAAACAGAGACGGGGATAGAATAATGATAGTAAATTTTGTAAGAAAGTGCAGTTTTTTTTCACGAGATTACAATATTATTGTTATTTTTGCAGATTATATTTTAGGGAAACAAAAATACAAAATAATATGGAAATAAGAGGAACTAATCAGCAAAAATCAGAAAAAAATCCATTACAAAAATGGGTCATTCTTTTAGGTGTTCTTGCAGGAATCTTTTTCGCAACAACTATCTATTTTGGATTCATTGGTAAACCTGTACTCAATACAGAGTTTCAAGAAGTTGAACAACAAAATGCTTGTTTACAAGTTGAGCTAGACAACTTGTTAGCTGACCATGAAAAGATTAAACAAGAATATGGAGACCTCACCTCCCAACTTTCTGAAAAAGATAGTATCATCCTTGCCAATGCAGCAGAAATTGAAAAGTTAATTGCTGCACAAGAAGATACACGAAAAATTAGAAAACAATTACTACGCTTGCAAAATATCGCTAAAGAATATGTTGACCAAATCGATCAACTTTATACCGAAAACAAGTTGTTGAAAGAGGAAAATATCAAAGTAAAAGAAAATTTAGCTCAATCTCAACAGCAATATGCCGAAGTTCAAGAAAGTAATAAGGCGTTGACCGACAAAATAAATACTGCAGCCGTTCATAAAGCATATAATATCAACTGTCGCGGTGTTTATCACAAAAATAATGGTGAAGAGGTAATTACTGAAAAGGCGTCTCGCGTAGAAAGTCTCAAAACTACTTTCATTTTGAGTGAAAATAGTTTAATTCCAGCAGGTCCTGTAAATGTTTATTGCCGCATTGCCATTCCTGGAACTGGCAGAATCATTACATCGGGCGCTGGTGACGCCTACTCATTCATTCATAATGGAGAGCGCTTACAATACACTGTTAAACAAACGGTTAACTTTGATGGATCCGCACACTCCTGCTCCTTAGTTTGGGATCTTAAGGATAAAGATAAGGCTATCAAAGGTAATTACTCAATTCAAGTATTTACTGATGATATTATGTTAGGAGAAACTATTCTCAATCTTCGCTAATTTTTGATATACAATGAGTAAATATCCGGATTCCATAGATAGAATTACACGAGCACGCATTGCCTTTTCTGCAGCATGGTCGGTTTTTAGTATCGCAATTACCATTTTCTTTATCGGTATTTTGGTATATGTAGCCTTTTTCTCAACAAAATATATTCAAGATTTATCGAAAAAAATAGAGGTAGAAGTACTTTTCTATTCTGAGGTTCGCGAAGCTGATGTAATGGCATACGAGCAACAACTCAAGATGAAACATTATGTAGCTGCATCACGCTTCTCTTCAAAAAGTGAAAATACAGAAATAGCTAAAAAGATTCTTGGCAACGACTTTACAGAGGTTATTCCTAATCCTATTAATGCTACTATCATCTTTAGTGTAACTCCTGAATATGCTAATAGCGACTCTTTGGCAGTGATTGAACGTGATATTATGAAAAATTCTGAAGTGAAAGATATTGAGTATCCCGATTCCATTGTGAAAAGTGTACTGAATAATTTCATGAAGGTACAAATCATCATTTTTATTATCTGTGCTATCTTTATGATTATATCTATGATATTGATTGCAAATTACATACGCTTACAAATCTATGCTAAAAGATTTGGAATCCGTAGTATGATGTTAGTAGGTGCAACCAAAGGATTTGTTCGCCGTCCTTTCGTTTTTAAAGGTTTTGTTCAAGGAGTTTTGGGAGGAATTCTTGCTATTATTATGCTAGCTGGTCTCCTCTATTTGGGAAATATTCATATTCCTGTAATGGTTAATTTCGACTATATTTTAGAAATCTCAATTCTTTTGGCAGGAATTTTCTTGCTTTCAATCCTATTTACTATCTTGGTATCTCTATATTCCGTTAATAAATACATTAAAATAAATACAGACAGACTTTATCTATAATATTTATGGCAAAATTATTATCTTACAACGAAAAAAATAATTCCGATAAAAACAAAGTTCCACTTTTTAGAAAAGTTAATTACATTTTGATGATTGTGGGTGTGGTTATACTTGCCTTAGGTTATATTCTTTTGGTAGGTGGTGGTTCCGAAAATCCAGAAACTTTCAACCCTGAAATCTTTAATGTTAAAAGATTACGAATAGCACCTCTTTTAATGGTAATCGGTTTAGTTATTGAGATTTTCGCAATTATGTATCATCCCAAAACTAAAAAAAACGAAGATCAAGAATAGGTTATTACATCGTTTCTTTTAATCTTTTTACTTAGAAAATTCTCATCTGATGGTTTTTACCATTCGGGGTTATTAATGTAAATAAATTTGATAAAATGCAAAAAATTAGAAATATAGCAATCATTGCGCACGTTGACCACGGAAAGACCACTTTAGTGGATAGAATTTTATATCAATCCAATCTTTTCCGCTCTAATCAACAAGTTCAAGAGTTAGTACTTGATAATAATGATTTGGAGCGCGAACGAGGAATTACAATCTTGTCGAAGAACGTTTCTGTAAGATATAATGACTATAAAATCAACGTGATAGATACTCCTGGCCACAGTGATTTTGGTGGTGAAGTAGAACGTGTATTGAATATGGCTGATGGTGTACTTTTGGTTGTTGATGCTTTTGAAGGCCCAATGCCACAAACCCGTTTTGTAACACAAAAAGCTATAGAATTAGGTCTTAAACCAATTGTAGTTATCAATAAAGTTGATAAACCTAATTGTAATCCAGAATATACCCAAGAGGCTGTTTTTGAACTTATGTTCAATTTAGGCGCTAACGACGACCAATTGGATTTTCCAACTGTTTATGGTTCTGCAAAAGAGGGTTGGATGGGACCAGATTGGAAAACTCCAACTCATGACATTAGCTATCTTTTAGACACGATTATCAAACATATTCCTGAACCTAAATCAGATGAAGGAAACCTTCAAATGATGATTTCCTCCTTGGATTACTCTTCGTATGTAGGTAGAATTGCCGTAGGAAGATTGAAACGTGGAACTTTAGAATGGGGACAAAATGTTTCTCTCGTAAAACGTGATGGTTCCATTGTACCTTCTAAAATTAAAGAACTTTATGTTTTTGAAGGTTTAGGAAAAGAGAAGATGAAATCAACCATTTACCCAGGTGAAATCTGTGCAATTTTAGGTCTTGACAATTTTGAAATTGGCGATACCGTAGCAGATTTTGAAAATCCAGAACAACTTCCACCTATCAAAGTAGATGAGCCAACGATGAGTATGTTGTTCACTATCAACAATTCTCCTTTCTTCGGAAGAGAAGGTAAGTATGTAACCTCACGCCACGTGCGAGAAAGATTATTTGCTGAATTGGAGAAAAACTTAGCGATGAGTATTGAAGAAACAGGATCTCCTGAAATGTTAAATGTATATGGTCGCGGAATTCTCCACCTCTCCATCTTAGTTGAAACAATGAGACGCGAAGGATACGAATTGCAAGTAGGTCAGCCTAAGGTAATTACGAAAGAAATTGATGGTAAACTTTGCGAGCCAATCGAGTTGTTAACCGTTTTAGTACCCGAAAACTTCCAAAGCCGTGTTATCGATTTTGTTTCTCGAAAAAAAGGAGATTTAATTTCTGTTGACACACTTAATGATAGAATTCACTTGAATTTCCATATTCCATCTCGTGGTATTATAGGTTTGAGAAATCAAATTCTCACCGCTACGGAAGGAGAAGCGATTATGTCCCATCAACTTCTAGAATATCAACCTTGGAAAGGTGATATTCCAGGACGCCACGCAGGCGCACTAATTGCAATGGAAACAGGAACCGCATACGCATACGCTGTGGATAAGTTGCAGGATAGAGGCTCGTTCTATATCGAACCTGGTGAAGATGTATATGCTGGTCAGGTAATTGGTGAACATATCCGTCAGGACGATTTGGTAGTAAATGTATGTAAATCAAAGAAATTGAGCAATATGCGCGCTGCTGGTTCTGACGAAAAAGTAAGAATAGCTCCTGCCATCAAATTATCTTTGGAAGAATACATGGAGCAAATTGGGAAAGATGAATATTTGGAAATTACTCCTAAATCTCTACGCTTAAGAAAGATTATTTTAGATGAAACTGAGCGCAAGAGAATGAAGAAAAACGAATAAAAAGGAATTTTATGATAGGAACTTTCCAACTGCAAGGTATGGAATTTTTAGGGCATCACGGGTGCTTCAAAGAGGAACGCATCATCGGAGCCCGTTTCCGCGTGGATCTAACCTACAAATGTGAAATAGCTTCCGTTGCCGTTAAAGATGATGTAAAAGAAGCGGTGGACTACAGAGAAGTTTACCTAAAGATAAAAGAGGTGATGAAAAACTCTGTAAACACTGTAGAACGACTCAGTTACAATATTTTAGATATGCTAAAAGAAGAATATCCTCAAATTTTAGCAGCCGAAGTGCAGATAACCAAATTAAATCCTGCATTGGGAGGAAAATTGTCGGGCGTTTCTATAAAAGTATCCTATTCCTCCTTTAATCCTAAATTAATGAAAAGCATAGAAATATAAATTTAATATTTTCAAGATGAATAAAACAGCACAAAGTCAACTATCGTTAATTGCAATTTTTCTTGTTTTCTTAGCTATGGGGTTTGGCGATGCAGCGGGTCAATTGGTATCGGTTGTAGAAAAAGCATTTGGCATATCTCCTTTCACTGCATCATTAGTATCTTTTGCCGGAATGATTATGTTTGGCGTTCTTTCTATTCCCATGGGCGTGCAACAATCTAAAATCGGGAAAAAGAAGATGCTTACAATCGGTTTAATTTTCTTTCTGTTAGGTGCAATTCTTCCTATAGTAGCATTTAATTTCCCTGTCATTTTAGTTGCTGTTCTACTAATGGGTGCAGGTGCTGCTATTTTGCAAGTAGCAGGCAATCCGCTGATGCGTGATGTTTCAGCAGAAGGGAAATACTCTAGCAACCTCTCTTTTGCACAAGCTATTAAAGCAATCGGAACGTTATCCACCTCTTTGATTGTCTCCTTAATGGCAATACATTTAATTAATAACCAATGGTTTACATTAATTACAGAAAATGGTGAAAGTATGAATATCGGTTTTCGTATCCTCTTCCCTATTTTCGCTATTATCTTATTGATTACATTGATTTTGGTTATTATTTTTGTACCCAATAAGAAGATGGAAGGTGAGCAACCCACTACACTTGCCAACTGCATGAAGGCATTGGGCGATCCATATATCCTAATGATGTTCTTCGGAATTTTCTTCTATTGTGGCGCAGAAGCTTCTATGTTCAACCGAATTCCATCTATCTTGTTGGAAAACAACCCTAATATTCCATCTTCTGTAGGAAATATTGTACTTATTGTTTCACTCTTCATCGGTAGATTATTAGGTGGAATCACCTTGAGATTTATCAAACCTAACCACTTCTTATGGATTACACTTATCATATCTGTTATCGGAAATCTCTTCCTATTTATGCCATATAATAGTATTACAACTTGGTTGAGTTTCTTGCTAATTGGTATCGGTTTTGCTAATATCTTCCCACTAATTTTCTCCATTGCTATTGATAAAAAACCGCAAATGTCCAATGAAATTTCTGGTTTGATGGTTACAGCTATTGTTGGTGCAGCTATTGTGCCATTGGCAACTGGAGCTGCGGCTAACATAAATCCTAAATATGCCTTTATCGTAACGTTAATCTGCTTGGGTTATATCGCTTTGGTTGCTTTCAAAAATAAGAGATAATGGAATATTTTTTAGATATGGACGAGCAGTTCTCGAAAGAGGAAAATGCTCAATATGTATTGTTGCCTATTCCTTATGATGCTACTAGTACTTTCCAAAAAGGAGCAGACAAAGGTCCTCAGGCTATTATTGATGCATCAGACAGCATTGAGTTATACGATGTCAATACTGAAACAGAAGCTTATACTGCTGGTATTTATACCGACAAGTATTTGTACGATTTTTCCTCTCCAGAGGCAATGGAAGAATCTGTATATCAGCGAGTTTCTCATTTTTTGCAAAAAGGGAAAAGTATTGGCGTTTTGGGTGGCGAGCACTCCGTTTCTATCGGCGCAATTCGAGCCGTTAGCGAAAGCTTTGAAAACCTTTCCGTTCTGCAAATAGATGCGCATGCTGACTTGAGAGAATCGTATCACGGATCAAAAAACAATCACGCCTGCGTAATGCGCCGCGCACAAGAGGTTGCCAATGTAGTTCAGGTCGGCATCCGTAGTATCTGCACCGAAGAGATGGACGCTGTAGTAGAAGAAAATCTGTTTTACGCACATAAAATCCGTCACGATAAAGATTGGATGCAAAAGGTGATGAACAGATTAGGAGAAAATGTGTATCTTACCATTGACTTAGATGGATTGGACCCTTCCGTATTACCCGCAACAGGAACTCCACTCCCCGGTGGATTGTTTTGGTATGAACTCATTGATCTATTGGAACTACTTTTCAAAACCAAAAAAGTTGTAGCTTTTGACGTTGTCGAACTCTGCCCGTTACCTGATAGCAAAGCTTCTGATGCATTAGCGGCAGTGCTAACCTACAAGATTATCAGCTGGATGGAAAAATTCCGAAAGTAGGATTTTAAATTAAATTCTACCTTTACAAAACATCTTTATAGTTACGTGTTATAATAATATTCTGTTTTTTACGATATTAATAAAAAGCACGTATGAAAAAGTTTTTTCTATTTACACTATTTTGTGTTTTAGCGTTACTATCTTCCTATGGAATTACCCTTTCAGGAAAAGTAACCAACGAAAAGGGACAGCCTTTGCAACATGTATCTGTCTATTTGAAAAATCAGCCGACGTATGGTACAATTACTGATGTATCAGGAAATTATAGTTTAGAAGTAGAGATTTCAAACCGTGACATTCTTCTTTTTTCATTAGTAGGTTATGAACAAAAACAGATTGAGATAAACTCATTTGCGAAGAATCGGCAAATTGATGTTAAGATGACACCACAGCCCGTAATGCTGCACACTATCGCTGTAGAACCTCCAACACAAAACCAGAAAAAGTTCAGTAAAAAAGAGAAACGAACAATTCTTGAGAAAGTATATGCCCAATTGAAAGTTGATTTTCCAAACAAACCTATTACATACAATGTAGTTTCTGATATGACCACAGGAACGGGAAAAGAGGTACTACTAATGGAGGAAGCCATTGGTACCATTACAGAATATCCCAACCGATTGGGTAGAGGTCGTGATTCGGTATATATGAAGGTGGAAAAATTTAAACGTTACGTTGAACCTACATTGAAAGAATCGCTGAAACAGGTAGAACTCTCCTCATTTTCAAAAAAAGAACAGAAAGGTTTTGCCACATTCGGGAACGAAGAAACAAACCTACATAAAGAGATGTGGACTTTAGACTTAGAACAACTTATTTTCCGATATTATGAAGATGTAAAACATTGGAAAATAACACAAAAAAATAAAAATTGCTATCTTCTTACCTACAATAATACGCGGAATCTTATGGGAGTAATAAAATTGACACAAACTCTAGTTTTGGAAGTTCGTCGTGACAATTACCGCATCTTAAATCTTTCAGAGAGATTAAAAATTGATGTGAATATCCCATTTGGCTACAAACTTTCAGAAGGAGACTTGCAGATATTAAACTCTCTAACTTTAGGGAACACCTCCTTTGAAAAATATAGACTGA
>JAEZOU010000091.1 GCA_023413895.1 Bacteroidota bacterium | reverse complement strand
TTACTCTGAAATTCAAAAAAATGTCCAATTTTTTTTGGACATTAATCCTAGCAAAATAATTTGTAATTTTGCAAAATCATTTTTTGAGATTTTGTGTAATGGAGTTCGGCAAAATTTGAATAAATGGTGTTAAATTAGTATTAGTAATAAGAACTCCTCTTCCAATTATGAAAAGAAAGTTATTATTTCTATTAGTTTTGTGCTTCTGCACTTATTTTACAACCTTTGCACAAGTTAAAGGGGATATGTCTGCTGGTGGTCAGGTAGGTATAGGCTTTTCTGCCGCTGATCAATTGTTCTCTTTTTCGTTTCAAATTGCTCCTGAGTTCAACTATTTTGTGGCTGACCGCTGCGAGTTAGGCGTAAGTGTTAATTATGCAATTACGACTTTTATGGTGATGCCTAGTTTTCACTATTTTGTAAAGTTGACAGATGGACTTTACTATACTCCAGGTGTTGCTTTAGGTGGCGGTTTTTTAACTGATTATAATGTAGTTGCAGGGGCTTTTGGTGTGCAATTAGACCTCTTTAGGTTGGAGTTCAGACCTACTCAGAAATTGGGATTTACCTTCAATGCGTGTAACTTTTCGTATGTAGCAATTCCAGATGCTTACTACGGGAATCATATTTTTGGTTTCGGCATCAATACCGGCTCGATGTTAGGTGTAAAGTTCTATTTCTAAAATAAATAGATTTTTTATATAGATTACTTTTACGCTATTTCTGAGTGAAGAGATAGCGTTTTTTTATTTTAATTTTAGGATTTTTATTTGGGCGTTCCGGCTTTTTCTGCGCACAAGTCCACCGCACTCGCCGTCGGGCTTTCCGCTCAAATTTCGCGCCTCAATCTTGTGCTTAAATTTCATCTAAAGTCTACTTTCTAACTTCCAAGCTCTAACTTCTAAATTCTCAAATCGGCGCTCATAACCGCTTCAATCCCTAACGCAACGCACTACGATAATGTTAGCGTTGAAATACTTTTCTACGTCTGCAAAGAGTTAAAGTTTCAACGGAGAATCCCACACCACTAACTCTCGCGACAGAGAAATCTTTTTCGGCTTACCACGTTTACCATCTATCACGTAATGTTTCGCATAGCGCAAGTTAAACTCTTTGACAAACGCCTCCCGAATGCGTGCGCATTTCTCGTTTATGGAGTTGTTGCTCGGATCAACTAACGCATCGATGCTTTCTTGGGTTTTCTCGTCGATCACTCTGGAAGTAAGTCGCTTGTAAATATTGAGAAGTTCTTCCCGATAGTTGCCTAACTCCTTGAAAACGATTCCCTCTGGGTGATTTAGAAATAGGAAGAATACACTCTTCTGCAACGGCGTTAACTTGATTTCTATATTGTTATAGTCGGGTAGGAAAATCTTAAAATCACTGGTGATGTGTAGGTGGCTCAGCGTAATATTTTGCTCAAACAATTCCATCAATTGCGTCTCTGTAATGCCTTTTAATTTTAGCTTTTTAACCCGTTCTAAAATTTCTACTGCTAGTTTTTTAGCATCCTCGTCAAATTCTCTCTCTGTATCGTATGTCGGAAATACTATTTTACAATATTTAGGTTTAGGATTGTAATTATAGCGCCGCTTATTGATAATATTCAGATACATGTGTACCTCTCCGCAAAAATCTCTTGGCTCGTAAAGCGGATAAAAACTAAAATAATAGTTCTGACCTGCAGGTTGAGGAATCTCATTTTTATTATTGTAATAGTAATCTTTATCAGGTTTAATAGGTACAAAATGAAGAAAACCAGGTTTCGTAATATTTCCTCCTACAACGTATTGATTTATCTCCTGACAAGATATAATATTCTGTTTAATAGGGGATTTCTCAGGATTGTAAAAAGGAAAGTTGTACTGAATAAATTCGTTAGAAAGAGGTTTGTTTAGCGGTGGAAAAATGAATCTAAAATCATTATCCTCAAAAATCTGATTTGTTTCATCGAAATTTTCTTCAATAAATTTATAGATGCTAGGATAATAGTGGGTGTTGTCAATATATATTACTTCATCATAATAGGGTCTAAAAGGCAAATCTTTGGATAAAATAACATACGGAAGTTGCAATTCATAAGGAGTAATATTTTTATCAAAACTCTTATCTAACCAATCTTCTAATCGTTCTTCTTGCTCTTTCTTAATCAATTCGTATTTTTTATAACCTTTACGATTTGAATTTCTTTCTCTTTCTTGTGCAGAATAACTATCGCGCTCTTTCTTAGAAATGATGCAAAAGATAATCTCGCATATATATCCTAAGACCTCACCAATTAATATTAATGGAGAAAAAATTAAGCTAATGAGATTAAGAACTATAGTTTTTAGGATAGATGATAGTTTTTTTTTGCGTTTCTCTTTTTTCCGTTTTAATTGCTTAGAAAAAAGTTTTATGGAATCTAAAAACTCCCTTCCGCTATAAAAATAGGTCCTATAGAGATTGTAAATGTCATTATATTTGCGTGCTAACCATCGCCCCCAAGGGAAGATAAGCATAATAAGTTTGAGAAGAATGTAGGAACCTAAAATGATAAGGAAGATTTTCATACAATAAGTTTTGGTTGCATCAAGATGCAAAAATAGTAAATTTATAAATTAAAATCCCCCCGTAATAAAAAAAGCAACCTGTTGGGGTTGCTTCTGCGGAGAGAGCGAGATTCGAACTCGCGGTAGGGTTACCCCTACGACAGTTTAGCAAACTGTTGGTTTCAGCCACTCACCCATCTCTCCGTTGCTAAATGCGTGTGCAAAAATATAATTTTTTTTAATGCAGTCAGCAGAAAAAATAAAAAAAACTATTTTTTTATTTCAGGATGTATGATAAAATAGTATTCGCTGTTGCTATTGTAGTAATTTAAGAATCTTTCCAATTCCATTGCAGGACGATTTTTGATAAAATCATCTAATGTAGATAGCTGTAAACCAACATCTTGTATGAATTTGTAAAGTTCTTTTGGAGAGGTTCCATAAAAATCGCTTGCTCCTAATCCGCATTCAAAAACTACGTAAGGTTTGTCGCGCTTTAGCACCTCTTTGGCACCTTTTAATACGCCAAATTCACCACCTTCAACGTCAATTTTGATGAAATGGATAGGAGTTTTGGAAGAAATTATGCTGTCGAGTGTATTTACGGTAACCTGGATCTCTTCAATTTCGGGTACTTCAACGGCATATTTTCGTTGGCGCAGACCGCTGTACGCAGGCGCATTCTTAACAAAATTGAAAGTGGTATTGCCTTCATAATCCGCCAAAGCGCAGTCATATACGCAAACGTTTTTGTTAAATTTATTACGTAATTGTTGCACTAAATGTGGAATTGGCTCAAAAGCAAAGTGTTTGCCCTGAGGCGCCAATCTTAGAATCTCTTCCAAAATCTCGCCCTTGTGTGCGCCAATGTCAATACAATTAGAGTCTTTAGTAATCACTCTGCGCATAATCTCTCCTGTTAACCGGTCATATTTGAGGTTTTTTGTCAGGTCAATCTTACAAGCAACCAAGATCTTTCGAAGTATTTCTTTTATCTTTTCTTTCATTATTTTTTCGCTGTTGTCGTATCAATTTTGTGTAAGTAATAGAGTTTGTATGTGTCAAGCCAAAAGAGGGAGTGTTTTTGCAAAATTTTCCTCTTCATAAATTTCTGAATAGGGTGGAGGAGATGTAGAATTGGATTATTGTTGTTTTTAAGCATGGTATAGGTGGTTAGTAGTTTGCTCTCTTCAACCAAATTGTTTACGTCAGATGTTGTAGTCCAAAGTTTCCAAAGGTTTTCTACCGCTGTTTCTGTTTTTTGCAAAAAAATCTCGTTGGTGTCAAGTCCATCGTGGTAGAGCGTATTGTCGATATGGTAAATCGGTATATTTTGTTTTTTGAGTTCAGTACCCAAAATGGTGTCCTCATTTCCATAGCTTTTTACCGATTCATCAAATTGTATATAATTAAATATAGTACGTGTTAGCAGTAGATTGAACGGAGTGAAGATTCGGTAAGGATTTTTGTTTCGGGTTTCCGCAGGAAGTTGCTCTCGTTTGCAACCATAAATCCAGCGCAGACATTTTTCGGGAGCAGGCGTTTCATCTCGATAGCCAATGCCGCCATTAATAACAAAACGTTCTTCCTCTTCGTGCCTTGTAATTTCATCAATATATCGCTGGATATAATCTTGCCGAATCATATTTGCATCGCAATCGATGAAAAGTAGGTAGCGATATTGCGCTTGTTTTGCCAAAAGATTGCGAGTGTGCGACCGTCCTGCATTGCTTACATTTCGTTCATAAGTAACGTTGCGCAAGCGTGATAGCGATATGTTTTCCAGGTGAAATTTTTCTTCCGAAGTGTCATCACGCAGCAAAATCTCAAAAGGAAGATTGCACATCTCCAATTGGGTGTGCAAATCCATTACGAGTTTCGTAACTGATTGATTATAAATCGGTATGAGAACAGAAATCATCTATAAACCAGAATCAATAATCTCGCCGTTCTCGATGCATATTGTGCGAGATGGGAATTTGTCAATCATCAGGAAGTCGTGTGTTGCAATCAATACGGTTGTTCCACGCTTGTTGATTTCGTGAAAAACTTGGAAAATCTCTTCCGAGGTGATGGGATCCAAGTTGCCTGTAGGTTCATCAGCTAACAGAACCGCAGGGTCGTTAAGTAGTGCACGAGCAATGCAAACGCGCTGTTGTTCTCCGCCCGACAATTGGTGTGGATATTTATGTCCTTTGGTGTGTAAGTCAACCATTGTCAGCACTTGCGTAACCCGTTTCTCCATTTCTGTTCGATTTTTCCAGCCTATTGCGCGCAACATAAAGAAAAGGTTTTCTTCAACCGTTTTATCCTGAAGAAGTTGATAATCCTGGAATACAATTCCCATCTTGCGACGCAAATAGGGGACATGACGCTTTTTGATAGTTGCTAAGTTATAACCCGCAATCCAAGCTTCGCCATTATGAACCTTTTCGTCAGCAATTAGCAATTTCAAGATAGAAGATTTACCAGACCCTGTTTTTCCAATTAGGTAAACAAATTCTCCTTGTTGAATGGTAATATTTACGTGAGGAAGAACAAGCAGATTGCGTTGGAAAATATCTACATTGTTTATATAAATAGTAGGTTTACTTGCAGCAATCTCGGCTTCTAAAGCTTTGCGAGCTTTTCTTCCGCGCACTTTCTTAGGTTTTACCTCCTCCTCATGGGGTGCAGAAATCTCATCACTAATATTCTCTACTATTGCACTCTCTTCAGGGAGAGATTCTGCAGTTGGGTTGATTTCCTTTTCCATAAAAGTTAAGATTAAATATCAATATTAGCGTAATGCGCGTTTTGTTCAATAAATTCGCGGCGTGGAGGCACGTCATCACCCATCAACATTGAGAATACTCTGTCAGCTTCGGAAGCATTTTCAATGGTTACTTGGCGCAATGTACGACGAGTTGGGTCCATTGTGGTTTCCCATAACTGATCTTCACCCATTTCTCCCAAACCTTTGTAGCGTTGTACGTGAATACCGGCTTCGCTTCCGCTGTTCTTGGTTAGTTCATCAATAATCTGTTTGCGTTGTTCTTCGTCCCAAGCGTATTGTCCTGTTTTACCTTTTTTAACCAAGTAGAGTGGGGGAGTAGCGATATAAACATACCCCAACTCTATCAACTCTTTCATGTAGCGGAAGAAGAAGGTTAGAATTAATGTTGCAATGTGGCTTCCGTCCACATCGGCATCGGTCATGATAATCACTTTATGATAACGTATTTTTTCCGTATTCAATGCTTTGCTATCTTCAGCGGTACCGATAGTAACACCTAATGCGGTATAGATGTTTTTAATCTCTTCGCTTTCAAATGCTTTATGTTGCATTGCTTTCTCAACGTTCAAGATTTTACCTCTCAAAGGCATAATCGCTTGAAAACGGCTATCACGGCCCTGTTTGGCAGTTCCACCTGCGGAGTCTCCTTCGACGAGGAATAGTTCGCATTCGGCAGCATTCTTAGATGAGCAATCCCAAAGTTTGTCGGGAAGCCCTGATCCTCCGAAAACATTTTTACGTTGTACCAATTCGCGAGCTTTGCGAGAGGCATGACGCGCTGTTGCCGCCAAGATAACCTTGTTGACAATCTCTTTGGCATCGCGAGGATTCTCTTCCAAATAGTTGGTCAACATTTCTCCCACCATCTGGTCAACAATACCAGAAACATCACTATTTCCCAATTTGGTCTTGGTTTGTCCCTCAAATTGAGGTTCTGCAACTTTTACTGAAATAATTGCGGTTAGACCTTCGCGGAAGTCATCACCTGAGATGTCGATTTTCTGTTTCTCTAATTTTTCCAACATCTTGTTATCATCAGCATATTTCTTTAAGGTACGAGTCAATGCACGTCTAAAACCAGTTAAGTGCGTACCTCCTTCAATGGTGTTGATGTTGTTAACGTATGAGTGAATGTTTTCGGTGTATGAGTTGTTGTATTGCATCACCACTTCTACAGGTACATTTTGTTTTTCTCCCTCCATATAGATGCAATTTTCCATAATCTTTTCACGAGTACCATCCAAGTAGTTGATAAAATCTTTCAAACCATTTTCAGAATAGTAAACGTTATGTTTGTATTCTCCATTCTCTTCAGTTACGCGCTCATCAATAATCTCTAACTTGATGCGTTTATTCAAATACGCTAACTCTTTCAAACGAGTGGCTAACGTTTCAAATTTATATTCTGAAACTGTGAAAATATCATCGTCTGGTGTAAAGGTGATTTTGGTTCCTCGTTGATCGGTATTGCCAACCTCTTTTACGGGATAGAGTGGCTTTCCATATTTATATTCCTGCATATAATGAATACCATTTCTAAAAACTTCAGCTTTTAGATATTTTGATAATGCATTCACACACGATACACCTACACCATGTAAACCTCCAGAAACTTTGTATGAGTCTTTGTTAAATTTACCGCCAGCGTGAAGAACTGTCAAAACAACTTCCAAAGCGGAACGTTTCTCCTTTTCGTGAAAATCGGTAGGAATACCACGACCATTGTCCAATACAGAAATCGAATTTCCCTCGTGAATGGTTACTACGATGTGGTTACAATGCCCTGCCAAAGCTTCATCTATCGAGTTATCAACAACTTCATAAACCAAGTGGTGCAAACCGCGCTCGCTAATGTCACCAATGTACATTGCAGGACGTTTGCGAACAGCTTCCAAACCTTCTAATACCTGAATGTTGTCGGCTGTGTATTCTTCATGTGCATTTTGTGTAGTTAGATTGTTTTCTATTTCATTCATAATCAGCAATATAAATTTTCAGATAATATTCTGCAAATATAGTAAAAAATCTTTAAAGATGTGTAGGCTTTAGAGACTATTTTTTTTCTTTTTTTATTTGGGCGTTCCGGCTCTTTTCTATCACACAAAGCCGCGCGCTCGCCGTCAGGCTTTCCGCTCAAATTTCGCGCCTCTTTTCTCTCGCGTTAAATTCTATCTAAAATCCAATTTCTAACCCCAAACTCTAATTTCTAAGTTCTCAAATCGGCGCTCATAACCGCTTCAATCCTTAACGCAACTTCCCGAACCTAATCTTTCTATCATATTTATCTTGCCTCCCGCTAGGGTAGGGAGGTGGTAAAGAAGTTATTTCTGTCACATAAAAAAAATCTCGCATTTTTCCGAAAGAAAATAGATTAATCGAATTGTTTTTTTTGAAATTACAAAAGTAAAATAGTAGTAGTGTTTACATTTGTAAGATTTTTGTCATTGTAAATAATTGTAAAATGTATTATGTTACAATTGTAACTCAATTAATTATTGTTGTTAAATTTGTTGTGTATAAATGTAATCATAATTCATCTATGAGTATGTAATTTCTCAGGTATTTGGCTAAAATTTACCATTAATTATTACTATTATTCAATTTATAATCATAAAATCTATAATAAGTTGATTTTCAATATAAATATAGAGTTTTATTAAAGTGTTGAATTATAAAAATACTCTATTCTTATTAACGAGAATAATTTTTAAATATTAATATTAGTAATGTTAATTGTATCAATCTATTATAGATTATTATTTAAAGTTATAGTTGTTTATTTTTCAACAAAATATATATTTTGTGTTCTCAGTTTGTTTAATATTGTTATTTTTGCATTTCTGATTGTAAAACAAACAAATGTTGTTTTAGTATAGGTTATATTTGTAAACAAAATTAATTTTTACGTTTGTAATATGGTAGAAAGGATAAAGCAATTAATCGACACTTTACAAGTTTCACACACGCAATTTGCAGAAACAATTGGCATCAATCGTTCAAATTTGACACATCTTTTTTCTGGTAGAAATCAGCCGAGTTTGGATTTGATGAAAAAGATTTTGGTGGCATATCCGCAAGTAAAAACAGAATGGTTGATTATGGGAGTGGGTGAAATGTTTACGCAAGATAGTCGTGGTTCTATATCTGAGACTACGCAAACGGTGGCTTCTTCTGTCGTGAAATCCCCAACGCCCCGCGAGCCTATAACGTTAGATCTTTTTGCAACACAAGAGGAATCTTCAGTTCCTGTGTCTGAGTTTTCACAAACGCCAGAATCATTTTCAGAACCTGAAAATTCCGCATCAGAAATACAGGTTGTGGAGCAGCAACCTGAGATTACGGAGCATATATCCTCGGTTACAACTCGTAAAAATGGTGCAAAACGGAGTGGGGATAATGGCGGAGAATCCAATATTCGCACGCGTCGTGAATATTCTCCCCGAATTTCGCATTCTCAGAGCGATAAAAAGTTGGAAAAAGTGATTCTTTTTTTCTCTGATGGCACTTTTGAAGTGTATCAGAATTAATGGGACGTCTAACAATTTTACTAATCCAACCCATTAGCGGAATTAAATCAGTGTATATTTAGGGGTACAATTGATACAATTGAAGTATTAATTGGTCTTATATTTATTCACCAATCTGTCGAATTTTATTACCTATAATTAGAATATGATTCAGTTTATTTATAAGTTCAATGTGCTTGTATTGACGTATTAATAGGGTTGCTGCAGATCTTCCGCAGCAATCATCAATCCAGTCTCTTCTTCCATTGGAGCGTACATAGATCTTATTTGAGTAGAAGTTTCTCTTACCTCACTATAATCAACAGATTCATTTTCCTTAAAATTCTCCGGAATTATATGTAGGTTTTAACTTGCAAAAATAGATATTTTTTCCCTAATTGAATGAAAATCGAGTCTCTCTCTTATGCTTTAAAAAGCACTTAAAAAGATAAAAGAAAATGTGTACTTTTGCACCCGAATTTTGAAACGGGCACAATGACAAGACGTTTAAGTTTTTCAGGTATTGCTCTCGCGCTGCTAATGGTGGCGTATGTGTCGCTTGTTTCTTGTAATAAGCATGTGCATATTATTGATTCTGAGATGGTTGCTCACTCGCACCCGTTCCAGAATGATTCACACAAACACACTTCTGCTGAGTTTTCACTTTATCAGTCGCTATCAAATGTAGAGACGGAAGTAGTGTTTGGGGCTATTGAGTTTGCGCCAAATTTCGGAAAAAATTCCGAAATTATACCTTTACAGGTTCTCTTTTGTGAACAATTTTTCACACGTTATTACTCTTTGCGTGCGCCTCCTGCACTTTCGTAGATAATTCCGCTGTCTGAGTCTTTTCATAGATAAACTTTGTTATGCGGAATGCTCGCCAATTTTAATTAAAATCATTTTGATTTTATATGCTAATTCGTTAGTAATAGTTACCTAAATCTGATTAAGAATTTTCTACTTTTACTAACAATTAGTGATATTTTACTTTGACTTTTATGTCCACTTTTGCTTTAAGAAATTTTGTGGCAAAGTCATGAGTTAATATTGAAAATTCAAATAAAAATTAGCAATGAAAAGAGTAATATTTCCTTTAATCTTATTTTTGTTATCGTGTCCTATTTTTGCACAAAACAATAATAATCAAACAGATGCACATCTAATGGGACACGTTATTGATGGTACTACAGGTAACCATTTGCCTTTTGTGACGATTCATGTAAAAGGGACCACCTTGGGGGCTGTTTCTGATGCATCTGGACATTATTTTATTACCAATTTACCAGTAGGAGAGCAGACTGTGGTTTTTTCACGTGTAGGTTATGAGACGAAAGAGCAGATTTTTACACTGAAAACTGGTGAGACAAAAGAGGCGAATGTGGTGTTGAATAAAGAGTCGATTTTAATGGATCAGGTGGTTGTTTCTGCCAACAAATATGAAACGAAAAAGCGTGAGGCAACTAATATTGTGAATGTAATTTCGCCAAAGATTTTCGAGTCAACAGCTTCAAATACAGTGTCTGATGTGTTGGATTACCAAACAGGAGTTCGTGTGGAGATGTCGTGTTCTAACTGCGGTGTTCCGCAATTGCGTATTAATGGTCTGGAAGGTCAATATACTCAGTTGCTGATGGATAGCCGTCCGATATTCTCTTCCTTGGCATCTGTTTATGGTTTGGAACAGATTCCTGCAGGAATGGTAGATCGCGTGGAGGTGGTGCGTGGTGGCGGTTCCGCACTCTACGGCTCTAACGCAATTGGCGGCGTTGTAAATATTATTACCAAAGAACCTGTGCGTAACTCCCTGAATATCTCTAATAATACGCAAGTTATTGGTGGAAAAGCGTGGGATAATAACACAAATCTGAATGGCTCGTTTGTCTCTTCCGATTCCAAAATCGGTGTGTTCCTCTTCGGTGTACTCCGTCAACGTCAGGCTTATGATCACGATGACGATGGCTTCTCCGAAATTCCTCGTCTGAATAGCGCAACTTTAGGATTCCGTTCCTATTTTAAAATCTCTAATCTCTCTAAGTTGACATTTGAGTATCACCACGTTAAGGAAGATCGTCGTGGTGGAAATCTATTGTCACGTCCAGAACATGAGGCCGATATTGCAGAAAGTTTGAAACACAATATCGATGCTGGAAATATCCGTTGGGACTATATTTCCAAGAATGGAAGTCATTTTGTAACCGCCTATTCCTCCTTGCAGCATATCGGTAGAAGTTCCTATTTCGGAACGGGCCAAGACCCGAACGCTTACGGAGCTAGTAACGATATCACTGCGGTAGCTGGTGGCCAGTACCGTTTACGAATGAAGAAGTGCCTTTTTATGCCTGCCGACCTTTCCGCAGGTATTGAATATAGTTATAACCGACTCCGTGATCAGATTATGGGTTATGGTCGAGATTTGCTGCAAAATGTGCATATTTATGGTGGTTATGTGCAAAATGAGTGGAAAAATAAGCAAATCTCTTTCCTTGTTGGCGTGCGCGCAGAGAAACATTCTATGCTGAAAAATCCTATTTTCTCACCACGCGCCAACGTGCGCTACACGCCAATCGATGAGATTGTTCTCCGAGCCTCATACGCTAGCGGCTATCGTGCTCCGCAAACCTATGACGAAGATTTGCACGTGGGTGCAGTAGGTGGCGAAGTTTCTCTGATTCAGCTCGATCCAAATCTCCGACCCGAAAAATCTCACTCCGTTAGCCTTTCTGGAGATTGGGCAAAACGCCTCGGTACATGGGAGGTGAATCTTACTCTTGAGGGCTTTTTTACGCAGTTGAACGATGTTTTTAATCTCGTGGAAAATGGTCATGATGAGATGGGAAATCTTCTGCTGCTCCGCACTAATGCGAAGGGCGCGCGCGTGGCTGGTGTTAATTTTGAAGCGAAATTCGCCTTCAATTCCTTGTTCTCTTTTCAATTGGGATATACGTATCAGCAAAGTCGATATGTGGAACCTGTAAGTTGGAGCGAAAATGTTAATATTTTACCACAACGCCGAATGTTCAGAACCCCAGACCATTATGGCTACTTTATGTTCGATATCGATCCGTTTGAACATTTCTGCATCAATCTGAATGGAAAACTCACCGGCCCGATGCTAATTCAACATTATGCAGGTTATGTAGCTGAAGATGAGGAGGTTCTATCACAAACTTTCTTCGATATGGGATTTAAAATCTCTTACGAAATTCCATTGTATAAACTTTATACACTTGAGATAAACGCAGGTGTGAAGAATCTTTTCAATTCATTCCAAAAAGATATAGACCAAGGTATTGACCGCGATGCGGGGTATATTTATGGCCCAAATTTACCGAGAACTTACTTTTTTGGTCTAAATTTTAAACTTTAAGAGTTATTCTATTTTGTTGATTAGGTACCTGTTATAGGTACCTTTTTTATTTGGGCATTCCGGCTCTTTTCTCCGCACTAATTCTCCGCACTCGCCGTCGGGCTTTCCGCTCAAATTTCGCCGCTCCATCTCTCGCTATAATTATTTTTTTATCCTCAATCTATAACAATATAATAATTGATTCTTTATTCTCTAATCGCGGCTCATAACCGCTGCAATCCCTAATGCAAGCCTCTTTTCTCAACCCAACCTCTAACCGCACATATTTCTTATTGCAACAACTATGAGCTAACTTTGATAAAAAAATAAAAAGAAATGGTAAAAAATCTATCTGTCAATATAGATTATAATAGACTCACTATTTCCTTGCTGATCTACTACCGTTATATTGTGTTTCCCAACCGCAAGATGAGTTGTAATTTTGTGTAAATCTTTAGTTTGAGTGAAAAAATCGTTATCAATATGCCAAAACACTGTGGTTTGGGGCTGGAGGTGAGCTAATTCTAAAGTGATTTCACCTTTTCTGCCATCTAATTGCTTAGGAAGTGTAATGTGTGAGATCTTTTCTGTAGGATAAATAAATTGCATAGGAGATTGTAAGTTCTTGAAATCTTTATAAATATCTAATTTAGCTCCTCCTTGTTTGTAATATCTTTCCCAAGCTGGTGGCAATGTAAAAATGGTGTGCGTTTCTCCAGTTACATTGTCGAAATAGTGATTGTGATAAGGACAAACCGCACTTTTTTCTCCTGAAGGAAGAATTAGTAGTGTGTCTATTTTATCGCAAAACCTCCCTCGTAAATGTCCCGATTGGTGGCAAATTTCCGCTTCAATATATTGGTTTTCTGGTGCTGAAAACCAATGTGATTTCGGTAGCATATTGAATAGGTCAAACATTACAGGTGCCGCCGTTTGCGCACCAATTATGCCCGCTTTCCCTTCTCCTGATGCGTTGCCAATCCATACACCTACCACAAAACGAGGCGTTACTCCTATCGACCAAGCATCACGAAAGCCAAAGCTAGTGCCGGTTTTCCATGCAATACTTTGAATTGATGGAATATACTGCCAATCAATCTCTTCCGGTCGATTTACTTGCTTCAAAATCTCAAAAGTTTGCCAAACAGCTCCCTTGTTATAATCATATTTCGCCTTGTTTATATCATTAGAATTCTGCTCAGTTTTTACAACCGTAATATTTGTATTCGGAAGATTAAGTAGTGCGCGTCCCATGTTGCTGTAACACTCCGTAAGTTCCCATAATGTGGCTTCTGCTCCGCCCAAAATCAACGACAATCCATAATAATCAGCGTTTTGTGTCAATGTAGATATTCCCATCGCTTTTAGGTCGTTATAAAATTTTCCCACCCCATATTTCTTTAGCAGAAGTACAGCCGGCACATTAAGCGAGCGCGCAAGAGCTTCACTTGCCGGAACAGCGCCATCATATTGGGTATTAAAATTTTGCGGACTAAATCCGTTGATATTGATGGGAATATCTGCTAAAAGTGTATGGGGAAGAATTACACCCTCTTTCAGAGCGTGATAGTAAAGAAATGGCTTCAAAATACTACCAGTGCTTCGTGGAGCACGAATAATATCTACTTGGTTTCCGTGCTGTTGCTGTGCGTCAGAGCGATTTCCACAATAGGCTACAACTTCGTTTGTCTGAATATCAATAATTATAGCCGCAATATTTTGAATTCCTTGTTGTGAAAATTTTTCATTCCACTGCGATAAGATCTCTTCAGCCTGAAGTTGGTAATTTTTACGTATAGTAGTACGAATATTACTTCCAGAATTATTGATGAAGAAGTAGTTAAGAAGTTGAAGAGCTTGCTGGGGGAGGGGGTAGGGTTCTTCCGGAAGTGGTTCTTGAATTGCTAATTGATACTCTTCCTCACTAATTTTTTTATTCTGGAGAAGTTTTGCTAATAAATGATCTCTTTTTTGCAGAAGTTTTGCTCTATTTTTCCCAGGATGAATCATTGCGGGCGCATTGGGCAGTACAGCTAAGGTAGTAGCTTCCGCCCACGTGAGTTCTTGCGCAGAATGGTTAAAATAACGCCAAGTTGCAGCGTCAACACCTACGATGTTGCCACCAAAAGGTGCATGAGAAGCGTAAAGTCTCAAAATTTCATCCTTGGAATGGCGAAATTCTAAGCGAGTTGCCCAAATTATCTCCACTATTTTCTCACTCCAAGTGCGCTGCTTGCCACGCACAAGTCTAATGGTTTGCATCGTAAGGGTGCTACCTCCACTGATAACTTCTTTATTCCGAATATTTTGCCCTATTGCCCTTGCTATCGCTATTGGGTCCACGCCCCAATGAAATCGGAAACGCTTGTCTTCGTATTGAATAAGTGCTGTAAAATATTTTTCAGATATACTATCGGTAGCTCGAAAACGCCATTGACCATCGCTAGCAACCTTTCCTCCCAAAAGTTCGTTGTTTTCAGCATAGATTGTGGTGCTGTAAGTTACTTGAAATAAGGGGTTCGGAAGTAAGAAAATATACCATAACAGCAGACATAAAAAGATGCCTGCTGTTACTTTTTTCCACAATTTTAAATTGTGAATCTTTATTAAAAGGGATCTCACCCTAAACATATTTCTACTTTTGTGTCATAATATCCAACACCAATTTGTCGGTTTGGTTCATTCCCAAAGTGCCAATGGCAGTCAAGTTGCGAATGGTTTTGTCCACATCTTGATCAATAATACCTTCTACCGAACTAACACTTTTATTTTCAATAGCTAACATAGATGATAGAATAGCTGTTGATGCTCCTGTAGCAATTTTAAGAGCGCAACTTGGCTTAGCACCATCGCAAATCATACCCGTAATATTGGCAACCATATTTTGTACTGCGTAGCAAATCTGTTCGTAGCCACCATCCATTAGGTAGGTGATTCCACAACTTGAACCAGTAGCTGCAACAACACAACCACAAAGTGCTGAAAGCCTTCCAAAGTGTTGTTTAATATAAATAACGGTTAGATTGCTAAGTATCAATGCACGAATAAGTTGCTCACGACTCTTTAATCTCTCTTCAGCATATACTAAAACAGGAAGTGTAGCAGAAATTCCTTGATTTCCACTACCAGAATTGCACATTACAGGAATTTTTGCTCCTGCCATGCGAGCATCGCATGCAGCAGCGGTATAGGATAAAATTTTAGAATAGATGCCGTTGCCAAAAAATTGTTCTACAGGCTGATGGAAGATTGTTTTACCTAATGAGTGTCCATATTCACCATGTAATGAGGCTATGGCAACTTTTTTGTTTACCTCTGCCGATTCCAAAATAAATTCTAATTCATCAATAGGCGTTTCCATTGCAAAATCATAAACTTTGCGCAAAGTGAGTTCTACATTGTGTTGATTTTGAACTTGCGCATTTCCTGCAACAGGATTGTCAAGAATAACTTCATTATTTTTCTGAATGAGAGCGAAATGGGTATGTTCTCCAGCAATAATTACTTTAACGCTATCATCACCATTATGACAATTAATCTCTATATACAACTTCTGTTCAGTATCTTTTTTCTGAGCAATTGAAATTCTCTTCTCATCAATAAATTGCTTACCTTGCTCTACGGTTTCAAATGTACAATCGCGTAAAACTTCCAATTGATATTCCGATTTTCCACCAATTGCACCTAAAGCAATTGCAATTGGTAAACCAATCATTCCCGTACCTGGAATACCAACTCCCATAGCATTTTTTAGTACATTGGCACTAAGAAGTACGTTAATCTGTTTAGGCAAACTTCCTAAAGTTTCTTTTGCTTTAGCAACAGCTAATGCAACTGCAATAGGTTCCGTACAGCCAATCGCTGGAACAACCTCCGTTTTGATAATGGAAATAATCTCCTCTTTTTCTTGTTGTGTAATTTTCACTTCTCTAAAATTATTTTATTCTATATTTTTTATTTCTAAAACTTGTTCGCCCGTAGGTGTTTTAAAGTTAATCTTGTCGCCAATAGTTTTATTGAGTAAAACTTTACATAATGGTGATAAAAAAGAGATTTTACCTTTCGTGATATTGGCTTCGTCAACGCCTACAATCTGATACTTAAAAATCTCAGAACAATCTGATTTCGTAAAAGTTATAGTAGCACCAAAAGCAATATTTTTCTGCTTGTTCGCATCAAAATCTAATACGCGAGCCGATTTAATTCTCTCCTCTAATAGTGCCAATTTTGCATTGACATAGTTATTCTTTACGCGTGCATCGCTGTTGTCAATACCTGAGTATTGAGCGCGTTCTTTCAGCAATTGTTCACGTTCCTCTTTCAATGCTTGCAAACCTTGAGAGGTTACGTAATTTTCCACCCCTGGTGGCAAGTGCGGACGCGGAGTTACTAACGGAACATCTTCTTGGTCGCCTTCTTTTACAAATCCTCTGCTCATTGATTGGTGATAATGGTTAATTCTGCAAAATTAAAAAAATATTCTTTCTTAGAAAAAGAGGCTGACTCCATTTTGATATCAGCCTCTATCTTAGAAATTTAACATCTATACTATTTAGCAATAATGGCACATTCTGAAATCAATTTTGTAAACTCAGAATTAGCAAAATGGCCAGGTTTTTTGGCTACAATGGTTCCTTTAATTGGTTTTCCAAGTAAATATAAATCACCAATTAGGTCTAACATCTTATGTCGTGCTGGTTCGTTATGAAAATGTAATTGCGTGTTATTAAGTGTTCCATTTTCAGTAACTTCAATATCTTTTCTATTAAAGAACTGACAAAGTTGCTCTAACTCCTCTTTTTTAGGTTTTTTATCCACAAAAACGATGGCATTATCAATATCACCACCTTTTACTAAGTTATTGCTCACTAAATATTGTAGTTCGTGGAGAAAAACAAAAGTTCTACATGGTGCAATCTCCTTACTAAAATCACTCATTTTGTTAAGTGAAACATTTTGTGAAGCTAAAATATCTGTACCATAGTCAACCATTACAGAAATTTTGAAGCTATTAGAGGGCACAATCATCAATTCAATTCCCAAATCTGGTTTTTCAAATTTAAGAACTTCTTCTACAGTATAGTATTCTCGCTTAGCATTTTGTTGAAGAATACCAACTCTCTCAAATTCTTGAATATAGGGCTCGGCACTACCATTCAAAATAGGCATTTCAGAACAATCAATTTCTACCAAAAGATTGTCGATCGACATTCCAGCGCAGGCAGCCATAAAATGTTCAATCGTTTTAACATCTGCATCATTTTCACGAATATTCGTGCTTCTTGATGTATCATTTAGATTGGAGATGTGAGCTTTAATCAATGGCTTTTCTGGCAAATCAACTCGCTGAAATACAATTCCGTGGTTTTCGGGTGCGGGTTTAATTGTGACTTGTGATTGTTGGCCGGTATGTAAACCTCTACCTGAGAGTGTAACCATACCGGCAAGTGTGGATTGTTTTTCTTTAATCATAAAAATTAATTCTAATTACAAGTGATTGATAAAGAGATATTTCTTTACTTGTTTTTTTCTAAATCATTTACTTGTTTAAATAATTGCGGTAATTTTTTTCTATAGATAATTAATTTTTTTTCTTCCATAACGGGAATCGCTGGCGAGCCTAAAACAACTTTTTTCTCGTCAATATTATGCGTAACCCCAGATTGTGCACCGACAATCACATCGTCTCCAATTGTGATATGTCCTGCAACACCTACTTGTCCTGCCAAAATACAACGTTTCCCAATTTTAGCAGAGCCAGAAACACCTACCTGACTAGCAAAAGCGGAACCTTCTCCAACTTCTACATTGTGCGCCACTTGAATGAGATTGTCTAATTTTACATTTTTTCTAATAAAAGTAGAACCCATCGTTGCGCGGTCAATACAGGTATTTGCTCCAATTTCCACATTGTCCTCAATGACTACATTTCCAATTTGTGGAACTTTTATATATTCGCCTGATTCATCTTTTGCAAATCCAAAACCATCAGCACCAATAACACTACCTGCATGAATCACACAATTTTTTCCAATTTTACAATCTAAATACACTTTTACGCCGCTGTGTAAAGTTGTACCATCGCCTACGTGAGCGTTGTCGCCAATACAAACTTGCGGATATAGTTGCACATTATTACCAATTACGGCATTATCCCCAATACTAACAAATTCTGCGATATAAACATTTTTCCCAATTTTTGCACTTGGCGAAATATAAGCATGCTCAGAAATTCCACTCTTTTTGCTGCGCATTTGTTGGTAAAACTCCATCAGTTTTGCAACGGCAAGATAGGAATTTTGGGTACGAATTAAAGTAGCTTTTACTGGCTTTTCGGGTACAAAATCTTGATTTACCAATACCGCAGATGCCTCAGTATCATATATATAGTTAGTATATTTAGGGTTAGCTAAAAAGGTGAGTCCACCAGCAATGCCTTCCTCGATTTTACAGAAAGTATTAATAATTGTATCTGGATTTCCCTCTACGGTTGCGGAAAGCATTTCTGCAATTTGGGCGACTTTAAATTCCATAATATTTTTTTTGCAAAAATAGAAGTTTTAGGTTTATTCACTTCTTAAAAAAACTTAATTAGAGGAGTTAACTTTTCTCTGTTTTTGAGGTTTAAAATGATTAATTCTTATTCCAAAATCGGAAATACCTTGCAATTCATCTTCACGCATAGCCTGTTCTACGTAAAGGTTGTAGATTCCCGTTCTTTGAAAGCGAACCTGTCGCATAAGTAGAAAGTTATTATCGCGAAACTCTCCTTTCCCTTTGCCATACCATTCACCATATTTGTCGCACAAAATACATCCTAAGGTATCGGTAAATCGTGAACCACCAGGATATTCTGTAGTGAGAAAGATGTATAAGTTCTGATATTTGTAATCAATTGTATTACGAACATCTACATATATATCGTAATACTCCATCGAATCTTTTACTTCAAATTGGTAGTGTAAAATATGATTTTTATCCCAAATTCCCTTTTCAATAGGGTCCGATTTTTCATAAAAAACATTATTATTACAAGAGGTGAAAAGTAATATAATGCTACATATTAAAAGAGAAAATGTTGATCTAAATCCATTCATAATTAAACTGTTAGGATTTTATTTATCCTCAATATTTTTAAGTTCATCAAGACTATAATTTGCGCCTTCGTCAACTTTTTTAGTATTAACAACAGCAAATTCCTCAAGGGTTTCGGGCGTTTTGCCGTCATTGTTCATCTTGATAATTTTATTTACTTTTTCCAATGGAATTGCAAAAATAGTAGAGGTATCATTAGCGTATGAATACCAAACAATCTTTTTGAATATGTCTATTTTGTTATAAACTCCTTTTCCCTTTTGAGTTTTTAAGGTGATATTAGGATTAGGGAATTGTTTAATCTCTTCAATATAAGTAGATTGTTCAAAATTAAGGCAACATTTTAGTTTTCCGCACATACCCGCCAATTTCTGTGGATTGAGGGAAAGTTGTTGTGTTCGCGCTGTTGTTGTGGAAACCGATTGGAAGTTGGTTAACCAAGAGGAACAACACAATTCACGGCCACACGAGCCAATTCCACCCAAACGAGCAGCTTCTTGACGTACACCAATCTGTCGCATCTCAATCCTAATTTTAAATTGATCAGCTAAAATTTTTATCAACTCACGAAAATCAACACGTTCTTCTGCAGAGTAGTAGAAAATAGCTTTGGTTCCATCTCCTTGATATTCAACGTCATTAACTTTCATTTTTAGGTCTAAATCCCAAGCAATATAACGTGAAGAAAGCATTGTGGTATGCTCCATATTTACTGTGCTGATCCACTTTTCAATATCAGCAACGCGAGCATGCCGATAAAGTTTTTTTGCTACGTCTTCGGGTTTAATACGCCTATTTTGTAGTTGTTTCTTCACTGCCAATCCCAACATCGACACCACACCTATATCATGACCTGGATTTGATTCAACTGCTACAATATCTCCTACAGAAAAGTTACCCTCATCTGGAAGACGATAGAAATCCTTATGACTATTTTTAAATCTCACTTCCGCAATAGGGAATGTTTTTGAGGATTCTCCTTCTAATTCATTTTCCCAATTATAAGTTGCTAATTTGCAGCAAGAATATTTATAATTGTCGCAATGAGATGTAGCACTATCTGGAATGTTATCTATGCCCCGAGATAGGAAAATATTTTCGGAAATCTTTTTACTTTCTGCTGATATCCCAGTACGAATGTCTAAATCCAAATATTGGTCTAGATTTTCTATCTGGGTGTGGTCTTTATCTGTAAAATTTTTAGAATTGTCGTTCATTCTGATGTAATTGTAGGTTTATAGTTTGTGTAAGAATTTGAATTATAGTTTTTTATAATAATGATGTGTAGTTGATAACTATTTTGCAAAGATATATAAAAATGCAAAGAACCTATTGTGGATTATTACATATATATATGTATTTCTGGATTGTCGTTTCCTTCTAAATATTGTTGAAGGAAGTCAAAGAAAGATTCTTCTCGATATTCATCGTTTTTGAAAACAATATTTTTTTCTTTTACTTGCTGGTTAAATATCTCTTGTAATTCAAGGATTTCACCATAGGAAGCACTTCTTTGCGAGTTATCGTTCATTCTATCTATATTTATTGTAAATGCTTGTAGTAAAATAATTTAGAAATTATTGTTCTTTAGGTAATTTTCGTAAATGTTCAATTCCTTGCGTGCGCATTTCTGTAGCAAGTCTCTTAATATACGCTTGGTGTGCTTCCGAAACTCTTGTAAGCGGGAGGCGCAAATAGTAATCAATTTTTCCTTGAACAGAAAGAAAAGTTTTAATTCCTGCTGGATTTCCCTCTTTGAAGCAAGCCTGAGTAATATCCAACATACTTAAATGATATTGGCGAGCTTCAACAAATTTGTTTTCCATTGCCAAATGGACCATTTCGCTGATTTCAGCAGGGTAAGCATTGGCAACCACCGAGATTACACCATCCGCTCCAGCTGCTAAAAGCGGAAGTGTGATAGCATCGTCACCAGAAATAACAACAAAATCGTCAGGAGTTTTCTTAATGAGCCCCATAATTTGGTTCATATTTCCAGATGCTTCCTTAATACCAATAAATTTCTCATTTTCTGCTAATTGCAGTACCGTTTCAATATCAATATTGCATCCAGTTCTTCCTTTGATAGAGTATAAAATTATGGGAAGAGGGGAGTGGTACGCAATGGTGGTAAAGTGTTCAATCAGACCTTGTTGTGTGGGTCGATTGTAAAATGGTGTTACAGAGAGAATTGCATCTACTCCTGTAAAATCAAAGTTAGATATTTGTTCAACCACTAAATGGGTAGAAGGACCTCCAAACCCTACTACAATAGGAACACGTTTCGCATTAACCCTAACAGCTGTTCTCACAATCTCTTGTCGTTCATCATGAGAAATATTAGGCGATTCGCCTGTAGTGCCTAAAAGTACTAAGTAGTCTATGTGGTTACAAATAATATCATCAATAAGTTTTTCTAATGCTAAGTAGTCAACTTTACCTTCAGAATTAAAAGGTGTTACTACGGCAACACCAACGCCTCTAAATTTGTTACTATCTCTCATTTCCGCTAAGTTGTTCTGTGTATTTTTCAATATTTTCGAGTAGTTCCTCTTCACTTATTTTCTCACCCTCAATCAGCAAATCATAAAATTCCTTATTGTAGTTGGAATTTCCTACAATAAATTTAGCCTTACACATTTGTAAGCAATATTTAACGGGAGATAACTCATTCTTAGTGAAGTCGATAAGTATATCAAAATCTTGCTTTAGGAAGTCGTTAAGTTGAGTATGCTCGGGTTTTCCAAACCAATTTAGATGCTTGTTGCAAAAATAGTCTGCAGAAAGTTGTTCTAAGCAGTAATAAGGCACAATTTTGTCATTTATGTAACCTAATAACCAACCTTTTCGTCCTCGATTGTGTAATTTAGAGAGCAGAGCATAACATTTTTTGTAGGAGTCCTCATCTTCAATTTGACAAATCATTGCTGCAGTTTTAGCACGTTGAAGTGAAACTAACTCTTTGTATCTCTGTCTTTTATTCTTTTTAATATAGCGATTAAGGAAAATCCTTTTTATAGTATCGGCAATCATGCTATTATACTTTTTATCAAACTACAAAAATAATAAAAATAATAATATAACATGATCTCTGATGTATAAAAAAGGAAAAAATATCGTTAATAAAGTTTTTGATTACATATTTTTACCAGACTCACCCAAACGATGAAGTAGCATTAAAATTGCATGATTTGTGGTGCGATCAATAAAGTTTTCGCGAGTAGAAGGGAAAAAGCATCTTTTAGCAATAGTTCCCGTGGCATCAGCAACTGCAATCCACACGGTACCAACAGGTTTTTCGTCGCTGCCGCCATCAGGACCAGCAACGCCAGTGGTTGCAATAGCAAAATCGGTGTTGAGTTGTTTACGTGCACCTTCTGCCATTTGGCGTGCCACGGTTTCGCTGACGGCTCCATACTGTTGAATATCTTGAGAACTAACTCCTAATGTGTTGGTTTTTACTTCGTTTGCATAGCAAACCACGCTACCTTTAAAATATTGGCTACTACCAGGAATTAAAGTAATTTGGTGCGCAATGTTACCCCCAGTACAACTTTCTGCTGTCGCAATAGTTTTTCCCACTTTCTTTAGCTGCTCGCCTAACGTAATAGCAATAGAGTTAGCTTCAAAACCAATGAAATACTTTTGCGTTAGTTGTAAAAGTTTCTCTTTTTGAATATCTATTTCGTTGTTTATAAGCTCTTTGTTAGCACCTTTGGCAGTAAGTCGTAATCGTAAAACGCCCGCTTGTGGCAAATAGGCTAACTTGATAAAAGAGGGAAGTTGCGCCTCAAAGTCTTCCAACTTATCGGAGAGAAAACTCTCGCCAATGCCTCCGTAAAGAAGTGTGCGATGTTCAATGGCTTCAACCTGAAAATGTTGCGTCATTATTTGGATAACTTCAGGCATCATTTTGCGCATTTCAAAAGGAACTCCTGGCATCGAAAATAGAAGTTTTCCCTCTTTTTCAAAGCACATGCCGGGAGCTGTGCCTACAGGATTATGAATCACTTGACATTTGTCGGGAACCAATGCTTGCGCTTGATTCGTTTCTGTAAATTCGTAACCTTTAAGAGCAAACATCTTTTCAATATGCTGATAAACAGAATTGTCTAAAACCAATTGAGAATCAAAAATTTCTGCTAGAATTTTCTTGGTAATATCATCTTTTGTAGGACCTAAACCTCCCGTAACAATCACAATGTTTACCTTTTGCAGAGCTTCGGTTACCGATTTACGAATTTCATCACCTGAATCGCCGATAACAGATACGCGTGTAACATCAAAGCCTGCGCTGTTGAGCATCTGTGCCATCTCTGCTGCATTAGTATTAACAACTTGTCCGATAAGGAGTTCGTCTCCGATATTAATAATTTCTACTTTTGCCATAACAAATTGGATAGGGAATTAACGTAACGTATTGACAGCTTGAGGTGTCCAATTTTGTAAAAACTCTTTCACTTTTGTTGTACTGTATCCTTTATCTTGTTCTAAATAAGCAGAATTTTGGATATGAATAGGCTTTCCTTTTTCATCAATAATGACAAAAACAGGGAACCCGAATCGTCCGGGGTTACCGAGAAATTTCATAGCTTCAGGATTCTTATTATCGCGTGACCAATTGACATGAATATACACGAAATTACTATCCATCAAAGGTTTAATAATGGTATCGTTTTCCACAAAAGAAGCAAAACGAATACACCAAGGACACCAATTGCCGCCCACTTGGCAAAAAACATATTTTCCTTCTGTTTGTGCTTCGGCAATGGCCGTCTGAATCTGTTTCATTGCGTCAACTTTTTCGTCGTAAATTTTGGGAGTTTGAGTTTGTTGCGCAAAAAGTGTTGTTGAAGCGAAGAATAATAGGGTAAATAAAAATTTTATCTTACTGATTTTCATAATTTTATGTTTGTTTATTTTCGATTAATGGAAGATTGCAAAGGTATAATAAAAAAGTTTTTTTGCAGAAACTAGTTTTCACTTTATCTTCGCGAGACGATAAGAAGGAATGTAGTTAGGTTGAGTTACGCGTGCGTGAGGGATTGTAGCGGTTATGAGCGCCGGATTTAGAACTTAGAGTTTAGAACTTACAACTTAGAATTGGGATTTAGGGAAAGATAGAAGCGAAAGATTGAGGCGCGAAATTTGAGCGGAAAGCCCGACGGCGAGTGGGCAGATAGGGGCGAGGAATGAGCCGGCACGCCCAAATAATTCATAGCATAGAGATAATAAACAATAATGAAGCTTGTTTGTCGTTAATTTTGCTGTTAAACTATAAATTATGAGTACAAAAATATTATGGGCTGATGATGAGATTGATTTATTAAAACCTCACATCATTTTTTTGAAGAAAAAAGGTTACGAAGTTATTCCGGTGGTTAGTGGTAATGAAGCCATAGATGCACTTCAGCAACAGCACGTTGATATAATTTTTTTGGACGAAAATATGCCTGGAATGAGTGGGATTGAAACGATGAAAATTATCAAAACTATCGATTCTCACATTCCCGTCGTAATGATTACAAAGAGTGAAGAGGAGCATATTATGGAGGATGCAATTGGCTCAAATATAGCAGATTATCTTATAAAGCCAGTAAATCCTAATCAGATTTTGCTTTGTCTGAAAAAAAATATAGAGAACAAGAAAATTGTTACCGAAAAAAGCACAATAGACTATCAGCAAGCATTTCGTGATATTTCGATGAGAATTTCTGATAATTTATCATCTCACGAGTGGGAACTTTTGTATAAAGAATTGGTTTATTGGGAGTTAAAGTTAGAGGAAATTGAAGATAATGGAATTAGCGATATTTTGAGTGAACAGAAAAATGAAGCCAATAAAGCATTCTCAAAATTTGTTATAAAGAACTATAAAGATTGGCTAACTAATAGTAGTTTGGATCGTCCTGAACTTTCGCATACTGTACTGAAAAACAGACTCTTTCCTCTAATAAATGATAACAATCCGCTCTTTTTATTTGTAATTGATAACTTGCGTTATGACCAATGGCGTGCGCTATTGCCCTACATTAACGACTACTATCGTGTTGAGAGTGATGACACCTATTACAGTATTCTTCCGACTGCTACACATTACGCCAGAAATGCGCTATTTTCTGGACTTTTACCTTCAGAAATTCAGAAAAAATATCCGCAAATGTGGTTAGGAGAAAATGATGAAGGCAGTAAAAACCAATTTGAACAGCCGTTATTAAATGAGTATTTAAAACGTTATGGCAAAAATATAAAAACCTCATTTTCCAAGATTTTAAATGTGGAATTTGGGAAGAAGATTTTCGACAACATTCATCAATTGATGAATAATCAGTTGAATGTTATCGTCTTTAACTTTGTGGATATGCTTTCACACGCACGCACCGAAGTTGATTTGATTCGTGAGTTAGCAGAAGATGAAAAATCTTACCGTAGTGTAACGACTTCTTGGTTTAAGAACTCCATCTTTTTTGATATGATTAAATATCTGTCTTCTAAGAAAATACCTATCATTGTTACTACTGACCACGGCACCATAAAGATACAAAAATCGATTAAAGTAGTTGGCGATAAAAATATTAATGCCAACTTGCGATATAAAGTAGGAAGAACTTTGGATTATCCTGCTAATCAAGTATTTGAGATGAAGAATCCTGAAGAATTTTTCTTACCCAAAGAGGGAGTCACACATCGATACATATTTGCTTCAAACTCTGATTTCTTTGCTTATCCCAACAACTACAATCAATACGTCAATTACTATAAAAACACTTTCCAGCATGGTGGAATTTCGATGGAAGAGATGATAATTCCATTTATCCGACTCTCTGCCAAGTAGTTCCATTGTGCGGAGTAAAACTCTTGCACTATGATGACTGAAAAACAAGCAACGGGAAAATTTGGAGAAGATTTTGCTGTAGATTATTTAATTTCAAAGGGTTACAATATTTTAGATACCAATTGGAGATTTGGCCAGTTGGAGATTGACATTGTGGCACAGAAAGATGACTTTATTATTTTTTGCGAAGTAAAAACGCGAAAAAATGCTAACTTTGGTTCTCCAGAGAACTTTGTTACACCATTAAAGCAACGCAATATAATTCGCGCTGCGCATCATTATATCAGCACCAAAAACATCAGTTTAGAGGCGCGATTTGACATTATTGCCATTACACAAAATG
Source organism: Bacteroidota bacterium (assembly GCA_023413895.1). GTDB lineage: Bacteria > Bacteroidota > Bacteroidia > Bacteroidales > WCHB1-69 > JAEZOU01. The sequence continues at coordinate 9,832 of JAEZOU010000091.1, read as the reverse complement.
GCAAGGCACCTACATTGAATCATATTGAGGGCGCATACGCACCCCGATGGCGATAGATGGAACCATTTTCTATGAATCATTCCGTTTTGTGCAAAGATATTACAATAATTTTTGCACAACGTTAAAGTATTGTTTTAAAGATAAGTCTTATTGTATTGATAATTAATGTTTTATATACATATTCTTAGAGTTGGTTTTCGTAAAAAAATGAAATTTTAGTTTCCAAAAAATCACTATCTTTGCAGATGAATTCGTATAATAAACAAAGATAGAAATATGAAAAGAATTACGCTGATTCTCGTCGCAATTTTTATGACAACTAACCTTTTTGCACAATCACAACGGATGCGTGCGATGATTGATTTCAAGACCTTCGCTACAGATAAACTTGAGCCCTACATTGAATTTATTTTTTATGTTGGGGGTAAAAGTGTAAACTACGTTCCTACAGATGGTGGAAAATTTAACGCAGAGGTGATGATTAGTGCAGAAGTAAAAAAACAAGACTCTGTAGTTGCTGCGTTGCGCTATGTATTAGTAAGCGATAATTTTGAGGATTCTGTTAAAGCAACGAAACCTGATTTCAGCGATATTCGCAACCTGCAAGTTCCTAATGGAAATTATGAAATCTATTTCTATATGACTGATTTACATGGAAATGGAGATACATTGCGTTATATTGATAACGTAGTTGTAAACTTTCCGGAAGATGCTGTTAGTATGTCGCAAATCTCACTTTTAAGCGATATAAAGTATGCTCAACCTAACGATTTTTACGTAAAATATAATTATGCACTTACTCCAATTTTTCATGATTACGTTCCCGAATCAATTTATGCAATGTCCTATATTTTAGAGATTTATAATACTGATAAAGTAGTAGGGGCAAACGAAGAGTTAGGATTGCGCACATATATTCAAGGTCTTGATGGGAAGGTGGTTACACTTCCGGGATTGTTGCAAGAAAAAACTTTCAAAACGGCACCAGTTTCCGTATTAATGAATCAATTTGCTATCTACAATCTTCCATCGGGCAACTATTTTATGGTGGCAGAAGTTTTCAAAGGGGAAACCATTTATGCCCAAGAGAAAACATTCTTCCAACGCAGCAACCCAGGGCTTGAACTTGCACTTGCCGATTATACCCGAATGGAAGTTGAAAGTACTTTTGTAGAAAATATTAAGGATACAGCTCAGCTGATAGATTATGTAAGTAGTTTATTTCCAATATCTTCAATGATGGAACAAGAATTTCTTTCTAAGAGAATGAAAAATGTACCTTTTGATCAACTACAACGATTCTTCTACTATTTCTGGGTATCGAGAGCGCCTGAAAATCCTGAGAAAGCTTGGAATGAGTATAATGAAAAGGTAAAATTAGTGAATAAAACTTACGGAAACAAAGTAATTCGCGGATATCTAACCGATAGAGGTCGTGTTTACTTACGCTATGGTGCGCCCAATACAATTTACGAATCTCCATACGATTCACACTCATATCCATACGAAATTTGGCATTACTACTATTTGGAAGATCAATCTAACGTAAAATTTATCTTCTACAATACCGATTTAGTTTCTAACGACTACGAACTACTTCACTCCGACAAGTTTGGAGAATATCATGATAGTGCTTGGCAATCTAAGCTAACTTTGCGAAAAACTACCCCTATTTACAACTTTGATGTAAATGAAAGCGAAGATTATTGGGGAAATCATACGAAAGAGGATTGGAAATATCTTAAATAATTGTCATGAAGAGAGTTATCGATATTTTCGCTTCGGCTTTTATGCTGATTCTTTTATTTCCTTTCGGTCTCGTTATTGCGTTGTTTATTGCGTGTGACTCGCGCGGTGGCGTTTTCTATCGTCAAAGTAGGGTAGGGCGTTATAATCGTGATTTTACGCTCTATAAATTCCGGACCATGCGTACGGATGCCGACCGATTGGGCTTGCTAACCGTAGGTGCGCGTGATTCACGTATCACCCGAGTAGGTTATTATTTGCGTAAGTATAAAATTGATGAACTTCCACAACTGCTGAATATCTTAGTGGGGGATATGAGTTTTGTAGGGCCTCGTCCTGAAGTGCGAAAATATGTTGACTTGTATAACGATGAACAAAAAAAAGTACTTTCCGTACGCCCAGGATTGACCGATTACGCCTCTATTGCATATATTAATGAAAATGAAATATTGGAAAAAGCTGATGATAAAGAGCAAACTTACATCAATGAAATTATGCCTGAAAAGATTAAGTTGAATATGAAATTTATTCAGAATCCCTCTCTGTGCCAATATTTTAAAATAATATTTTTGACCATTAAATCTATTTTTGCATAATGAAATATTTGCTACGGTCTTTACTATTTTTGCTCACATTTGTCGTTTTGCCACTTTTGCACGCTCAAGATACAACCTATGTGCGTCAAATAATTCAAAAACTTTCTGCTCCAGAAATGTATGGTCGTTGGATTGCTTATAACGGAGACAGTGTAGCAGCCCATTTTATCCGCCAAGAGTTTATTAATAACGGAATCCTTCCTATTGGCACCGATTACTATCAGCGTTTTGAAACCATCGGCTACGCAATGGAGCAAAATCCAATGGCAAAAATTGATGGCAAAGAGTTAAAATTGTACGAAGATTACAACTTTCCATTCTCCGTTCAAAATACAAACGGAAAATTTCCTATCATCAAAGGCGATTTAGAACTTTTTGATTATGACAAAGATGACTACCATTGTCAGGAGAAACGTTGGAAGAAATTTTGTAAAAAATATAGCAAGCAACTCTCAGAAGCTTATATTTGGCTCGATATGAGTCAATTATCTAAAATGGATACAAAAAAACAGAAACGGATCCAAGCGAATATCAATGCTTTACAATGGCAAGAAAAAAATCGCTATGCTTTTAGAGGAATAATTGTTGGGGTAGAAAATCTGCCAACTTTTGGTGTAACTTATATGGGCAAACCCAATTTTGCATTACTTTATGTTAAATCCAATATTTTAGATAGAAAAAGTAGTTCAATAGAGGTAAATTTGCCCAATCAAGTTCGCAAACACGAAACGCAAAATGTTTGCGGTATAGTGCGTGGAATTGCAGTACCCGATAGCTTTTTAGTCTTTACGGCGCACTACGATCACTTAGGTGCGTTAGGTGATTACTATTTTCCTGGCGCACACGACAACGCTTCTGGTGCCGCACTCGTTTTGGATTTAGCGCGTCATTTTAAACAAAATCCTCATCGTTATTCTACCGTTTTTCTACTTTTTACAGGAGAAGAAGCGGGATTGCTCGGTTCTTCAATCTTTGCTAATAATGCCAAAATTCCTCTCAAAAAGGTAGTTCAACTCATCAACTTTGACCTAAGTTGCGGCGGTGATGATGGTATTATGCTTGTGAATGGACGCGATAGTTTGAACTTGCCTTTTACCTCTCAATTAGAACTGTTAAATTCTAAAAATCAGAGCGTAAAAGAGATTCGATATAGAAATAATGCGCCCAATAGCGACCACTATCCTTTTACAGAACAGAATGTTCCTGCTTTCTTTGTTTATACATTAGGTGGATTTACGGCTCAGGTGCATCATGGTACAGACAATTGTGCCGCTTGTAAGTTAGAACATTATCCAGCAATATTTAAACTTTTTTGGGAGAGTTCAAGAAATTATATTAAGAAAAAACAGTAATTATGTTATATATTGTTCCAACGCCCATCGGAAATCTTGAAGATATTACGTTACGCGCCTTAAATATTCTCAAATCTGTTGATTTTATTTTATGTGAAGATACGAGAACAACACGTAACTTATTAAAACACTATGAGATCGAAAAGGAATGTTATGCATATCATATTCATAACGAACATCAGCAAGTAACCAATTATGTTGCGATGATAAAAGGAGCTCAAAATGTAGCGCTTACTTCTGATGCTGGTACACCCGCTATTTCCGACCCTGGTTATCTCCTTGTGCGTGAGTGTATTGCTAACAACGTAGAGGTGCAATGCCTTCCTGGGGCTACAGCTTTAATTCCAGCAGTTGTCAACTCTGGTTTGCCTTGCGATAAGTTCTATTTTCACGGATTTATTCCGCATAAAAAAGGAAAAGAATCTACATTGCGTGCTATTGCACAACGTGAAGAAACTTCAATCTTTTATGAATCCCCGTACCGCGTGGTAAAAACATTAGAGATGATGCTACAATTGTTTGGAGAAGAACGGCAAATCTGTGTATCTCGCGAAATTTCAAAACTTTATGAGGAAAACTTTCGCGGAACAATTGCTGAAGCATTGGAGCACTTTAACAAAAATGGAGTAAAAGGTGAGTTCGTGTTTGTTGTAGCAGGCATAGATCCTAAATCAAATTCTGAATCATGAAAAAAATGATTTCTTCGGTGTGGAAAATACTGATTACAAGTGTTTTTACGTTCTTCCTTACCTTTTCAATTTTCGCACAAATTCCGCCTGGATATTACCAAAATGCTTCTGGAAAGTCGGGGATTCAACTCCTTAATGCTATTACAGAAATTATTGATAACCATCATGTTATGTCCTACTCTGACTTGTGGAGTTGTTTCCTACTTACCGACACAATAGGAGAGGGGCAGATTTGGGATATTTACTCCACACTAGGTGATGGAACTTCCGAAAATCCACTTTATTGGAGTCAAGATCAATGTGTAAGCGTTAGTGCGCAAGAGGGCGATTGTTACAATCGCGAACATCTGTTCTGTCAAAGTTGGTTTGGCTCAACGCAAGACGCTCCTTATTCCGATTTGTTTCATATCTATCCTGTTGATGGATTGGTAAATACAGTTAGAAATAATAACCCTTTTGGTGTTGTCGAAAATCCTTCACGAACCTTTACTAATGGTTCCAAATATGGTCTAAATACTTTCCCAAGTGCGCCAAATGAATCCGCTTTTGAACCCATAGATGCGTACAAAGGAGATATTGCGCGAAGCTTTTTCTATATGGTTGCTCGTTATCAGAATGAAGATGCAAATTTCTCTTATTCCTCAATGACTACGGGGGCAAAACTCAAACCTTGGGCACTAAATATGTTGATGCAATGGCATCTTCAAGACCCTGTTTCCCCCAAAGAGCATGCACGAAATGCTGCAGTATATCTATTCCAGCACAATCGAAATCCTTTTATTGATTATCCAGAATTGGTAAGCAAAATATGGGGAACAGATTCTATTTATCCCTTTGTAATTCCGATAGAATCGATTCCTCCTAAAGTATATGTGTCTCATTTTTCGTTAGTTGATAATTTTACTGCAAAATTGGTATTTAGTGAATCCGTTAATGAATTTTGTGCGGAAAATTTGCAAAATTACGATTTAGGAGGTTCTGTATCAGTGATAAATGCAGATTATGCAAACGACACAGTAACGCTTTTGTTGAGTGGAACTTTTTTACAAAATGCCTATTATTATTTAAGCATTAGAAATATTTTGGGTGAAAATCAGCTTTTTATGAACGACACACTAATCCCATTCCTTTATAACTATGCTAATTCACAGCATTCGATTACCTATTGGACTTTCGATGAGTTACCAGAAAAACCCCATACGCCTTCTGTGCTTACCGGCTTACAATCGGCAGTAATTTATTGTAATAACGAATGGGGAAGTAGTTCGTTTATAACGGAAACTGCTGGAAATGAATTGAGTGCACTTTCAGGAACCACTTTGGGCGATCCACGACAAACTAATGGATACGCAGGAAAGGCTCTTGCATTTAGTAATCTGTCCGCAAATAATAAATCTTTTGTGTTAAACTTCTCTACACAAGGATTTTATGATATTTCGCTGACCTTTGCTTTGCGACGTAGCGGTACTGGCTTTAAAAAGTTAACTTGGTCGTGGAGTATTGATGGCGTAAATTACGAGCCTTTGCAAAATGGTGTTTTACAAATTGTTGGCGATGGTGAGTATAAAATTTCAGGTTTAGACTTACAACACCTTTCGGAAGTTGATAACTGCGAAAACCTCTATCTTCGCGCTCAACTTTCGGGAGCAACTTCAGCAACAGGAAATCTACGAATAGACAATATAACCGTTTATGGATCTGATATAGCGACTATTGAGGAAACGGAAGATGCTAAAAATCTATGGTCTGCATATCCTAATCCAACAAAAAAATGGATAATTCTTGAGATTTTAGACGAGAATTTAATAAACCTAATAGAAAACGATAGTTTTGAAGTTCAGTTGCTAAGTGCGCAAGGTAAAATTTTGAAAAAAGAAATTTTGCAAAGCAGAAAGCAAAAAATTGACTTAGATAATTATCAATCAGGTGTATATTTTATCTGTCTAACGGATAAAAAGGGTCAAAGAAGAACTATTCAGAAATTGATTATTCAATAACAAAAACGATGAAATTACTCTTTAAGGAGAATGAAAATATCAACTATGCGCAATATGAGTTTCCTTATTGCGTGTATGCTATTAAAGAGAAAAACGATTTGTACACTGATATTTACAAGCAAGGTTTCTTGCCATACACCAACGATTTCTCTATTAGTGAAGAGATTTTTTATCTTGCCCGAAGCATTCGGATTCCTCTAACCGGCAAAACATTTTCCTACAAGCAGAACAACGTTTTTAATAATTTCGAGCAAATTTTTGATACCGCTCAATTACGTTTTGAGTTAGTAGAAAAGGAGTTACTGATGAAAAATGTAGAATTTAGAAAATGGTGTTTAGAAAATGCTAAAAATCAATTTCTTACAGAAGAAAGATTAGATTACATTCTATCGCGGAATTATTTAAAAAAGATTTTGCTGTTTTACGCAGGCAAAGAACTTTTGGCTTATATTTTCATCATTTCAGAAAATTCGATATTGCATCTATGGTATTCCTTTTACAATTTAAAGAAAAATCTGAATAATTTGGGTAAATGGGTAATTCTTAACGTAATAAAATGGTGTAAAGAGCAAGGATATGAATATTTTTATATAGGAACTTGTTATTCAAGTAGTGCTTTCTATAAACTAACATTAAGTCCTTATTCTGAATATTTTACCGGTTCCTGTTGGAGCTCAGATATAAGCAAACTCAAGCACCATCTTTTGGATGGGAAAAAGTAGAGATTTGCACTTTATCCTATGTTCTAAATTCTTAATTTTCTGATACATCATTCTGTTTCCTTAATTATATTTCATCTCCTACATACACAATTTCCTAATTACCAATGAATTAAAATTATAACGATTAAAGAATTTAACACATAGAAGTCGGAGAAAAATATTATTTTTGCAGAAAAATTCAAACAATGAAAGCGAAACCATTTGTCAAATGGGTGGGCGGAAAGACGCAACTCATTGACCAACTCGAAGCAAAGCTTCCGGCTGACTTTGACCAATGGGAGAACGTCACTTACATTGAGCCTTTCGTAGGCGGAGGAGCAATGCTCTTCTATATGTTGCAGACACACTCCAATATTCAGTCGGCAGTCATTAGCGACATTAACGAAGATTTGACGACATGCTATAAAGTGGTCAAACACTCCCCACAACTTTTGGTTGATTCTCTTGCTGAGATTCAACAAAAGTACTACTCGTTGCGTTCAGAAGATAGCAGAAAGCAATTCTTCATGCTAATGCGTGCAGAGTTTAACACAAAAGCACTTGACCCAATACGTAACACAACGTTATTCTTTTTTCTCAATCGCACCTGCTTTAATGGATTGTATAGAGTAAACAAATCAGGTTTGTTCAATGTGCCTTTTGGTCGCTACGAAACACCTATGATTTGTGACCCTAATACAATCTTTGCAGATAGCGAACTGCTGCAAAAGGTTGAGATTTTGACAGGCGACTATACTCAAACTCTCAATCATGCACAAGGCAATTCATTCTTCTATTTTGACCCTCCTTATCGCCCGCTAAATGCTACAAGTAGTTTTAATGATTACACCAAAGAAGCATTTAATGATTTGGCGCAAAAGCGATTGAAAGATTTTTGCGATCAAGTACAAGCCGCTGGTCATCATTTTATGTTAAGCAATTCAGATTGTCAAGATGGCTTTTTTGATGACCTCTATATGCAATATCAAATTGAACGCGTTTGGGCATCACGAAGTATCAATGCCAATCCAAAAAAACGAGGCAAACTAACAGAATTATTAATCCGAAACTATATCTAATTATGGCAGCACACACTCCAGTAGAATTTGCGACTTTTATGTCGCAATTGAAAGAAACCAATCAAACACTTGATTTCTTCTGTGACTTTGATAAGATTCACGACAAAGTGGAAGACATCAAACTCAGCCTTTGCATGCTTAATAGCTTAATAGGTGCAGCTGACATGCAAAATGCAGTAGAAACAATTTGGGGGCGCGATAGATCTGCTTTCAATGTAATGGATATTTTGATTGCAGTGCGTAGTGAAGGGAAAAAGAAGGTTCTTAATTCATTGGGCGAGTGTGTTGTACTTGATTCCTTGTTTGAGTCAGTAGATGGTGTGATGGAATTTCTGAATGACACAGGACTGGCTGAAGTATTCCAATCGCAAAAGATTACTAATTTGGTTGACTATGTATTTGGCGTAGAAACAGGTTTGGACTCTAATGCTCGCAAAAATCGTAGTGGTCATGTTATGGAGAATGTAGTGGCTGAGATTTTTGAGAACAATGGCGTTGACTATCGTACAGAGGTGTATTCGAGTGAATGGGCAGAAATAACAAAGGCATTAGGCGATGACGAAAAACGCTTTGACTTTGTTATTGAAACTCCGCAAAAGATTTACTTAATTGAGGTTAACTTCTATTCTGGAGGAGGCTCCAAACTCAACGAAGTAGCTCGTGCTTATTCAGATATTGCACCCAAAATCAATGCTGTAGATGGTTTTGAATTTGTGTGGATTACAGATGGAATTGGTTGGAACTCAGCAAAAAATAAATTGCAAGAGGCATTTAATATTATCCCTAGTATATATAATTTGACATCCATAGAAGAATTCATTCAAAAAATAAAATAATATGCCAGATATGCGTTCACGTGGTAAAAATCCACTTGTAGAATTTCCTGTTAATGGAACTTTTTATGTTGCTATTTATCAAGGAACTTTGTCAGAATATGATGTGTTAATTAAATATCGTCAATTAGAAAATGGCAAATGGAGTAGAATACGAACTCCAAAACACATTCATTGGGCGGTTGATCTATTAATTAAGCAACATCTTGAGAACAACGAAACAGAACGACTGCTTGAACATCTTATGTGGGTGTGGGATAATAATATTCAACCTATTAGAAGTGAAGATGAGCGAACACGCTTACTTAACCATCAAATATTATTAAATGAAGTCAATGAAGAGGCTTCAGAATATCCAGCATTAGCAGAAAAGGGAGAGTATAGTGTGAAATTTTTGCTACTTTTAGCTAGATTATTAATGATTCAAGAAAAAACCAACTATGAAGGAGCTTTTATGTTTAGAGAACTGTTAGAGCAATTAAAAGAACATAAAGATATATTTAAAATTGTGTCTACTGCCACACACAGATAAATGCAAGTGATAAATCAAACATATCCTAACTTCACCCTCTATCACGGAGATTGCATGCAAGTTATCGAGCAACTGCCAGATAACTCCTTGGATGCTATCTTCGCTGATCCACCATACTTTTTAAGCAATGGTGGAATAAGTGTGCAAAGTGGCAAACAAGTGTGTGTGGATAAAGGCGATTGGGACAAAGGCGGAACACCTGAGTACATTTACCACTTCAACAAACAATGGCTATCGTTGTGCCGTCCAAAACTCAAAGACAATGGTACAATCTGGATTTCAGGTACACACCACAACATATTTGTAG
>JAEZOU010000089.1 GCA_023413895.1 Bacteroidota bacterium | reverse complement strand
TCGCTTTTTGTGGGCTATGCTCCCCAACGCTATTGCTGGACCGCTCGTAATCTACGCAATACCCACGATGCAGAAGGAAACGAGATTCCTAATATGATTTACTATTCTCAACAGTTCCCTAATGAGGAGGAGAATTTAGAACAATATGGCCGCCTCTATACTTGGTATGCCGCAGTGGGCGTTCCAGAAAATAGTAGTGATGAACCTGCTATCACCCAAAATGGTGGCTTTGTAACTGGAATCTGCCCCAAAGGTTGGCATATCCCAAATGCTCAAAATTTGGCTTCCCTAACTCCAATCGATGCCTACGATTTGATGTCTCAAAATCTCTGGCTTAAACCAGGTACCAACTATACAGGTTTTAATGCTCTTCCCGCAGGCTTTTATAATGTAGATACAGAACGTTTTGAAAATTTACTCGGACAAACTCTTTATTGGAGCACCGTGCAAGCAAATCGTAATTCATATCGAGCATCTTCTCTATTCTATGGTTGCGATGCCGTTACAGAAGAAACTATCGCTGCAAACTATGGCTTGAGTGTGCGCTGTGTGAAGAACCAGATGTATGATGAAAATGGTAATGAACTTAACGATTAATAACAGAAAATCAATTAGAAATAATAATAAATAAATATAGGATATGAGAAAAATTTTGACTCTTTTCGCAATGTTGTTGATGACCGTTGCGGTTGTTGCACAAAGTAATTCCGTTATTAGCTACCAAGCAGTAGTGCGCGACGGACAAAATCGTTTAGTAACAAATGAAGAAGTTACAGTTGTAGTGAATGTACTTGATGCATCTGATGTTGTTCAATACGATGAAACAGAACAAGTAGAAACTAATTCAAATGGATTAATCTCTTTTGTAGTGGGCGATGGTAATCCAACATCTTTTGCTGCTATCAATTGGGAAGGCGCAAAATTTAAAACCACTGTAACTGTAAATAGTACAGGTTATGAAGTGACTAATACAATTCCTGTAACTTCTGTTCCTACAGCATTATATGCTGCTGATGTAAATCCTGATGGTGCAACTGCTCAAGCAATTCGCAATGCACTTATTGATACCGCTGCAGCTATCCGTAGTGCAATGCCAATAGTTAATAATGCCACATTGAGCATTGTTGCAGGTAGTACTGAATTGGGAACGTTTACCGCTAATTCAGCCGCAAATACAACTATTGATATTGCTCCTGCTTTTGCTGAACTATTAACAGCAATTGCTGGTTTAAATGCTCAAATTGCTGATTTAAATGCTTTAGTTGATGAACTAAGAGATGATGTTGATGAACTAAGAGATGATTTAGCAAATATTCAAGATAACTTGCCCGTTCCAACTGTTATTATTACAGGAACTGATAATGTAACAGCTTCTCAAGCCAATGTTCACTTGAATGTGGGTTCTGCAGGAACTGTTACTATTACAGAGATCGGTTTGTGCTACAACACAACAGGTGCTCCTTCTATTAGCGATACAAAAATTGCATTAGAAGGTACAAGTGCAGGTTCATATACTCGTTTATTATCATCATTAAATGCTGGAACAACCTATTACGTACGTGCATACATAACAACAGCTGCTAATGGTACTTTCTACGGAAATGAGGTTACCTTTACAACTCCTACTCCATCATTTGAAATTACAACAAACTACTCAAGCGATATGTTAATTGCTTGCGATGGTGCGATAGAGGTAACTTACACTGCTGAATTAACCAATGAAACAATTGCTGATTATACGCTTCAATGGTATGTAAACGATGCTGCTCAAACAGGAGCAACTTCTGTTACATTTACTTGTTCTCACAATATTCCTGGAGAATATAATGTAAAATGTGTAGCTACTCGTTCTGGTTCTACTTTAGAAGCAACTAAACTTACGAAAGCTGGTACTATTGATATTATCAAAGTGCACGAAGGAAATGCAGGTGAAGATTGGGGAAAAGTAGAAATTCTTGTGGCTCCAATAACCACCGCTTCTTGGAAACTTAATGGAACAGAAATTGGTACTTGGACAGGAAAAACCGATATTCTTCCTGTAGGAACATACGAAGTAACCCTTACAAATAACGAAGGTTGTAGCTTAACAGAAAACTTCTCGATTCGTACCAGTCCAGTATGTATCGCTACTGCGATTAATTCAACCATAGAAACCACATACACATTAGATGGACAACAATATGTAAAAACCATTAAAGACCACGAAAATAATGTGTATAATGTAGCTCAAATTGGTAACCTTTGCTGGACACGTGAAAATATGCGTGCGGTTACCTCTCCTACAACTGGAAGTTATTTGATTAATACATCTAGTGCAGTTTATCAGAGCAAATCTGCTGCTTGGGTAAATGGCGATTCAGCTACTTATGCTCCTAAAAACTATGGCGTTTTGTATAATTGGTGTGCTGCTGCAGATGTGCACCATCCAAACTATCCGGAAATTGTAGTGGCAGGAGAAACTTCTGTACAAGTAATACTTCCTCATCCAACGGAAAACCATCGTGGAGTTTGTCCAAGTGGATGGCATCTTCCTACAAATGATGAGTTCAAAAATTTATACGATATTTTCCCAAAAGGTGGTCAGTGGGCTACTGGAACAGATTGGCAATCTGGAGTAGCGCAAGGTCCTGGAGATATGGCCTATGCAGAACGAAATATATCTGGTTTTTCTGCTTTGCCTGCAGGGTCGAGTTCTAATAAAGGTGCAGTACAAACAACGAACTATTTAAATCAAGTAGCATGGTTTAATACTGCAACCGAGTATATGAGTACTCAGAATTGGCGTCAAGCATCACTTTATCTTTATAGTGAACAAAATAATATTTCTGCAACTTGGAATACACCAATGTCACCTTATGGTTTGTGGCAATTTGGTCATCAACGTTTTTCTGTTCGTTGCGTTCGTAATAATTAAAAGATACATACTATATTAATGGCAAAGGGGCTGGCTCAAATAGAAGGGTTGGCCTCTTGCTGTTTTTTATTATTGCTGTTCGATAAAGCTTCTTTTTAGTAGAAAAACTTTATTTCATAATGAAATATCAGCTTTTCCCATAATTTTTCCCTGTTAAAGAAACATAACCATAGGCAAGTGTATATTTCACTATCTCCAGCACCGAAATTTCTAAATTTCAAGTCATAATACTCATCATCATAGCTATCTCTAATGTGGATTACTTTTATAAGTATATTATTCAGAATAAGATACTTATAAAAAAAACTATTTTTCATAGTAGAGTTGCAAGTTGAGGCTCTGTGGAAGAATTGAAAGTGTAGGTAATCTCTCTTTTCTGTATAGCAGAGATAGTGATGCTTTTATTTATTGAGTATTAATTGCGAACGCAGCGGACAGACAATCCGTTGCACTTTTCGTCGTAGTTGCCTTCGTATATATTGGCGTCGTTACAAATCAACCCACGATAGTATGCTGAGGAATATTGATATTCTGTAACAGTCCAGAAGAAAGCTCCGTCACCAAAACCGATACTGTTGCCATTGTATGCACCAGCAGGACGGGCGGAAAAACCTGTAGAGTTGTTAGCCCCCATATTGTTACCAGCAGTGCAAGGTATTGAAGTGCTATTCCAACCTTCGCGGGATGCTATTGCTTTGGCCATCGAATAGCAATTCGCATCATTCAAGTAATCGCTTTGGGTCGCAACATAAGCATCTAACTCTTCCCACTCTGCATCGCTGGGAACGTGCCAGCCATCGGGACAGATTCCTTGTACACAACTCGGATTGTCATCGCAGCCACCTTCTCCTCCCGTTACGGCAGCCCAATTGTACAAATAGCCATACATAGGAACCGTTGCTTCATAATTTTTGGGACAATATCTATAGGGAATTTCATCACTCATCTTTTCTCCCAAATCTATTCTTGTGCCGTCAGCATAGCGGGTTGTGCGCAAATTCTCTGCCATCCAAACTTGATTGCCAATCTGAACAGCGTCATAGCGGTTGCCGTCAATGTCGGTTACCGCATTCTCAATTACTCGTGCTGTTGCTGGATATTGCGAGAAATGCCATTCCGTACAACCTATTAAAAAAGAACAGACTAATAATAGTAATACAAGTTTTTTCATTCTACAAATATTAATTTTACGTAGATTTCTATCTAATTTATCATTATCCCTTTAGATTCTGTCAATAATCCATAAAGCAAAATCCGAAGAAAAACCCTGCAAATTTACATTTTATTCTTGATAAATACACCTCTTAGCTAATTGTTTTTTTGCCAAATCATAAAGTAGTGACTATTTGTACGTTATAATAATCGCACCTCATTATTATGATTTTTACAAAACTTCAGATGATAAATCAATCATTCCGCAGAGCTATCCGACAAGTTCAAAATATCCACAAAAGGGAAATTATCGTGGTAGAATCTTACAAATTAATGAAAGATAATACTCTATTCGTTGCAAATATTTCACTGAATTTTTGTAGCCGAAATTTTGGCATTGGGCACAACCGAATTGACAAGATTTCTATAATCAGAACTATTTTTGAGAAATTTTCTACAGAATAAAATCAGCACTGAAAGAGCAGGGGAGAAGTTCACTTACACTTTTAATGAAATAGACTTCGCCAGTTTCGCCTGCTAAAAGTAGCGAGATGGGTTGCATAAACTTTCGCTCATATTCGTAAAGCACTTGTCGGCAACTTCCGCATGGTGGAACAGGTTTATTTAATGGCGTACTAGGATGAATAGCGGTGATGGCAATTACATGAAATGGAACCTCAGGGTATTGCGCTGAAGCTGCAAATGCTGCGGTTCGTTCTGCACACAATCCCGATGGATAAACAGCATTCTCTTGGTTGTTGCCCATTATAATCTTGCCATTGTTCAGTAAAATAGCTGCTCCTACCTTGAATTTAGAGTAAGGAGCGTATGCGTGCTTCGCAGACTCTTCAGCTTGCTTTAATAAATTAAAAAGTTCTTCTGGTAACTCTTCTCTACTGCTAAAAACAGTAATGTGTGCCGTGTATTCCAAAGTTTTCATAAAAATGATTTTATTTGAAATTAATGAACTATAATATTCTGTTGTACCCCCAAAACAAAAATCTTCCCAATTTTAGTATGCAAATGTATAGTATTCTTTCTTATCTTATGCCCTATTGAACTCAGATTTAAGTTTTTTTTAGAATAACATTTTTTAGAACCTCTAAACAACAATCAATCAATGGTTATCACTAACATTGTGATGTTGAAACTTTAAATTTTAATCTTCCTATTGACCCATACCATTTTTATATTTTTGTTCGTTAATTATGTGGTAATAAATTGAAGAAAAATATGTGCTCTTACTTGAAAAAAAATATCATTTTGGGAATTCTTATTTTGGGAAGCTCTCTTCTTTTTGCACAGCGTCCTGTAAACTACGATTCGCCAGAGTATGAATATAATTTGGCAGTAGAACTTCTCCAAAAAGAGAAGTATGGATCTGCACAACAGTATTTTAAGTATGTGTATGAACATACGCACGACAAACAACAAGATATTAAGTCGAACTCCTATTTTTATATGGGAATCTGCGCTGCTCAACTCTATAACGAGGATGCAATTTTCTTGTTGAAAGATTTTATTAGGAACTATCCCGTGCATTCGTATGTTCCAGAGGCATATTATCATTTGGGAAAATTCTACTTCTATAAACGCCAATACAAAAAGGTATTGGATAGTTTTTCTCAAATCGATGAGCGAAATGTTCGTCCTACAGAGATGGCCGAATATCGTTTTAAATTAGGATACTCCTATTTTGCAACGGGAGATAGTTACGAAGCAAAATATCATCTGAATCAAGCTCGTTTGGAGGAGGGTGAGTATCAGTTGCGTGCAATCTACTATTTGGCACACATTGCTTACGAAGAACAAAATTATGAACCCGCTTTGCAGGATTTTCTCCTTTTGAAAGATGAACCTGAGTATCAAAATGTGGTGCCTTACTATATTGTGCAAATCTATTTCTTACAAAAACGGTACGAGGAGCTAATTGCTGTGGCTCCACCACTTTTTGAAAAAACTACCGATAAAAATAAAAGCGATATCGCACGTTCGTTGGCACTCGCATATTACAATTTGGGAATGTATAAAAATGCTGAAGAGTATTTCGATTTCTATTTGAATGATAAGAAAAATCAACCCGATAGAAAAGATAATTTTGCAGCAGGTTATACCTATTACAATACTGAAAACTTTAGCAAATCTATCAAATATCTCTCTGAATCAGCTAAAGATTCTGTAGATATCATTACACAAACAGCTCTCTATGTAATTGGCGATTGCTATTTGAAAAGTCAGCAGTTAGATTTGGCAAAACAAAGTTTCTATGAAGCTTCAAAGTTAGATTTTTCCTCTGATATTAAGGAAGATGCATTATATAACTACGCAAAATTACAATACGCAACATCTTCTCAACCTTTCAATAATGCCATAAAAGCGTTAGAGGAATATATCAATAAATATCCCTATTCTACCCGCAGCGAAGAAGCTCAAGAGTATCTTTCTAACATCTATATGTCCACTAAAAATTATCAAGGTGCAATAAAATCGTTGGAAAAAATCTCTTCCAAAAATAATGCGCTAATGCGTGCTTATCAGCGCTGTACCTATTTTAGAGCAATGGAATTGGTTGATAATAAAGATTATCGCCAAGCATTGACGCTCATAGAGAAAGCTTTAACCTATCCGATGGATGCCCAAATTAACCTCTCTGCTCTCTTCTGGAAAGGCGAAATTCTCTATCGGAATAATAATTTTTCAGAGTCTGTTCAAGCTATGAAATTGTATCAACGTCAGGATGATGCTAAAAACGATGATAATTATCTTCTGTCTTATTATACAGTAGGATATGATTATATGAAATTGAAAAAATATAAGGAGGCAGAAACAGCATTTAATACAGTTCTGAAAAGTAATAAATTGAATGATAGAGCAATAGAATCAGATGCGAAACTTCGCTTGGCAGATGCTTATTATATGCAAAAACGATTGAAACTAGCAGCTAATTTATACGCAGAATGCGCAGAAATGGGCGTTGCTAATGTGGATTACGCATTGTTCCAACAAGCTAAATGCGCTGGATACGATAATGATAATAATCAAAAGGTTCAGATTCTTCAAAATTTCCAAAATCAATATCAAAAGTCTGCTTATGTCGATGATGTAGATTTTGAGTTAGCAACAACTTTGCACGCAGAAAATCGTTATGAAGAGGCTATTGATGCGTATAAAAACTTTATTAAAGAACACCCTAAAAGCAAATATATTCGCGAGGTGCATAATAAATTGGCGCAGGCTTATCAGAATACACAAAATTCAGATCTCGCAATTTCTACATTTAAATATGTTTTTGAAACTTATCCAGGTTCTCAAGAGGCAAAAGATGCAATCACAAACTTGGAAAATATCTATACAGAGCAAGGAAATACAAGCGAATTTTTTGAATATATTCGCAATAAAAATCTCGATTATTCGGTAACTAAACAAGATTCCGTTATCTATAAATCGGCCCGAAGTAAGTACGACCGCGGCGAATGCGAAGCCGCAATTAAAGGTTTTGATGACTACCTGCGCCAATTTCCCCAAGGTTTGTTCGCTGCTGATGCCTATTTCTATAAAGGAGAATGTGAGTACGGAAATCGTTACTACGATAAAGCTCTAAATTCTTATAAAAGCTTGATTGATAATTATAATACCTCTAATAATGAGACTGCAATTCGTAAAATTTCTTATATCTTGTATTCTAATAAAGAGTATTCTCAAGCACTTTACTACTTCAATAAATTGGTAGAAATGGCAACGTCGCAAGATAATGCGATCTACGGAAATAATGGTGTGATGCGCTGCAGCTTTGAAACAGAACAATATCGTAAATCACTTATCGCAGCCGAAAATCTGTTGAATTATAGTCAGATAGAAGCAGATTTGAAAGAGGATGCATATCTTTATGCAGGTAAAAACTCAATCTATTTGGGTGAACTTGATAACGCTAAAAAATATCTTACTAAATTAGCAAAAAGTGGTAATAATGCGTATTGCTCCGAAGCCGCCTACTACTTGGCAGAAATCGAATTCAATAGCGGAAATCTCTCCGCTTGCGAATCCCGAATCCGCGATATTATTAGCGGGGATTATCGCTCCGATTATTGGTTGGCAAAAACCTTTATCTTGTATGGGGATTACTACAAGGCAATCGGAAATCCGTTCCAAGCTCGCTATACATACCAAAGTATTGTCGATAATTTCCAAGGTGAAGAGTTGAGACAAATTGCAATCCAAAAGATTGCAGAATTAGATACTCAACAATCTGATTCAGAAAATAATCCAAAACCCGAAACCCCAGAGTCTAACGATTAATAAGATGAAAATGAAAAGATATTTTTCCTTTGCAATTTTGATGATGTTCTACGCTGCCTTGTCGGCGCAACCTATCGATACAGCCCGTTTCCGAATCGACTACGACCCTGTAATTATGGGCTTAAATAAACTCAATCAAGGATCTATGCTCGTTGATTCTGGACGCAGTAAGGTTACTTTTAATTACTATATTACACCCCAGCGCATCGACCTCTCTTTCACTCCCTCGCAAGTGAAACCCGCTAAGGTGCAAGCTGACGTGATGAAACGCCTATATCGTAATTTCCTCCGCGTAGGATTCGGCTACCCCGTAACGCCAATCGCACAACTCTCTATGCATAATTTCGATAATAGAAAGTATTCCTACGGATTGAACTTCGATCATTTCTCATCGTGGGCACCTCAAATCGGAAAAAATATGCAAAAATATGCGTACGCACCTACAAGCGATAGCAAAGCTCATCTCTTCTTTAACCGTTTCTTTAAACGTCAAACCCTCTATTCTTCCGTAGGTTATAACCATAAACTTGCGCACCTATACGGATTTAATAAAGATCTAGGTTACGACGAGTATTACTACTCTAAAGAGTATCAAGATACGCTGAAAAATGATTTCCATCACCTTTATGCAGAAGTTGGTATCCGCTCAAATCACGTGCTTGAAGATCGTAGACTGAAACAAGATGTGCGCTTGAATTACAATTTTATTCACACCCGCCGTAAAGATATGGAGCATAATGTGGCATTGCGCTCATATTTGGCTTACGACGCACGATTCCTTAAGTTGAACGGAAGCCAAAATTATCGTGCCGATATCAATTTCGATTACTTTAATAATAGTTGGGGAAATCTTCCTAAAGATTCTGCTTTGATGACAACAAGAAATACATTCCTGTTTGAAATCAAACCTACGGTGAATTTCACGATTAACGAATATCATGTGATTTTGGGCGTGGGAGTGCCTATTGCTCAATCAAATCTCCAAAATAAACTCTTCATCCCCGTCTATCCCGTGGCAGAACTCCAATTGGGATTGGTACCCAAAATTCTGAATATTTATGTGGGTGTAGATGGTAAAACTGAATTTAATAGTTTGAAAAACTTACTGCTCGAAAATCCTTACTTCAATACATCTATCGATTCGTTACGATTTACTAGAACGCCAATTAGTGTTTATGGTGGGGTGAAAGGAAATTTAGTTAAAAAACTAAATTACAGAATATCAGCACGCTATTCATATACCAAAGATTTGCCGCTCTTTATGATTGATACCGCAGCATTGCTAAAAAATCAATTCAATGTAATTTATACCGACGCGCAAGTCTTAAACGTTTGTGCAAATCTTAATTGGCAAGTGCTCGACCAACTTTACATAAACCTTGATGCAAACTATTGGGGGTATTACGGCCTGACAAACACAACTCACGCCTGGTACAAGCCTTCTTTCGAGTTCGCTTTGGGCGGAACCTATTTCCATAATGATAAGTTCCTTATCGACCTAAATATGGCTCTCTCTTTCGATAGATGGGCGTTTATGCCATTGCAAGCCTCTGCCGAAGCTATCACTGAAAATTCAGAAATAACCGCTGGTAATGATTACGTAATTGCAAAAATGAAACCAATTGTTAATTTCGGCGTTGGTTTCGAGTATTTCTTCTCAAAACAGTTCTCAGCATTTGCTCGTATTAGCAATATCGCGTGCCAATATTACTCCAAATATTACGATTTTCCAAGTTTTGGAATCAACGCTCTTGTGGGCATAACGTACTCATTTGGAGACGAAAGCTTGAAAAAAATGAAAAAGAAAAAATAACATCTTATAATTGTTTTCTTCTTGAAAGTGCTTGGAGTTTTTCCAGCACTTTTTTTGTTTGTTTAGAATTTGGGCGTGCCGGCTCCCCTCCGCACAATGCCGCCCGCTCGCCGTCGGGCTATCCGCTCAAATTTCGCGCCTCATTACTCCCGCTTCAATCTTTCCCTAAAACCAAGTTCCCAACTCCATACTCTAAGTTCTAAACTCTAAAATCGGCGCTCATAACCGCTTCTATCCCTCACGCAGCTCTGTTGCAAACGCTTTACCCCAAATGGCAAGCCTTGCCTTATCCTAAATGGTTTTACCCGTTAATTACCCAATATGCAACACCTCGCCAACTCTGAATTTTAAGTTCTTAACGAAAAAACAAAAAGCAGAACTCGTGATGAATTCTGCTTTCTCTACCTCAAAATGGTTTATTCTCTATTTCTGAAGAGCTTCTTTCACTTCTAAAAGGCGCTTTACTGGAATCATGTAGTTGTGGAACTCTTCGTAACTCATATCTTTTAAGTATATGAAACCGTATGTTCTGCGCAACATCATTTCGTTTGAACCATAGAAATAGTCTTCGCCCAAAAGTTTGCAAACGTCGTTGTGCTGTTGAACCCAATTCTTTTGCGCTAATTCACTAAACAAACCATCGTGTTCGTAACTCGGAAAGTCGGCGTTGCGCTGGCTCAAGTAACAAGAGGTGAACATGTTTTTTAATACCGCAAAGGAGTTCAACGAAATCGGAATCATCGTATTTACGTCGCTGATATGGAATTTTGACCATACGTTGCGATAACCCCATACGTGCAAATCAATCTCCGGATGATTCTTGTGATACTCTTCAATAGCTTGACTTAAGGCAATTAAGGTTTTGAAGTGCGTGTCCGGACCACTTCCCTCTGGGTCTAATGCCAAACTGATAGTGGTAGGTTTCACTCTTTCCAAAAGTTCAAGAACAGGTTTTACATCGCTCTCAAAATCGGGATAGTGAGGGAAGATGTCATCACTATAGAAGGGTAAGCGTAAGTGGGATACGCAGTCGCAACCCAAACCAAAGTGAGCCCATACTAGCTCTGCTTCAAATTCGCGTAGCCAACCTTTGGCAATTAAGAAGTTTTGCGGTTCCTTGCGACCGGTCTCAATGCTATTCAAGAGGTTTACTTGCTCAAAAATGAAGTTCCTTAGTTCACGAATATCATCAAAATGTTTGTAATCAACCCACTTCCGAGCAATTCGACGAGCTACAGCATAGTCTTGTTGCGATAAGTCTTGCTCAACAATACCACGTAAATACAAGGTTACGTCATCGTCGTAATCGCTACTGAAAAGTGATTCTACGTTCTCGTCCATGCGCGCAATAGAGGTCGGCTCAATGCGCTCAAGTAAGTTCTGATAGCATTGTAGCAAATAACGTGAGGTTACCGAAGTGTATCCACTAGTGCAATATACAAAATGATTGCGAACGGTTTTGTGACGAACTAAGTGATGCAAATAGGGAAAATAGGCTAACTCAATGTCGTCGTGGTGAGGACCCGTGTGCAATATTACTTGGTTGTCGTTAATTTGTAATCCTTTATTGATTTTATTTTCAATGGATTGCAATTGGTTGCGAAGTAATTCATCAACTGTAATACCTGTTAACTGTTGAGCAAAACGAAGCTCGTCATCTTCATATTTTTCATCAATTAATTGTTGAATCGTTTTCCCTGTTTTGAAAATAGCATCTAAGATAATCTTCTCAACAAAAGAGTCTTTTTTTGCAGTTTCTTCAAAGTGCTTAGCCAAAAAATTATGTGATTTTGGAAGTTTAACTGCCGCACTTTGCGTGATATAAAAACGAGCCGCCGGTAATTTTTGTAAGCAAGTAGCAGGAAATTCTTGGGTAGCATCGTGAAGAAGTGATCCTGTAACAACTTTCGCTTTTGCTTCTCCTGCTGCAATGATAATTGCTACACAATCAGGATTATAAGTGATGGTTTCTAATCCCATTGTAATTACAGCTTTTTGACGAACAAGCTCAATTCCACCTAAATCACCTGCTGCTGCCGCTTGAGTTTCGTAGTTGATACCCGTGAGACGAGTGTGTGAGTAAGGACTAGAACCACGAACATTGAATGCAATGTGCCCGTCAGGACCAATTCCGCCTAAAAAGAAGCCAATGCCTCCCAATTCGCGAATGGCATTTTCATATCGAGTGCAAAAATCATCAAATAAACGAATAGCTCGTTGCTTGATAACCTCCTCTTTGGTAGTAGCTTGGCGAATTCGCAACGATAAGTCAATCTTTCCGTCTTCAAAAATCTCACGCAAATTCTTCGCTCCTCCTAACTGCTCCTGCTCCTTCTCATTCAAGAAAAATGTGTTGATGAGGTGCGTTTTGGCAGGGTCAAAACCTAAAGTGTCAATGTAAAATTTCTTTACAAAATAGCGGAACGAACGCTCGTGCTCCGGATTAATCGGAAAAAATTCATCTAATTGGAAAAAATGTACCGACTTGAAATCAGGACGCTCAGGACCAATCCCAATCTCTCCCAAAATACCATGCGCTACCTCATCTTCCCAATTCTCAATATAATATTGTAGCCATTTGATGAAAAATTCTGGAGTTTTTCCCGTCGGAAGCGCAACTACGCCACCTGGATTTAAACTTACCCACTCAATAAAACGCAATGCCGTTAGCTGTCCTAATATTATGTAGTTGTCAACGGTTAGCGTTTGGGTTTTGCATTGTGCTAAGTTGTCTTCAAATGAAGCATCAAATTTCCTAAAGTATGCTTCAACTTTACTTGTTGTATTATATTTCATATCTGTAACTTGTTTATTTTCAATACTCTTGATATGATGTGGTGACAAATTTGTTATTCTTGCAAAAGTAGTGAAAAACCACATAACTTTCTATGCAAAGTTCGTTTTTTTTTATCAATGTCCGATAAAAATCTGACGATTCTAGAATTACCAATGAGCAAATCATGGTCATAACTTCCTCCTTTTCGGATACCCCAAAAAATACTAGTGAATTCCACAAAAAAGTACGTAATCATCAGCAAATATTGTGTATAATTAATGATGCAGATCTTTCGGTCAGACTTCATTCCATAAAAAAAAGACTGACTCCCGAAAGAATCAGTCTTCTCTATTTTAAGCTTTTGAAAACTATAAAGTTGGACCAAAAGGAACCAAACTTTTTCCGTTTTCAGTATCGGTAAAGCTTTCAAAATTCTTGATGAAGAATTTTGCCAACTGTTCAGCATTTTCATTGTAAGCATTCTTATCTTCCCAACTATTTTGTGGGTTCAAAATCGCATCGTTGATATTGTTAATGTGTTTTGGAATTGATAAGTTGAAAGGTTTTACGATTTCAGTTTCGCAATCAAGAAGTTCATCGTTCAAGATAGCGGAGATAATGGTGCGTGTATCTTTGAGCGAAATACGTTTACCTACGCCGTAGCCACCGCCTGTCCAACCTGTATTCACTAAGTATGCCGTAGCATTGTGTTCGGTTAATTTCTTTGCCAACTCTTCAGCATATTTTGTGGGGTGAAGTAGAAGGAATGCAGCGCCAAAGCAAGATGAGAAGGTTGGCTGTGGGGTAACAACGCCAACTTCAGTACCTGCTAATTTTGCGGTATAACCACTCAAGAAATAGTACATGGTTTGCTCTTTGTTAAGTATAGAAACTGGAGGAAGTACGCCAAAAGCATCTGCCGACAAGAAGATAACTTTGCGTGGGTGTGTTCCCTTAGAAACCGGTTTCACAATGTTGTCGATGTGATAAATTGGATAAGAAACACGGGTGTTTTCAGTTTTTGCTGAAGAGGTGAAGTCAATATTGCCTTCGTTATCAATTACTAAGTTTTCAAGAAGCGCATCTCTCTTGATAGCATGGAAAATATCTGGTTCTTTCTCTTCGCTAAGGTCGATACATTTTGCGTAGCAACCGCCTTCAAAGTTGAACACACCGTTTGCGTCCCAACCATGCTCGTCGTCGCCAATAAGCGCACGGTTCGGATCGGTAGAAAGTGTGGTTTTGCCCGTTCCTGAAAGTCCGAAAAAGATAGCAGTGTCGCCAGCTTTTCCTTGGTTTGCCGAACAGTGCATTGCCGCAATGCCTTTCAAAGGAAGGTAATAGTTCATTACTGAGAAGATACCTTTTTTCATCTCGCCACCATACCATGTGCCGCCAATCAATGCCATTCTTTCTGTAAGGTTGAAAGCTACATAGTTTTCGCTGTGCAAACCTTGCTCTTTCCAATTAGGATTTACCGTTTTGCAGCTGTTAAGAACCACAAAGTCAGGCTCAAAACCATTCACTTCCTCATCAGAAGGCCTGATAAACATATTTTTTACGAAATGCGCTTGCCAAGCAACCTCTGTTACAAAACGGATTTTTAAACGTGTATCTTCATTGGCGCCACAATAGCCGTCCATTACGTAAATATCCTTGTTGTTGAGCTGCTCTTGACTCAACCCTTTCAAGTGGTTCCAAATCTCCATGTTGATAGGTTTGTTGTCAGAACCCTTTCTGCCTTCGCCAGCCCACCATACATTGTTGCGAGTCTCGTCGTCCATTACGATATATTTGTCTTTGGGTGATCTTCCAGTGAAGATACCTGTGTCAACAGAAAGTGCACCACTTTTGGTTTGGTATGCTTTGTCAAAACCTGTCAAATTTGGGTTGATTTCGTGTTGATACAACTCATCGTACGATAGATTGTGGTAAATTTTTTGGGGATTTGTAATTCCCAATTGGGCTAATTGTGCAAGAAGTTTTTCCATAATTAATATCTAATTTGTTGATTTATAAACAGAATAATAGTTTCTTTTGAACCGACAAATATAATCCTTTTCCTTATAGTACGCTGTTAATAATTGCTAAAATCATCTTTTTTTTATTTGGGCGTGCCGGCTCTTTTCCCCGCACATCGCCGCCCGCTCGCCGTCGGGCTATCCGCTCAAATTTCGCGCCTCTTTCTCCCGCTTCATTTTTCTCCTAAATCCAAGTTTTAAACTCCAATTTCTAAACTCTAAACCCTAAAACCGGCGCTCATAACCGCTTCTATCCCTCACGCGTACAATTGCACACACCCAACCGCACAACGCACAAGTTATGTTATTGCTAATGTTTTTACTATTGAAGGTCTTATGCTTAAAAGAACTAAAACTTTGTCTCAAACAGATAGAATTTTTTCATCACTTCTTTTCTCCATTAGTTGAAAAACTATATTTTTGCAAAAAAAGTTGAACTATGTTAAATTTCGCCTCGAAACATCTGGAAAATGCTATTAATGAGATTGCTAAGTTGCCAGGAATTGGCAAGCGTAGTGCGTTGCGAATTGCTCTACATCTTACAAAATCAGAAAAGCCCGAGGTGGAAGCGTTGGCAGAGGCGTTGGTGCGCCTAAAAACCGAGCTCCAAGAGTGTCAAGTTTGCCACAACCTTTCCGATACGTCGTTGTGCGAAATCTGTAGCAATCCGAAACGCGATGCGCATACAGTTTGTGTTGTGCAGGATATCCGCGATGTGATTGCTATTGAAAATACACAGCAATATTCGGGCGTATATCATGTCTTGGGTGGTGTCATCTCCCCAATGGATGGGGTAGGACCGCAACAAATTCGCTTGCAAGAACTCTTCGATAGGGTAGAGGCTGGCAATCTGAAGGAGGTGATTCTCGCACTTCCTGCTACTTCCGAAGGCGATACCACCAACTTTTACATCTTCAAGAATGTTGCTGGAAAGGTCCCTGTGGTTACTACCATTGCACGCGGCGTGGGCATCGGCGAAGAACTGGAGTACACCGACGAGGTCACCTTAGGGCGCTCACTCCTCGCCCGCACCGACTTCGAAACCCAATACCGCAAACGATAGTAGGGGGAGTACAAAAACAGCGTAAAAACTATGCAATTTAAAATACAACCTTATTGTTGTTAGTCTCAATGCTCTTTATTAAAACTTCACTTAAAAGCCTTCTCTGGGGTTCATCTTGAAGTAAATCGAATAAATCCTTATCAATTACAGCATACTTAATATGTTTGCGAATTAGATTGAGCGAGTAAGGGTTACTTTTCTGTAATGCCATAATTTGTTCATTTCCACCCTCAAAAGGAACAAGATGCCAGAAAGGCTCATAGTTCAGATGCCAGAACGGAGTTCCGACAGCGGGCTTATAAACCGAATCCTCTTTTACATAACGTTTCCAGTTACTTTTGAAACGCTCTTCTAACATTTCAGAAAGCTCTATTTTATTTGAAATGATAAAACCAGCCTCTATCAAATCTATGACACACAGAAGCATTATCGGCTTATGCGGAGCAATCTCGCCCTTAAATTTGTTGCGGTGCAAGTTGGAAAATTGATGGAGGTATTTGTTGAGCATGGCTAAATTATTACACAATAAATTCGTTTAATTCGTCCTTAAGTTGTCTCCAATTGGGAAAATCGTATTGTATTACTTTATATAAATAAATCACGATTTTCTTTATAGTAATGATAACTTATGTAAAGATTTTGGCAGTTTTCTTTACATTCAAGATGATTTATGTAAAGATTCCCGCCCTTTTCTTTACATTAAATATATCGTATGTGTAAAAAACTCAATTTCTTTATATAATCTTACTAATAGACTCTATCTTTTCAAAATGATCATCTGTCTTAGGACTATGCTCAATAAGAATTTGAGTAAGAGCCGTATTTAGATAAAAATTACTATGTCCTAATTTTAACTTTTCTAGTAGCCCATTAGAAACTAGTTTATTGAGATATGCAGTAGCAGTAACGCGAGATACATTCAAGTCTTGAATAATAAAATCAATCTTAGTATAAGGATGATTAAATAAGTTATTAAGTAACTCGTGGCTATATTGTTTACCCATAATTGTCTTCATCTTCTCCTTATACTCCTGCATTAGAATCTTTATTTGTTTTACTAAAACGATTGTCTCTTCTGCCGTCTCTTCAACACCTTTCAAGACAAATAGTATCCATTCCTCCCAATTTCCATGATCTCGAACCGATTGTATAAGACGGTAATATTCTGATTTGTTCTTTATTATGTAACGACTTAGATACAATATTGGTAAATCAAGCAACTCCTTAATAACTAAGTATAATGAATTTACAATACGCCCTGTTCGACCATTCCCATCATAGAATGGATGCACACTCTCGAATTGATGATGGATAATGGCCATCTTTATCAGTGGATCAACATCTTGAAGAGAATCGTCATTTATATATTGTTCCAAATTCTCCATGTGCGAAACAATCTCATCGTATGATTGAGGTGGCGTATAAACAACCTCTTTCCTCTGATTCTGTAGATTTGTGCCTGGCAACTTACGGAAACCCGCTTTATTGCACTCAAGAACTTCTTGAACCTCTTTAATTATGGACAGCGTAAGTATCTTGTTGTTTCTAATCAGGTCAAAGCCACGCTTAAGAGCACCTGCATACTGAACCACCTCTTTTGTAGAAGCAGATACAGCAAAGGATTTTAACTCGGCATCTGCTTTATACAAATCATCATGAGTAGTAATAATATTCTCCACGGCAGAACTCTCTTTTGCTTCTTGCAAAATGAGCGTATTGATGAGAATACTTTCATTTGGAATAGTCAACGCAACTCCTTTCAACTCTGCAAGTTTTTTATTGGCAGAGTTTAGTTGTTTCAAAACGACTTTTGTCTCAACATCAAGCTGTAAAGGTAGTTTTGGTATCTGATACATATATTGTAATTTTAATATCCCATTAATTTTAAGTGATTGGCAACCTTTGCTCCCAAGTCGTTAAAATCAGCGACAAACACACCTTCAAGTTGATTTGCCTCGGCAAGTTTTTTTATCTCTTCGCCGATATTGGGATTGCCTTTGAGTGCAACAAAGTCTTCAAAATAACAGCCATCGGGAATTTCAATGTCAAATGCTGCATCACTACGACTTTTGTCGCTGATATATTTCACGAAGAGTATTACCAACACATAATCTTTGTATTGGCTTGCATCCATACCACCACGAAGTTCGTCGCAGCATTTCCATTGCGTGCTATATAATTCTGATTTCTTGACTGCCATTTTCTCGTTCCCTTTTTTGTTTGAAGAGAACCATTGTTGTGATTTATTCTTTATTCCTATTTTTTTATCCCCTCACATCAAACTGCAAAAATACAAAAATTTTGTAGTCAGCAACTCTTTTGCAAAATTCACCCAAAGACGTTACGCAAATTCTACTCCCATAACAGATTTTTCTGCAGAATACAATATTTTAGAGTTTTCTGCGTTGTGCTTGCACAAAATTTATCTATTATGAAAAAAATACTCTTTTCTCTCATCCTTTTCTTTATCGGAGGTTTCCTTTTCGCACAAAGCGGTGCTGACGCAATCCAAGGCTATTACTACCTAGAAGACCCTTTCTCTGGAGCAATCTCACAGGTGAAAATCTATAAAACTAGTAGCGGAAAGTATGAAGGTGTGGTGGAATGGGCAAAAGACCCAGAAAGAAAAAAGTTCGAAGGTATGGTGTTCCTGAAAGATTTAACCTACAATAGCGCCGAAAAAGAGTGGCAAAATGGTAAAATTCAATATCCCGGAAAAAAAGGTGTGTTCGATACTTTTATGCGCTTTACCGATGATGGAAAGTTGCGCGTAAGAGGCTACTGGAAAGCCGCTGTGTTAGGAAAAACAGTCTATTGGACTAAAGAATCTAAAAGTCGTAAAACTAAATAGTTAGTTGTCGCAAATGTGCGTGGGGAAGTGTAGCCAATGGTGATAGTCTTCGCCTAACTCTTTTACGGCTTGCTCCCAAATTTGGTCAGCTGGCGTGTCTAATAGTAGTTTCTCGCTGCCGTGACCCACTACCCACATCTTGCTATCTAATTCCTCTTCCAATTGCCCAGCACTCCACCCAGAATAACCTACAAAAAACTTGTATTTCAACTCTTTAATCGCTTTGTGCTCCACAATAGAAAGGAAAATTTCATCATATCCTAAATAAACGTTCGGCGCAACTTGCGTGGCACTTTTGCTGTTGGCAAAGTTGTGAATTGCAAATGCATTGTTGTGCATTACAGGCCCCCCACAATAAATAGGATCGTCAATAAAAATATCTTTCACCACTTTGCGTACAGGTGTGGAGGATTGCTGATTCAGAATTAATCCCACAGAACCTTTCCGATTATGCTCAACCAAAAGAACAACACTTCGATTAAATGCGGGGTCGTTGTAAAACGGTACGGAAATCAAAATTCTTCCTTCCGCAAGCTTTAGTGGCGAAGGTGTGATTTTAAGGTATTCTTCTATGGTGTTCATATAGGATTGTAAAAACAAAATAACAACGCATTTGACGGAAAAATGTTTAAACGTTTAATCTAGTTGATAATTTTTTTTATTTGGGCGTGCCGGCTTTCCCCGCCGCACACTTACCACCCACTCTGTCTGCTTGCATTCGCTTATTCCATGTTATGCGTTCGCTTTTTGTGCGTGCTCTTTCTGCCGCCCACTCGCCGTCGGGCTTTCCGCTCAAATTTCGCGCCTCCTTCTCTCGCTTCAACGCTCTCCCTAAATCCAAGTTCTAAACTCCAAACTCTAAGTTCCAAAAACTTAACCGGCGCTCATAACCGCTGCAATCCCTCACGCATTTTCGTCTCCCGCACCAACGTTCATCCAAACTCCTCAATTAGCCTACGCCTAAATCGGTATTGTTAAGCAACACTTCAATCTTAGGATGCTGCTGTAAGGTGGAATAAAGTTCTTCAGAAAACCAAGCAGCAAGGGCATCGTTGCGCTTAATATGGGTGCTGTTGTTGCAAAAAACGTTCACACTGCAGTATTCAAAATGTTCTATGGCTATGTGAATGTCGTTCAAAATGCGCTCTTGTGTGTCATCTTCGGTGCAACAAAGCAGACAAACTCCCGCAAAATAGCGGGCAACATCAGCTGCGGTAACCCAATCGGGTACACCTTTGTTCCAAAGTTGTCGTTGGGTAGGGGAGAAACTCTCAATGCCACAGCGAAATTTAACCTGCGCAGGAGCAAATTGTTGGGCAAATGCGGCTAATTGCTCCCGATACATAAAATGAGCCTCAAACCAAAGAGTGTGTATCTTCTTGCTGCGCACAACCTCTTGGATATGTGCAAGCGTCTGTTTGTCAAATTCTAAGGCAGAACCGGAGTTGATGATGTCTAAA
The DNA here is from genome assembly GCA_023413895.1 of Bacteroidota bacterium. GTDB lineage: Bacteria > Bacteroidota > Bacteroidia > Bacteroidales > WCHB1-69 > JAEZOU01. Next base: position 11,201 of record JAEZOU010000089.1, on the reverse strand, counting down.
ACGCCGTAAACGCCCGTTACATGGTCTAAAACCTCCGCATTGATAGGGTAGGGGGTGCCGCTTGTGTCGGTGTGGTAGTCGCAAAATTTACATCTGCCCCAGCGACAACCTGTGCCCTGTAGAAGTATAAATTCACGTGGAAATTTTGTGTCGATGGTTGCGTATCGGTTCATCGTTCGTTTCATTATTAGGTAATAAAAAAAGGATAACCATTCGATTATCCTTTTTGCGTGGCGGGATCGAGAGTTGAACTCGAGACCTCCGGGTTATGAATCCGACGCTCTAACCAACTGAGCTACCCCGCCGAAATGCGAGTGCAAAAGTACTATTTTTTTTAATACAAACTCGCTATTTTGAAAATTAATTTAAATTCGTATCACTCAAATATTTACGAATAAATTCTTCCTGTTTTTCGCGAGAAGAAAGCTCGTTAGAGATGATTTTTTCGGAGATATCGATGCAAAGTGCGCCAACTTCATTCTTGATTTCAAACATCGCTTTCATCTTTTCATTTTTGATTTGTTCGCGTGCTTCCGAAATCATAGTCTGCGTTTCTTGCTCAATTTTTAGTTTTGCATCTTCATACATTTTTTCTCTTACCTTGCGAGCATCTGCCAAAATTTGGTCTCTCTCCTCTTTGGCTTGGTTGAGAAGAAGTTGATGCTCATCTTTCAGGTTTTTCATATCCTGACGAACTTGCTCCGCTTGTGTTAGCTGGTCTTGAATAAAAGTTTCGCGTTTTTTGATCATTCCAAGAATAGGTTTCCACGCAAATTTTCCCAGAATGAAAACAAGGATGCCAAACCCAATAAGCATCCAAACGATTAGTCCAAACGAGGGGTTAATTAATTCCATACTTTATTTTTTGTAATCTAATTTTCAAGTGAAGTGGGTTATCTACCAACCGTAGGATAACCCACAGATTTCTTTTGCGTTTGTTATTAAGCGATAGCGATTAACAAACAAACTACGATAGCAAACAAAGCAACACCTTCGATGAAAGCTGCAGTCAAAATCATATTAGTTCTGATGTCACCACCTGCTTCAGGTTGACGAGCGATAGATTCAACGGCACCTTTACCGATGTTTCCAATACCAATACCTGCTCCGATAGCTGCGATACCAGCACCAATACCAGCACCCATTTTACCAATGGCTGCACCTGCATCTGCTAAGATTTGCAATAATGTCATTGTTGTCATAATACTAAATTTTTAGTGGTTAAAATGTGTTTATTTTTTTTCGTTATTTGCTAATTCTACGTGTGCTTCTGACACCTCTTCATGCCCGTGTTCCTCGTGCTCTTCAACAGCCATACCTATATATAATGACGAAAGCAAGGTGAATACAAATGCTTGCACAAAGGCAACAATCAACTCAAGCAATCCCATAAATAGGTACATAATGATAGAAACTGGAGAAACAGCAAAACCAATGGCGGGATTCATCTCTCCAAAAATGAAAATCAATCCAATAAATCCTAATACAATGATGTGCCCTGCTGTGATATTGGCAAAAAGACGAATCATCAATACGAAAGGTTTTGTAAATATACCAATGGTTTCTACAATAGGCATAATAGGAAGTGGAAATTTAAGCCACCAAGGAACTCCTGGAGTGTTTACAATATGAATCCAATAGTTTTTGTTTGCTGAAAATGAGGTGATAAAGAAGGTTATCAAAGCCAAAATTCCTGTAACTGCAATGTTTCCTGTTAGATTGGCACCACCTGGAAAAATAGGAATCAATCCCATAAGGTTGTTTAAAAAGATAAAGAAGAAAAGGGTGAGAAGATAAGGTAGATATTTCTCATATTTCTTCTCTCCAATAGATGGACGTACCAATTCATCTCTAACAAAAATAATAAGAATTTCTAATAGCGCTTGCAGCCCTTTAGGAGCCTTATCAGCACCTTTTTTATAACGATTAGCTACGGAGATAAATATGCAACATATTAGAATGATGCTAATTAGTAATGAACAAACATTTTTGGTAATAGATACGTCAATAAGTCCATCGGTGGTATAAGCATAGGTTGCTCCTTTTTCTAAATGCTCAATAGTTGGGTCTTCCAATTTTACAATTTTTCCCTTGGATTCTTCCGTAAATCCTAAAGCATAACCCTTATAGGCGTGCTCGCCATGGTGAAATTTGCTCGACATAAACACAACAGGTTTCCCGTTGTCAAATAAAATGATAGGAAGAGGAATGGAGATGGAATGCCCTTTTACATCGGTAATGTGCCAACCATAGTCATCAATAATGTGCCCGATGATAAAGGGACCCGCCTGAAAACCCTCTTTTTCTGCTTCTTCAGAAGCAAAAATGGAAGAAAACGGAAATAATACGAGTGTGAATATTGCAATGAAAAGGAGTAAATGTTTTTTGTAATTCATTATATTTCAATGTTTTGTTTTAAACCCCGACAGAGGCTTTTTCTCGTTAATTTTAGGCTGCTAATATAAATAAAATTTTAAAGTTGTTCACTTTCGTGAGAAAAAATGCAGTTTTTTTTCTCCATTAATCTTGTGAATGAATATAAATGGTTTGAAAATTTTTCTATTTTTGCCGCCCTAAAAATATACAAAATAATATACCGATGAAAAAAGTTTTTTATTCCGTTCTTCTATTCTCTTGCCTGCTGTTTGCTGGGTCACTATTTGCGTCTGTAGATCCTGTGAAAGCGCATAAGATAGCTTCCAATTTTGCATTGGAAAAGGGAAATCTTTCTACTAAAGCATTGTCAGAAATTACACTTTCCTACACCGAATATGAGGGAAACGAGCCTGTGTACTATATCTTCGATGTGGCAGGTTCCGGGTTCGTGGTGGTTTCCGCTTGCGAAATTACAAAGCCTGTGTTGGCGTACTCTTTTGAGTTCCCCTACAAAAATAATCCAGCCTTAGAGAATTGGATGGAGAGTTATCGTAAAGATATTTTGAAACATAAAGCAGCAAATACTCCCGTTCCCGCTAAAAATAAAGCGCAATGGGACCACTTTTCTCAAGCCAATTTTACCCCAAATCCTATCAAAACGGGTAGCGTAGGCCCTTTGTTGACAACAACTTGGAATCAAAATAAGTATTACAACACTTATTGCCCATGGGATGTACAATCAGGTTCCTATTACGATTATCGCGTGCCTAATGGTTGTGTGGCTCTTGCTTGCGCAATGATTATGAACTACTATCGTCACCCAGAAACGGGTGTGGGCGGTGCCTCATACGTGCCCGAACCTTATCCTCGCCAAACGGTACGTTTCTTCGACCACATCTACCACTGGGATGCAATGACCGATGAGGCGGAATGGTACAACGGTGAGGTGGCTAAAATTATTTATCACATGGGAGTGGCTTGCCAGATGGGTTACAACCCTGAAGGTTCTGGCTCTTATACCGAATTGGCAGCATCTAAAATGGCAGCTCATTTCGGTTATAAACAGAATTTTGAGAAAATATATCCTGGAAATTATACCGATGGATATGAACACGTTTATGTGGAGATGCTAAAAGAGGAACTCGACTATTTGCGCCCAGTGCTCTATTCAGGTCAAGCTCCTGGCGGTGGCCACGCTTTTGTGTGTGATGGATATGATAATGATGATTATTTCCACTTCAACTGGGGCTGGGGAGGCTCTGGAAATGGCTACTTCTTGTACGATAATATTACTTATAATACTAGTGCAATGGGAATTACTCACCTCTATCCTGCTAACAACTATCCTGTACAATGTACCGATTATAAACGCCAAACCGCAAGCGTGGGCTATATTACTAATGGCTCAACCAACTATCCGTACGCCTCTAACCCCGATTGCCAATGGATGATTGCAACTCCTGGCGCAAACCACTACGAGTTTAGTTTCTCTCGATTGGATGTGGCTCCTACCGATGTGGTAACGATTTACAACGGTCCTACCCAGAACGCTGGCGTGGCAGGACAGTTTACCGGAAACACAATCCCCGCTGATGTTGAAGTAGATGCCGATAGCGTGCTTATCACCTTTACCGCAAATACACCTTCTCCTAACGATAGCCATAGAGGTTTCCTAATCAACTACTCTACCAATCCACAACCTCGCGATTGCGCCGCTAATACTACGTTGACAGGCTCAATCTTCGGCCGTATTTCGGATGAGGCTCCCGAAGGTGAAAATTATATTCCTGAAACCTCTTGTAGCTGGCTAATCGCTCCACTTTGGGTAACCGGTTACTCATTCACTTTCCCACAGTTTGATATCGGGTTGGGCGACTTTATCGATTTCTATGATGCAACTACCACTCCTCCTACTTTCTGGAAACGCTTCGACTTGAATAATATCCCTGAAGATATGATTCATAACTTCCCATTCTCTAAATTGAAAATTACTTTCGTTTCAGATAACTTTATCCAAGATGAGGGTTTTATGATCGATTATTACGCTATTGTTGGTATTGAGGAAAACTCTGGATTGAGTAACCTGAACTACTCCCCAAATCCAGCTTCTGATTTTGTAAATGTAACTTTTGAAACACCAGAAGCGCAAAATATTGTTTGCAAAATTATCGATATGAATGGCCGTGTAGTACTTCAACAACCGTTTAACCACAATGGTGGCGCATTTGCCGAAACCTTAAACGTTTCCTCTTTAGCTTCAGGTATTTATATTTTAAATGTTGAAACAAACTCAGGCAAATCTGGCGGAAAAATTATTATTCAATAGTATATTCGGTATTGCGAATAGTTATATATCTTCTATCGCTAGGGATGTAAATCCCTGGCGATTTTAGTTATAAAGTTATCCTATCTTGAACCCAAAATTGCATTTTGAGCTCAGTTTTCTTCTAAATAATCATTTTTTATTTTTTTTGATTCTTAAAAAATGTCAAATTTTACGATTTTTGACATTTTAACATTTATAATTACGATACATTTGTTCCGTACTGAGGAGATACTTTTTACACATTAGTTTAGAGTGCTTTAGCCTATTTCTAGAGTAGGTAGAGTGTGAAACCTCTCCTCCAATATCTTAATTACTCGGCATACTTAGAACAAGTTTCACTCTTGAATTCGCTCATTCGAAGTCTTTCAACTTGTTTGTTTTCTGCGAATGGATAATGTTGGAAAAATATTAAAAACAATATATATCACATTTCATGTGTCGCGTGCAAGCGTCCGAATGTGAAACGAGGATTTGGAGAAGATTTTTATCTGTATCAAAGAAATTATCAAAAGAATATACAGATTTCCAATGATGTAGGCGTAGAAAATCATATTCATATCCTCGCAACATTACCTAAAGATAAGGCACTTTCAGAGCCACGCACCACCGCCATCACCATCACTCCCGTTCTTAAAACCTCAACCGAATTCCACCCAAAAAGTTGATGCCCGCTTGCGGATAAAATGCAGCATCTGCAAATCGACTGTTGCCGTAGTAGTAGCTATAAATCCAGCCGTTGCTCTCATATTTGGCGTTGAAGAGGTTGTTGGCTTGCACAAAAAGTTCCAATTCCTGCGCAAATCTGGCGAAAAGAAAGGTGTAGCTGATTCTTAAATTGGTGTAGGTGTATGGTTTAAGACAGTAGGTTTCGTTGCCGGAATTATCTAAATATTGGCGACTTACAAATTTTGTAATCAGCGATAACTCAAGTCTTTTGATGGGTGTAAAGGTGAAGTCGTTAGCAAGAACCACGTTCGGCGAGAAGGAGATTGGCGTGTTGCCCAAAAACTCCTCTTCCTGGCTTCCATCGTCCCAATTATCCACAAAGTTGACATAGTTTAAAATGCGGTTGCGACTAAAGTTGCCATTAATGCGCCAAATGAAGAATTTAACGGGATTGTACGCCACAGCTAACTCCGCACCCATGCGGTAGCTGTTCTCCACATTGGCCATAATGGCAGCACCTACATCGTTGATTTCTCCTGTAAGTACCAACTGATTTTTGTAGTACATTCCGTACAAGGTGGCGTTTACATAAAATCTATCGTGGTGCATCATATAGCTGAATTCCAAGTCGTAAAGGGTTTCTGGAATCGGTTTTTTATGAGCGGGCGCCTCGATAATGTCGGAGCGTGTGGGTTCGCGGTTGGCAGTGGAAAACGAGAGCGCAAAGCTATGTTTTAATTTCTTTTGGGAAAGGTAGTAATGCAACGAAATTTTCGGGTTAACAAAGTGCCAAAGGTAATCTTGCGTTACATCGATGAGGTTGTCGTCGGTGCCGCTAATTCGGTAGTCCAAAAAACGATATTGGAGCTCAGTACGTAATGAGAACTTATCGTAAAGGTAGCGGAAAGAGACAAAAAGTTTGCTCTGGAACTTCTCTCCCAATCCATTATACCATTGGTAATCAACAGGAAAGTCTGAAACGTGGTTAGGCTGTGCCCAGATGACATTTCCGTAGTGTTCTCCGTAATAGTTGTCGAGGTCTGCGCCTCCTTGCCACGAAATTTCGTGAAATTTCTCGCCTTTCAATCGATGGGCGCCGTTGTAATTGGCGTGCACTCCGTAGTAATAGTTGTCCAAATATTTTTGGGTAACAAAATCGCACGTTTCTATCTCCTCGGAGATAGGGGATAGGCCATATTCGCTCGGTTCTTTGTCATCTTTATACTCTTGGTAATATCCAATGCCGCGGGTGAGGTGACCCGCAATGTTCAGTTGATGTTTTTGGCTACTTTCTTCTTTACCCCACCTTTTCTCGTATTCTAATTGATAGCGAGTTTGGGTGTAGTTGTCGGTTTCGTCTGCGTAGTAGCGTCGCTCGCCGCTGTCGGTCCAATATTCGCCGCAGGAGTTATAGGTTCTGTTGGTACTGAGCGAGTCGAAAGGTACGCCATTCCAAGCCAAACCTGTGTGCTCGGTACCCCAAAGTAGGTTGAATTTTAGAGTTCCGAACTCTTTGGTCTCTAGTTTGTTGAGCAGTTTGTATTGTGCGGTGAGAAAGGCGGAATTGAGTTTGCTGTGTGCTCGGTCAATAAAGCCATCGCTGCGGATATCTGAGAAAGCTGCCAATGCAGAGAAACGATTGCTGATAACTCCTGTTCCCGCACTGATAGTGTTGTGGAAGGTGTTGAACGACCCGTACGCACTCTTAACTTCGGCAAAAGGTTTGGCGGGAATTTCGCGCGTGATGAAGTCGATGCGGGCTCCGTACGAGATAGCACCCGGAGCCGTGTTGGCACCGCTCTGTACCTGCACCTCTTCAAGGTAGGAACCCAAGTCCGGAAGGTTTACTAACCACGAACCTTGCGATTCTGCATCGTTAATCGTAACCCCATTTAGGGTTACGTTGATACGCGTCTGGTCAATGCCACGAATACGCATATAGGTGTAGCCAATTCCGGTTCCCGCATCGGAAGTGGTTACCATTGAGGGAATCCACTCTAATAGGTTGTTGATGCTTCCATTCCCCTGCTGCTTCTGTATCTGCTTGATTGACATGGTGGTAATATTGGCACTCGTACGTACTGTCGGTGGGGTGTATTCAATGGTAATGCCTTCGAGGTGGCGCACGCTATCTTGTTTTGAAGTTTGCGCTTGCGCTGTGAAGAAAAGTAAAATGGTGATGATGAAAAATGTTGTTCTACGGCAAATTGTAGTTACCCTTTTGTAGAGTGCTACTCTCGTGATTTTGATTTTTTGAAACATCTCTTTACAGTTTTAATTGTGAATCTTAACTGAAAGAGGGTTAATGAAAATAAAACTGTTAAATTCCCTACGGCAGCATTACCTGCATCAGGTTCAACGGGTATATTCTCAGCCTTACAGCACCCCTTTCTTGCGGTGGCAAAAGTATATAATTTTTGAATACACAGCGTGAAAATGAGAGAAAAATGAGATTAGCCTCAATCTTTAATTTTATAGTTGCTGAATGAATTGCAAAAATTAGACCCGCGTTGGGAATCTACGCGAATTTGGAAATATAATTATGCTTGCTCAATTACTTTGTAATGGATGAAATAATATTGGCTGATACCATCTTTTTCCTATTTTAAAATGTACTAAAAATAGAATTTTCTCCTTTTTTTGCCCGATATTATCATTCCTCTTTGTGAATTTTAAAGCAGATTTTATGCTTTTTAGTTGTTTATCTATTTGGTTATCATTAGTTTATATGAAAAAATATTAATTTTGTTTTTTTTGAACTTTATATTGAAAAAAAAAGTACTTTTGCACCTCGAATCGCGGATGTGGCGTAATTGGTAGCCGCGCTAGACTTAGGATCTAGTGCCGAGAGGCGTGGGGGTTCGAGTCCCTTCATCCGCACCAAACAAAAAAGGTGACTTTCAAAGGTCACCTTTTTGCTTTTCTATCCAAGATTTTTAGTTACGATTTGCAACCCACAAAGAAATCCTCTTTGTCGTCAAATAGAATGTTAAAAGTGGTTAGTGAACCATAAATTCGAGTGATATATTGTTGCAAATTTACCTTCTCTTCGTCTGAAAGTTGTGCGTTGCTGTTGATGTTTTGCTCTAAAACACGAAGTCTATCGCGTGTCATCACAATCTTATGGAAAAAGGTTTCGATAGGAATCTCTTTGGGCTTTAACTCACGATTGCCAGGCTGCAGAATCATTGTTCCCCCTTCCCATTTTTTTCCTAATTCTACTTTATATTGTAAGCCGTTGAAACGGTCTAAAACATATTTCAACATCGTTTCTACCTCCTTGAGGTTTACTTTGGGTTGATAATTTTCGGTTTCTTCAGCAGATTCAAGAACTTCAAATTCTGTATTCATTTTAGAAAATTCAATCTCTCCGCCACGAATAAAAATTACTTTAAATGTTAGTGTATCGTTCTTGCTGATAATGCCTTCTCCATATTTGGGATGGTCAATACGAGTGCCAACTGTAAATTTATTTTCCATTTTTTTTAGTTTGATTATTGGTTTCTTTTTTGAAGTAGTCACAAATTTGGGTAAAGGGACACCTCTCGCACTGCGGTTTTTTAGCAAGGCAAACGTATCGTCCGTGCAAAATTAACCAATGATGCGCTACGGGGATCAACTCCTCCTTGAAGTGTTTTACCAATTGTTTTTCTGTTTCGAGCGGCGTTTTTGCGTTTTTGACAAGCCCAAGTCGATGGGAAACCCGAAAAACGTGCGTGTCAACCGCCATCGCCGCTTGATTAAAGATGACGGAAAGAATTACGTTGGCGGTTTTTCTACCAACACCCGGCAACGATACCAATGCTTCCATCGTGTCGGGAACTTCACTATTGAAATCTGATACCAATTTTTGCGCCAATCCTAATAGATGCTTGGCTTTGTTGTTAGGATATGAAATCGATTTTATGATTTCATAAATCTCTTCTACTGAAGATTTTGCCATAGATTCAGGAGTTGGAAATCTGTCGAAAAGTTGAGGCGTTACTAAATTTACGCGCTTGTCGGTGCATTGCGCTGAAAGTACAACCGCTAGAATCAATTGAAAAGGGTTTTCAAAGTTCAACTCCGATTGCGCATCAGGGTTTTGATGCAAAAAAACTTCCGTTAAATAGTCGTATTTTTCTGAAATTGTCATAAACTTAAAAATCGTTTGCAAAAATAATACTTTTTCATCATTTTTTTTCTTACTTTTGCAAACTGAAAAATTTTCATCGTTTAAAACTTAAATTGCTATGAAAAAATCTTTATTATATGTGCTGATAGCATTCGTTGCTGTCGTTTTTTCTTCTTGTGGAAATAATGAGGAGATCTATAATCCCAGAACTTGTAAGTTGTATAAAATATGGGAAAAAAGTGAAGTCGGCGACCCTTACCAAATCTTTACTTACGAAAAAAATAAACTTATCAATATTGATGAGTATGATGTTGTCGATAGCGTGCATTATAAGTATGACTTTGTTTACAATAAAGATAATACGGTAAAAGAGATAGTTCACGAAACTGTAAATTATACAGAACGTATCGAACTTTTCTATGCCAATAAGCAAGTTTGCCGTATGGTTTATTATATGGAAGATACTTCTCGTACCGAATTGCTCTTTAAACGTAACGAGGAAACAGGTAAAATTACTCAAGTGGTGGAATATTACGATTTCGGCTATCACCATCAGTTTGAAGCTGTACACAAATCTGCATTCTATAACAGATTTATCGGCTTTACTCCTACTGCAGAGCAATTGTTGATGCAACATAAAGGTGATTTTATTATGCGCTGTGTTCGTGATGTGGTTTATGATGAAGAAGAAACTGAAAATATCTTGTCTATCACCGAAACTTATCCCGAATATGCTGAAGTGGTAAGATATGATTATACTTATAATGTTGAAGAGGATAATTTCAATCCATATTATGGTTTGCCTTACGTTTATAAAGGCTTGGCAGGATTTTCTAAATATAATAAGTTGACAGAGAGTATCGTAAAATCTACTTACGGAAATGTTAATTATCAAGAGTCTATCGCTTACAGCTATGAGTTGAATGTAAAGGGGTATCCTCGTGAAATTATTACAGTGTCAAGTTTGAATAATGTCCCTATGCACACCTATATATTATATGTGAGCGAATAAATCTATTTCGATGAAAATTCATAAAGAAGGTTATATTATCCTCCTATCTACTTTTGCTTTCGTAATTATAGCTTATCTGCTGTTTCTATATTTTTGTCATAACCTGATTTTAAATATTGTAGTTTCGGTAGTAGCACTTTTTACGTTGTTTGTTGCTGTGCGCTTTTTCCGAGTTCCAGCTCGCGTAGTTAATGTTACACAATCTGGCGTGTTAGCACCCGCCGATGGTACTATTGTCGATATATCCGAGTGTACAGAAGATGAATATTTGAAGGAACGCTGTGTCCGCATCTCTATCTTTATGTCGGTATGGAATGTTCACGTAAATAGTTTTCCTATCGATGGGGTTGTTAGTTATAAAAAATATCACCCCGGAAAGCACTTGGTGGCTTTTTATCCTAAAAGTTCAATCTATAATGAACATAATTCTATTGCAGTAAAGAATGATAATGGTGTGGAGATTTTGTTTCGTCAAATTGCAGGAATCTTAGCGCGAAGAATTGTTTCAAAGTGCAATGTGGGTGATGAGGTGAAACAAGGAACTGAAGCAGGAATTATTAAGTTGGGCTCCCGTGTTGATGTTTTTGTGCCGTTAGAAAGTCAGATAAATGTTAATATCGGAAATAAAGTGCGCTCCCAAAAAACAGTTTTGGCCTATTTTGAATAGTTATGGAACTGAGTATCATCATTGTAAATTATAACGTAAA
>JAEZOU010000090.1 GCA_023413895.1 Bacteroidota bacterium | reverse complement strand
TCTGAGGCATGAAACGTTTCCTCAAATAATGTGGCATATTTTTTGCTGAAACCACCTGCATTTGTTGTTCGTACGCCACCTTCCGAATAAATGATGTCAATACTTCCATCATTATTTTGCAGAACAGCACCTCTTCGGTTGCTCGTTATTTCCTCTTGTGATGCTTCTCGAAAATGATATACTATTTTCGATTTTGCTAATTGATTATATTTTCTAGTAAAAGCTCTACTATAATCAGGGCTCCCATTTGTTGTAAGGGCTTTGATTTTCTCTTTACTGGCCTCATCTACGTACCCTATCTCCTCCCCATTCGGGTCCACCAACTTCACTGGGTTATTTGCGCAGTAAATGTACGGGCTGAGCGAAGGATATTTCGCAGACATCGGATCCACGCTCAGCCAGATGCTCAAATCGCTGGTGTAATAGCGTGCGCCAAAGTAAGATAGGCCGGTTTCGGGGTCGCGTTCTTTGGCGGAGAAGGTATAAATCCAGATGATAGTTGACAATTGACAGTTGACGGTTAGATGGGGAATGGCAGAGTGTGACACAGAAAAGAAGTTGTGTTTTCTTTTCATTTGGCGTGCGTAAATTTTCCAGTTGTAGTATTCGTATTTCATGTCGAAATTGTGAATTCTGTGGGTACAAAAATACAAATTTTCTCAATACTATTTTTTTATTTCTCTGCTAGTATCTGCTTGACCGAGGCTTCGACCTCCTTGCCGTTTATGAAGATGGTTACCCTGCGGGTGCTGCTCTTTGCCATAAACGTTAAGTTTTGGCAAAGATGACTTAAACTCCCGTCACAGGATGGGACGGCATAAGAAAACCGCAGTCGCGCTGATTGACTACGGTTTTTGTTTCCTTGATGTCCGCGACAACGATAGGAATGGTTACGAGCGGCTTGCCGCGAAGTTTGAGCGGATAGCGTGCCCGGTCGCCCTTGACAATTCCTACAAAAAATAAGACATCGTTAACCATCTCTTTTTTTTAACAAAAAATTTTTCCCATTAGCGTTGTCGAATCTGAGTGTTAATTCTGACCAATAAATTCTTTTGAAATTTGATCAAACAAATCCTTCTTAAACGGCTTACTTGGAAAATCCAAATTTTCCGAAAATTGACATCCTAATGAGTCTACATAGATTACTTGATTATCGTTTTTCATGTTGACCATTACGTAGATCGATTTAAGTAGTGCATTCGACCTTTCATCAAAGGTGTCATACGGGTGTATGCAATTTGTTGGTAAAATTGCCATCCCTTTTGATATTTTCAAACATAACATATTGTCAAAGACATAAAAACTATCCACATTGCAATAATCTAATTTAACAGCCATCAAGCCATATATTCTACCCCCGTAATTATATTCTTTTAAAGAAACAATATTCCCCTTGAATTTCAAATTCATAAATGTATTAATAGTATGGCTCTTATACTCTTCTCTGAAATTGCGTGTTTTTTTTATTTCGAAACAAACAATAAACCAGAACAAAGATAAAAAAAACAATATAATTATGAAAAGATAAATATCCTGTTTTTTTTTCATAACAGAAAATGAGTTTTTGTTAGGATTCAAAATATTTCCGCAAGAAACACTTTACACTTTTGTTAAATATCAATAAAATAAATGTGATACCCAATTTTTCCCTATGTCAAATAATGATCTTGATTTTGTTGGTTTCATATTAGTAATCAACTTCAATCCACCTAAATGAGCTCCTGCTGTTGCGTCAAAACCTGCGAACAATCCCGCTTGAGCTCCAATAGACCCTGAAAGACCCAACGAAATTACATTCCACGTTCCATCTTTTGATGTCGCAAATTGACCATCAACAGATATACCAGCTAATGCTCTCCATGAGAGAGACAAAGAAGCTCCTGAATACTCACCTGCAAAATCTTTTGGGTTATATGTCGCTGGATTATTATTGATCGCGATAAACATATTCTTATGTACTCCAATATTACCTGCAGCTGATAAAGATGCATCAACTTGTGCTTCTCCTCCAATATAGTCATACCAATAACCTGCATATGAACCACCTAAAAACATAACACTATGTTTATAAGCGTTATACGATGTACCAACTCCTGCTCTTCCTGAAGCATCAACACCATATTCATAACCTATTGCTACATTATCTGGATTCACCTCATAATTGCCTCTGAAGTCCAAATCTACATCAAAATTCCAATCAACTAATTCTGTTTTAATTGTAATCGAAGAATTATTTTTTCCATGTATAACAATATCATCTGTCAATTCTTCCCCATTCGGGTCCACCAACTTAATCGGATTATTTGCGCAGTAAATGTACGGGCTGAGCGAAGGATATTTCGCAGACATCGGGTCAACACTGAGCCAAATGCTCAAATCGCTGGTGTAATACCTTGCCCCAAAGTAAGATAAGTTCGTTTCTGAGTCCTTTTCTTTTGCGGAGAAGGTATAAGACGCCGTTGCCGACAAGTTTCCCTGCGGATGCAATTGGTTTTGTGGTCGATATGTGGAAGAAACGTGCATTGCGGATTAGTGGGGTGCAAAGGTAGGGAAAAAGTTTGAGATGAGGAGAAGAGAAATTTAGTTCGATTCGGGAAAGATTGTAGTGAAACAAATCAAACTTCTAGTGAGGATCGGAATGGGTATAAGAAATTACCATTGTGGGCTTGTACTCAGAGCGTTGAATTTATTTAGTTTTCTTCTTTCTTATAGCAATATGCCATTCTATAAGATCATTTATATATCTCTGTAATTCTTCATCAAATAGTACACATCGTCCATTTTTTTCCATAGCACTTACTCCGTCAGAAAAAATCATAACATATTCTTTATAACTGCTTTTTTCCACTACTATTCTTTGTCTAACATTAGGAAAATGACAACCGTCTGATTCTTTTGCATAAACTAGAGATTCGATATGTGATAAAAAGAATGAATATGTTGCGGAGTCAGTATTCACTATTTCTGAAACATTATCTAGATAATCAAAAGAATATCCCAAACTATCGCATGATGTTAATACAATTTCTTGAGGATCATAATAATCAATAATAACAAATCCTAATTTATCTTGTGCTTTTAGGTCTGTATATTTTAGCAAGATCATAATGATAATGAGAAAAAGCTTTGCTACGTTACTATATTTTTTCATCCTTTTGATTGATAATTTTTTATTAGAATTAATTTCTCTATTATTTAGGTTTTACTGAGTGATTATTTGTGTTACTTAATTTTCGTTTATTTTGCTTAGCGAATTAAATATCGTTATGGCTATTAATGTTACGAAAAATCACCATTATAGGCTTGTAGTAGGAACACTGAATTCACTTAGTTTTCTTCTTTCTTTTGGCAATATCTCTTTTAATAATATCATTTATAACTCGCTGTAATTTTTCGTCAAACATTACACATCGCCCGTTTTTTTCCATAGTAAATCCGTCAGAAAAAATCATATCATATTCTTTAGTATTGGGTTTGAATACCACTATTTTTTGAGAACCTTGTGGTAATTCAAGTTCGTCCGATTCTTTTGCATAAACAAGAGAATCGATGTGCGATGAAATGAAAGAATATGTCGTTGAATCTTCAATACAAATCCGATGGGTGTATTCTCTCTTATAGGAGAATTCATAGCTTCGCATACGATATGGTGTTAATATAATTACTTCAGGATCATGATAGTCAATATAAATATATTGTGCTTTTAAGGTTATCAGTGTTAACAAATTCACTATGACGATGAGAAGAAACTTTGTAATCTTATTATATCTTTTCATATTCTTACTTATTAAATTCTTTGTTAGAAGTTGAATTCTCAGTTTCTACGAGTTGACCAGAGTGATTTTTTCGTGTTACTTGATCTTCTTTTATTTCACCAAATGCTTTTGCCGTCTTTTGTTCGGTGCGAGTAATTATCCATTTTTCATTTTTACAATCATAATCAGGGTCGCTTCCTTTATCGCAATCTGCATACCATTCTTTTAATTTGTCATTTTTAACGGCCACATCATAAGTTAGAGCATGAGCGAATTCATGATTCAAAACAGTGGTAGGTGATAGTATAGCACCACCATCTACCTTTAACCCCATAGTGGGATTCCACATAATTGTTCTTGTACTAGAATTAAAGTTAGCCTTCTTGGTTGATTCTGCTATAAAATATACTATTGTTGATTTTTCTAATGCACTCGCAATTCCACCTAAATGATGATCATTAAGTTTTTTTATTGCCGCTGCAAACTGCTCTTTAAATTCTTGTGAGACACCTTCTGCAAACCTAAGTGTATCCCCATTCGGATCCACCAACTTAATCGGGTTATTCGCGCAATATGTATAAGGCGACAAAGAAGGATATTTGTCACTCATCGGGTCCACACTCAGCCAAATGCTTAGGTCGCTGGTGTAATAGCGTGCGCCAAAGTAAGATAGCGAGGTTTCCGAGTCTTTCTCTTTCGCGGAGAAGGTATAAGACGTAGTTGCCGACAAGTTTCCCTGCGGATGCAATTGGTTTTGTGGTCGATATGTGGAAGAAACGTGCATTGTGAATTAGTGGGGTGCAAAGGTAGAAAAAAAGTTTGAGATGGGGAGCTATTGCATTTGATTTTGAGAAGATTGTAGAGAAATTTTGTTTTGTTTTTGCAAATATATCATTTTTGCTGGAAATTACACACTTTTTGGGATACTACCCTCCACCTCCTTGCCGTTGATGTATATGGTTATCCTACAGGTGATGCTCTTTGCATAAACGTTAAAATTGTGGCAAAGATGACCTAAACGTCCGTTATTGATAGGGATGGTATATGATATCCAGAAACTTAAACTTGCTGATGGGTTGAATTAATTAAATTTAAATTGACTAATTCCAAAGGGTTATCCATAATTATTAACGTATCTAAATCTGGTCCTATAAAGTTGAATTTGATTGATTCAATTAATTCATCGTAAGTTACTGCATCCAAAGAATTACGCAAAATCCCATATTTGACATATCCTAATAAATATCCTGAATGGAGTCCAGTTATTTGAATAATTTGAAATATACTGTCCTCTTCATAACATTTCGCCAAAATAAAAGCTTCACGTTCAGATATTCCATCATAGTAATTTGACAGAATGAAAACTGTCCCTTCACTATAAACGGTGTATTTTTCACTATTATCTGTTTTTATAACCTGTTGCATATATATAACTTTTATCTAACAATAATATCATGTCCTCCTTTTGTGTCTATTGAATTTTCTTTAGGTTTGCCATCAAACTTAATAGCACCTTGGTGTTTTCCTCGTTTGTCCAACATTTCAAACTCACCATGTTGAGTGTCAAGAGAAAAATGGGCGCCCGATTTTTTATCGGTATAAATATCACGATTATTGATTTTAGAGAGTCTTGCATTTTTTTCCCAACCATTATGCTTGGCCACCTGTTCTCCCACTTCTCTAATTCTCGCGACTCTTTCTCCTGGTGATAAATTGGGAATAATTTTTTCAAAATCCTCCAGTCTAGAATAAGTCTTTCCTCCTGCAGAAATCTTATCCAATGCTTTAAATCCTTTGTAAGTAAAACCAATAGCTTTTGTTGCCCCAGCTGGAACATAAGGTATGAACATAGCTGCAGCATCAAAAGCAAGATTTTTCCAATTTGACTTTGCCGCCGCATGATCCCCTTTAATATGATTAACTACAGCTGCTCCAACATCATATACAA
>JAEZOU010000048.1 GCA_023413895.1 Bacteroidota bacterium | reverse complement strand
CCGTTGAGCAATTCGTGTTCTAAAATTTCGTACTTTTGCGCTTGTGTAATTTCCATTTTTTTAATTTTTTACGTTTTGCAAATATATCATATTTGCTGGAAATTACACACTTTTTGGGATACTACCTGCTGTTCAGCATATTGCCTAAGAAGGGCACCTCCAATACGAAGGAGCGGATAGAACTGGTACAACGCTATGTCCGGCTCTTCGGTGCGGAGTGCATCGACTGCCTGCTGGCGGATCGCAAGTTCGTGAGTGAGCACTGGGTGAAGTGGCTCAACGACAGCGGCATCCTCAAACACGGCAGAAAGGCCAAGAGCATCTTCCGCTACGGCCTCGACATTGTGACGGAGTTCCTGTTGAGAGGCAGAAATGAATACAAAATACCGATTTTTGACTTCTCTGCAATTGTTAATCAAATACTTACACCCGACTGAAATTTTTGTCATATACTAAGCCAAATCAATCATTTCGTCAACCTCTCCAATAGGTTTCCAAACTACATCATCTTGGCAAGAATCTCTTTGGAATCAAAAGTCCACAATTTCCCTATTTCTTGTATATCGGTTTGTCTGTGGCAATTTCACATTAATTTTCCAGAACATAAGGATAATCATTTGAACTTCTGTAAATATTTGTTTTTCAGTTAGAAGTAACTAGAAATGGTCTTAAACTTTTCACCTTACTTTTTTCACCCGACAAAAACAAAAAAGATTTATTTTTGCACTCCGATAAAAACAGATTTCATGGTTAATTTCAGTATTTGGGAAGTTCTTTTCCTTGTTTGTTTTGCCATCAGTTGGCCTGTTTCCATTGCCAAATCCCTCAGAACCAAAGTGGTGATTGGGAAAAGCCCGCTTTTTATGTCACTGATCATTTTAGGATATATTTTCGGGATAATTCATAAATTCCTGTACAGCAATGACATAGTTGTATTTTTATATATATTTAATGCACTTTTGGTCAGCACCGACCTTTTCCTATATTACCTCTACATCGGGAAAAACCGCAAGGAGATGGAGAGCAAAAAATAGGATATGGAGTATTACGTTGTAGATGCTTTCACGGAACAACCTGGCGGCGGAAATGCTGCCGGCGTGGTTCTTTTGGGAGAGGGACGATTTCCTGACGCGCAGATTATGCAGGAAATCGCTGCCGAGTTGCGTTTTTCCGAGACCGCATTTGTGCAACAAAACGCTCCTTGCGAGTTTTCCACGCGATATTTCACTCCTGTTGGCGAGGTTGAACTTTGCGGTCATGCTACCATTGCGGCTTTCGGTCTGATGTTGCAATTAGGAATATTGTCCCAAGGGGAAAAGTGCCTGAATCACACACTTGCTGGCGATCTACAAATCGTTGCAGGCAACCCCGTGATGATGCAGATGGCAATGCCCCGACGAATTGCTACGCTAAGCGAGAAGCTCTTGTTGGAGCGGATTGGCGACATTTTCGACATTATTCCGGAACAGATTTCCCATTCTCCGGAGATTATTACGACAGGTCTGCCCGATATCATTTTACCGCTTTGCAATCTGGAGACTTTACAATCGCTGCAACCCGATATGGCCGCATTGAGCCAACTCAGCGAAGAGTTGCACGTTGTTGGTGTTCACGCTTTCGCTATGGATGAGGGCGATTATACTGCACACGTCCGCAATTTTGCTCCGCGTTACGGCATTGAGGAGGAGTCAGCGACAGGAACCTCCAATGCGGCGCTGACCTACCATCTTTGGCTTCGCCGCCAGATCAAGGCACCCGCAGAGTGTCATTTTTTGCAAGGCGAAACGATGGGAAAACCCTCCGTCATCACCACACTATTGACGGCAGAAGATGGGGAGTGCGAAATTTTCGTAGGTGGGAGCTGTCACGTTCGAGAGAGAAAAAGGCGGCGGCCCCAAAAGGATTGACGGCAGAAGGTTGCGCGAGGGATTGCAGCGGTTATGAGCGGCGCTGATATTACCACACGCATAAACTGGCACACGGAGCATTCACACCCACACAGCATATATCCACAACTATCTGAAACAATAGTTCTTACAATTAACACCAAAGAGAGCAACGGCGACAGCTGTGTGGGGATTTTGACGCACAAGAAAGAGTGTAAAACCGGAGCATTGCGCCGTGAAATTTGAGCGGAAAGCCCGACGGCGTGCGTGGGTTTGCGGGCGGGACGCCGGCGCGCCCAAATAAAAAAAACACCTCATCCCAAACAGAAAGGAGAAGGTGTTTTCGGAGTGTTATCTTCAATATTTCTATTCAGGAAGATGAGTTGAAACCTCAACAATATCGCTATAACCGATACCTGCGTTAGTTTTTACATAAGTACGCACATAATAAATTGTATCAGCAAGTGGAAGGTTGATGAGTGTTGTAAACTCCAACTCTTCTGTTAATTTATTAATAACGTCGATATCGGAATAGCCATCAATAAGGGAAGGTTCGGGATAAAAGCCGTAACAGATTCCTTGTTCTGTAAAGAATGGGCAACCTCCATCGTCGGTAATTTGCGAGGTACACAATGCTTCTTTCGTTTCTGCATCATAATCAATAGTAAGTGCTATTTGTGCTGGGTAGAAATCTCGGCAACCCACGATTGCACAAGCGATTAAAAGGAATAGAATTGTTAACTTTTTCATTGTTTTAGATTTGCGGCAAAGATACGATTTTTTCTTTAACTTAATGGTGTGGAATAAAAAAAAAGAGATACCCGAAGATATCTCTTTTCTATTAAAAATTAGGATTGACTATTTACAGCAACCACAGCCGCAAGAAGCAGCTTTAATAGCAGCTTGAGCAGCAGCTACGCGAGCCACAGGAACGCGGAATGGAGAGCAAGAAACGTAAGTCATACCGGTTTTGTAGAAGAATTCTACAGAAGCTGGGTCACCACCATGCTCACCGCAAACACCAACTTTTAAGTCAGCACGTTTTGAGCGGCCACGTTTAACACCTAAATCCACCAATTGACCAACACCTTCTTGATCCAAAGTATTGAATGGGTCAGCAGGGATGATACCTTCTTTAGTGTAAACGCCCACGATTTTGTTCACGTCATCGCGAGAGAAGCCGAAGGTCATTTGGGTAAGGTCGTTAGTACCGAAAGAGAAGAACTCAGCAACTTCAGCGATTTGGTCAGCCACGAGGGTTGCGCGAGGGATTTCAATCATAGTACCATATTTATAATCGATTTTCACGCCGAATTTAGCTTCCACTTCTGCCAAAACTCTATCAGCGATAGCTTTTTGGTGTTTCAACTCTTTTACATTAATAGTAAGAGGAACCATAATTTCGAGGTGAGGATCGTTACCTTCTTTCATCAATTCAGCAGTAGCTTCGAACAAAGCGCGGAATTGAGTTTCAGTAATTTCAGGATAAACGATACCTAAGCGAACGCCACGTAATCCCATCATTGGGTTAACTTCGTGCAATGCTTCGATACGAGATTTAAGTTCAGCCAACTCCATACCGCGTTCAGCAGCTAATTCTTTTTGTTTTTCTTCTTCAGAAGGTACGAATTCGTGAAGTGGTGGGTCCATCAAGCGGAAAGTAAGAGGTTTACCATCCATAACTTTCAAAGTACCTTTTGCGGCGATGCGGATATAAGGTTCTAATTCGTTAAGAGCGGCAACACGTTCTTCAGTAGTGTTAGCCAAGATCATATTACGCAATTTTACGAGAGGTTCTTTACCATCTTCGCCATAGAACATATGTTCGATACGGAAGAGGCCAATACCTTCAGCGCCGAAGCGGATAGCGTTAGCAGCATCCTTTGGAGTATCAGCGTTAGTACGAACGCCCATTTTGCGATATTTATCAACGATAGCCATGAACTCTTGGAAAAGAGGATCTTTTTCGATTTCAGGGATAATCAAAGGCATTTCAGCAGCGTAAACAGCGCCCAAAGTACCATTCAAAGAGATCATATCACCTTCTTTGAATTTCTTACCACCGATTTCCACTTCACCTTTTTCAAGGTCGATATGAACAGCTGAGCAACCTACGATACAAGATTTACCCCAACCGCGAGCTACAAGAGCAGCGTGAGAAGTCATACCACCGCGAGCGGTCAAGATTCCGTTAGCAGCGCGCATACCTTCAACATCTTCTGGGTTAGTTTCTTCACGAACAAGGATATTAGCCACTTTAGCAGCTTTATATTCCATTGCTTTTTCGCTAGTAAGGGCAATTCTACCTACAGAGCCGCCAGGGCCTGCTGGAAGACCTTTTGCTATAGCAGCGTGTTGTTTTTCAATAGTAGGATCCAAGATAGGGAGGATAAGTTCGATAATTTTGTCAGCAGGAACACGCAAAACGACTTCTTTATCATCAATCCAGTTGATATGCATCATATCGAGAGCCATTTTCACAGCTGCGCGGCCTGTACGTTTACCTACGCGGCATTGCAACATATAAAGTTTACCCTCTTGGATAGTGAACTCAACGTCCAACATATCTTTATAGTGGTTTTCCAAGATATTGCGGATTTCAAACAATTCCTTATAAGTTTCAGGCATTGTTTCTTCCATAGAATGAAGATGTTTATTTTGTTCATTTTTAGTATCATCATTCAATGGGTTAGGAGTGCGGATACCAGCAACAACGTCTTCACCTTGTGCATTTACGAGCCATTCTCCATAGAATTTATCATCACCGGTAGCGGGGTCACGGGTGAAGGCAACACCAGTTGCTGAATTTTCGCCCATGTTACCAAATACCATTGCTTGAACGTTAACAGCTGTACCCCAATCATCTGGAATACCTTCGATACGACGATAAGAAACCGCTTTTTTACCATTCCAGCTTTTGAAAACCGCTTTGATACCACCTTCTAATTGTGCTCTTGCGTCATCTGGAAATTCAGTTCCTAAAACTTCTTTAATTCTCACTTTGAAAGCATTTGCTAATTCCAAAAGCTCTTCAGCAGTAATTTGTGTATCGTTAGCATAACCTTTTGCTTCTTTGAAAGCGTCCAACATATCGTCCAATTGTTTGCGGATACCTTGTCCGTCAGCAGGTTCAATACCTTCAGCTTTCTCCATTACCACGTCAGCATACATCATAATCAAACGACGATATGAATCATATACGAAACGAGGATTATTGGTTTTCTTAATCAAACCAGGTATAGTTTTTGAGCTAAGACCGATATTCAAAACGGTATCCATCATACCTGGCATTGAGCTACGTGCGCCAGAACGACAAGACAACAAAAGTGGATTTTCAGCATCATCATATTTCAATCCCATAATCTCTTCCACACTCTTCATTCCGTTCCACACCTCATCCATAAGAGTTGCTGGTAGTTGACAATTGTTATCATAATAAGCCGTACAACACTCGGTAGTAATTGTCAAACCTGCTGGCACAGGCAAACCCAATAAACACATTTCTGCAAGGTTTGCACCTTTACCACCTAATAAGTTTTTCATGTCGGCTTTACCTTCTGCAGTTTTTCCTCCGAAGGCATAAACATACTTTACATTACTCATTTTCAATACTTTATTTGGTTTATAAATAGAATAATTTCTTTTTCGTTTAAAAGCGTGCAAAGATATGAAAATTTATAGTAGAGAAAGCAACAAAAAGTGCAACTTTAAAATTTTTTCTTGTAGAGATTGAATTTTTTTTATGTACATTTGCCGCCTAAAATTTACGACAATGGAAAAATATATTATTTCAGGTATTCAACAGATTGGTGTAGGTACTGAAAACATCATAGAATCGTGGAAATGGTATGCTGAACATCTCAACATAGACATTCGCATTTTAGAAGATAACACAGTAGCAGAAAGAATGTTACCATATACAGGCAATGCAGCGCAAAAACGTCATGCAGCGATAGCTGTAAACCTACAAGGCGGCGGTGGTTTTGAAATCTGGCAATATTCTGACCGCAAACCGCAAAAGGTAAGCTTTGATATTCAGGTAGGTGATTTAGGAATCTTTGCTGGAAAAATTAAGAGTTGCGATGTACAACGTTTACACGCAGAACTCTCTCAAACAGGGATTCAGATAGGGAAAATCCACCAAACTCCAGATGGGACCCCATCATTTTTCTTTGAAGATCCATTTGGAAACTACTTTCAAGTGGTGCAAGACACGTTTATTTATATTGACCGAGGAACAGCAACTGGCGGCTGCGTTGGTGCGATGATTGGCGTAACCAACATCGAACGCGCACTTCCAGTATATCAAGATATTTTGGGTTACGATACTATTGTTTACGACAAAGAGGGCACTTTCGATGACCTTGCTTTTATGCGTGGCGGCGATCAACGTTTCCGCAGGGTACTGCTCAAGCATTCCGAAAAACGCGTTGGCGCATTTGCGGAACTCTTTGGCAACAGCACTATCGAATTGGTATGCGCATTGGAGCACCAGCCTCGCAAAATCTACGAAGGTCGTTATTGGGGAGATCCTGGCTTTATCCAAATCTGTTACGATGTTAGCAATATGAAAGCACTTAAGAAGTTCTGTGCCGAAAAGGGTTTTCCATTTACTGTGGATAGTTGTCCTGATGGCGAGATCTTTCCAATGGGCGACGCTTCCGGTCACTTTACCTACATTGAGGATCCAGACGGAACTCTCATCGAATTTGTAGAAACTCGCAAAATTCCTGTACTAAAAAAATTGGGAATCTACATAGACCTCTCTAAGAAAGATCGTAGCCAATCGCTCCCAAAATTCTTATTAAAAATGCTCAAATTCAATAAAGTAAAATTCGACAAATAGTATGGCAGGCAAACTAATTATTATAGCGGCTCCATCTGGTTCCGGAAAAACATCTATCGTTAAAAACCTTTTAGACAGAAAATTAAATCTCTCCTTTTCTGTTTCAGCAACCACACGCAACAAACGTCCAAACGAAACGCACGGAGTGGATTACTTTTTCATTTCAGAGGAGGATTTTAAAAAGAAAATTGCTGATAATCAATTTTTGGAATGGGAAGAGGTTTACAACGGCACCTATTATGGAACTTTAAAATCGGAGGTTGACCGTTCGCTTGCGGAAGGGAAAAACCTAATCTTTGACGTGGACGTTTTGGGTGGCATCAACATTAAAAAGATTTACGGCGACCAAGCACTATCTATTTTTATAAAAGCCCCCTCAATGGAGGAGTTACGCGCTCGATTGAGCGGTCGCGGAACCGAAAGCGAAGAATCGCTACAGAAACGCCTTGCCAAAGCTGAGTTTGAATTGACACATGAGGTTTATTTCGACCGCACTATTATCAACAGCAATTTGGAAGAAGCCCGTAACGAAACCTTCCAACTAATTTCAGATTTTATCGAAAAATAACCCATAAATTTATGAAAAAGAGGAATATAGGATTATATTTCGGTTCTTTCAATCCGATTCATATCGGGCATTTGATTATTGCTGAATATATGATTGAGAACAGCGACTTAGACGAAATCTGGTTCGTGGTTTCTCCCTCCAATCCTCTGAAGAAAAAAGAGAGTTTGTTGGATGAGCGGCAGCGACTTTATATGGTTAATATTGCCATCGAAGATGACGCGCGCTTCCGCTCCTCCGACATTGAGTTCAAGCTCCCCTACCCTTCCTACACATGCGTTACGTTAGCGCACTTAACAGAACGTTATCCCGAAAAAAACTTTTCGCTCATTATGGGCGAGGATAATCTAGAAAACATAGAAAAATGGAAAAATTATGAATTTATCCTCGCTAATTTTCACATCTATACCTATCCGCGTGCGGGCTACAATTGTGAAAAGTACAAAAATCACCCGAGCGTAACCTTTGTCGATGCGCCCATCATCGGCATCTCCGCCACAATGATTCGCCAAAGCATCAAAGCGCAAAAAAAAGTACTCTACCTTTTACCCTCCAAAGTAGAACAGCTGATTGACGAAATGGGATTTTACCGTTAGTCTTTACTGATAACAAATATTTTATTTTTAAATTTCGTACTTTTGGTGGTGGCAAATCTAAAGTTTGCGCTTGCATAGTTTCATATTTTTAATTTTGTTTTTTTTGCAAATATATCAGATTTTCTGGAAGTTACACATTTGGGAGAGAAAGTATCGATTTAGAGAACTGAGCCTTCTCAGAATCTCAGTAGAGCAATCAGATTTCTCCGAAATTCGGCTCAAATTATCTTGATGAATCTGGTTTACAATATGATCCATTACTAATAAACAGCAAGAACCAAACCGAATTAACATTTATAACACACTAACAATCATTTAGTTAACACAATTTAAAAAAAAGAATATAAAAAGTCAGTAATCTTGATGAAATATCAAAAAAAATTAGTAACTTTACAGCGTCATTTTCTTGAATTTCTACTTAAAGGGAGTTCAGTAAAATTTCAAAAAATGGCAAAAAAAGTAAAATCCAGAACTCCTCTTAAAAATCATGAAAAAATTTTTTTACAAAACCGCAGCTCTACTAACACTTATAGTTATTTCTATAAGCTGTCAAAAAGAAACAACAGAAGATCTACACCCCAACCCAACATCTTCACCAACGAAAGGGTTTACATTTACAATGAACGTAGCGTATTCCAACGTTTTCGACTCATACGTTGGCACCAATCTCAACTCAGCGTTATATTGGACGCACTCTGTAAATGATTCAATCATAGCAGATGGTTGCACCACTATAGATTATTCCGACTGGGACGATGCCTCATTTATAGAAAAAAATGACTCCACGACAATTGCGATAAATAACAATGACACTATTGTATTGTCCAATATTTCTGCCCAAAATCACTTTTTAGAATTTACGGCAATTGGGCACAACAAGATTCCAGTAACATTTACTATTTATGATCAAAACACCTCTTTTAATAATGAAATAAGCATCTATGGTTCAAAACTTCCAATAGGTAAGATTCTAAAAATTATATTTGAAGCAGCCTGCACTATTGCATTAGCCGTTGATTATTACTGCGACCAAAAAATTGCAAACGATGTTGCAAACTGCACAGCACAAGGTCTATGCTCTATTGTTAGTTCTTGCAGCGCAAGATGCGTTCAATGCCAAAATTCCAACTAATTCACCTTAAAATTTAAAGATATGAAGAAAATATATTGGTTTTTATCTTTTATAGCTTGTTTTAGTGCAATTTTCATCTTCATTCACATAAAAAACAAGCGCAACGAATACACCCTCAAGTGTGGCAACACCGAAGTTTCGATTGTTTACCCCTATATTCCGCTTCCTTTTGCGCAACACAAAGCCAATATCTGCGATTTCCCTGTAAAAATCATTGCCGAAGCACAACCCTTCTCTAAAGACACCATATTCAGTTACTCCTTTTTTGATGGAAACAGAAAATGCAAGATCACTTTTGATGATAGCGTAAATTTTAAGACAGAAATCCTGCCCACTTTTATCGAGCACTTCAACATTACCACCGAAACAGCAGTTATTCCCGCTTACAAAATGGTAACAGATTCTATGATTTTACCCAAAACTAAAAACGAGAAAGATCTTATGTTAACCTCATTAGAAAATCTCACCATGAATGCTCGTACAATAACTGGAAAAGCAATCGTGTTAGATACAATTCGACACACTTCCCCTTTCCTCATCAAGATTGATTTTATAAAAAAGAGAAGAATTTCCAGAATGTCCAAGTTTTTATACCAAGAGTGTCGGATAAAACTCACTGAAGGAGACTCTTGCGTTAACGTTATCTACAAAATAGAAAAATAGAAAATTTCTCAATTTAATAGCAAAAAATGCTCTACCTTTACATACAAAGATAGAGCATTTCCATTAAATATGCAATAGGATATCCCGTTATCCGATAATTTCCTCTACACGTTTCACGATTTTAGCTTCTAATGCGGCTGCTTTTTCCACATATTCGTATGCTTTTTTCACGATATCAGCAGCAAAATCTTTATCTTGCAAAGTTGCAGCATTGATTCTTACATTAAAGTAAGCACCTGTAACAGCAGCTTTTGCACAAAGTGCACCCACGCCAGCATCCGTTACAGAGTTAGGATTTCCTGTTTCCACCATTGCTTCACAAAGTGCAAAAACATCGAAAGAGCGCTGTACGGTTTTGAAAGGAATTTCGGTAGCATATTTGGTAGCCTCCTCAATAGCCTGACGACGAATTGCTTTCTCTTCATCAGTACCTTTAGGCAAGCCGAAAGCGTTCATAATCTTATTGAAAGATTGTGTATCTTCATCTACTAACCACAACAATTCATCTTTAATTTTTTGTCCTACCACAGCGTGTTTTGAGAACTCTTCCCAACGGTCGTCCCAACCTGGTTTATGAGAAGAAAGGTTAGCCACCATTGTACCCAAAGCAGCGCCTAAAGCCCCCATATATGCAGAGATAGAACCACCACCTGGAGCAGGACTTTCAGAAGCAGTTTCGTTAGCGAAAGCTGCGCAAGTCATATCCATCAATTTTGATGAATTATTATCTTTTTCCAATAAATATTCAATCACTTTCTCATCTGGGTTGAAAGGTTTCAAATCATCAAGGCCCATAGATTTTACTGCGATTTTGATAATTTCTCTTTCATCAATACCCAACGAGCGATGTTGTTTTTGCAAATAGTAGCAACCGGCATCGATTAAGGTTTTCTTTGGTACAAGGCCTACGATTTCGGCACCGGTAACACGGATTCCGCGAACAGCAGCTTTTTCGCACACTTCATCAAAAGCCACGTGCAGCGGAGTCACATTGGTATTAGTAATATTCATAGATACTTGTGCAATTCCATATTCTGCAATATACCAACCAATAGCCTTTGTTCCTTTCAATGTTCCTGGAATATTGATAGGGTTGCCGTCAGCATCTTTCACAATTTTTCCTGTAATAGGATTACCTTCGCGCTGAGGACGGCCTTTTTCGCGCACATCAAAAGCGATTGCGTTTGCACGACGCGTTGAGGTCGTATTCAAGTTATAGTTCACAGCGATGAGGAAGTCACGTGCGCCCACTGCGGTTGCACCACTTTTAGCTACTGACTCATCAAAAACAGTAGGGCCGAAATCGGGTTTCCACTCAGCAGTGCCGATTCTATCTTTCAATGCTTCATATTCGCCTTGGCGACAGTTAGCCAAGTTTCTGCGTTTTTCTTCAAAAGCTGCATTTTCATAGCAATATACAGGAACGCCCAACTCATTTCCTACGCGTTCTGCCAATTTTCTTGCATATTGAGCAGTTTCTTCCATCGTGATATTAGAAACTGGAACCAAAGGACAAACGTCTGTTGCACCAAATCTTGGGTGATCACCATGATGACTGCGCATATCAATCAACTCTTTTGCTTTTGCAATTACAGCAACAGCAGTTTCAACCACCTCATCAGGAGTTCCCACAAAAGTTACTACTGTACGATTTGTAGTTGCACCTGGGTCAACATCCAACAACTTAACACCTTCCGCCTTTTCTATAACTTCCGTTATTTGGCGAATCACTTCCATATTTCTTCCCTCACTAAAATTGGGGACACATTCGATTAATTGTTTCATTGAATTTATTTTTTGATTTTAATAATTGATTCTATTAGTTATAAAATCCTATATCTTAACGTTTTAAGTTATTCAAAAAACACGAATAATAGGAAGGCAAATGTAATAAAATTTCTTTTACTCTGTTCAGAAAAAAATCCTTTTTCATCCATTAAAAAAAACAAATTTTACTGACTCTTAGAAAAAAAAGATTCAATCTATTTTACTCCGGATTCATTAATAAAATCAGAAAACAAACTAATAAATTAAATTAATTACTATACTATATTTTATTATAGTATAAATAATATTGATTATAAATTTCAACATTTTAAAATCAAAAAAAATATAGTAAAATAAAAGAAATTAGGTTGCAAAATTTGAAATTTTGTCGTACTTTTGCGACCTAAATTTGGAAAAATGAAACTATCTCAATTTAAGTATTTTTTACCACAGGAATTGATTGCTCTACATCCAGCACAAGAGCGTGATCAAGCACGATTAATGGTACTCAATAGGAAAACAGAAACTATTGAGCACAAACTATTTAAGGATATTATCGATTACTTTGACGAAGGTGATATTTTTGTCACCAACAATACCAAAGTATTTCCAGCACTTCTTTTTGGAGAAAAGGAGAAGACGGGTGCTCAGATTCGCGTTTTCCTTTTGCGTGAACTTGACGCAGAAAGTCGTCTATGGGACGTTCTTGTTGACCCTGCCCGAAAAATTAGAATTGGCAACAAACTCTATTTTGGCAATGAAAGCGACTTGGTTGCGGAAGTTATCGACAACACAACCTCCCGCGGTAGAACACTACGTTTCCTATTTGAAGGGGATTATGAAGCATTCCGCAAAAAACTGAAAGAGATGGGGAACACCCCCCTTCCTGACGACATTTTGCGACTTCGCGAAATTGAACCTGACGATGAAAAAGATTACCAAACGCTATATGCTTCAGAAGAAGGCGCCGTAGCAGCTCCTACCGCTGGTTTCCACTTTAGCCGCGAACTTCTCAAAAGATTTGAAATTAAAGGTATCGACATTACGTCAGTAACACTTCACGCAGGATTAGGGAACTTTAGAGATATTGATGTGGAAGACCTCACCAAACATAAGGCAGACTCTGAACAGATGCTTATTACGCAAGAAACTGCAGATTTTATCAACAATGCCAAATCAAATAACAAAAAGGTTTGTATCGTTGGAACCACTACCTTAAAAGCATTAGAATCATCAATTTACACAACAGGAAAGATCAAAACTTTTGATGGATGGACAAATAAATTTATCTTCCCTCCTTACAAATTCCTTTCTGGAGATGCCTTAATTACCAATTTCCATGCTCCACAAAGTCCTATGTTGATGATGGTGGCTGCTTTTGGTGGCTATGAATTCATTATGCGTGCTTACAAAGAAGCTATCGCTGAAAAATATAATTTTCTCACTTACGGAGATGCAATGTTAATTATTTAAACAACATAAAACACTATGTCACAATCTTATAAAGAATCAGGAGTTAGCCTTGAAGCAGGCTATGAATCCGTTAGAAGAATAAAAAAACATATTTCAAAAACTCATCGTTTGGGTATGATGGGGAACATTGGCAGTTTTGGAGGAATGTTCGATCTTTCGCTACTTAACATGCGCGAACCTGTTCTCGTTAGTGGCACTGACGGGGTAGGCACGAAACTAAAATTGGCATTTTTAATGGACAAACATGACACCATCGGCCAAGATGTTGTTGCCATGTGTGTAAACGACGTTTTAGCGCAAGGCGCTCAACCGCTCTTCTTCCTCGACTATATCGCAGTTGGCAAAAACGACCCCGCAAAAATCGAGCAAATAGTCAAAGGTGTTGCTGACGGTTGCGTATTATCTAACGCTGCTTTAATTGGTGGAGAAACCGCAGAAATGCCTGACATGTACGATATTGACGAATACGACATTGCCGGATTTACCGTCGGAGCCGTTGAAAAAAGCAAACTCATTGATGGTTCTAAAGTGAAAGTTGGCGACCTACTCGTTGGTATCCAATCTTCAGGAGTTCACTCTAACGGTTTCTCTTTGGTGAGAAAAATTGTTTTAAAAGACAACCAACTTGACCTTAACGAATATT
The DNA here is from genome assembly GCA_023413895.1 of Bacteroidota bacterium. GTDB lineage: Bacteria > Bacteroidota > Bacteroidia > Bacteroidales > WCHB1-69 > JAEZOU01. The sequence goes on along the minus strand of JAEZOU010000048.1, from coordinate 6,498 downwards.
ACGAAGAGTTGAATGGAAAATTGGGAGAAGTTCTTCTAACCCCTACTAAAATTTATGTAAAACCTGTTCTTCAATTGTTGGAATCTGTTGATGTTCACGCAATTTGCCATATTACTGGTGGTGGATTTGATGAAAATATACCTCGCGTGCTAACAGAAGAGCAAGGAATTACTGTTGACGAAAAAGCTTGGGAAAAACCTCCTATTTTCGCATTCTTGGAAAAAGTTGGCAAAGTGCCACATAGAGAGATGTTCAACGTGTTCAATATGGGAATCGGTATGGTTGCCGTAGTTGATGCTGCTGATGCACAACAAACTATTGACATTCTCAACCAAAATGGTGAAAAAGCCTTTGTGATTGGCGAAGTTACAAACAAACCTGGCGTAAATATCATCACCAATGAATAATATACGCCCACAACTTCCCAAAATCGCAGTTTTCGCTTCCGGTTTCGGTTCTAATTTTCAAGCCATCATTGACGCCATCAAAAATGGAGCACTGATGGCTGAAATTGTATGTTTAGTAACCGATAAACCCGAAAGCTACTCCGTGCAGCGAGCAATTAAAGAAGGAATTGACATTATTGCATTCTCCGCAAAAAATTACGCAAGTAAAGCGGACTACGAAAAAATGATTGCAGCACAACTAATTGCCAAAGGTGTCGAACTAATTGTTCTAGCGGGTTATATGCGCATTATCGGGAATACACTACTCACGATGTTCCCTCGCAAAATCATCAATATCCACCCCGCACTACTCCCTGCATTTCCTGGTGCTCATGGCATCAAAGATGCATTCGAATATGGCGTGAAAGTTTTCGGTGTCACCATTCACTATGTAGATAGCGGTATTGATACGGGCGAAATTATCGACCAAGCCTCTTTTCATATCAATGGTACAGAAACAATTGATGAAGTGGAAACAGAAATTCATGCTATTGAACATAAACTTTATCCTGCAACAATTCAAAAATTATTAGAAGATAATAACCTATGAACGAAAGAATAATCATTCTCGATTTTGGTTCTCAATACACCCAATTGATAGCCCGAAGAATCCGCGAACTTAATGTTTACTGCGAAATTCTTCCTTATAACAAATTTCCACAAGAACGCAACGACATCAAAGGTGTCATTCTGTCTGGAAGCCCATTTTCTGTAAACCAACCAGAAGCTTTCAAGCCGGATTTGTCCGAAATTCGTGGGCATTATCCCCTACTCGGCATCTGCTACGGAGCGCAATTGCTGGCGCACTACGGAGGTGGCACTATTGCAGCAGCAAACACCCGCGAATATGGTAGAGCTATTCTTAGCAAAATCGATTCCTCCAACATTCTGATGGAAGGAGTTAATCTTTCATCACAAGTATGGATGTCTCACGGCGACACCATCACTCAACTTCCTAAAAACTACAAAATTATTGCTAGCACTGATGAGGTTGATGTAGCGGCATATCATATTGAAGGCGAAAATACTTGGGCAGTGCAATTCCACCCCGAAGTGTATCACAGCGAAGACGGCACCATTCTTCTCAACAACTTTGTCCAGAAAATTTGTGGATGCACAAAAAATTGGACTCCCGATTCTTTTATAGAATCCACTATCCAAAAATTAAGAGATAAACTTCAAAATGATAGGGTAGTTTTAGGTTTATCTGGCGGTGTTGACTCAACCGTTGCCGCTGTTCTGCTTAATAAAGCTATTGGCAAAAACCTCTTCTGTATCTTTGTTGACAATGGTTTACTCCGCAAAAACGAGTTCGAATCTGTACTCGAAAACTACAAACAATTAGGACTTAACGTGATTGGTGTTAATGCGGCGCAACGCTTTTATAACGAACTAAAAGGAGTAACAGACCCAGAAAAAAAACGCAAAATCATTGGAAAAGGCTTTATTGATGTTTTCGATGAAGAAGCTCACAAACTACAAGACATCAAATGGCTAGCACAGGGGACTATCTACCCAGATCGCATTGAATCACTCTCTATTACGGGTATGGTAATCAAATCACACCACAACGTAGGCGGCCTTCCAGAAAAGATGAATCTTAAGGTTATTGAACCTTTGGATCTTCTTTTTAAGGATGAAGTTAGAAGAGTTGGAAAAACTTTAGGAATTCCAGAAGACTTGATCCAACGTCATCCTTTCCCTGGTCCAGGACTTGGTGTTAGAATTTTAGGTGATATTACAGAAGAAAAAGTTCGCATTCTTCAAGAAGCTGACCATATCTTCATTCAAGGTTTAAAAGATAACGGTCTCTATTCTCAAGTTTGGCAAGCAGGTACCATTCTACTTCCTGTACAATCTGTAGGCGTTATGGGCGATGAAAGAACATACGAAAATGCTGTTGCTCTCCGTGCCGTACTCTCCACTGATGGTATGACCGCAGATTGGGCTAAACTCCCTTACGAATTTTTAGCCAAGGTTTCCAACGAAATCATCAATAAAGTAAAAGGTATCAACCGCGTTGTTTATGACATCAGTTCGAAACCACCCGCAACAATCGAGTGGGAGTAAATCTTGCAAGCTAAATTGATAACAATATAAAACAATCAAAGATGAAAAAAATATTCTTTCTATTTGTACTCCTATTCAGTATGAGTACAATGGTCATGGGTCAAGACCTTACTGCAGAATTAAAAAACGACCCTAACGTAAAAATTGGAAAACTTCCTAACGGAATGACCTATTACATTCGCGAAAATAAAAAACCAGAAGGTCGCGTCGAGATGCGTTTAGCCGTACGTGCGGGTTCTATGCAAGAAAATGAAGACCAACTAGGATTGGCACACTTCACCGAACACATGGCATTCAATGGTATCGAAGGCTACCCTGGCAATACAATGATTAGCGAACTACAAAAAATTGGTGTATCATTCGGTCGCGAAATTAATGCTTACACTAGTTTTGATGAAACCGTTTACGAGCTTACCATTCCTGTAGAACACTTAAATATGGGTATTAATATCTTGAAAGGTTGGGCAAATGGTCTCCTTTTCGATGGTAAAGAAATTGATGCTGAAAGAGGTATTATCTCTGAAGAATACAGAATGGGCTTGGGTGCTGACGATAGAATGAGAAAAAAATGGTTCCCAGTAGCACTTACCGATTCCCGCTACGCAAATCGTATGCCTATCGGAACCTTGGAAGTAATCCAAAACCACAAATATGAAACTATTCGTCAATTCTATCGCGATTGGTACAGACCAGACCTCCAAGCTGTAGTAATTGTTGGTGATATTAAAACTGCCGATATTGAACCACTTATCATCGAGACTTTTGGTAAAATTCCAGCAAAAGAGAATCCTCGCGAAAAGATTATGTATCCAATTGCCAATAATAAAGATCCATTGGTAGTTGTATGTTCAGACCCTGAAGCAAGCGGAAACATTGCAATGATTTTCCGCAAACACCCTCATTTCACCATCAAAACTTTAGGAGATTTCAAAAAACAGTTGGCGATAGAACTCTCCTCTATGATGTACTCTTCTCGTTTTTCTGAAATGCAACAAAAAGCCAACGTTCCATTCATTCAAGCTGGCGCTGGCTATGGAACTTTAATCGGTGAATGTGATGCTTACCAAGGTCAAATCGTAGCAAAAGAAAACAGAATTTTAGAAGCTTTTACAATTCTACTTCAAGAAGATTATCGCGTACGCAACCATGGATTCCTTCAAACTGAACTCGATAGAGCAAAAGAAGCTTTGTTAAATATGTATGAAAGAGAATCTAAAGAGGTTGACAAAACCGAATCTCGTAGATTCGCATCTCAATATGTTCAAAATTTTGTAAGCAAACAACCTATTCCAGGCGCAAAACGCGAATACAACTACGCAAAAAAATATATCGATGAAATCACTTTGGACGAAATCAACGAAATGGTTAAGTCTTGGATTACCAAAGAAAACCTCGTTGCTGTAGTCACAATGCCTGAAAAAGAAGGAATTGTAATCCCAACAGAACAACAACTTCTCAACATCATCAACGATGCTTCTTTGGAAAATGTAGAACCATACGTAGATACATACAAAGATAGAGAATTGGTTGACCCCGACAAAATTAATGCTGGCGCAATTATCAGTAAAAGAGAGATCCCTGAAGTAGGCGCACAAGAGTTAACCCTTTCTAACGGAATTAAAGTTATCACTAAATATACCGATTTCAAAAACGACGAAGTAATCTTCGCAGCACAAAGTAAAGGTGGTATGAGTTTATACTACGAATGTGACTTAGCTTCAGGACTTTTCGCTACTGACCTCGTGGACAGAGCTGGTATTGGAGAACTCGACTTTTCAAGTTTAGAGAAAAAAATGCAAAGCAAAAAAGCTGGAATCGTTCCTTATATCTCTCAAATCTCTGAAGGTTTCCAAGGTTCTTTCGCACCTAAAGATATTGAATTCTTCTTCCAATATCTATATTCATTCTTTACTCAACCTCGCTACGATACCGCAGTTTACGCCTTGGTAATGGGTGAAACCCAAGAACAATTGAAGATGATTAAAGCACAACCTATGTACAAATTCATCGGTGAACTTCTCTCTACTTCTACTCAAAACGACCCTTACTACGTAAACCAATTGACAATGTCAGACGAGTTCTTAGCACAAGTTGACTATGAACGAGCTTTCCAAATCTATCAACAACGTTTTGCTAATCCTGCTGACTTTACCTACTATTTCGTAGGAAACTTCGACGAAGCAACTCTTCACCAACATATTGAAAAATACTTAGGCTCTCTACCTTGTACTAATGAAAAAGAAAACTTCAAAACTGATGTTTTCAAAGGTTTCCCAAAAGGAATTGTTGAAAATGATGTTTTTGTAGGGACTGAAGAACAAAGTTGGGTGGGCATTATGTTCAGCGAAGAATTTGAATGGAATGCTAAAAACAGAATGATTATCGACCAAATCAGCGAGGCTTTATCTATCGAACTTATCGAAACAATTCGCGAAAAAATGAGCGGCGTTTACTCTCCAATGTTGAATATGGGTTATAGCAAATATCCTGAAACCTCTTTTGAAACTATGGTTATGTTTAGCTGTTCTCCTAAAAACACCGATAAATTAGCTAAAGCCGTTTTCAAAATCCTCCAAAACTTCCAAAAGAAAGGTCCAAAAGAGGAAACATTTGCTAAAGTAAAACAACAGATGATTAAGAAGAGAGAAACAGATCTCGAAACCAATGGTTTCTGGTTGAATCATATCAGCAATAACGTTTTCTACGGCGAAAACTTTGAGAATTTAGACTCTTACGCAAACGAAGTGAACAGTATTACAATTCAAGACATTATTGAGTTTGCTCAAAAATATATCCACTTAGACCACTACACCCGCGTAGATATGTATCCTGAAAAAATGGCTCCAAAGAAATAATTTGGATACCCTCATAAAATTAAAGACCGGCTGCATAAGTCGGTCTTTTTTATTTACATAATATCAGCTTATTTACGTCTCCAAAAGGTTCAAGAGTATTTTTGTGATTTGGGCGTTCCGGCTCTTTCCACCGCTTAACCCCACCCGCTCGCCGTCGGGCTTTCCGCTCAAATTTCGCGCCTCATTCTCTCGCTTCTTCTTTCTCTAATGTCAAATACTAAACTCGAAACTCTAAGTTCTATAACTCACAAATCGGCGCTCATAACCGCTGCAATCCCTAACGCAACTTCTTACGAAAAACTCCAACCCAAATGCTATCTTACCTCTTATACTAAACTTTTATCCGTTGTGTGTTTCGCATTGACAATAGACTCGGTAACGTTGATAATATGGTCACCCAATTTCTCTAAAATAGAATAAATTCCACTGTAATAAATACCATCAGAATATCTATACACCTTATTATCAATATCCTCCAAGTGCTTAACACGCAAGCGATCACGATATTGATTTATCTGTGTCTCAACCTCAAGTGCTTCAGTAATTTCAACGTTGTTGTATGCTAGTTCAAGATTTTTCATCATAATTTCAAGCGCCTGACCAACAAGTTCAAAAATTCCAGATAGATTTTTCTCCATCTCCTCCGAAAAATGAATACCTGCATTATTTCTATCATCTATCATCTTAGCTAGCTGATAGTTTTGATCTCCAATACTTTCCAAATTATCCACAATACGAAGCATTCCTCTCATTCTTAGCGAAGAGTCACCACTAATAGATTCACTACGAATTTTATCCAAATAATCGGCAATTTCAATCTCCATTCTATCAGAAATTTCCTCATAATGTTGCACGCGTGAAAGTAGAGGCTTATACTCCTTACTATTTTGCTTCATCTTCATTAAATCAGGAATAAAGTTGTACATTCTGACCATCCGTTTCGCAAATTCACCTATCTCTTTCTTCGCCAACTCTATGCTCACTTCACCAACATTCATAAATCCCGTATTAATATACTTCAAGCGATATTCCACCTCATCTTCTTCATTACTTCCTTGAACCATTAGAGAGGTTAATTTTTCAATCTGCGGTACAAACCATACCAAAATTGAGGTATTCATAATGTT
>JAEZOU010000021.1 GCA_023413895.1 Bacteroidota bacterium | reverse complement strand
CTTGCGGACCTTGTTCGCCCTGTGGACCTTGTGGACCTGCGGGACCTGTTTCACCTTGGGGACCCTGAGGTCCTTCCCCATTACCCGATGCGGCGGCATAAAGAGCATACGGAACACTTAACATCTGTTGCGTGCCCGCCAACGTGTAGTTGGTGCCACCATTAACATCGGTTTCAATCTTCAAAAAGTAGGGACCGCTCGCCCAATCAATATTGGAGAAGCTGCCACTAACCACTGTGCCTGCACCTATCTCCATTGTTACCAAACCATTGGCATTGGTTGCGCGGTTATGCGTTTCGCTATACACCGCACTGCCATCAGGAGAATATTGTAAAATGCTAATGCGAACGCCTACTGGCTCATTCGCTACTAAATTCCCTGCGGCATCACGAATCACCGACTGATAGGAGAACTTCTCCGGCGCTTGCGCTTCTGCCACCAAAATCATAGCCATTATCGCTACGAAAAAAAGTAAAATTTTCTTCATAATTGGTTGTTTTTATTTATAAATATCTGATTATCAAAATTTCACTATTCCCGAACCTTTATCACTTTGAAACTCTTCATCAACTGCTTTGCACGGTAAAGGTTTACAAAATAGGTTCCTGTTGCATAACGGGTCAAATCCAATTCCGTCCGCAACTCTGCAACTGTTTTTTTATCCAAAAACTTGCCGTTGGCATCAAAAATGCGGCACTCCAAACCTGTCAACTCGTAATTATCGCTGAGCAAGAGTGTTAGGTAATTGGTGGTCGGGTTGGGATAGATGGTTGCAGAAAGGGTGATGTCGGGATAATCATCAACGCCCACCACCGAAACTTGGTAGGTTTGTTGCACACCTTCGGCAATGGAATGGTTGCCATCGGAAACGGTTTGCACTGCAATCTGCCCTACCGTAAAACTCACGCTGCCCGAAGCCCCAGAGATGTCACCGCCTGCGGTTGCAATCGTCTCCTGCGCCATTACAGAAACGGCAACGAAAGAAAGTAGAAAAAATATTGTAAAAACTCTTTTCATAATAATATGAGATTAATAAATACACAAATAAAAAATTACCAAATCTGCGCAAAATTAGTATAAATATTAAAGTAAATAATCAATAAAATTGTTAACAATTATTTAAATTTGGGGGGGTAAAACGCTAATTGTAAGATGATTACACAGAAAGAGATAGAAAAACTTTACTTTTTTACATTAAATTTAAATTCTCAAATTTCAAATTTAGAAGTAAATGAAGAAAATCGATTACTATCCGATAGAAATTTAAAAGTGCATAAAAGAGGATCTCAATCGCAGTATTGATGCGATTGAAATCTCTTTTTTCAAATTATCAAACCTTATTTTAGAAAAAAGTCAATTGAGGTGGCGAAAATTCATCAAAAACGATACTGTCCGATAAAATGTATATGCCCATAGTTAAACTTTTAGTGTTGCAACTCAAAGATAACTAAAAAGGCTGATACAAAACTGCACCAGCCTATAAATTTGCCAAAGGATTAGATTAGCGAATATCTAATTCTGAGATAATATTTTGTGCATTCGCATATTTATCCACAATGAAGAGGAAATAGCGAATATCCAAGCTAATATTACGGCAACGGGAAAGGTTAAAGCGAATATCACTCATCGTACCTTCCCAGATACGGTCAAAATTCACTCCTACCAAGTAACCATCGCCATTGATAACTGGACTACCTGAATTTCCGCCTGTAGTTTGGTTAGAAGCAATAAACGCTACGCGAAGGTCTCCATTTTTATCTGCATAACGACCAAAATCCTTATTTTGAATCAAGGTTTTCAACTTAGCATCAACCTTATAATCAAACACATCTGGATTTTCCTTTTGCAAAATTCCTTCTGCGGTAGTATAAGGAAGGTACATAATACCATCTACCGTACTAAGGCCCTTCATTTGTCCGTAAGTTACACGCATAGTAAGGTTTGCATCTGGGAATTGAACACGCTGTGCGTCAACAACTTTTAAGGCTTCCAAATAGATTCTGTAATGCTCGTTCAACTGAGATTTGATATAAGGAATTGTAGTTTCATCAACCTCCATATTCAAGCGTACGTATTCTGCCCTAGCTTCAGCAAATATTTGATTTTTTGCATACCAATCATTAAATTTCTTAATAGATTTAGCAGAAAGAGCATCGATAAATTTCAAAAAAGTCTCTTTATCGGCAAAAACTGAATTATCGTAATAGTTTTCCGCCATCGTCACGAAATCGTTTTTCGGAGCGTTAGCATATTTTTGAAGAGCTTGTGGCATCAATTCTGTTTCCAAGTTATTGAAATAGTAATGTAGAATTTCAGCAAAAATCTCTTTATCAATGGGTTCGTAGTAAGAATCATAGAATTTAGCTTGTTTATACAAGATTTTTTTCAACGAATCGATGGAGATATTAGAGTTATTTTGGAGCAGTTGAGCGCATTTTTCCGCAAACATTGGCAACTCTACTGCCAAGAAAGTTTCGCGCAAGAAAACAGATTTTTTCTCCAATTTTTTATACACATTATAATCATCTTTAATTGTTTGGATTACATTTCCATATTTCTCACGCAATTTGGGATCTGCATTAACTTTCTTTTGAAAATCCACCTCTTGGTTCACCTTATCGGCAATCACACCTGTTTCCAGAATTCCTTTATTTTCACCGATCCATTTTTTCCAACCATTTGATATAGAATTAGATTTTGCCGAATACATCAACCGAATCTCCGTTGATTCATTCATATACTTTTTCATAATATCGAGACGGGTACCACGTTGTTGGATAGCCGCAGGATTACGATAATTCACTACGAGGTCAACGCCATCAGAGATAAGGTATTGCATTGTAGTTCCAGGATATCCCACCACCATGGTAAAATCATTTTCGTTCAATCCATCAAGAGCAATAGGGAAATATTTCACAGGTTTCATCGGAACATTATTTGGGGAATAGGGTGCTGGATTTCCATTAGCATCGGTATAGATACGATATAGAGAGAAATCGCCCGTATGGCGTGGCCAAACCCAGTTATCGGTATCACCACCAAATTTACCAATATTTTCAGGTGGAGTCCCTACCAAACGAACATCACTAAATACCTGATTTACAAACATAAAATATTGATTTCCGTAGTAGAAAGACTTAATATAAGCATTCCAATCACTACCTTTTCCCTCCATCTCTTTAGCAACAATTGTCTTTTTGTTTTTCTCAACAATTGCTTCGCGTTGCGCACCAGTAAGATTTTCTGCACCTTCCAAAACTCGGTCGGTAACATCAACCATATATTTCAAAAAAGTAACTGTAAGCCCTGGACAAGGAAGCTCTTCTTGGTATGATGCTGCCCAAAAACCGTTATGCAAATAATTGTGTTCCAAAGAACTAAGACGTTGAATATAGGAATATCCGCAGTGATGATTTGTTAGTACCAAACCATTTTTTGAGATTAATTCTCCCGTGCAGCCGCTACCGAAAAGCATCACAGCATCTTTCATACTATGATTATTCACGCTATACACATCTTCAGCGGTAAGGCGGAAACCCAACTCTTTCATTTCGGCTTCATTATACTTCAAAAAAATAGGCAACCACATTCCTCCGTCAGCAAAAGAGGAGAAACTAAGCAGCACAAGCATTAAAAAAAGGGTAAATTTCTTCATCATAATTTATTTTAAGTAAAACAATATCAATACAATATAAATTTTCCATATACTCTTTCCACGAAAAAAAGATTCAGAAAATTAATATGCAAATATAGTAAAAATATAAAAACCTTATGAGGTGCTATTTCCTTTTTTGCACTAAAAATATTCCCACAATAACAACGACAATACCAATAACTTTATGAATAGTAATAAGTTCTCCGAGCAAGCAGAAAGATATAACAGCCGTTGCAACGGGGATAAAATTGGTAAACACATTTGAGCGAGCAATGCCAAGCACACGAATTGCGGCCACATTAAAAACGAAAGCCAAAGTGGAGCATAAAAGTGCTAAAATCAGCAAGTAAGAGAGGTTTTTAGGGTCCGCAAGATGGGAAAATTGAGTTGCGAGTTCAGATTTAGAATTCAGAAGGAGAAAAATTGGTAGAAAATAGAGTAAACCCAATAAATTCTGCCAAGTAACAACCACAAATGGATTGTAACGTTCTGGAATTTTCTTGATTGCACCGTTGTAACCCACCGCAGCTAGTACAGCACCAAAAGCAAGAAGAACTCCGACAGCGCCCACTGAAGAGGTTGAAAACTCAGGCAGAATCATCACAACAATTCCGCATACGGAGACAACAACTCCCACAAAATTGAGTCGTGACAAAGTTTCTTTAAAGAATATCACTGCTACCAACGATACAAAAAGTGGAATTGTAGCAATAATTACTGAAACTACCGATGGTTCACAAGTTTGCAAACTATAGGTTTCAAAAAGAAAATAGAGAAAAGGTTCAAAAAGAGCCAAATTTCGGAAATAACGAAAATCGTGTCTCGGAAGAATAAATTGATCTTTGAAAAAGAGCAAGCAGATAGCGACTGACAAAACAGAAGTAAAAAGAAGACGCAAAAAAATGATACTTACAGGAGGGTAACTATCTAACAAATATTTTGTTAGCACAAAAGAGCCACCCCACAACACTGCAGAAGAGAGCAGGAAGATATAACTATAAATCTGTTTTGCCTTCATATCTTTGTAATAAACACAAAAAGAGGATTATTCATCCTCTTTATGTATAAAACCTTAAATAGATTTTCAATTACTCTTCAGTTTCAGCGTCAGCTCCATCTTCAGCAACTTGCTCAGTTGCAACATTTTCACCTCTTAATTCTTTAAAATCAGATTTAGTGATGAAAGCGCAAGCAAAGCACATTACCATAATGAAAGTAGCTAAAATCCAAGTTGCTTTTTCTAAAAAGTCAGTAGTTTTTCTAACGCCCATTACTTGGTTAGAACCCGCAAAATTAGAGGCTAAACCACCACCTTTAGAGTTTTGGATAAGTACGATAAATGCCAAAGCAAAGCAAGCTAAAACGATTAAAATGATAATTAAAGTTAACATTTCTCTTTTCTATTTTATTGATTATTTTCTTTAGATTTCAACTTTTTAATCAAGTCTGCAAAATAAACACTTTTTTCTGGAAATTGCAAGCTTAATTTTTTTAGTATTTTCTCGGCTTTTCCAGTATATCCTTGTTGAGCGTAAACTATTGCTAATGTTTCAGTTACAATCTCATCATTCTCTTTACAACTCTCCTCAGCAAAGTTTGCTTCTGAATCATGTTGGTCAACATTAAAGATAATTTTGGGAGGATTTACCGAAAATTTTTCAATCAGCGAACTGATAGTAGGCGACTCATCAACTGGAGATTGGGATTCGGGTTGCGCCTGATTTTTAGCATCAGCGATAGAGGTTGTATAGAAATTTGCAACACAATCGTAGAGTGGATATTTTAAGCAAGATTCGATAAACAATTTCCGATTAGGAATAGAAAGTAGCAATTTCCCTTTTTTTCGCTGAAATTCACGGTTATAGTTATCTCGAAGTACCTTTAGATAAAAAAAGTTTACAAATGAAGATGCCGGATAATTCTTCTGCCAATCCACGAGGTGATTTCTCAGAATATTTGCATTCTCCACTGTTTCAGGGAAATAGTCAATTACATTAATATCTTTCATAGTTTACCAATTTACGAAAGCCTTATTAAAAATATCTTCTGTCAATGCAACATTTATCTCCTCTACCAAATTACTTTCCACTGATGCGAAATTGAGTGAACTTGAAAAATCGACATACCGAGAGAAGGATTGCTCAAAATTCTCATTTTCGTTAAACCTATTTTGGAACTTCACGCGCACCGTTATCGTTAGTCGGTTCATGGCAGGAGTATCATCACCACGAATTGCCACTGGATTAACGGAATATCCCGAAATCTCTCCTTCCAAACGATAATCCGCATTAGGAGAATCGATAATGGTTAATGGAGTTTGATTTTGGACCAAGTTCTTGAGCGAATTTGTAAAATCTTGACTCAGAGACGGATTGACCAATGACGCATTATTTACAAAAGTACCAACAAAGACCGTTTTCGCTTCCGGATGGATATTACTTCCTGTCATAGAAATTGTCAAACGACAACCCGTAAGAGTTGTCGTAAGAAGAATTATCATAATTCCCATCCATTTTTTCATACTATTTATTCTCCAACTCTGCCACTTTGGCTTTCAACTCCTTAATTTCTGCCAATAGTTCTGGAATTTGCTTGATATAGATCTGCTCTTTCCACTTAGAACGGGGGTCTTGACCAGGAATACCGAAGAATGAACAACCCTCTTTTTCCACAGATTTATCCAAAGCGGAGAATGCGAGAACAACTGTATTCGGGGCCAAATAGATATCCTTATTCACGGCAGACTTAGCCCAAATTGTACAATTATCACTTACGTATGTACAGCCTGCAACAGCAGATTGTGCACCAAGTAAACAATTCTTTCCTATATGGGTATCGTGACCAATTTGGACTAAATTATCGAAAATAGTTCCTTTTCCGATGTAAGTATCACCAGAGACTCCCCTATCGATACACACGCCACACGCCACTTCTACATCATCATCGATAACAGTTCTACCGCAAGAAATCAGCTTCATCCAACCATCAGGACGTTTTTGGAAATAGCACGCATCTGCACCAATTACCGCCATTGAATGGATTGTTACTCTATTACCAATCACAGAATTAGCATAGATACTTACATTAGAATGAATCACGCAATCTTCACCAATAACCACATTTTCACCAATAAAAACATTGGGTTGAATAATGGTTCCCTTTCCAATCTTTGCGGTAGGATGAATGGCCGTATTTTGAGGTGTAAAAGAGACAAAATTACGCACCACATCCAAATAAGCCTTCAGAGGGTCCTCACAAATCAACAAAACTTTATCTTCCGGAAAAGGAATCTCCTGATTGATAAGGATAAAAGAGGCTTGACTTTGCATCATCCGTTCATAATATTTCTTATGATCTACAAAAGAAAGATCCCCTTTATGTACGGAATGAATTTCGTTAATACCAGTAATCGGAAAATCCACCATCCCTTTTACCGTAACTGGTTGTTTTATAAGCGATAACAAATCACTTATCGTAAGTGGCGTTGATAAGTTCATTGGATATAATTTTACAGAACGAATCTTTAATTTTTCAACTATTTTACTCTTTCAGCATATTTGTTGGTACGAGTATCTACGCGAATCATCTCTCCAGTTTCGATGAACAAAGGAACAGATACTTCGGCACCTGTCTCAACAGTAGCTTTTTTAGCTGCGTTAGTTGCTGTATCACCCTTTACACCTGGTTCTGTATAAGTAACCTGAAGGTCAACAAATGCAGGAAGTTCACAAGTTAAAGGAGTATCTGTATCTGCGTGATACATTACTTCAACAATTTGTCCCTCTTTTAAAAGAGCTGGATTATTGATTAAGTTTTCTTCAATTGCCAATTGTTCGTATGTTTCGGTGTGCATAAAGTTATAGGTTGAATCACCTTCTTTGTACAAATATTGGTATGGACGGCGTTCTACACGCGCCAAATCAATCTTAACACCTGCGGTAAATGTGTTTTCTAAAGTTCTGCCTGAACGTAAGTTTTTTAATTTAGTTCTTACAAAAGCAGGGCCTTTCCCCGGTTTAACATGTTGAAATTCAACAATTACAAATAATTCACCATTGTGCTCAATGCATAAACCATTTTTAAAATCTGCAGTAGTTGCCATAAATTCTATTTATTAAATTACGTTTACTTATATAGTTTTTTTTCAGTTTGCAAAAATACAATTTTTTTCACACTTTAAATCCTTAAAGATTGTTAATGAATATCAAAAATATCCAAAGCAAGATTTCCTTCAAAAGAGAAAATAAACAATCAAAATTGTAATCCCAAAAATCATTTATAAAATGGAATCGAAATAGGCTATCGTTTTTATTAATCCCTCTTTTAATTTCGTTGTAGGTTGCCATGCCAATAACTCTTTGGCCTTTGTGATATCTGGCTTTCTCTGCATCGGATCATCAGCCAAAGGAGGTAATGTTATAATTTGAGAGTTTGAACCTGTCAGATTGATAATTAACTCTGCCAACTCCTTGATAGTAAACTCATCAGGATTTCCCACATTGATAGGTCCGATAATTGATTTATCACTACTCATCATTCGAACCATCGCGTCAATCATATCGTCGCAGTAACAAAAACTTCGCGTTTGCTCACCATTGCCGTAAATTGTAATATCCTCACCTTTAAGTGCTTGAACAATAAAATTGGAAACTACTCGTCCATCGTTAGGATGCATTCTCGGACCATACGTATTAAAAATACGAATCACTTTGATAGCAACTTGGTTTTGACGATGATAATCAAAAAAGAGCGTTTCTGCACATCGCTTGCCCTCGTCATAGCAAGAACGCACTCCAATAGGATTTACATTTCCAAAATACTCCTCCACTTGCGGATGCACAAAAGGATCGCCATAAACCTCACTCGTCGAAGCTTGCAAAATCTTCGCCTTGATACGCTTTGCCAAACCTAACATATTTATAGCTCCCATCACAGAAGTTTTTACCGTTTTAATCGGATTATATTGATAATGAATAGGAGATGCTGGACATGCTAAATTATAAATCTCGTCAACTTCAACAAAATAGGGCGCCGTAACATCGTGACGCACCAACTCAAAATAGGGATTATCTAAAAGATGTAACACATTTTTCTTGCTTCCAGTGAAATAGTTATCCACACAAATCACCTCGTTTCCTTCATTTAAAAGTCGCTCACAAAGATGGGAACCAAGAAAACCAGCTCCACCTGTTACCAAAATCTTCTTCATTTCATATCGATTAACGTGGCAAAAGTACATCATTTTTTCAAAAAAGAGTCATTCTCACCTAAAAAAACTCATTGTCAGACTCATTTTTTCTAAAAGAAGAGCTATTCCTTCTGAAAAAAAATAGAATTAACCACCTAATTTTCATGTAATTATAAAAAAAGAAATATTTTTTCAAAATTCCGATTTACTTCTCAAAAAAAAATTATACTTTTGCACCCGCAAAAAGCCCAGGTGGTGGAATTGGTAGACACGCTACTTTGAGGGGGTAGTGGGAGTATTCCCGTGCAAGTTCGACTCTTGTCCTGGGCACAAAAAGTTCTGAAATTTTCAGGACTTTTTTTTATTTTGGGCGTGCCGGCTCTTTTCCCGCGCACTGCCCTACCCTCTCGCCGTCGGGCTTTCCGCTCAAATTTCGCGCCTCAATCTTTCGCCTCAATTTTTTCCAAACGCCAAGTTCAAAACACAAAGTTCAATGTTCTAAACACCCACACCGGCGCTCATAACCGCTGCAATCCCTCACGCAAATCTATATGCGAAGAGTAAGCACCCAAAGTCAAAAGAATAATTCTACGCTATTTTCCAGAACCTTTGAAAACTATCAATGCCGTATGAATCAAGATTTTTAAATCCATCGAAAGCGACATATTTTCCAAATAGAGAATATCCCAGCGTAAACGCTCCACCATCTCTTCCACATTTTCCGCATAACCAAATTTTACTTGTCCCCACGAAGTCAAACCAGGGCGAATGGATTGGAGCAACTTGTAGTACGGAGCCATTTTTACAATCTGGTCAATAAAATATTGACGTTCAGGACGCGGCCCTACCAAAGACATATCACCGCGCAATACATTAAAGAACTGGGGTGTTTCGTCTAAGTGTGTTTTTCTCAAAAACTTACCGAAAGGTGTAATTCTACGATCATTTTTACTTGACAACAATGGTTTATCAGATTCCGCATCAACACACATAGAACGGAATTTAATAATATTGAATGGTTTACCATATCTTCCCACTCTTTCCTGTTTATAAAAAATAGGTCCTTGTGAGGAACATTTCACACCAATAGCCAAAATCAAATAAATAGGAAGTAAAATCATCATCGCTATCAACGACAAAACAATATCGAAGAAACGTTTCATTATCATCTGCCAAACTGGCAATCTTTCAGAATAGATTGTAATTAAAGGTTCGTGAATCACTGATGAAATTTTCACTGCTCCAACAAGCACATCTTGGGTTTGAGGTATAATTCTAATTATTAAATCATTAGAAACAGAAACCATTGAAAGAATCGTTTCTATATATTTTCTTTTACCATTTTGAATCGCAATAATCAACTCTTCAATTTGGTATTTTTCAACTACATTTTGCAACTCATCTATTGATCCTAGGCAAGGCAACTCCTTTTCCAAAGTTTTATCCTCTTCATCAGGCAGAGACAGAAAGCCCACTACCTTAACAGAAAGGTTTTGGCGCACTACTTTTTGATAGGTTTCCCAAGCCACCTTATCACCTCCTACAATCAAAGTTTGAAAAAGGATCTTTCCACATTTCAACTTATTGATAACTATTGTCGTTACGACTACACGTGGAATATAAGTAAGAAAAAACTGTAGGAAGAATAAAATTACGAAATATTTTAGATAATCGTATGGTGTATTTACGTGATCATCCAATATAAATAGGAAAAAGAAAATAAGTGCTCCCCAGAAAGTGATGGCAATTGTAGTACCTAACTCTTTCAATCGTGAACGTCGCATTACATTCTTATAGTATCCAACAAAGGCGTGCAACAACAACCAATAGCAGGGAATCAAGGCGCAACCTAATAGAAATTTAGAATCTGCCAATACACTTTGTGAAAAGTGAGTGAATAGCATTTCATCGACGTTATATTTTCTATAAGTAAAAAACAGCACCCACGACAGCAGAGCAGCCACGAAATCAAATATTACATAAGTAAAAAGAAGAATCTTTTTATTCATCAGATGAGATGTAGAATTAATTGGTTTTATATGTTATAATCCTTAAATTATCGAAATAGAAATGAGTAGGTTTATCGTTTTTCTGCGCTGAGTGAATCATCAGGCGAGCATACATATCTCCAGTACTAGGAGAATTTGTTGCTAGCACTTGAGTTAGATTGATACAGATTCGTTTCCACTCACCATCTGTTTCTCGAAGTACCACTAAAGGTTCATATCTAATAGTATTAGAAGTCGTTAAAAAAGCAAGTTCTGCCGTAATTTCGTTATCACATTTAAAATCCATCTCCCAGAAGCAAGAAGTTCCGCGACAAGGCAATATACAATATGGTGTTTGGAGGTCGAAATATTGCGAATTTGAATCTAACAAAGCCACATGGCCCACCGTTCTACCATCGAGTTCAGTAACAGTCATTGGGGTTCCCCCGATAGTATCGACGCTTGAAAATGGAGCACTTTGATCAAAAGTTTCCACCATTGGAAAGACTACTTCATTAACATATTCGAACTTAATCGGATCATCTTCAAAGGTATAAGTTTCCTCACGATCGAACAGAATTTTGCGGGTATAAGGTTTTACAAAAGGATAGAGAGGCAAAGTTGTTGACAATCCATTTAATCGAACAGCAGGATAGATATAAAGAGTGCTAGTATCGGAATAGTTAGGTAAAACAGGAATACGACAAGGGACCTCCCAGCATCCTAAATTTGTTCCATCAACATAAATCCAAAAATCCTTAAAAGAGAGGGATGAAATCACAGAAAGTTGCGCATTATCGTAACTCATCTCATGATTATCATTAAAATTAGAGACATCCATACAATTTTCCACATCTTCGGGAGTAATCTCCAAAAAGACAGGTGTCAAGTCAATATCCCTACAACTACTTAACAGCAAAGCAGATAGTGATAATATCAAAAAGAAAAAAATTGCGTATCTATTTTTCATAATATATAGAACGATAAATGATGATATTATTTTGTATTTTTGCGCAAAAATACAAAAAAAATGGATTATTTTACCACAGCTCGCAAGAATCTCATCGAAACACTTATTCAGAAAGGAATTACGGACACCAATGTACTTGAAGCGTTCGACAAAGTAAAGCGTCATCTTTTTGTTGAATCATTTCTTTGGGACCACGCGTATAAAGATGAAGCGATAAAACTTCCCAACAAGCAAACTATTTCACGTCCGCACACCGTTGCGTTCCAATCTCAGCTGTTAGAAGTAAAGAAAGGTGATAAAATTTTGGAGATTGGCACAGGTTCTGGATTTCAGGCTGCCATATTAAGTAGTATGGGAGCAACAGTATATTCCATCGAACGGCAAATGGAATTATTTGCAAAAACCAAAACTTTATTAGAAAAATTGGACAATAAGATTCTCCTATTTTGCAGAGATGGCTTCCAAGGACTTCCAAAATTTGCGCCTTTTGACAAAATAATTGTCACTTGTGGGGCTCCTTTTGTCCCTTCTGCGTTGTTAGATCAATTAAAAATAAACGGAAAAATTGTGATTCCTGTTGGAGAAGATTCTCAAATCATGAAACGCATAACTAAAATTGAATCAGACAAATACGAAACGGAAGACTTCGGAAATTTCACTTTTGTACCCATGTTAAAGAACACCCATATTGGCAGAGAAAAATATCTATAAAAAAAATTTTTCATTTTTGGCTGCGCGTATTAAAAAAGATTGTATTTTTGCGCTCACAAAACGACGGGATATAGCGTAGTCCGGTTATCGCGCCTGCTTTGGGAGCAGGAGGTCGCAAGTTCGAATCTTGCTATCCCGACAGAATAAGCACCTTACGAGGTGCTTATTTCATTTTAAGGCATTACACATTCTAGACAAATGTATATTTGTAGAAATTAAAAAGAGGGTAACGATAAATTTTAGTTACCCTCTTTTGCGTATTCTTTTCAAGAAAGAGAGAATTACAGAATTTTCGCAACACTTCCTTGAGTGGCAGTTTTAGTTACCACAATCTTCTTTTCAATATTTTTAAGAGCATTTACATGGGAGATAATTCCAATCAAGTGATTATTCTGTGCCAAATTTTGCAATGTTCGGAGTGCGAGTTGCAAGGCTTCATCATCTAATGAGCCAAAACCTTCATCGACAAAAGTAGTATCAATTTGCACGCCACCAGCCGATGTTTGTATTTCATCAGAAAGCCCGAGTGCCAACGAAAGCGCAGCCATAAAAGATTCGCCACCAGACAAAGTTTTAACACTTCGCTCTTTACCACTATATGTGTCGTGCACATTTAAATCTAAACCTACCTGAGCATTTCCGCCTTCTGTACGCGCACGTACTAAACGATATTGTCCTCCTGACATCTGCTCTAAACGTTTGTTTGCATGGCGAATAATCTTCTCAAAATAGGTCATCTGAATGAATGTTTCCAACGAAATCTTATCGCGTCCTTGCAATTTTCCATTTGCCGTATTGGATAAAGTTTGCAACCAAG
>JAEZOU010000074.1 GCA_023413895.1 Bacteroidota bacterium | reverse complement strand
CATTTTTCCGATACAAGAAGCCCGAATCATGCAACCCCTCGCACACAAAACCACTTATTCCCTCGCAAAATCGCATAAGGCGAGGGGATTATAAAGTGTATAATACGCTATGTATTAACATATTGCCACCTTCCAAAGGGATTATGGTTCATATTTTAGTTACGAGGGGTTCATATTTGCGATGTGAGGGGATTGATAGCATTTAAATAATTTGTACTTTTACCGCCGAAAAAGTAACGAATTAACATCAAAATCAAAGCGCAATGAAAAAAGCTTTAACATTGACACTGCTCGCGGCCTTGTTGCTTGGTGCATGTGAAAAAGTGGAAAAACAAACAGCAAGATGTTTTACAGACCTCATCGCGATGTTCCCTGCCACCAAGCACCTCAGGTCGCATATATTGTGATGTTTGTCACGCGATGGCACAAAAAATCCGATGCAAAAATAGTGTTTTTTGTGATAGGATGACAACAAAAGATATTGATAACAATCAAAAAGATAATACAATGAAAAAGATAATATATTTGGCTTTGATAGCCGTTATTATGGGATTTCTTCCCACAGGATGTGAAAAAGAAAAAAAATACAATGAAAACCCAAGTTCTCTTAGTATTGATGGTGGTTCCGTCGTTAAGAAAAAACCACAAAATCTGGGAACAGCAACAGATCTTTTTTGATAAAAAAAATGTGACCTCTTATGGTTATGTTATTGTTGATATAGAGATACAATAGATTATGCGACATTTGATACAATATTTCATATTAATAGTTTTATCTATACTTTTTTCTTCGTGTTTATTAACGTGTTGGATTTTAGGTGTTAGTTATCCCTCTCCAAAAACGGAAAAACAAGTTCTTAGAAAAGCCCGCAAGTTTCATTTTGACGAATTTCCTCACCTGTTTACCACCGATACAGGGATGATGAGGTATTACACCAAAGACCGCTCCCGTACAACAGATTCGGCAAGTTCCAAATTTTATCCGCTGGTTTTCAAGCAAGGCTATCTGGTCGAGCCTGTTCAGAAAGACGTATGCACCTCTTACAGCACCTCTTTGTTTTCCTCCTTGAAAGACAGTCTGTCGTTCCAGCTCAACACCTTCGAGCCCTTGACAAAATACATTAACGAACAATGTATTATCAATTTCGACAGCATAGCGTTTTATACGGAAACCGCAAATTCGGATTTTGTTGTATTGATATACTGGGCAACATTCGAAGGTGTTTTCAACAAACCCAACAACAAGCGCACAGCAGAGGCATTGGTGAAAACCATGGAGCGAGACAGTTTGAAAATCAGCGGCTATTATGTAAATTTTGACATGAGGAAGTTTTAACTATGAAACGATTGTGCTTCGCTATTTTTTTCTCCCCTTTATATAAAGGGGATATTTTAATATTAGGAGAATATCATTTCGTTCAGGAAATGCAGGATGTAGAATGTGAGATTATTCAAAAATATACCAATGAGTATGATTCAATCATAGTATTTGTCGAAGCTCCTTATTTTGTCAATTTTTATGTGAATGAATTATTTTAAACAGTTAAAATGAAGCGACTAATATTTTTGTTTATAACAGTACTTATTATTGAAGCAGATGCAGATGCTCAGAGCAAGTTGCTGAAAAAATACTATTATTGGGTTAACAAAGCGGAACTGGCTATTTGCGACAGCAATTATCAAGAAGCATCCGATTGCTATGACAAGGCGTTTTCGTTTCATCGTCCATTTGCAAAAGATGCATCTTTCGCTTTTAAAGTCAATTATCAATATCTGAATAATGCGGAAAGATGCTTAGACTGCTTTAAGTATCTTGCACAAATGGGAGACGAGGTAGATTGGCATGTGAACGACACCCTCAAAAATGTTGGTTTATTGAAACAGATGAAAAGGATGTCTGATACTACAAAATGCCTAACAAATCCTGGTTTGGCGACTGCTTTGTTGGAAATATCCAGGTCAGATCAAGCGGTCAGATGGCAACAATACGAAGACCAAGCAACAGCTTTTGCTGCTTTTAGGAAAATGGATTCGATAAATTTAATCAAAATAAAGGAAATATATAAAACTTACCCTGAAATCAGTGACTACACAGCCGGCACCTCACCAATACTTTGTGCTTTTTATACGCACGTTAGTAAGGCTTTTCTATTTGACCCAAAGACCATTTTACTAAAGGATGTTCGTAAGGGTATCCTGTCTGCTAATCAATATGCTTTTTACGAAGATGAGTGGAAGTGCATGTATATAGATGCTCAATTAGGTGATAGGAATAATACAATTTACGGGACTAATGCTTATTTTATTTTTATGATTGATTCGCTTGCCTTTTTTCTGGAGCCAAATAATGTCAAAAAAATCAATAAAGAGCGAAAGAGAATAGGTCTGTCGGAAACTTGGGGTGATTTTATAAAAAAAGCAAAATACGTTTATACCCATGATACGGAGTTTCATTTTATTCCACGAAGCAATTTGTGGTATTTGCCGGAAGAGGCAGCTGCAGAAATAGAGGAAAGAGTAAAAGCCATAAACAATGGCGAATGTAAAGGTTCATATTTTGTTGTACCTAAAGAACTTAGGTGATGAGAGATCTGTTTTTTGCATTATTTATATTGTTAGTGCCACATTATGCAATGTCACAGCAAGATACGATGATAGTCTCTGTCAATGGAGTTGACTTTGTGATGGTCTGCGTGGAAGGCGGAACTTTTCATAGAGGAACTTTGGCGGCAAAGATACAACTTTTCCGTTTCGGATGGCAGACCCGAAACGTGTCTGCAAAGTGCGGCACGCCCCGCGGGATAGGGTGAGTGTGTTTAATTTAAAATTGAAAAAAATGAAAAAAGATAATTTGTTAGAAGAATTTAAGGAAATGAAAATTGAGAACCCCAGAAGTGTGGTTGGCGGGCAAATGGGGCATGAAACAGCTACAGGAACTGAAGATTGTGAAACCTGCGACAGTTCTACCCTGCAATCTCCAGCACCAGGTGACTATGACTGTGACCCAGATTCCGATCCAGATCCCGATCCAGTAGATACTATTCAACCTCGACCTATTTTTGTTTTACGCTAACATCAAGAGGGTGTGTCAAAAGTCCCAAAAACCACATTTTTCAGCTTGTAAATTTCTGATAATCAAATAGCGGTTTTATCAAAATCAACTTTTGACATACCCTCATTTAATCACTTCATACGTATGAAAAGGTTGTTTATCATCGTTTTGTTCGCACTTCCCAATCTGTCCGCTTTCTCGCAATCGGAAGAATTGAGAGAATATTGCTCTCTGAAATTTAAGGCACAACGCGCATTTGAACATGATTACTATGATGCGGCGTTAAACCATTATCAGCAAATGCTCCAAGTTTATGGACGCATTGTGGATTACAAGGATATGAGAAATTTCTGTATGGCGGCGGCAATGTGCAATGATACAAATTCAGTCCATCAGACACTTCTCGCACTCATGAAATATAAATGCTTCGACATCAAATTTTTAGACAATCCTATCTTCAGCTCTTATAAAAAGAAAAATTGGTGGGCGGAATGTGATTCCTTGGCTCATATCTACGGGCATAAAAACCAGTGGTACATCGACACGCTAAGGAAAATGCAAATTGCGGATTCTGTGGTGCGATATAAGTTCATTCATGCAACCGATATAGCGGTTCGGGATTCCATGATAACTGTCATGAAGGCGATGGATTCTTCCAACACTATCAAATTAGAAAGGATCATCAAAGAACAAGGTTTGCCCACATTCCAGAATGTGGGATATGAGGGATTCTACAGTGCTTATATCATTATGATGCATATCAATTCAACACTGCGAGATTCTCTTATTGAGAAATTTATCCCGTTGATGGAAATTGGAGATGTACCCCGTGACAAAATGGCTTATCTGATTGATCGTAGTTTGATAAAAAAGAAATTGCCGCAACGATATGGCTGTCAGATCTATCGGAGCGGAAAGTCACAGCCGATTGAAGACATTGACCGTCTGAATGAACGCAGGGAGAAGATGGGACTGTGTCCGGTGGATATAGAAAATTTGAAAACAAAGATTGTGGATTATGACTGACATTATTATCGTATTGACAACCGAAGGAGATCCTTCCTCAAGCGAAGTCATTCATTGGATGAACCGTTTAGGGGGAAATGTAATACGGATTAATAGTTTGCTGGATTTGCAAAACTTTTTAATCAAGAAAAGATATAGAAACTATTAAAGTCGATCATAAATATGTAGTGAATCCTGCATACCTGTTTAGGAACGATATATCAAGCATTGTGTTGACAAATAACATCTCTTCTGTTTTCGACAGTACTTATCCAACAGAAGAGATAACGAGCAGTTTTACTTGGAAAATACATCCTGATTTATTTTTTGTATTTAGACTTTTCAATGGTCAGAGAACTTTACAAGACATTTGGAATTTGCAGTTCAAGAAACACGATATTACTATACAAGATTTTAAACGAGCCATCATCCCGTATGTGGAAAACAAAGATGTCGTCATAACCCCATTATATGAAAAATTTCCTCAATCAATACCAAAGAATTTTCTTATCCATAATGACTCTAACATCGTCAGGAATGATCTACTGGAAAATCTGGATTTAAAATCTGTAAAAGAAAATCTTGATTTAACCACGCAAAGGCTCCGAATACCAAATGCAATGACTTTGATGTTGACAACTGCCTGCGTTACGGATTGCGTGTATTGTTATGCAGACAGACCCCCTGTTAAAAATCCTATATCATTCGACAGATTACGAGTGATAATAAAAGAAGCCTGCGATTTACAAATGGCCTCAATTGATTTGGATGGGGGTGATTTCTTTTTATATAAACATTGGCGGGAACTTTTGGCTGATTTATATCAACATGGGTATCGTCCACAGATATCAACCAAGCACCCCATCACAAAAGAAATAATCCGAGATCTACAGAGAATTGGTGTTAATAAAATACAACTCTCCCTTGACAGTATTATAAATGATGAAATCAAAAGGATACTTAAGGTTGGTGACGGTTATTTAAGAGAAGTCATGAAAGGAATCGAATTGCTCAATTCTGCAGGTTTTGAAATCACAATTAAACCAGTAATTACAAAATTCAATGATTCTGTACTATCATTAAATTCAATGATTGATTATTTGAAACAATTTGACAACATCAAGAGAATTAATTTTACACCAGCAGATTATAGCAGATTTAAACGTTTGTCAAGTTATTCTAGTAATCGAAAACAACTGTCAATACTCAATGATATTTGTGAAATTCGCAACGAGGAGTGTGAAGGAAGATTATCCTTTTTAGGATATAACACACCTATTCTAAAAGAAGATAGGGCACGCTTGTTTTCTAAAAGATCTATTTGTTCAGGAAATGTTCATTCCTTTTTTGTTCTTCCTGATGGTAAAGTTACTGTTTGCGAACAAATGTACTGGCATCCATATTTTATATTAGGAGATTTGAACAAACAATCAATAATGGAAATGTGGGAATCGGAAAAGGCTTTGTCATTATGGAATTTCTCAAAAGAGGATGTTCGAGATGAAAGTCCCTGTAAACAATGCTTTGAATTTGAAAATTGCAGAAGAGGTCTTGGTAGTTGTTGGCGTTTGGCAATTTCAGCATTTGGTGATGATAGCTATGACTATCCTGCACCGGATTGCCCTTATGCTCCAAACATAGAAGAACATGATTTTTATATTCCCGAAACATAGCAGGATGGGCCATTCTATTAAATTCTCGTTGAAAACCATCTGTGCTGCAATCTTTGATTGCAGCACAGTATTACTGTTTGCATCTACATTGTTTCGGTTTTTGATATTGTTCTTGCCCGTAAAGCGTTTTGCAATCATACAGCTTGTATGTTTGCTTTACTTTACTTTTTTTTACGTGTATAGACAGCAGACTTTGGGTCAGAGTGCATTTGGCATAGCACTAATAACAAAAGACAAAAAGAGACCTACACTTGTTCAAATATTCATCAGGGTATTCACTAAAGCCATGATTTGCTGTATTATCCCTACATCTTTGTTGGTTTACAGCAATCCAACATTCATCTTAACACTGTTCCCGCGCAGCTTGCTGTTGCTATCATTGTATTTTTCCCTAATTGTTATTGTGCTGATCGTCTTTAAATTGTTATTTAAGCAAAATGTTTGGAATTTACTGTCAAGAACAAAAAAAATCGACATAATGTACAGTAAGCAGAAATTTGCTTTTTCTTTTTTAATATTATTATGTTTTACAACTTGCTGTTGGACATGTATGTTTGTTTGGAACAATTCTGGCAACCCATCAAAGCAAAGCATTCTTGGTTTTTCATACCCATTTAAGTATATAGAACCTCCCTCTAACCACTTAACACAATCTTATATAAACCATTTAAAGAAAGAGGAGTTGTCACCAAAAGAATATATATTGTCCCTGTTTGATAATTATGACATCGTAGTTTTGGAGGAGTGTTCACACAGACAACAAGAAGAGTGGGATTTGATTTATTCAATTGTAACGGACTCTTTGTTCGTGAGTGGTGTAGGGACAATTTTCACTGAATATGGAAACGCTTGCGATCAGAACGATATTGATTCTTTGATAAATAGGGTGTACGCCACAGAATCAGAATTAGAAATGGCCATTCCCCAAGCCACTCATATTATGACTTATAGTTATTTTAATTTTCTCAAACGAATTAACTTATTCAATGCAATGCTTCCAGATAGTGTAAAATTAAAAGTGTTCGCTTGTGATATTTTGAAAGGAAAATATTTTCTTACACACAATCAGGTCTCTGATAATTCAATGGAAAATAGGGACAGTCTAATGGCACAACCCATTTTAGAATGGTATCAGAAAACAAAAAGAAAATGTTTAGTAGTCACGAATTACAGACATTCTTTCGCCTATAGAAATCCTCATGATGAGACCACAAAAGATTTACATCTTCTTGATAATCAAGCTCAATATATCTTTGACCTTTATCCGGATAAATTTGCAAATGTTTTATATTTTGGAGGTTCCCCAATGATATCACCACTGCAGTTTGCGAATGGACAATGGGGCGTGGCATTCAAAAAGACGCACTATGCACCAAAAGGTTTTTCTCTTCAAAACTCGCCTTTCGGGGAAGACGGTTTTGACATGTTCCGTTTAACAAAACAACAACAAAACAATGTCAAATATAAAGATATGTTCACAGGCATTGTGTTTCAGACACCAGAAAACACGTATTTACATGAGCCTGATTTTCCTGAAAATTGTATAGAAAATGCTATTCAAAAAGAATACAACAAACTGATACAAAAAGGCATTATTGTGAACGGAGAACGAGTATATTCTTTATTTTCACAATCGGTCAATGATAAGAGTTTCACCTTGTCTGAAATATTAAAGACGCACCAAAACTCGACAAGTTTATACGAAGAATGTGCTGCATATTTACTGTTTAGTTGGTGGCATTATTTAGATGTAATTATAACCTTATTGTTGGAATGTTTGACCATAATGCTTGGAGTGTTTTTTGCAATATATAAACTGTGTTCGAATCTAATCTATGCAATATAATTGTGAGTAAGCAATTCCCGTTTTACCACCAGCTCGACGCCATGGACTGTGGCCCCACCTGCCTAAGGATGGTGGCCAAGCACTATGGCAAGCACTACTCTTTGGAGACGCTCCGGCAGAAAAGCTTCATCGGGCGGGAGGGTGTGAGTTTGCTCGGCATCAGCACCGCCGCCGAAAGCATCGGCTTCCGCACCATCGGCGTGCATATATCGTTTGAGCAGCTGTGTGAGGCACCGCTGCCCTGCATCGTACACTGGAAACAGAACCATTTCGTGGTGGTCTATAAAATCCAATGTACAATGAACAATGTACAAAGGGAGATGTGCCAAAGGGAACGGTTTATGTGGTCGTTCCGCGGCATCAGTACTCCGATGGGTGTGG
>JAEZOU010000072.1 GCA_023413895.1 Bacteroidota bacterium | reverse complement strand
CTTTGCTGCTATGTCCCATGCTCATTGCAAACAGGTGTGTTGAGTTTCCTGTTTTGGCGTTGCCAGACAGTGCAACCACACGGTTGAGTGTTTGTTCTTGTGTTGCTGTTTGGTTTTCCTCTTTCTCACATGCGTACAGCAGCAAAGCCGCGAGCAGTGTCAATGTTAATACTTTTTTCATTGCGCTTTGATTTTGATGTTAATTTGTTTTTGCGCTTTGATTTTGATGTTAATTTGTTACTTTTTCGGCGTTAAAAGTACAAACTATTTGGACACCATTTTACCCCTCACCCTGGAAATATGACCCCTCACTTCTGAAATATGACCACCTCGCTAAAATAAACCTTTACAGGGGGTGGTATTATACTGGTAATCAATATATTGCCAAAACATCATATTTTCCAATTGTACGAGGGAATAAGTGGTTTTGTGTGCGAGGGGTTGCATGATTCGGGCTTCTTGTATCGGAAAAATGCAGAAAACTCGTCTTTTAAATTTTGTATTATATCATATTTGACTTTCAAAAGATTATTATTACGGAAGTATTTGTCTGCATTGGGAATATTATTCCATTTCCTTGTCCACACTACAGCTATATCTGACGTGCATAATTCAATTCCTTTCGTTTGAATAATGAGTGGTGAATGTATAATCAGTAAGGGCAAAAGATGCCCCAGCTAAATCTTCCGGATGTAATCTGACAACCCGAACGGATTTATCTAAATAATGCAACCAGCGTAATACTTTTGTGGTTGAGGGATCGTCCTCAATGGATAGTATTAGTATTATTCTTTTTTTCACGATGTTTATAGTATTCTTCAGGTATAATGTATGTTTCACTATTCCAACTTGCAACATATTCTTCGACAGTAGTCTTAAATCCGATATTCGCACGCCGAGTATTGACATTTTTGAAATCACGAACTGGGTATAATACGAACTTACCAGGATACTTTTTTTGTGTTTTTCTATTTTGGATTAACTGTGTTCCGTAGAGTTGCTTTCGGTGCAAATCCATCAGATAACGATCTTTAATTAAAGCATAATTAAGACTATCAAACTCATTGTTTTTAAACGCCTTGCGAATAAAATGAAAATTCTTTACAATTCTGTTTGAATGTTGAATGATTAGGAAGGCATTCGTGCTCCCTAAATGCCCAACCGCAGAAATTGTTGGAAACCCCTTTTCCTTCATATATTTCTCTAATTCGATTAATTCAGGAGCGACATGAGGTGCAAAATACACAAAATGTCCATTTGAATCAACTTTCATTTGTCGTAAAGCTAAACGATATACGCGATATAATTGATCCTCTATTCCCATATAAAACAATTTCAACGCAAAGTCTTTGTCCGTCACAGATTTAATACAATCCAAATAGCCATTCTCTATTCTTTTTATCATTGATTTCCAACGTGTGCTATCGTTACGTAGAACATAAAAAATAGTGTCAGCGATAATGACCCTGTCATCTGTGGACTCATCAATATACTTGTTTAAATAATAAAATGATGAATCTTTATCGCCTACAATCGCGAAATTCATAGCTAATCTATAATATAATTCATCAATTCTGTCACGGCAAGATGTATCACAAAGACACTTTCTGCACAAGTCTATGGATTCTATATACAATTTTTCTTTTTGGAGCGAATCCTGTCTTGGAATCATTAATTTGTGGGTGTTTTGTTCATACGTTTTTCGTGTGGCATGTATTGGGTTTTGAGCCACAGATGTACTTACAGATATTACAAGAAATAAAATAAAATTGAATTTCATAATACTATGTTTAAAAAATGAGATAAAGAGGAAACGTCAGGAGTTCTGACGTTCCTCATGATTTACCGAAAAGGACTATTTATCATTCCTCAATACTGGGGGCTCAAAAGGAGTACCATTGTTATGAAACTTTTGTTCTACTGTTCTCACAGCCCAATGGATATAGCCATTTTCATCCTGTTGATCTGTGTGCTTTTTGGAGTAGTATGTTTCCACGACTTGCCATTTGGCACCACCGACAATCTGTTTAAGTTCCGCTTGGGTTAACTTGAAATATTTTTTACTCAATATACCTTCCGTTTTAATAATTATTTTTTAAGAGTTGCCTTTAACAATTACCAATATCACCAGGTTTATCCGCGCCTGTAGATTTGATTTCTTTTCCGAAAATTGTAGTTATATAGTGTCTGATAGTGCCTTCTGGCACATAAACACCATTTTCATCTACATGCCCGATACATTCTATATAATCCAATTTTCTACCACCAGTGATAGATAACAGATCGCCCTTTGTTAGAGATTTGTATCTATTGCTATTGAATTGTCTTCTTTCAATTTGTTTAGATGTCATATTCTTTCATTTTTTTAATTAAACACAAACTCCCCCTTTCCCGCGGGGCGTGCCGGAAATTTGCGAGCACGTTTCGGGTCTGCCATCCAAAACGAAAAAAAGTGTATCTTTGCCGTCGGATTTCATGTGCCATTGCGTGACAAACATCACAATATATGCGACCTGAGGTGCTTTGCGGCAGGGGAACATCGCTAATCGTTTCTTAAACATCAAGGCGATGCCCCTGCTTGGGCACCTTTCTTTTTCTGCTCCGCTATCGGTCCGTTGCACACCATAGCGGAGCATCATACAATGAACCTGTTCTTGCCCAACCAATAGAGGTTGGCTATAATATTGGGTTGTGGGTAAGGTCTCATAGTTGTCCGTACAATCACTGTTTGCTAAATGTTGTTATACGCTGCTGTTTCGCTGAAGAACAGTCCAGTAAAGGTGAACTGCAGCGTCAAACTGTCGCGATTTACTTGCTGTTCAGGAATGTTTAGGTAGATGTCGTTACCCTTCTCATCCTTACCATAGTAGAGCGAGCGGTCTGGCATGAGGAAGAAATCCTCCGAAGTCAAATCGAACGTGTCCGTTGTGGTGGCGGTGACGGCGGTGCCGATTTGCTGAAGCTGGACGGCCGCAATGGCTGCGCAATAGTTCCCGTTGCCCATGCAATCAATATGAAAGACATGGCCGTTCATAATAATACACCCTTTGCAATCATTACTGCGATGTCCTATCGCCATGGCGAGCAGGGCCGTTGAGTTCCCCGTCTTTCCGTCGTCGGGCAAGGCTATCACACGGTTGAGCGATTGTTCGTGCGTCACTGTCTGGGTGTCCTCTTTCTCACATGCGTACAGCAGCAAAGCCGCGAGCAGTGTCAATGTTAAAGCTTTTTTCATTGTGCTTGGATAATGTTACTTTTGTTACTTTTTCGGCGGTAAAAGTACAAACTATTTAAATGCTATCAATCCCCTCACATCGCAAATATGAACCCCTCGTAACTAAAATATGAACCATAATTCCTTTGGAAGGGGGCAATATGTTAATACATAGCGTATTATACACTTTATAATCCCCTCGCCTTATGCGATTTTGCGAGGGAATAAGTGGTTTTGTGTGCGAGGGGTTGCATGATTCGGGCTTCTTGTATCGGAAAAATG
>JAEZOU010000064.1 GCA_023413895.1 Bacteroidota bacterium | reverse complement strand
TGGAACGATGTGCTCGAAGGTTGCCAAGGTTTGCTAAAGCAGATTCTTGAGAAAAGGTAATCGCACTACCATATTCCAATCTCGTCAATCATAATCCATGCTGCAGAGCCTGGATTGCTATGCCATTTCGGCATTTGCATAATCGGTTTGGCGGTGATTTTAATCCATTTCGCACGTTTGTTCGCCATCTTATGGTGCAAAATGTAGGTTTGCGCACGATTGTTGCGTTCGTCAATAGGGTCAATCGGCAAGTGGACAGTTTCTGCTTTGCCGAATTTTTTTCCGTTGGAGGAATAGGAAACGGTAACCTCTTGGGGTAGGAAAACCCATTGCCAAGGAATATGTGAGAAACTGAACGTCAGTGTGATAGAGTCCGCAGTGCGGTTCGTGTTCTCTATGATCACTTCCATATCGTTTTCATAAAATCCTAACCAGCCGTCGCGGTAGTTTGCAGGGTTGCCAATCTGTTGGTCTCTCAAAACCTGCTCCGCATTTTGGTCGTATGGACTTTTGGGTGTTGTGAGAAGTTGGTAGGGAAGTGTGTTGCGAACACTCGCTTCGTCGATGGTGATTTCGGGTAGTGCAGAGTAGGAAAGTGTAGCAGATTTCTGAAGGAATAGCTTTTCAAAGTTCTCATTCTCTCCTAATTGTAGGTGTAAGGTGAAACTCATGGGCTCTGGTTTTACAAGGTAAGGCGCGCGTACGCCAGGACCGCAGGTGGCAGTGCCAAGTCCCGATTGCGCCAAGTCGATATTCAAGGTATAGTACTCCATCCGCTCCAACTCGCTGGTGTGCTGTGCCTTCTCGATATTCAAATCGTTGTAGGGATAGATGCTGAATTGGCAGGGTATTCCGATAAGTTGTGCTGAAAGCATGCGTCTTTCGCCCGATTTCAAAGAGAAAAAGCGCGTCTCCATACGATTCCCTCCAGCCTGTGGACGTACATAGTGATGGTACATGGCGTCGGTCGGTAAAATATAGTGCCCAATTATACCGCAGGATTTTCGGTCAGAGTAAGTTTCTTCACCATAGCCAACCCATTCTGTAGAAGTGAGTTCCGGAGATACTTGCATCTGTAAGCCGATTTTGGGTAAACTGCGTACCCAAGGCTCTGGAGTAAGTTGTGTTTCTAAATATAAATCATTGGTAGGGAAGAGGGTGTAACGTTGTGCAATCTCAAATAGTTTTTCACCATTTTGATTGAAAACTTCCTGTTTTGTGGTTATAATGAATTGAGTATCATTTTCTTCAGTATCTATCTCTTTGAGAGAATAGGTGAGGTTGTCGGTGCCAAGACGGCGCCAAAGAAGTTCCCCATTGCCATCTTTTTCGTCGTTGTCCGTCGGCGGACGCCAGAAGTTGAGTTCCGGACCTTTGCCAACAACTGTTTTTCCCGCTTCTGTTACGGAGATGAGGTTGCCTTTCTGGGCATCGAAAGTGAAGATGAAATTGTTGTTTGTTAGTGTGATGTGATGTTCATCTTTTGTAACGTGCATTTTCTGTTCCGTTGCTGTCAAGGTTTGTTCAGTGCTTTCCTTTACGGGCAGTATGAATTGTTCGTATGCAACAATTTCTCCATTTTTATGCAGGATAAAGTCGAGTAAAACATCGTTTCCGGGAGCCACTTCTTGAGGAACTAGCGATTGCCAGTCGAGGGTAAAGGTTTTGTGCTGATGCGCTGCTAATTCCATCGGAATGGTTCCGTGGGGAAGATCGTTGCTGTCGAAGTTTTTGAGAAAATCTTCGGGAGCGCAAGCCTTTTCTTGAAGAATATTGTTGTGAATTCGGTAACTGAGTTGGTATTTGTCTAAGTTGTTGAAGTCAAATCTATTATATATTTTAAATTGATGAAGATTATTGTCAACAGCTTCAATTTTGATGGGCTGATACACTTTTTTAACCTCTGCCAAATGAGGATGAGGTTTTCTATCAGCGGTTACCAATCCGTTGATGCAGAAGTTGTGGTCTGAGGGCATGTTTTCGCCAAAGTCACCGCCGAAAGCGAAATAGGGTTTGCCATTTTCATCATATTTGTAGATTCCTTGATCCACCCAATCCCAAATGCAACCGCCCTGCAACTGCGGATATTTGTAAATTGTATCCCAATAATCTTGCAATCCGCCAACGCTATTGCCCATTGCGTGAGCATATTCGCAAAGAATAAAAGGACGCGTTTGCTTTTTTTGAGCATATTCAGCGATATATTCTACAGGAGAGTACATCAAGGTGATGATGTCGGTATTTTTATCATAAATTGCGCGTTCATACTGAATTGGGCGTGTCGTATCTTGAGCTTTAAGCCAATCGTAGGCGGTTTCGTAGCAGATGCCATTTCCAGATTCGTTGCCTAACGACCAAGAGATAATGCTGGGGTGATTTTTATCGCGTTCATACATATTTCGAACGCGCGCAACTGTGGCATCAACAAAGTCGTTGCGTTTGGCTAAAGAACGTTCTTCATAGCCTTGTCCGTGAGATTCGGCGTTAGCTTCGTCAATTACGTACAAGCCGTAAATATCGCATAAATCGTATAAATAGGGATCATTGGGATAGTGGCAAGTGCGTATAGTGTTGATGTTGTTCGCCTTCATCAGGAGAATGTCCTGTAGCATCAGTTCGCGGGAGATTACATGACCGGTTTGCGGGTCGTGTTCGTGACGGTTGACTCCGCGGATGGTAACAGGAACACCGTTCACCTGCAACATTCCGTGTTTGATTTCTGAAGTGCGGAAACCAGTATGTGCCTTGATTTCGTCAAGTTTCCTGCCTTTCGCATCAAGTAGGGTGAGCTGATAGTGGTAAAGATTCGGCTCTTCTGCTGTCCAAGTTCTAATATTAGGAATCTCTTTTTGGAATGTTATTGTTTGGTGAGATGCAGGATAGGTGGAAAAGGTTATTGAAGTGTCGAAAAGGGTAGAAGTGGTGTCGAAAAGAGAAAATCGGATTTGTAGTTTTTCCTTTTCTTTGGAAAGGAGTTTTGTGTCAATATCAGTTTGTAAATCAAAGATTCCGGTTTTGTATTCCTTATTGTCTAACAATGCGTTAACGGTGATGTCGCTAAAATAACTTTGAGATTTGCAGTAAAGGAATATGTCACGTTCAATGCCGCTAATACGCCAGAAATCCTGACACTCGAAATAGGAACCGTCGCTCCATTTTATCACCTGAAGTGCGATAAGATTGGGCTGGTCAAAATGGATAAAGTCTGTCAATTCAAATTCGGCATTGGTTTTAGAGTCTTCGCTGTAACCTACAAATTGCCCATTTATCCAAAGATAGAATGCAGATTTTACTGCACCTAAGTTGATGAAGATTCGTTTTCCTTGCCAATGTGGAGAAATGGAAAAGTTCTTGCGGTAACTACCGATGGCGTTTCCTTCGGTAGGAACTTTAGGTAACTCTTTGTCTGAAAATTCGTTATAGGTGTTAACATAAACGGGAACTCCGTAGCCATTCAGTTCCCAATTAGCAGGAACTGGAATCGTTTTCCATTGTGAATCATCGTAGTGGGGAAGGTGAAAATCGCTGATTCTTTGTGTGGCGTGCTCCACATAGTGAAATTTCCAATCTCCATTCAGGCAGAGATGATTTTCGATATTGTAGGGAGAATGTTGGGGATTTATATCTCTTGAAATGCCTGAAATTTCAGTGGCGCGTGGATATAAACGGTTAATTTCAAAAATGTAAGGGTCTTGATATTCAGTGAATTGTTGCGCTGATAGTAGGCTGTACGATAACAGCAAAATAAGGGTGAAAATCTTGTTTTTCATAATCTGAACTTTACGCTGCAAAGATATTTCTTTTTTTCAAAACTTTTTTCTTTTTTTATGTTGTATCATGATAAAAATAGGCGAGTGCAAATTCTTTGGAATGAAAATTTTTGTGCTATGTTACTCCTATTATTTTTATAAAAAAAGTTGATATTTGCGATGTGATAATAAAAAAATACTATTTTTGCACCTCCATTTGTGATGGGGCGTTAGCTCAGTTGGCTAGAGCGTTTGACTGGCAGTCAAGAGGTCGTGAGTTCGATTCTCATACGCTCCACAAATCATATCGAGCACTTGCAGTTTTGCGAGTGCTTTTTTTGAATCTAATCTTTCGTTTTTGGAGATATGCGTGAGGGATAGAAGCGGTTATGAGCGCCTCTTTAGTGCTTAGAATTAAGAACTTACAACTTTTAACTTGGATTATAGAGGAAAGTTGAAGCGCGAAATTGAGGCGCGAAATTTGAGCGGATAGCCCGACGGCGAGCGGGGAGGAGGAAACGCATTTCTTTGCGTGGTGAAGGTAAAATGTGCGGTGTTTTGTGGGCGGAAGGAACAAGAAAGGCGTGCGCGGGAGAAGCCGGCACGCCCAAATAAAGTTTATTAATATGAATGTGATTGTTTAGGAAATTACTTCCCAATGGGGAATGTAGTTCTGTTGAATAGCATTTGCAATTAGTGTAGCAACTTCTATCTCGCTGAAATTGATTGACTTACCGAAGTTGTAAAGAAATTCAATTTCTGAGTCAGCGATGTTTTTATCGGAAAGAATGAGGTGAACCATATAGGATAACATAGTTTCGCGCATTCCAGGGTTGATTTCGAGGATTTTACCAACCGAATTGTTGAAAATATCGCCAACATTATCTTTGGCAATTTTATCCAAAAAATCGCGTGGGAAGATTTTGAGTGCCGATAGTTCGCTAACAATTTTCTGTACCTCTTTTTCGCTGATTTCTTGGTCGCAGCTTGCCACAATGATACCTGCAGAGGCGATAAAGTGTGCAATATGTTCGTGAAGTTCATTACCGCCAACTTTTAGTAAAATGCCGATTAACTCGTCCATGCCTTTGTTTAGCGCTTCTTGGTCGGGGGCCGTAGCGAAAAGATTGAGTGCTTGCACGCGGATTGGATTTACAGGATGTGAATTGCGACTGCAGCCTTGGTCGTGTAAAAAGTAATCTAAACGGCGATGATTGTCGGCAATTAATGCATCGATACTTACATTCATTTTGGCAAGGTCTAATCCTGATGCTAGTTTGAAAAATGCAGTTACACAAACATTTAAATCTTTAACAGCAAGGAAACCATAACGGTCAGCAACCAATTCGGCTAATTGTTCGTGCAGACGGATTTTATATTGCAAACTGATGGGCATTCCTTTCTCTGGAGGAAACACGAAGTGAATTAGTCGCATTAGTGCGGTATCTTTATTGATAAGGTGTCCCAATTCGTGTCCGATAACAAATTTTAACTCCTCACGATTCATTAATGTGAAAAGTGCAGAGTTGATATTGATAATGTGGGGTTGTCCCTCTTCGTCAGCAGCTACTGTATAGGCATTTACAGTGGAATCGCTGGTAATGTAAAAATCAACTTTGTCGGTATAATTCAAACTATCTTTTACCTCTTGGCAAAGATTGTAGAAATCTGGAAGTAATTCTTGATCAACCTTTAAGCTATGTCCTTCTAAACTGCTGCGCCAATATACATCGTTGCCTGTAGTTTTGATTTTCTGAATCACGTTTTCTACAATATTTCCCTGTAAAGCTTCATAAATTTTAGAACCAATAGTAGATTCTAGTTCGATATTGGGTTGAAAACGATATTCGATTTTTACTTTTTCTTCTTTCATAAATATGTGGATTTTGTAATTAATGGTAAAATCTTGAATGGTGAAACTTTTTGCAAAACTAAGGATTTTTATCTTACAAATGTTTCTCTTTTATACAATAGGTAGTTTTTTACATGACAAAATTCCATCTCGTGTAGCTAAAATTTGATAGCCACAATATTCACTTTTTTCTCCTTGAATATATTGTAATACAATGTGAAAAGTGTAAGTTCGTAAGGTCTGAATAGAGACTTTATTTCCTTGTTCGTCAATGGTTTGTATTTCTACTATTGGGTCATCCATTTTATGGGTAAAATCCTGAAAATGAATGCGTATAATGTCGTAAATTCCAGAATATTTGTAGGAGAATTTGTGGTACAACGACGACGTTTTTATTTCAACCTGCTTTCGATATAGTAGTGTGCGCTCTTCTAATGAGTTGTTGTCGATTTCAAGTTCAGATCGATTTCGAATCGCAAGAACTTCGGTGGGAACTTTCTCATCGCTGATATGATTGAAAACCTCTTTAATGCAACCAATCTCTTCACCTTTAAAATTTAATATATTTTTATTGTCGTAAAATCTGCCTCTAATCCTTTTTGAAAATCGTTTGCGCATCAGTTCTTTAACAATATCCTTACACATATAAGCAAGCACCACGATGGCAAAAATGATAATTGGATAGTGGCTTAAAAATTTTTCAAATGGTAAGGAGATTAATGTGGATACAATTAAAGCAATGCCAGCAGCTGTGCTCAAAGAGATTTGTTGCAGAATTAGGTTGTCGGGTGTTTTGTTAACTTTCAAATAGAGAGCACTTTCTATATATTTTTTGAGTAAGCTGTGCCGTGAAATAAGAAGGGAATTTTGAGATGGATTTTCAGTAGAAATATGGCTATACTTGCATTCAGATTTATACCTTCTCTCCTGAATTAGAAAGGTAGAGAGAGTTTGTGTACACGTTGGTGCCGTCTGTTGATTTTGAAAGATGGCTCTCGAAATCTGGACATCAACAATATGACTCATATATTCATCTCCAAATTGGAGCACAGAAATAATATCTGGATTTTTTTCTGCAAAATGATGTTGGATATTCCGGTATTGATAAAGAATGGTTTGGAGATTTGTATGAAGTTTTTCAAGACGTTTTTTCTTCTCCTCAGTTTCTGAAATTAGTTGGATATTATCTACTTCGTGGCGTAAGGAGTTTTTGAAAATCGCAGCAAACATTTTAATGTGAAACAGATAATTAATTTTCTTATCTTTAGAATGTGTGTTAGAAAGTGCGGAGTGTAGATTTTGCCACGGAAGGGAATTGATGTTTGCTAAATCGGTTAAAGAGAAGTTAGGGGTAATAAGCCTAATATTAGATTTTATATTTTGATAAAATCGATTTTTATCAAAGGTGTTATCGTTAATATCCAGATTGTTAGGAGTGAAAATCCAAACATTGACAACAAAATTATTGGTGTCGGAAGATTCACGATTGGTAAATCCCATCTTAAATTCGATGGAAAATTTGTCGTGAATTTTGGTTTGGATATTCATAGAATATTGTTAGTCAAAACTTGGCATAGGACGTTCTCTTACAGTTTCGTTACAGCCCGAAGGGTCTCCGATGTAAGATTCTGGAATTGTGAAGTCGTATCCGCTATGTTCGGGATTTGCAGCTACTTTACTATAAGGAAGTTCAGGGTCATTATAACATTTCTGCATAAAGAGTCCAAATACAGGCATTGCGGTTCGAGCTCCCTGTCCTAAAGTAATGGTTCTGAAGTGTGCTGAACGGTCTTCACAGCCTACCCAAACACCGCAAGTTAACATTGGAGAGTAGCCTACAAACCAACCATCCGATTGGTTATCTGTAGTTCCTGTTTTTCCTGCTAATGGGAATCTAAGTCCATATTGAGAGCGTAATCTACCGCCAGTTCCGTAGTCAACAACGCCTTGCATAAGCCGTACGGTTTTGAAAGCTGTGATTTGGTCAATGGCCTCTCGAGTTTTGGGAATATTGGTGTAGATTACGTTTCCATCTTTATCGCAAATTTGGGTGATAAAAATGGGTTCCACATATACGCCCTGGTTAGGGAAGCAATTTATCGCACCAACCTGTTCGTATAGAGTTAGTTCGCAAGCTCCTAAGCAGATGGCTGGTACAGCAGGAATTTCAGATGTCATGCCCATTGCATGTACCAAGTCAACAATTACCTGAGGCTTGTATTGTTTCATGATGTAAGCAGAAACATAGTTCAGCGAATGTGCTAATGCATCGCGAAGTTCTAGCATTTGCCCGTTTTTGTAGTCGCTGGAGTTTCCTGGTGTCCAATAAGTTCCGTCAGGTAGTTCAATGCTAACAGGTGTGTTAGGTACCATTGTGCAGGGAGAATATTCTCCAGATTGCATAGCAACGGTATAAACGTAAGGTTTGAAAGTTGACCCAACTTGTCGTTTGGAGAGTTTTACGTGGTCGAATTGGAAATATTTATAGTTTACACCGCCGACATAGGCTTTTACGTGTCCTGTGTGAGGTTCCATTGCCATCATACCGCAATGCAGAAACGATTTCATATAACGAATAGAATCAAATGGAGTCATTACGGTGTCAATCATTCCGCGGTCCCACGTAATTACTCTCATTTTTGTCTTCTTTTCAAACGTTTTAGTAATCTCCTCCTCACTATGTCCAGCATCTTTCATGCGTATGTAGCGGTCGGAACGACGCATTGCTGCAGTAATAATTCTGTTAGTTTCCTCTTCAGAAATGTTGTAAAAAGGTGCATTTTTAACCCCTTTGATGTGTTTGTTGAATAAAGGTTGTAAGTATTGACAAATATGCTCATTTACAGCATCTTCAGCATGTTTTTGAATACGAGAATCAATCGTAGTGTAGATTTTTAAGCCATCAGCGTAAATATCGTAGCGTGAGCCATCTTCTTTTAAGTTTTCGTTACACCATTCCGCCAAAAACTTTCTGAGATATTCACGGAAATAGGTAGCACTTCCTGTTGCGTGGTGCTGTACTGCAAATTGAGACATGTCAATAGGTAGTTGTTGGATAGAATCTTTATCCTGCGTTGAAAGATAGCCATATTTGCACATCTGGTTGATAACAACATTGCGACGCTCTGTTGAAGCTTGTGGATGCAAACGTGGACTATATTTTGTAGGAGCTTTTAGCATTCCTACCAACAATGCACTCTCTTCAACATTCAAGTCAATAGGCTCCTTGTTGAAATAAGTTGCTGCTGCTGATTTAATTCCCATCGAGTTGTTGCCAAAGTCAACAGTGTTGAAATACATGGCCAAGATTTCGTTTTTTGAATATTCTCGCTCCAATTTTACAGCAACAACCCATTCTTTTAGCTTTGTAATAATCAGTTTAATTTTGTTTGCATTAGGGTCACGAGGAAAAAGGTTTTTGGCTAATTGTTGCGTAATGGTACTGCCCCCGCCTTTGTGATTTCCTGTAGCAACACCTACAAAAACACGTACTAATGCACGCACATCTATGCCAGAATGACGGTAATATCGAGCATCTTCAGTAGCTATCAGTGCGTTAATAACCGATTCGGAAAGTTCTTCATATTTACAAGGGGAACGATTCTCTATGTAGTATTTTCCTAATAAAGCACCATCACAAGCGTAAACCTCTGATGCCAAGTTTGTTTTCGGATTTTCTAACTCAGAAAATGATGGCATAAAACCAAACCATCCTAATGAAATTGCAGAAAAAATCATAACAACAGCCAACACTCCGAGTGAGTATAATATCCAAAAAGGTTTTATCCATCGGGAGCGTTTGGGGTTACTTTTGCCTTTTCTTACCATAGTTCCTTTTTTTGCCTGACTATACATAATGAAAAATTTTCCTTTATAGCGCAAAAATAGTATTTATTATTATATGTTTTTTCTATCCGAAAAAATATTTTGTAAACAATATATAGTGAAAAAAATGATGTTGGAATAAAAGGTGTTGTTGAAAAAAAATGTAATTTTGCCCCCGATTCTTTGCCCGGGTGGCGGAATTGGTAGACGCGCTACATTCAGGGTGTAGTAACCAAAAGGTTGTGCAAGTTCGAGTCTTGTTCCGGGTACATTTCTTTAGTTCTCCCTATCTACATAATTTTTCCATCTTTTCTTTCCCTTTTTGATTAGTTAAGTTTAAATTTTTGCTACTTTTGCATTTTCGTAAAATAGTGCTATGGAACTGAAAAAAAAGAGTTTTGCTATAAAAAAAGGTTTGGATATCCAATTGGAAGGAGAAGCTGCGCAGAATTTAAAAACTTATTTATCATCAAAAAGTTACATATTTCCAACAGATTTTAGATGGTTTGTGCCAAAGTTGCTCGTGAAGGAGGGTGACCCTGTGACTGTGGGTACGCCTTTGTTCTGCAAAAAGACAGATGAAAGAGTTTGTGTCGTGTCGCCAGTGAACGGAAAGATAACTCAGATTGTTCGTGGGGAAAAAAGAGTTCTCGAGGTAATCGAAATCGAAAATGAGGCAACTTCTATCCCTAAAAGATGTGAAATCCCTGAGAATTTATCCTCTTCAGAAATTCAAACTTTGATGCTCCAAAATGGTCTTTGGCCTATGCTTCGTCAACGTCCGTTCTCTGTAATACCTTCCCCTGATAAAAAACCTAAATCGCTATTCATCAGTTGCTTCGATTCCTCTCCCTTGGCTCCAGATTTCTTCTTTCTGCTTAATAATCAGAAAGAAATGTGGCAAAAAGGTGTAGAAATTCTGAAACTTCTATTGGGTGAAATTCCTATCTATTTAGGACTTAATAGTAATGACAATAATTCGATTTTTGAGGAGACAAAAGGTGTGAATATTCGATACTTTTCGGGTCCGCACCCAGCTGGAAATGTGGGTACCCAAATTCATCTGGTAGATCCAATTAATAAAGGTGAGTCTGTATGGTTTATTCACCCGCAAGATGTGGTAACAATAGGACGCTTTTTCCTGAAAGGTGAACTCTCTTTTGATCGGATTGTGGCTCTTACGGGGCCCGAATTGACAGAAACAGGTTATTGGAAAGTTAATTACGGCTCCGATTTGAAACCGCTCCTAATGCCACTTTTGCATTCTGATAATGTACGCCTAATAAGTGGTAATGTGTTGACAGGAAGTAAATTATCGGATTTTTTTGCCGTCCGGTTCTACGATTGTCAGGTTACGGCATTGCAAGAAGGTGGTGAACGAGAATTTCTAGGTTGGCTGCTCCCCGGTTTGAAAAAATGGAGTTTTTCCCATACTTACTTGTCTTTCCTTTTCCCAAAGAAAAAATTCAAACATAACACTTCCCTGAATGGTGGAAAAAGAACTTTTGTAATGACAGATATTTATGACAAAGTTTTTCCGTTCGACATTATTCCTCTTTCGTTGCTGAAAGCGTGCGTTATTAAGGATATAGAGATGATGGAGGCATTGGGAATTTATGAGGTCGATACAGAGGATTTTGCATTGTGCGAAGCTGTCTGTCCCTCTAAAATGGATTGCCAACAAATTGTATATGAAGCATTAGAACAGATTTGGAATGAGTTAAAATAATTTAGAAACAATAATGCAAAATAATCAAGATAAAAGAAAAGGAAAATCCCGCTTGTCCCAATGGAGTAGTAGGGTTGCTCAGGCGTTTGAAGTGGGAAAACCATTACATGGCTTTAAGGCACTTTTCGATGCTGTGGATAGTTTTATACTTACGCCTGCAACGGTAACAACTAAAGGAACTCATTTGCGCGACGCCGTGGATATGAAGCGAATTATGATAACGGTGATGATTGCGCTTGTGCCAGCATTGCTTTTCGGAATGTGGAATGTAGGATACCAACATTTTATGTCAGCAGGACAATCAGCATCTGTTCTGAAATCTCTTTTCTATGGTTTCATGAAATGGCTTCCTATGGTGATTGTTACCTATGCAGCAGGATTGTCAATAGAGGTGCTCTTTGCACAAAAACGAGGGCACGAGGTGGCAGAAGGTTTTTTTGTAACAGGTTTTCTTATTCCGATGATTATGCCACCCGATATTCCTCTTTGGATTGTGGCTGTAGCTACCGCTTTTGCCGTACTTTTCGCAAAAGAGGTGTTCGGCGGAACTGGCTATAACTTCCTAAATCCCGCCTTGGTGGCGCGCGCTTTTGTTTTCTTCGCATACCCATCTGTTATCTCTGGCGACGAGGTATGGATATCTAAACCATTGGGAGATGCAATCTCTGGCGCAACACCTCTGGTCTCTCAAGTAACACCCTCCACAATGGATTTGCTAATCGGAACAATTCCAGGCTCTTTCGGCGAAACTTGCAAAATAGCAATCCTGATTGGTGCTGCAATTCTACTAGTTACGCAAGTGGCAAGCTGGAAGATTATGCTTTCGGTTTTTATCGGAGGTTTTGCCTTTGCCGCTTTATTCCATCAATGCGGAATGACTGAAGTGAATGCTCTTGATCAGATTCTGATGGGTGGCTTCTGTTTCGGAGCGGTCTTTATGGCTACAGACCCAGTTACAGCTGCTCATACCAATGTGGGTAAATATATCTTCGGCTTTCTGGTCGGTGCCCTCGCAATTATAATCCGTGTGTTAAATAAAGGTTATCCTGAAGGTATGATGTTGAGCATTTTGCTGATGAATGTGTTTGCGCCACTTATCGATTATTGTGTAGTGCAAAATAATATCCGAAGAAGAGAAAGAAGAGTTAAAAATCAAATGCGTTAGTCTATGAGTGCTTTTACGAATCGTTATACATTTCTTTATGTTACTATTTTGGTCTTAATCATTACAGTTTTGCTTACGGGCGTTTATTTCGGTACAAAGGAACGTCAAGATGCTAACAGAACTTTGGAAAACGCAAGCCAGATTCTTAAAGCTGCAGGATATGGAGTAGATAAGACCCAAGTTCAGAAACTTTTTGAAGAAGTAACGGAAATCAAAAAAACTGATAACGGAAAAGAATTTTACTCAGTAATAACCCCGAAAAAACAACAATCATTTGTAGTACCCGTTTCTGGAAAAGGACTCTGGGGACCTATCTGGGGATATGTCGCTCTGGCAGATGATTGGAATACTATTATCGGAGTCGCTTTTGCTCATAAGTCTGAAACTCCTGGTTTAGGAGATAAAATTACTGAAGAGGATTTCTTGAAAAGATTTGTAGGAAAGAAAATTAAGAATGAAGCAGGTGAATTTGTGTCCGTTTCAGTGGAAAAAATTGGACAAAAAACTGCTTCAGATATCAATCGTGTAGATGCCGTTTCTGGTGCAACAATTACGAGTAAAGGCGTAGAAGAGATGTTGTTTAATAGTTTGAAGGAGGTAGTGAAATGAAAAAATATTTAGGACCATTAAATAAGGAAAATCCA
This sequence comes from Bacteroidota bacterium, assembly GCA_023413895.1. GTDB lineage: Bacteria > Bacteroidota > Bacteroidia > Bacteroidales > WCHB1-69 > JAEZOU01. The sequence goes on along the minus strand of JAEZOU010000064.1, from coordinate 1,264 downwards.
ATTTTGGTGCAAACGTTGGGCGTGTGCTCCGCATTGGCAGTTACGGCTCAAATGAAGCCAGCAGTGGTGATGGCTCTCTCGGTTATGGTGGTGTGCGCTTGCTCAAATTTTATCATATCTTTGATACGCAATACAATCCCTCCTCGCGTGAGAATTATTGTGCAACTTTTGGTCGTTTCTGCTTTGGTAATTGTGGTGGACCAATTGCTGCAAGCATATCTTTACGATGTAAGTAAGATGTTGTCAGTCTTTGTTGGATTGATTATTACCAACTGTATCATTATGGGAAGATTGGAAGCTTTTGCATTGTCGCATAAACCAATTCCCTCTTTCATTGATGGATTGTTAAATGGATTTGGCTATGGTTTAGTATTAGTGGTTGTTGCATTTTTTCGCGAAATCTTAGGCTCTGGAACACTTTGGGGATACCCAATCTTCCCAGATTCTCTCTACGCCGCTGGTTATCTGAATAATGGTTTAATGATACTTCCGCCAATGGCACTGATTTTAGTAGGAGGAATTATTTGGATAGTAAAACGTTAGTTGTGAACTCTTTTTATTGAGAATTTTAGTGTTTTTTGCGACGAATTATACTCTTCAAAAATCCTTTCTAGGGTAAAATAAGAGAAAAATACCCCATTTTTTATCCTATATTCCCTTATTTTACTATTGTAATTATTTGACAATTAATTGTTTATATGTGGTTTTCTAAATAAGCATGCTTAAATATGCTTATTTGTACGTTTTGGTGGTAGTATCCCAAAAAGTGTGTAATTTCCAGCAAATATGAACTTTCTTCACTTCTTCCCGAATCGAACTAAATTTCTCTTCTCCTCATCTCAAACTTTTTCCTTACCTTTGCACCCCACTAATTCGTAATGCACGTTTCTTCCACATATCGCCCACAAAACAAAATACTTCCGCAGGGAAACTTAGCGGCAACGGCGTCTTATACCTTCTCCGCAAAAGAAAAGGACCCCGAAACCTCGCTATCTTACTTTGGCGCACGCTATTACACCAGCGATTTGAGTGTTTGGCTGAGTGTGGACCCGATGGCTGCGAAATATCCTTCGCTCAGCCCGTACGTTTACTGCGCGGATAACCCAGTGAAGTTGGTGGATCCGAATGGGGAGGAGATAGGTTTTTTCTGGCCTAAAACAGGAGTCAACACCTTTTCATGGAAAGCAAAAGCAGGTGTAGGTATTGGATATGGTGTTTCGCATAGTATCATGGGAGGAATTGCTCTAGATCAGCATGGCATGAC
>JAEZOU010000059.1 GCA_023413895.1 Bacteroidota bacterium | reverse complement strand
CGACTATACACTAATCGGTGAGGTGTATTGTTTCGATGCAAGTGGAAAGAAAAAATTCTGTTTTGAAACGGGAATTAATCCTTGCGCTATCGAATTTCGAAACTAAGCAATGAGAATCAAGGTTCTGGTATTGGTAGTTTTTATTCTTATTTTTGGGAAGAGTTTTTCCCAAAGGAAGGATACTGTCGTCCATCATTTGGACCCAATTGATATTGTTGCACCTTCTTCCAATATATCTGTCATCTCAGCAATTCCAGTTCAGCAATTTCAACTCCAGGAGAATCAAGCCTTACCAATATTGCAACTTTCCGATGTGTTGAAACTGATGTCTGGAGTTACCCTTAAAGATTATGGTGGAATTGGTGGAATGAAAACTGTTTCGGTACGAGGTTTGGGTTCGCAGCATACTGGCGTTACTTACGACGGTATTTCTCTTACGGATTGTCAAACGGGGCAGATTGATTTGGGAAAATTTTCGTTAGAAAATCTGGAATCTGTGGTGATGGAAATCGGTTCGGGAGCATTGCTAGCGCTTCCTGCACGTCATTTTGCTAGTGCAAACCTAATAAAACTACAAACTCCCATTCCACACCTCGACTCATCGAAAACTATTGGCACGAAAGTTGGCATTACTGCAGGTTCCTTTGGTTTGATTTCTCCATCTCTCAGTATAGAGAATCTTTGGAATCCTAAGCAAAAGAATAAAGTTTATACAACGTTAAATGTCAATTATATACGGGCAAAAGGAGATTATCCTTTTACACTTCATTATGGTGGAGTAAACGATAGTACCTCGCAGGAACTTCGCACAAACTCTTCCGTCCAGCGACTCTCCACCGAAGCAAATCTTTTTTTGATTTTTGACAAACACTCGACACTCAAAGCAAAAATTTTCTATAACGTCTCTGAGCAGGAGTTACCTGGTGCAGTAACCTTTTATAATCCTAAAAATGCGCAGAAACTCTGGGATCAGAATCTCTTTACCCAACTTTCATATAACTACAAACCATCTGAAATTATTCATTATCAATTAAATGCAAAATATAATCATGCGTACCAACGCTATTTAGACCCGCACTACCTTAATGCTGCAGGAAAAATTGATAACCATTATCTTCAGAACGAATATTACCTTTCCAATTCGTTGGCATACAAACCTCACAAAATTTTTCATCTTTCTTTTGCCAATGATCTGATTTATAATGATATGAGTGCGGATATTGTGGATTTCGCTTTCCCTACACGATTCACTCTGTTAAATTTTCTTTCAGCACATATTTCCACAAAAAAAGTCTCTTTCAATGCCGGCTTGTTACAAACTTGGGTTCATGACCAAACTCGGGTGGGGGAGAGTGCTGGCAATCAGCACCGCCTATCGCCAACTCTTACTTTTCAATATAAACCGCTGCGTTCGGAACAACTTTACATAAGAGCTTCGTTCAAGGATATCTTTAGGCTTCCAACATTTAACGATTTGTATTACAGATTGGTTGGAAATATAAGCCTAAAACCTGAGCGAACGTATCAGTATAATCTTGGTGTCTCCTATTTCAAACATCTTCCCATACAGAAACTTACTCTATCTATCACCGCAGATGCTTATTATAACTATGTGCGAGATAAAATTGTAGCTTTCCCAGGTAAAGACCTTTTTGTATGGTCAATGTTGAATTTTGGACGTGTTGATATTTGGGGATTTGATTTCAATCTGCAGTGTGAGTGGAAAATTGCAAAGCAGATAAGGTTAGAGTTTGTGGGTAATTATAGCTTTCAACATGCTACAGACCGCACAGATCCCACTTCTAGAACTTTTGGAGATCAGATACCATATACTCCACGTCACTCAGGAACGTTCTATATTATAGCTAAAACCAAATGGATTGACTTGTCTTACAGTTTTTTAGTAAATGGAAAACGTTATGCACTACAGCAAAATATTCCCGCCAACGAACTTCCTGCCTATCTCGATCAAAGTATTGCTCTTTCTCGAATTTTTTTGTTGAACAGATTTGAACTTGAGGCTAAAGCAGAGTTGCTAAACATTGCTAATGTACAATATGAAGTAGTTAAAAACTATCCGATGCAGGGGCGAAGTGTGCGTTTCTCGTTGAGGTTTAAATATTAATTTTGAGATAAGAATCGCTTGGTGTTTTTTGTTTTTGTGTGATGATTTTGAAAAAATATTTGAGAGGTTCATCAACAAAAAGGTAAACTATCAATAATCGTTAAGGGGCAAAAAAGATTAGAGATGTATCTTTAAATTTTTTTTTTGAATAAAGCAACATTTTTGAACATTATAGTTTCAATAATGTTTCATTTTTTTATAATTTTGCAAGACTTTATTTTATACCTAAAACATGTCTGTTTATGGAAATGAATCTTTTAACTGATCTTGCTCTGATATTAATTTCGGCAGGAATTGTAACCATTATCTTTAAGTTATTAAAACAGCCGCTTGTGTTAGGGTATATTGTTGCTGGATTTTTAGTAGGTCCGCACTTCGATCTATTTCCTACCATTATTGAAAAGGAGAGTGTGCATCAGTGGTCTGAAATCGGAATTATCTTTTTGATGTTCACTTTAGGGTTAGAGTTCAGCTTTAAAAAGCTTTTCAAAGTAGGAGCTTCAGCATTTCTTACAGCGGGTGCTGGTATTTTGCTCACTTTTTGTATCTCTTTTCTTGTGGGAATTATGATGAATTGGTCCTTTATGGAATCAATATTTTTAGGCGGAATGCTCTCCATCTCCTCTACAACCATTATTATCAAAGCTTTTGATGATCTGAAAATTACGAAACAGCGATTTTCCGATTTAACACTGGTGGTACTAATACTTCAAGATTTGGTCGCCATTATAATGATGGTGATGCTTTCCACTGCGGCAGTAAGTCAGAAATTTTCAGGTTCAGAGATGTTTGGAAGCATTATGAAATTACTATTTTTCCTAGTGCTTTGGTTTGTAATCGGGATTGCCATTATTCCCTCCTTTTTTAGAAGAACCAAAAAGTATGTCAACGACGAAACCTTGTTGATTATCTCTATTGGGCTCTGTTTTGGAATGGTGACTTTTGCCAACTATGTTGGATTTTCTTCCGCATTAGGAGCGTTTGTGATGGGGTCAATCTTATCTGAAACCGTTGAAGGTCCACATATTGAAAAGATGACGCAAAGTATTAAAAATTTGTTTGGTTCAATCTTTTTCGTATCTGTTGGAATGATGGTTGACCCTAAAGTTTTAGGTGAATATTGGTTTCCTATTCTAATTTTGACGTTGCTTACTATTTTCGGAAAGACAATTTTCAATATGGCAGGAGCGCTACTCTCGGGAGAAAATCTCAAAGATTCGCTTCGAATTGGTTTTAGTTTGGCGCAGATTGGTGAGTTCTCCTTTATTATTGCTGCATTAGGAGTTTCCTTAAATGTGATGCACGAATATATCTATGGAATTATCGTAGCGGTTTCTGTCATCACCACATTTACTACTCCATACTGCATTCGTGCTGGTGAACCCGCTTACGCCTTTATTTATAAGCGTATGTCACCCAAAATGCGTAAACGGTTGGATGCTTATAGTGTTCGGGAAAATGGAGCCAAAGAGGAAAGCGATATTAAACTGATTCTAAAGAGTACTCTACCGCAAATTATTATCTTTTCTATTCTAATTTTTGCAATTATTTCAGTAGCATACAAATGGGTTTATCCAACTTTCTGGAGTAAATTTCCTGATATGTTTTCTGTAAAAGTACAACAAGTTCTAAGTGCTGGAATTACACTTGTTTTGATTGCGCCATTCCTCTACGGTCTAATGGCAACTCGGCAGAAAACTCGAGAAACTTTTGCAATCTTGGCGCATAAAAGCCGCCTTAATCGTGCTTTTATCTTTACAATTACGTTAGGACAGAACTTCATTGCGCTATTTTTCGTGTTCACATTGCTATCAAAAGCATTCCTCTTTACGCCGTGGGTAATCTTTTTCTTAGCTATTTTCGTCGTGGTATTTATTAGGCTTTCTCGAAGAACAATTCATCGTTTCAACCAATTGGAAGTGCATTTTATGAAGAATCTAAATGCAAAAGAGTTGCAAACGAAAGATTCCATTAGCAACTCTTCTGAATAGGAACAAAGATTCTAGGTAAATTAACTTAGAAGCGATTTTACAATCTCAGAAACCAATTTGTTATCTGCTTGGCCTGCAAACTTTTTGGTTGCTAATCCCATAAGTTTTCCCATATCGCGAATGCTGGAAATTCCATTTTCAGCAATTAATTGTTTCAAAATTTCTGTAATCTCTTCTGCCGAAAGTTGTTGCGGAAGATATTGCGTGATGATAGCTAATTGTGCTTCCTCTTCAATAGCCAAATCAACTCGATTTTGCGCACGATAAGTTTCCGCAGATTCTTTGCGTTGCTTTGCTAATTTTTGTAGCGTTTTAATCTCAAGTTCTTCCGTAATCTCTCCTGCTCCTTTCTCTGTTTTTAATAAAAGGATTGCAGACTTGATAGCGCGAAGTGCATCCAATTTGTCTCTCTCTTTGGCCAACATGGCAGCCTTAATATCACCATTAATTCTCTCTTCTAAACTCATAATACTTTTTTTGTGGGTTATTTAAAATGTGACTTTTTAAATGATTGGCAAAGATATGAAATATTTTGCTACAACCGATATTTAACAATTCAATTTAAAAATAGAGAAGCTGTCGTTCGTAATGAAAATTCTATCACAATAATGAAAGTTTGCATTTTGTTTTAAGTAGCATAAAGTTTTTCCTTATATACTTATCTTTGGGAGGAAAAATTATACTAAAATCAGCAGAAATAGATTCTTTTAAAGTAGGCTAATTATCGTTCTGTTTCAGAATTTTCTATAGATAAACATTTATCGATCTAATTTAGGTCTAATAAAATTACTTATTGAAAAGAGAAAATATATTCCAAGAACTTTATGGTAAGCGAAAAAAACGTACTTTTGCGCACATTTTGATAAAATCTATGCGTGATATAGCCTCTCTATTCAATTCAATAGCTCCTACATACGATAAACTTAACCATTTGTTGTCGCTGAATATTGATAAGTATTGGCGTAGTAAGTCGTTGAAGAATTGTAGTTTAAAATGGCAAAAGGTGTTAGATGTGGCATGCGGAACCGCTGATTTTACGCTCCAGATAGCGCAAACAGGTGTGCCCGAAGTGGTAGGAATTGATCTCTCAGAAGCGATGGTAGAGATTGGTAAGGAGAAGGTGAAAAATGCAAATTTTCAGGAAAAAGTTCACCTGATGAAGGGGGATTGTGCAGCACTTCCATTCCCCGAAAATAGTTTCGATGCGGTTACAGTTGCTTTTGGCGTGCGAAATTTTGCACAACGCGCCCGCTCTATCAATGAAATGCGAAGAGTGCTAAAACCAAACGGAGATTTAGTAATTTTAGAATTCTCAACACCGAAATATTTTCCAATCAAACAATTGTATCGATTTTATTTTAAAAGATGGTTGCCCTTTGTTGGTGGAATAATTTCGGGCGATAAGGCAGCATACCGATATCTGCCCGAAAGTGTGTATGCGTTTCCACAAGGTGAGGCCTTTATGCAGGAATTGCGTGATGCTGGTTTGCGAAATATGAGGCAATGTCGAATGACTTTGGGAATTGCAACTGTCTATTATGCAAAAAAATAGTGAAGAATGAGAAAATATATTCAAAGTTTTAGATTGCGGACATTGCCACTTTCAATCTCCGGTATTATTTTGGGAACAGCAATCGCCTACCCTAAATTTGATGGCTGGGTTTTCATCCTTGCCCTTCTGACAACGCTTTCGCTTCAAATCTTGTCAAATTTGGCCAATGAATTGGGTGACGCTCGCCGTGGTACCGATGAACAGCAAGAGGGAAGAGTTGCGTATGGGTTACAAGCAGGTGCTATTTCAGAGCAACAAATGGTACACTGTATTCTCATTTTTGCATTTCTATCATCAATTTGGGGTGTTCTGCTGATCTATTGTTCTTTTGGTACTCTCTTTGCGCTTTTTCCACTCATTTTTCTATTGTTAGGATTATTGGCAATTATTGCTGCATTGAAATATACTTTGGGGAAGAAACCATACGGATATCAAGGGTTTGGAGATCTTTCAGTTTTCATTTTCTTTGGCTTGGTGAGCACATTAGGAGCATTCTTCTTGCAAACACAAATGTTAACTTGGCAAGCAACTTGGTTGGCTGTGGCTATAGGTTTGCCTATTGTAGCAGTGCTAAATCTGAATAATATCCGCGATATGGAGAACGATATAAAATATGGGAAAACTACTCTGGCTGCGAGGTTGGGAAGCCGAAATGCCAAAATTTATCATACGATTATCCTACTAATACCTTTTTTTATCTTCGTGATACTTCAAATCTACCTGCCAATAATATTGCTTCCCATTTTTATAGTTCACATTTGGATTGTTTGGCACACAAATGGAAAACGATTGGATAAGCAGATGCCGTTACTCTCTCTCTCAACGTTGGGATTGGCAGTAATGGCTGCTGTTACATTCCTTTTTTAATTTTCAAAACTATTTTTTTGAATTAGGAGTGTAAGATGACTATATTTTTTGCACTTTTGCAGAATGATTTTTGATAAACGCATTAATAAAAACTAAAATATGAAAAAAGCAGATTTATTTGTTATCTTTATTGTTTTGGCAGTTTTAGCCATATTTATCTTTGTACCTGGTGCTATCGACGGGTTTAATTCAGCAACTAAAAACCATGGAATGTTGATGAGTTTTCTAAAATTTGCTATTTTGGCAACTTTTGGAGAGATGTTAGCACTCCGAATCCGAAAGGGCGTTTATAATGAAAAAGGTTTTGGCGTTCTTCCCAAAATGTTGATTTGGGGATTGTTAGGAATGGGAATTGCAATGGCAATGATGATCTTTAAAGCGGGAACAGTTTCCTTCTTGACCAATATGGGCCTTACTGAGGCTGCCGCTTGGTTTGCTGGTCCGTTCTCTTGGGGAAAGCTTTTTGTAGCATTCTGCGTTAGCGTACTGATGAATACTATTTTCGCTCCAGTTTTTATGACTTTCCACAAAATTACAGATATCCATATTGCAGAAACGGGCGGAACGTTAAAAGGTTTCTTCTCAAAAGCTCTTCCTATGCAAGAGATTATGGCAAATAAAATTAATTGGAATGTGCAATATGGTTTTATTTTTAAGAAAACAATTCCTCTTTTCTGGTATCCAGCTCACACAATCACTTTCCTTTTGCCAGGAAACTTCCAAGTGCTTTTTGCAGCAATGTTAGGTGTCGTTTTAGGTTTAATTCTTACAATTAAAAAATAACCATTATGAGAAAAATCCAATTGTCAATTTTTATGGCGGTGCTTCTGTTACTTGCCGCGTGTAATTCTAAAGAAAGTGTTGAAACTTCCTCAAAAAATGATGATAAGATGATTTCAAAAAATGAAATTAAAATTCCAGAAGGGAAAGTGACTCCCGAAGCGTTATGGGCTTTCGGTAGAATGGGAGGTGCTGAACTCTCTCCAGATGGTACGAAAATCCTCTATTCTGTAACCTATTACAGCGTAGAGCAAAATAGTAGCAATTGTGAATGGTTTGTGATGAATTTGGACGGAACGGATATGCGTCAAATTACCAAAACCCCATTCTCTGAATATGCTGCACATTGGAGAAAAGATGGGAAAAAGATTACTTTCCTTTCCGCAGAAAACGGCTCAATGCAACTATGGGAAATGAATGACCAAGGTTCTGCAAGAGTGCAAATTTCAAATATCGATGGCGGAATATCAGATTATCTCTTCTCCCCAGATGAATCTAAGATTATCTATATCGCTAATGTGCCTTATGGAAAACGTACTGTGGATATCTATCCAGACCTTCCTAAAACTACTGGAATTATTGTCGATGATTTGATGTATAAACATTGGGACGAGTGGGTGACCTCTGTGCCGCATCCTTTTGTAGCTGATTTTGATGGAAAAGAGATTAAAAATGCGTTTGACTTGTTGGACGGAACCGGATACGAGTGCCCAATGAAACCTTTCAATGGTGTGGAAGATTTGGCTTGGAGTCCTGATGGAAAAACAATTGCATACGCTTGTAAGAAAAAAACAGGTTTAGAATATGCAATTTCTACTAATACAGATATTTATCTCTATAACCTCGATACAAAACAAACTGTTAATATGACGGAAGGAATGATGGGGTATGATTTGATGCCACAATTCTCTCCCGATGGTTCTAAAATAGCTTGGATTAGTATGGAGCGTGATGGGTATGAATCTGATAAAAAACGATTGTTTGTAGCAGATGCTAATGGTGATAATAAGGTTTATATGACCGAAGATTTTGACTACAATACCGACTTTATCCAATGGACTCCAGATAATCAAGGATTGTGGTTTATTGCTTGTAAAGAGGCTGTTACCAATATTTGGAAAATTGATATGAATAAAAATATCGCCCAAATTACCGATGGCGTTCATGATTATGAATGGATGACACAAACTCCTAATGGCTTAATCGGTATGCGCCATTCGATGAGTGCTCCTAATGATTTGTATGCGATAAATCCTGAAACAGGAGAGCAAAAACAAATTACTTTTGAAAACAAACATCTTCTTGACCAAATCACAATGGGTCGTGTGGAAAAACGTTGGATTAAAACAACTGATAATAAGCAGATGTTGACTTGGATTATCTATCCTCCTCATTTCGATTCAACAAAAACTTACCCAGCTGTACTTTATTGTGAGGGCGGTCCGCAAAGTACTGTTAGCCAATTCTGGTCTTATCGTTGGAATTTCCAAATTATGGCTGCTAATGATTATATCATTGTTGCACCAAACCGTCGCGGATTACCAGGTTTTGGTCAAGAATGGTTAGAACAAATTAGCGGTGATTACGGCGGACAAAATATGAAGGATTATCTTGCCGCTATTGATGAAATGAAAAATGAACCTTATGTGGATGAAAATCGTTTAGGTTGTGTGGGTGCAAGTTATGGCGGATTCTCTGTTTATTGGCTTGCAGGTCACCACGATAAACGTTTCAAAGCATTTATCGCTCATGATGGAATCTTCAATATTGAACAACAATATCTAGAAACAGAAGAGATGTGGTTCGCTAATTGGGATATGGGGGGCGCATATTGGGAAAAAGATAACGCTATTGCCCAACGTACTTTTGCTAACTCGCCTCACAAATTTGTGGATAAATGGGATACACCAATTCTTTGTATTCATGGTGAGAAAGATTACAGAATTTTGGCTTCCCAAGGAATGTCAGCATTTAATGCTGCTAAATTACGAGGTTTAGATGCTGAGTTGCTGATTTTCCCTGATGAAAATCATTGGGTGCTCTCTCCTCAAAATGGTGTGCTTTGGCAACGAACCTTTGCTTCATGGCTAGATAAATATTTGAAATAAACATTATAATTATGAAAATTCCTGTTTCAGAACTCCCAAAACAACCTAATGGCGCAATTTATCATTTGGGTTTATTCCCTGAAGAGATTGCAGATGATATAATCCTTGTCGGAGACCCAGGACGCGTAGCGAAAATCTCTGACCGTTTTGATAAAGTTGAGCTGAAACGTCAAAATAGAGAGCTAATCACCCATACTGGAATGAAAAATGGAAAACGACTTTCCGTGATTTCTACTGGTATGGGAACCGATAATATTGATATTGTGCTTACAGAATTAGATGCTTTGGCAAATATTGATTTAGAGAAGATGGAGGTGAAAAATGAACATAAATCGCTAAATCTTATCCGAATTGGAACCTCTGGCGCGCTTCAAGCAGAGATTGATACGGGGTCGTTTGTCGCTTCCGCTTACGGATTGGGAATTGATGGTGTTCTTCAATTTTATAAAAATAATGGTGATTTTGAAGATGATTTGGTGGAAGCATTTGTGAAACAGACAGATTGGAACGAAAAATTGCCTTTCCCTTATTGTACGGCAGCTAGTCAGCAACTGCTTGATAAAGTGGCTCATGATTTCTATCAGGGAATAACAGTGAGTGCTCCAGGTTTCTTTGGACCGCAAGGACGTTTGGTGCGCGCCCCCTTGATGTATCCTGAACTAAATCAGAAAATTGAAGGGTTCTCTTTTAATGGAAAATCAATTACCAATATGGAAATGGAGTGTTCCGCAATCTATGGATTAAGTAAAGTATTGGGACATAATCCACTCACAGTTTGCCTGATTGTAGCAAATCGTGTAACGTATGGCTCAGCTTTCGATTACCATACGATGATGAATAAATTGATTGATACGGTTTTGGAAAGATTGACTATTTAGCCAATCTTTCCAATTCAGCATCGATAACGGCGCATATATCCTTGAAAACATTTTCAAGAGTTTGTGCGCCGTTTACATTTTTAAGAAGATTCCGTTCTTCGTAATAGGCAACCAAAGGTTTGGTTAAATTGTTGTAATGGATAATGCGTTGACGGATGACCTCTGGGGTGTCGTCAGTGCGATTCAACTCCTTAGCCCTCTTCTCCAACCTTTCTGTAATAATCTCCTCTGGAATTTCAAGATTGATAACCAAATCGATAGGAATAGCGTGGTCATATCCTTTCCCTTCCATCATATTCGCTTGTTGGATAGTGCGAGGAACACCGTCTAAAATAAATCCCTTAACTTCATCGTGTAATTGAATGTGGTGGTTCAAAATGTCCAATGTCATCTCGTCTGGGCATAAATGACCGTTGTCAATGTGTCGCTTTGCTTCTATTCCAATTGCCGAACCTGAAGCCATCTCTTCGCGATAAAGAGCACCTGTAGAAACGTGTTCTAAATCATATTTTTCTTTAATAAATGCAGCTTGCGTTCCTTTGCCGCAGCCAGGTGCTCCTAAAAGCACAATGTTTATGAGTCTTTTATTCATTTTACAAATAATATTATGATGTTTAATGCTATTCACAAACTTGATAAATGTCATTTAGATTTCTACCTAATCCGTCATAATCCAAACCTCTTCCAACTACAAATTTAGGAGGAATTGTTAATCCGACATAATGTACAGGAAAACTCTTTTTGTATGCATCTGGTTTGAAAGTCATCGTAGCAATTTTGATATCTTTTGTCCCTTTATCTTTTAAAATTTCCATCAAATGTTCGTAAGTATTTCCTGTGTCAACAATATCTTCAACAATAATAACTCTTTTTCCCCGAAGGTCCTCTTTCAAACCGATTAAACTATGAATGTTGTTGGTTGTTTGCGTGCCTTCGTATGAGGAGAATTTTACACAAGTTAAACTACAAGTAATCGTAAGCCGCTTGAAAAGGTCTGCTGCAAAGATGATTGCTCCGTTTAGAGTAATAATAAAGATTGGAATATCATCTTTGTATTCCTCATTAATTTGTTGTGCTACATTATCAATAGCCGCATCTATTTCTTCTGCAGAAATATACTTCGTAAAGTTTTTGTCTTTGAGTTTTATTGTATCCATTTTGTTATTAGAATTATTTAAATGCGTTTTCACTTAATCCGTCACCACTTAATAGCAAGCGGTGCATATAGTCTGGAATAGGTTTGCCGAGATATTTATCCACATAAAGTTTGGCAAAATATTGTCCTAACATAAATCCGTGTCCTCGTAAGCCTACTAAAAGCCCATTATCTGGGTCAACAATGTAGCGCGGCTCAGTATAATAACCTGCCCAAACAGCTTGCAGGCTCACTCCTTTAAGAACGGGGAACCATTCCATGAAGGCTTCTGCTGCAATCTCCATAAAGTCTTGTGTATTACTCTTTAACTCTTTGTTGATTTCTGCTAGCTCACATCCTGGTGATGCACAACCGATAATCTGTCCGGTATCGGCAAATTGTTGTCCGTAAACAGCAGAAAATCCGTGATAATGGCGTCTGTCTATAATCATATCTAATGCATTACCATTGATTCCCATCAACGGAAGGGGTTTGGTGATAAATGCTTGGTGCTTCACAGGGTATAGATTGGTTTCTATACCTAATGCTTTTGCAAACTTTTCAGCATTTCCCCCTAAAGCGTTAACAAAATGCTCGCAGTGAATTTCTAAATACTCACCCTCTTGGGTGCGAGCAAGTCCCACAAAACCATTGCCGTTCCGGAAAATCTCTTCAAGTTCGCACTGCTCATACATCTCTCCTCCGTGCGCCAATGCAATCTGTCGTACGGCATTGATAACTAATCCTGGTGTGGCTTGCCAACACTCTTTGGTAATCAACGCTGCCTGGTAAGCATCTAAGTTTGGATTGATATAAGGTGATATCTCTTTCTGAAAATCCTTCTTGTCAATCATATAAGCATCAGACCAGGCCATCGATGCCTCCAAAGCTTTGTATGTGGCGTCATCGTGAGCAAATCCAACATATCGAATCTCTTTGTAGTTGATGTTGGTCATCGATTGCAACTCTTTAAATATTTCCATATTGTGCATGGCAATATCTGCAATTTCGGGTACGGAAAAAGCAGGTCTTCCTCCTGCAATATTGCGCCAAGAGGAACCACGCTCGTTGTTAATTAACACTGTCTTTTTTCCGCTTTCAGCAAAATAACGGAATAAACTACTTCCTGCAATGCCCCCACCTGCAACAAAAATATCGCAATCTATGCGTTGCGTTTTACGATTCCCTGTAATCGTTATATTTTGTAACTTCTTTTCTGTAGGATGAATCTCTCCTAATAAAATCTGGTTGGCTAATGGACCACGAGGCGTTGCGTCGCCAACCACCTCTATATCATATTTACGGAGAAGTTGACGAACTCTGGGTATGCAGCGCGTTCCTCGACAAGGCCCCATGCCAATGCGAGTGGTATGTTTCAATTCGTCAATGGTAATCATTTTACGCCCGCCAATTGCCTTCAATAGTTGATCGATTTCAATATTTTCGCAGTGACAGAGGTAGGTGTGCCCCTTTTCATGGTCAGAAATTTTTTCAATATTCAGAGGCTCTGGATATTGTGTTTTTATAATAAAGCCTCGCACTTGTGTTAAAGCCTCGCCAGAAAGAGTTGTTGATTTTACCCGTGCTAAATGTGTCTTATTCTCTTTACGGACAATCTTCTCAATAATACCTTCACCAATCTTTTCTCCTTGATTATTCACCAAATAAATCTCCTCACCCTCTTCCGCAAAATGTTCAATCGGTAGAAATACCCAATTTTTGACGATATTGTAACCGAAGATTGCCAATCCAGGGCAGTGGGTCACACAATCCATACAGCCGATACATTTTTCGTAGTCTATAACCGGTACCGAAGAAGTGGAGGATTTCTGAATGGCATTTTGAGGACAAGAAAATGAGCAAGGATTGCAAGCAAATCCATAAAGACAATCTGCAATAACAAATCCTTTGCTTTTCATTCTATCAGTGTCTGGTTTTCTTGGTTCTTTCAGAATAGGAACAGGATGTTGTTGAGAATCAATATACGCTTTGGAAACTGCTAAATATTCGTCATAGTTGATTCGTTTGTTCATTGTCATTGCAATTTCTAAAGCTGCTTGTTTTCCTCGAAGTACAGCGCAGGTTCCTTCGCCCACTCGTACGGCATCGCCCACTCCGTATGCGTTCAAACCATATATAACACGGCTCTTCTTTAGCAACTGATTGTCGGGAAGTAATCCCGTGCAAACATTGATAATATCGATGTCGTGAATAATCTTTTCAGTTCCTGGAATGGGTTGAAAATTTTTGCATTCAGCAATTACTGCGCCCACAACACCTGTGTGATTTTCATTCGGAATCGCTTTCAGCAAGATATGAGATGTCAAAATAGGAATTCCTAATCGGCGTACACGATTTGCTTGTACAGGAAAACCGCCCTCGTGGTCCATGCCTTCAATGATGGCAACCACCTTTGCTCCAGCTTGGGTGGCTTGGTAAGAGGTGAGATAGCCAATATTGCCTGCTCCGATAGAGAGAATACGTTTCCCCAAAAGTGTATGCTCAATATTCATCATCTTTTGAACTACAGCAGCAGTATAGACGCCTGGTAAGTCATCGTTTTCAAAAGGTGGCATAAAAGGAAGTGCTCCAGTAGCTATTACAATATACTGTGAATCAACATAAAAAATTGAATCTTCTTTTAAATTTTTAACAGCAATTCTACGATTGCTGAAAATATCCCAAACAGTAGCGTTCAGTAAAATTCCAGTATGATCATCACCAGCAAGTTTAGTTGCAATGTCAAATCCACGCATTCCACCATATAACTTCTCCTGTTCAAAAAAGAAAAATTGATGCGTTTGCATATTGAATTGTCCGCCAATTTTGTCGTTATTGTCGATAACTAAATTGGGAATACCTAAGTTGTTTAGGGTTTCACGACAAGCCAAACCTGCGGGGCCTGCGCCAATAATGGCAACTTCAGTTTTATAAACCTTAGGCTCTGATGATGAGGTGTCAGCATCGGTAGGCATAAAATGATGAGGAATCTCTTGTATTTTTTGAACTCCATCAACTTTAGTGATACAAATTCGTTTTACTTTACCATCTACAAGCATTTCGCAAGCTCCGCATTTTCCAATGCCGCATTGCATACTCCGCTCGCGCCCATCTTCTCGGTGGCTATGGATGGGAAAACCTGCTTGATGAAGTGCTGCAGCTATTGTTTGTCCCGATTCTGCTGCAATTTTCATTCCGTTAAACTCAAAAATAACTTTCTTATTTTTAGGAATCTCTAAAATGGGATGTCGTTCTATTTTCTGCATAATCAATGGAATAAGGGTTTATTATTGTAATATAGGGTATTAATTTAAGGGATAGCAAAAGTAATAATTTTTTTTTAGAGTTGTATATTTTATTTCTTTAGTACTGCATTTTTTTATTCTTGAGTAATAATTTGAATAATGTGTCGTTGCATTAAAAAAAAATGTAATTTTGCAGCCCAATTTTTGAAGTATGAAAAAACTCTTTGTCTTAGTAGTTGTATTGCTGATGTCAACATTACAAATTGTTGTTGCTCAGGAGTCTGTAGAAAAAAAATCTGACAGCACACCAACTATTCCAGCGCAAGAGAAAAACGAAGAGCGAATTGAAATCTTTCGAGATCGCCTTATGGTTGACGTTTTTCATACCTTTTGGATGGGAATGCCCACACAAGTAAATCATCAAAAATTCCACCCAGGTTTTAATGTATCTGTAATGTGGGATTTCAGAGTATCACCTAATAGTCCAATCTCTTTTGGATTGGGATTAGGAACCAGCTACTACACTCAGTTCTCCAATGCAATGTTGCAGTACGATTCCAAGTCCGACGTTATGCGTTATTCCCTACTACCCGTTAGCGTTGCGGATACTTGTTTGAATCGGATGACCTACATCAACTGTCACATTCCATTGGAATTTAGATATAGACATTCCAATGGTTTTAAATTCTCATTAGGCGTACGCTTAGGCTTGGTAGCGGAGGTTTCGCACCGTTACAAAGGACCTAATCTATCAGGCTCAGGTGCTGACCAGAACTTTAAAAGTTTTGAGGTGTTCAACAAGCAAAAATATAACGTCGATTTCTTTATGCGTTGCGGATGGAAATTCGTAAGCGTTTACTATTCATATCAAGTAAATAAGCTATTTGAATCGGGTAAAGGTCCTCAAATCAATCCGATGAGTTTAGGAATATCGTTTTCTATATTCTAAATTGCATAATTTTATCGATTTTTTTCAATTTTTAAAGTCACTTGGTTTTTAGAAACTAAAAAAGATTCACAATTTAACGTTGAGAACTTTTTGTAAGTGTCAATAATTCAATAAAATCACTTTTTGAAAAAAAAAATAGAAAAGGTGATTTTTGTATTGAAAAAAAAACTATTTTTGCCGCCAATTTGAATGAAAAACATAGAATTGTTGCATTTTTATATTAATCAATTAAAAACCAATAAGTTAAGATAATTAGTAAACAATAATAAAATGGTTGCAAGAAGAAAAAAATTAGTTGCGGATGCACGCAAAGAAGCCAAAAAAAGCGTTTATATGGCTCGATTAGTGAATAATCCAACCTCGCCAAGAAAAACAAGAATCATGGCGGACGTGATTAGAGGAAAAGATGTTGACTATGCAATGAATGTGTTAAAGTTCTCAAGAAGAGAATCTTCCGAGAAACTTTTGAAGTTGCTTAAATCTGCAGTTGCTAACTGGCAAGTGAAGAATGAAGGTCAACGTATGGAAGATGCACAATTATATGTAAAAACTATCATGGTTGATGGTGGTAGAATGTTGAAGAGAATTAGAACAGCTCCTCAAGGAAGAGCAAATAGAATCAGAAAACGTTCTAATCACGTAACCATCATCGTAGGCAGCAGAGCTGAAGAGATGAGTAAGATAGTTCCAACAGCAGTAGAAAATTAAAAAATAATCGAATAAAATTAATAATTAGTATGGGTCAAAAAGTTAATCCGGTAGGTTTACGATTAGGAATTATCAGAGGATGGGATTCTAATTGGTTTGGCGGCAAAAATTTCGCCAATAAGTTAGTCGAAGACGACAAAATTAGACGTTATTTGAACGCACGTTTGTTCAAAGCCGGAATCGCAAAAATTTACATTGAGAGAACACTTAAACTTGTTACGGTTACTATCAACACCGCTCGTCCAGGTATTATTATTGGTAAAGGCGGTACAGAAGTTGATAAACTGAAAGAGGAATTAAAGAAAATTACGAACAAAGATATCCAAATCAATATTGCAGAAGTAAAACGCCCTGATTTGGATGCTGTATTGGTATCACAAAATATTACCAAACAAATCGAAGGTCGTGTTTCATACAGAAAAGCTGTAAAAACTGCAATTACTGCTACAATGCGTGCCAATGCAGAAGGTATCAAAGTATCTGTTTCAGGTCGTTTAGGCGGTGCAGAAATGGCAAGAACCGAACATTTTAAGGAAGGAAGAACTCCACTTCATACCTTGCGTGCAGATATCGATTATGCACACGCAGAAGCCCATACTACTTACGGTCGTATCGGAGTGAAAGTATGGATCTGTAGAGGTTTGGTTTACGGAAAAAGAGATCTCTTTAACGCAGCAGTGGACGCAAAAGAATCTAAAGGTTCACAAGCAAAAAGAGCACCTCGTTCAGGAAGAAAAAATATGAATAAGAATTAATAACAGATAAATAAGATAACGATGTTACAACCTAAAAAAACCAAATACAGAAGACCGCAGAAGGGTCGTATGAAACGAATCACCAAGAGAGGTGCAGAAATTTCTTTTGGTTCTTTCGCTCTAAAAACCCTCGAAGAGCATTGGATTACAGGTCGTCAAATTGAAGCTGCTCGTCAGGCAATCACCCGTTATATGAAACGTGAAGGTCAATTATGGATCTGCATATTCCCTGACAAACCTGTTACAAAGAAACCCGCAGAAGTACGTATGGGTAAAGGTAAAGGTGCTCCTGAATATTTCGTGGCTCGCGTAAGCCCAGGACGTATCCTATTTGAAGCAGATGGCGTTCCATTGGAAGTTGCTAAAGAAGCTTTCCGCCTTGGAGCTCAAAAATTACCCGTTGCAACAAAATTTATTGTTAGAAGAGATTATTCAGAAGAAATTTAATAGAAGTTATGAAACAACAGGTTATCGCAGAACTTTCAACTGCAGAACTTAATGAAAGATTACTTGAAGAGGTTCAACAATTAAATAAGTTGACACTTAATCACGCCGTTTCTCCAATCGAAAATCCTAATAAAATTAAAGAACAAAGACGCACGATTGCGAGAATGAAAACGGAATTACGTAAACGTGAATTAAACAGCAAAGAATAACGAAAAATTATGGAAGAAAGAAATAAACGTAAAGTAAGAGAAGGTCTCGTGATGAGCAATAAGATGGATAAGTCTATTGTTGTTAGCGTAGAACGTAAACTGAAACACCCCAAATATGGTAAATTCTTGAAAAGAACTACCAAATTGATGGCTCACGATGAAAAAAACGAGTGTAACATCGGGGATAGGGTAAGAGTTATGGAAACCAGACCTTTGAGCAAAAGTAAATGCTGGAGATTAGTAGAAATTATTGAAAGAGCTAAATAGTTATGATACAACAAGAATCAAGAATGTCAGTGGCCGATAATAGCGGAGCAAAAGAAGTTTTGTTGATCCGTGTACTCGGTGGAACCAAAAAACGCTATGCAAGCGTTGGTGATAAAGTGGTAGTTACTATCAAAAGCGCAATCCCATCAGGAAACGTAAAAAAAGGTACCGTTTCTAAAGCTGTTGTCGTTCGTACAAAAAGACACGTGCGCCGCGCTGATGGATCTTATATCCGCTTTGATGATAACGCAGTAGTACTTCTCACTGCAGCAGGAGAAATGCGCGGAACTCGTATCTTCGGTCCCGTTGCTCGTGAACTCCGTGAGAAACAATATATGAAGATCGTTTCCCTTGCTCCAGAAGTGCTTTAATCATTATGTCTTTAAAGACTTGTGTCTAGAAAACAATTGACAAAGACCAATTGATAACAAATTAAAACAAAGTAAAATGAAAATTCACATTAAAAAAGGTGACATCGTGAAAGTTATTGCCGGTGAATCTAAAGGAAAAACTGGAAAAGTACTTTCTGTTGATGTAAAAAATTACAGAGCCTTAGTGGAAGGAAGAAATATGATTTCTAAACACACAAAGGCAAATGCCAAAAACCCTAATGGCGGCATTATTTCAAAAGAAGCTCCGATCCATATTTCTAACCTTATGGTTGTTGATGCTAAAGGTCAAGCAACTCGTATCGGTAGAAGAATCGGTGAAAATGGTAAATTAGTTAGATATTCTAAAAAATCAGGAGAGGAGATTAAATAATGTACGTACCTAGAATTAAAGAGAAATACAATAAGGAGATTATTCCTGCATTGAAGGAACAATTAGGCATTAAGTCTGTAATGAGAGTTCCTAAAATTACCAAAATCTGCCTTAACCAAGGTCTTGGTAAATTTGGTATCGCTGACAAAAAATTGATCGAAGTTGGCGTTCAAGAAATGACTATGATTACAGGTCAAAAAGCTGTGGCTACTAAGTCAAGAAAGGATATTTCTAACTTCAAATTAAGACGCGGAATGCCTATCGGCGTAAGAGTAACCTTAAGAGGCGATAGAATGTACGAATTCTTAGATCGTTTGATTGCTGTATCAATTCCTCGTATTCGCGATTTCAAAGGTATTAGCGATAAAGGTTTCGACGGAAGAGGAAATTACACTCTTGGAGTTCCAGAACAAATTATCTTCCCAGAAATCGACATCGATAAAGTTGCTAAGATTAATGGTATGGATATTACATTCGTTACCACCGCTCAAAATGATAAAGAGTGCTTAGCATTATTAAAAGAATTTGGCTTACCGTTTAAAAATCAGAAATAAGATATGGCAAAAGAATCGTTAAAAGCAAGAGAAGTAAAAAGAGCAAAATTAATTGCTAAATACGCTGATAAACGCGCAGAATTGAAAAAAATTATTAACGGTGATGATTATGAAGCTAAAGCAGCTGCTATCGTTGCACTTCAAAAATTGCCACCCAATTCAAACCCTATCAGATTGCACAATCGTTGTAAGCTAACCGGCCGTCCAAAAGGTTATATCCGTCAATTTGGTATCTCTCGTATCAATTTCAGAGAAATGGCGTTGGCTGGTCTTATTCCTGGTGTTAAAAAAGCAAGTTGGTAAAATTTAAAAGAAAGTTAGAAGATTATGAATACAGATCCAATATCCGATTATTTGACTCGCCTTCGCAATGCAATTGCTGCTGGTCATAAAGTTGTTGAAGTTCCAACTTCTAAAATAAAAAGAACTATTACGCAAATTCTTTTCGAACAAGGTTATATCTTGAATTATAAATTTGAAGATGATGTAAACCCAGGTTTGATTAAAATTGCGCTTAAATATCATCCAGTAACCAAAGAATCCGCTATTAGCCAGTTGAAACGCGTAAGCCGTCCTGGCCTTCGTAAATATGTGGGCGTTCAAGATATGCCTGAAGTTATGAATGGTCTCGGTATCGCTATCATCTCTACTTCTAAAGGTCTTATGACTAATAAAGAAGCTAAAGCTAAAATGATGGGTGGTGAAGTATTATGTTATATTAGTTAATAGGAGGAAAAGTTATGTCAAGAATAGGAAAATTACCCATTGCAATTCCTGCAGGAGTTGAAGTGTCAAGAGATGAAAAAACTAATATTGTTACCGTAAAAGGTCCTCTAGGACAATTACAACAATATGTTGATGGTGACATCACTTTATCTATCGAAAATGGTCAATTAACAATGGCTCGCCCAACGGACCAAAAACGTCATAGAGCTATGCACGGGTTATATAGAGCTCTTATTGCTAATATGGTAAAAGGCGTTTCTCAAGGATTCGAAATCAGACAAGAACTCGTAGGTGTCGGTTTTAAAGCCGAAGCAAAAGGTCAATTACTTGATTTGAATTTGGGATACTCTCACAATATCCTTTTCGAATTAGCACCCGAAATTAAAGTTGAAACCGTTACTGAAAAAGGTAAGGCTCCTCTTATCATTTTGAAAGGTATCGACAAACAATTACTCGGACAAGTAGCTAATAAAATTCGTTCTTACAGAAAACCCGAACCTTACAAAGGAAAAGGTATCCGCTTCGTGGGCGAAATCGTTAGAACTAAAGCCGGTAAATCAGCAGAAAAATAACAATGTAAATTTTAGGAAATGGCTTATAATAAAAAAGAATTTAGAAGAAACAGGATAAAAATGAGAATCCGCAAGTCCGTAAACGGAACTGCAGATCGTCCTAGAATGTCAGTATTCAGAAGTAATCGCGATATTTATGTTCAACTTATTGATGATGTTGCCGGTGTAACTTTAGCCTCTGCTTCTTCAGCAGTTGCCGACATCCGCGAACAGAAAATTACTAAAACCGCTAAATCTGCATTGGTAGGTAAAGCAATCGCTGAAAAAGCACTTGCTGCAGGTATCACCAAAGTGGTTTTCGACCGTAGCGGATATTTATATCATGGTAGAGTAAAATCTTTGGCTGATGCAGCTAGAGAAGGTGGTTTAATTTTCTAATAGGAGAGCATAATTATGACAAAAATAAATCTTAAAAGAATTAAAGCGACTGATCAAGAGTTAAAAGACAGACTTGTTCATGTTAATAGAGTAACAAAAGTTACAAAGGGTGGTCGTACTTTCAGCTTCTCAGCTATCGTTGTAGTAGGTAACGAAAATGGTATTATCGGCTTCGGTTTAGGTAAGGCTAAGGAAGTTTCTGCTGCAATCGCTAAAGGTATCGACGATGCTAAGAAAAATCTTATCCGTGTTCCTGTATATAAAGGAACTATTCCTCATGCTCAAGAAGGCAGATATAGCGGTTCTGTAGTATTTATGAAACCTGCTGCTCCTGGTACTGGAGTTATTGCCGGTGGTGCAATGCGTGCAGTTTTCGAAACTGTTGGGGTAAAAGACGTTTTGGCTAAATCAAAAGGTTCTACTAACCCTCATAGTGTTGTGAAAGCTACTATTAGCGCATTGGCAAGCTTGAGAGATGCTTACGCTGTAGCTCAAGTTAGAGGAATCGGCCTTGATAAAGTATTTAACGGATAATTCTATTTTCTGTTAGTTATAAAAATGCTCGGTATTCACCGAGCATTTTTTTTTGTGCATTTCGTGTGTTTTCCATTAGAAATATGTGGTGTCTAATAAAAATAAAATTAGATTTTCTGAATTCTCATTGAGCGTGTGTACAAGCAGAATCCCATGCTGAATGAGCGTGCGTAGCCTTGATGGTACGCGAAGGTGTAGCACTTACTTTCCATAAATTCTTATTATGTGCTAAAAATAAATTATAGAAAAACTACTTTTTGTTGTTTTGTATTAAAAATATTTTGTAACTTTACCGCCGTGAAAAAAGTACCCAATAATCCTTTAATA
>JAEZOU010000032.1 GCA_023413895.1 Bacteroidota bacterium | reverse complement strand
ACATGAAATACGAATACTACAACTGGAAAATTTACGCGCGCCAAATGAAAAGAAAACACAACTTCTTTTCTGTGTCACACTCTGCCATTCCTCATCTAACCGTCAACTGTCAATTGTCAACTATCATTTGGATTTATACCTTCTCCGCAAAAGAGAAGGACTCGGAAACGAACGTATCGTACTTCGGATCACGCTATTACACCAGCGACCTGAGCATCTGGCTGAGTGTAGACCCGATGGCGGACAAGTACCCGAGTGTGAGTCCGTATGTTTATTGCGCGGATAATCCAATAAGGATTATTGATCCATCTGGAGATAGTTGTGCTGTCTTGTTAGCAGGTCATTCTGTCGGTGGGGCCGGTCATATGGCTATCCTTGTCCAAAATGACAAAAAAGAATGGCTTTTATGGTCAAAGAATGGGGACGATGATGGAAATCATAAAAGAGTCTCGGGAATAGAAAGTGGTACTGTGGATGACCAACCAGGTGTAGATAAAAACGGTAATATCAAAACCTTTAAGAGTATCCAAGAATTCCTTGATTCTGATTATAATACAGATAATAAAGATGGAAAGGGTGCTGCTTATTATACGAAAGCCTATATGTTGCCAACAACAACAGAACAAGATAAAACCATAATTGATGGCATGAAGGAGAAAATGAATGAAGATTATCATTTTTTTGGTAATAATTGTTCTGAAGCGGTTGTATATGCATTAGGAAAAGTTGGAGTAAAATTAGATCGGCCACAAAAAGGGGAACTGGGTAATTTTTCATATCAACGTCCTATCAATGTTAGAAGAGGTATGATACCTCGTCAGGCATATAATTGTATTAGAGAGTTGCACCCAGAAGGAACTCAGTTTAGAACAAACCGAAACACTTGGTGGTAATGAACAAACTTTATTTTTATTTTACTATAATTCTTGTCGTTTGTTTTAGTTGTTTTTCTTGCATAAATAACAAAGGGCATCTAAAAGAATGGGATTATACTATTTCATCCAAAGAATCAAAGGAAAGAAATGTTTTCAGCAAGTATTATGTCGCTGAGCCATTCGAATACGAAGATAGTATTTTTAGTATTAAATTAGTATTCAAAGAAATTTATGCGGAATATTGGCATTGGTATGATAGAGAGCATAGTCAGTGGAAACATACAAACCATCTATATCTCGTAGCAATAATAGATACAACTCAATCTTTTATGATAGATAAATTGGACTCATGCAGCAATATTTGCGGTTATGAAACAAGAGGTCAAAAATATTATAAGGAAATAGTCAGCTGTAAAATTGTGAATGAAAAGTATTTGATTATTCAACCAAATGCACAACTCACTGACACCTTTGAGTTGCCTATTTACTCTACTCCTGCATATTCTTCTGCTATACAACATGATATTCCTTTTTCAGCCTCTTTTGGGAAGATTGTATTTCACAGCAGCGATAATCAAACCGACAGGTAACTAGTAATTCAAAAAAGTCCCATACCGTGACGGGAGTTTAAGTCATCTTTGCCAAAACTTAACGTTTATGGCAAAGAGTAGCACCCGCAGGGTAACCATCTACATCAACGGCAAGGAGGTGGAGGCCTCCGTCAAGCAGATACGGGCGGAAATGAACCGCCTCGTCAACGAGCAGAACCGCATGGTCATCGGGGTAGTATCCCAAAAAGTGTGTAATTTCCAGCAAAAATGAACTTTCTTCACTTCTGCCCGAATCGAACTAAATTTCTCTTCTCCTCATCTCAAACTTTTTTCCTACCTTTGCACCCCACTAATTCGCAATGCACGTTTCTTCCACATATCGCCCGCAAAACCAATTGCATCCGCAGGGAAACTTGTCGGCAACGGCGTCTTATACCTTCTCTGCGAAAGAGAAAGACGCAGAAACGAACCTAACCTACTTTGGCGCACGCTATTACACCAGCGACCTGAGCATTTGGCTGAGTGTGAACCCGATGAGTGACAAGTTTCCAAATGAAAATCCTTATGTATATTGTAGCAATGCGCCACTTTTATTTAAAGATCCTAATGGTCGAGAAAAAATAATTGCGCTGGATCCGAGTGCGAATCAAAAGTCGTTTAAGCCAATTCGACGTTATACCAGAAACATAGGTGTAATACATTTTTGGGGGCATGGGACCGAATCAAGTATTCAGGTTTATGACCAAGAAGGTGAAGCCAATAGAACCTATTATAATACATCGGAATTTGGTAAATATTTGAAGAAAAGTAGCTATATATATAACATGAATAATCAAGAAGAAGAAGAAAGCAAGACTTCAATTTTAGTCCTTCATTCTTGCAAAACTGGTGTTAAAGGAGGAATAGGCCAAGATTTATCGGACAAATTGGATTTATTAGTTGTTGCTCCATCAGATGATGTTGAAATGAAAACGTTGAAAGATGGGAGTCCCGAAGAAAAGGTATCAAATGGAGGGGTTTGGAACATCTATTATAAAGGGGAATTAATGGAATCCTTTAATGGAAAAACTAAACCTTTATTTGACAACCCCCAAAACACTATTGAAAAATATGAAAACATGTATAAAGAACGTCATCCAGATGGAATAGAGTCTATGACAGAATGAAAGGAGTCACAAAATGAAAAAAAACGCATTACTTTATTATCTGTTTCTCACAATAATTGTTTCTATTAATTACGAATGTTTTTCTCAAGAAAATCTATATGCAATTAAAGACATCAATAAAGAAGAAATCATAAATATTCAAAAAAAAATCATAAATGGAGATGTTCGAGCATACGATAAGTACAAGACTTATTGTGTGTATAAATTAAATAAACCTATAGATTTGCTCCCCTATTCTTTAGTTATGGCTGATAAGTATTCATCTGCCATTGCATGTCATGACATTGCTTATATACTTTTGCATTGGTACTCAGTCAACAAAATTAAAATGGACTCTTCCTTACATGATATGATGTTCTCATATTTAGAAAAAGGATGTGACGGAAAAGATTATCAATGTTGTCAGCAATTAGCTGAAATATATTTTATAGGAGACATATTCATACCTGTTGACACTTCCTTAGCAAAGTATTACGCGATTCAATCAAGTATTTATTCTAACGACAAAGACTCTTTATCTTTTTGGAAATCATTATTGGCTATGGAACGTAGAACTCAGATTACAGGTTTCCCCATAAACAGTACCCAATTCTATGCGATAAAAAAAGAAGAATGATTTTTGCTTAACGGATAAAATGTTGAACTCTATTCACTACAACGTTTTACCGTAATCGTTGTCGCGGACATCAAGGAAACAAAACCGCATTCAACCAGCACGACTGCGGTTTTCTTATGCCGTTCCAAAATGTGACGGACATTTGAGGCATCTTTGCCAAAACTTAACGTTTATGGCAAAAAGCAGCACCCGCAGGGTAACCATCTATATCAACGGCAAGGAGGTGGAGGCCTCCGTCAAGCAGATACGGGCGGAAATGAACCGCCTCGTCAACGAGCAGAACCGCATGGTCATCGGCTCGGACGAGTACATCTCCCACGCCAAGAAAATCAAGGAACTGCGCAGTACCTCAAGGAACACGCGCAGGAAATCGGCTCCGCCGCCTCCGCGTGGACGGAGATGTACAACAAGGTGCTGCAGTTCGGAACGGGCACGGCGGTTTGACGCAGATTCTCTCCTCCCTCGACAACGTGACCAGCACCCTCAAGCAGGTGGCCACCGACCTCGCCGCCATGGACGATGTCTATTCCAACATCATCAAGACCACAGGACTGACCCGCGAGCAGATGGAGGAGCTCAACGAGAGCTTCAAGAACCTGGACACCCGCACCAGCCGCGAACAGCTCAACAACCTCACCTACATCGCGGGCAAGCTAGGCTTAGTGATGACGCAACGCTGACCACTGGAAAGACAGTGGAAAATCATTGTGGAATAGATCTTCAGAGAGTTCCACTTTATCCAATCCCGAAGATCTTGGAGAATAAGATGTAGTATTCGACTATGGATTCTCCTATCGATAAGCCATTCAGACTTATGGGTTTTCAATGAAGTTCGCAGATAGTTTGGCATTACAAACGCCGAAGGTAGGGCTAACCTATTCGAAGTTTCTGACATTTTTGGCATATCGACTACGAATACCCCAAAAAAACAGTTTGTATCAATTCTGTCTCAGATTTAACAAAAAAAATCAGCAACTTACGTTGTAAATTGCTGCTTTAAAGTGGAGCGGAAAACGAGACTCGAACTCGCGACCCTAACCTTGGCAAGGTTATGCTCTACCAACTGAGCTATTTCCGCTTATTGTAACCATAAAAGATGCACCTAATCCTCTATAGTAGTTTGTGTACCTCGGGCGGGACTTGAACCCGCACGAACGTAATGTTCAAGGGATTTTAAGTCCCTCGTGTCTACCAATTCCACCACCAAGGCATCTTTCAAAGAACGTAGTGTTTCATTTGTTTTGTGCTTGCAAAAGTATAGCTTTTCCCAATACGCGCAGTCGTTTTTATCAAAAAAAATCATTTATTTATCTTATCTTACTATAAATCAAAATAATAAAATTCAAAAGCAGAATAAAATCAAGATAAAAATGCACTATTTTTGACCATTTTTCAGAAGAGATGAGAAATTAAAAAGTTCAGTTTTGGAAGAAAAATCAAAAAAGATTACATTTTCAATTTCAAAAGCATCATCATTCCATCCTTAATTTTAGCACTAACAACATTTTTTACTTCCAATAAAGTCCAAATTTCCGATAAAAATTATATTTTTGCAATCTTAACATCTAAATGTAGATTATTATGAGTAGAAATTTTTTCATCGTAGCACTATTGCTCTTTTTATTTTCTCCAACACTTCTTTCCCAAACTCATGCAAAATATTGGGTACAATTTAAAGATAAATCTGGCACAACCTTTTCGACATCTGAACCCGAGAAGTTCCTTTCTCCGCGTGCCATCGAGAAACGGAAACGTTTTAATATTCCAATTACAGAACAGGATTTACCCGTATCTGCAACATACATTTCGCAAGTACTTGCTCTCGACACTTCAACTATTCTTTTCACACAATCAAAATGGCTGAACGGCATCACTATTTATGCAGCTCACGACTCAATGTTAGTTTGGTTACAGCGACTTCCTTTCGTAGCACATTGCGAAATTACCCATCGTATGAAAGAGGCGGAACCGAAAATTAGTTCCTTCTATCGCAATCCGAACACCCAAACTCCGCAATATGGCAAGATGCCCAAAGAGCAAGCGAATGGCATCCTTACAATTGACTACGGGCAAGCAGAGCCGCAAATCCGCATCAACAATATCCATTGGTTGCACCGATTAGGTTTCCGCGGTGAGGAGATGCTGATGATGATTATGGATGGTGGCTTTTTGAATACGGATCAAGTGCGCCATTTCGACCTACTGCATAAGGAAAATCGTATCCGCGACGTCCGCAATTTCGTGCAACCTTCCGAGTCGCCATATCGTTCTGGTGAACACGGCACCAACGTACTTTCGTGCATCGCTTCTTGGGTTCCTGGCGAACATGTAGGCTCTGCACCTTTCGTAACCGTTTATCTTGCCCAAACCGAAGATGGTCGCTCCGAAAACGCAGTAGAGGAGGACAATTGGGTGGCAGGCTTGGAATGGGCTGATAGCTTGGGCTGCGATGTTCTCAACTCATCATTAGGTTATACACGCTTTGACGATACTACATACAAGCGCACCTACGATAACATCACTGGTAAAAGTAGTCGTGCTTCTATAGCAGCTTCCATTGCAGCTTCCAAAGGGATTATTGTGTGCAATAGCGCAGGAAACGAAGGCAACAGCGCATGGCACTATATTGGCTGTCCTGCCGATGCCGAAAATATTCTTGCTGTAGGGGGCGTAAACGTACAGGGCAGACGCGCCACATTCAGTTCGTATGGTCCTACCGCCGATGGCCGCATTAAACCCGATGCTGTAGCGGTGGGCAGAAACGCTCTTGCAGCTTCGCGCCGTAGCAAAACTATTCATATCAACGGAACTTCATTTTCCTCTCCCCTACTTGCAGGAATGGTCACCTGCCTCTGGCAAGCTTTTCCGCAGAAATCCACCTTTGAAATTATGGACGCAATTAGAAAAAGTGGCAACCAAGCTGCGCAACCCGACTCTT
Source organism: Bacteroidota bacterium (assembly GCA_023413895.1). Taxonomy (GTDB): domain Bacteria; phylum Bacteroidota; class Bacteroidia; order Bacteroidales; family WCHB1-69; genus JAEZOU01. The sequence continues at coordinate 1,277 of JAEZOU010000032.1, read as the reverse complement.
CGCTCGGCTATGGCATCACCGACTTCCTCAAAGCTTACAACCTGCTGAACCAGCCAGAATCTTCTTACTTTATCGATTTCAAAAACTACGCACTCTTCGACAAAAACGCAGAAGTAGTGATTATCGCCCCCGAAGCCGGTGAAGCTTTACTAGAATTTTATGCAGATTCCAATCCTCAAAAAATATCCAGCAAAAAAATCACACTTGTTTCTGGAAAAAATCAATACAAATTCCCTCTCCCAAAACTTTCTAAAAAATCTGATTATGAAATATATAAGGTAAAAATAACCATAAACGGCAATAGTTTCAACTTTATATTAGGACAAGAAAAAGCGCTCGATATCAAAAATTTTGAATAAATTTGCCGCGTTTTTCTCCATTCGGGAACATTTGAATTTTAATTACGACATAAAAGAAAGAAATAATATAAACCAAAACTTACAAAAATGAAAAAAATTTTCTCAATCTGCTTAGTTATCATTGCAGTAGTTGCATTATCTGTATCTTGTAAAGAACCTGAACCACCCGCAAATGTTGTAGGAGATGTTATTTCTATTGATGGTCAAAAAGGAGTTGTATTTAGCGTAGAAGCTGATGGCGAACACGGATTAATGGTATGTTTAGATGAATCTGTTTGTTGTTGGTCAAAAAACCACGTTGAAACAGGGGCTACGAACCACGAAGATGGACAAAAGAACTTTGACATAATCTCTGGTCTCGGCAATAATTGGCGTCTTGACTATCCGGCTTTCAATGTAGCATACACTCAAGGCGAAGGTTGGTATATTCCTGCAAAAAATGAATTACAAAAACTTTTAGAATCTGCCTTGACTATTAATCCACTAATTGAACAACAAGGTGGAACACCGATCTCAACTATTAAAACATATTGGTCTTCTACAGAAGATAGTCATGAAAGTGCATATTCCGCTCAAGTTGACGAAAATGGAACTGTAACATGGCCTATCAATACTAAAAACAACACTGTAAATTTGACAGCAAGACCAGTTAAAAAATTCTACAATCCAAGAGTTGCTGAATAAAGATAAATACCAAAATAAATTTGAGGCGCAGCGATGTGCCTCTTTTTTATTATTTGGGCGTTCCGGCTTTTTCTGCGCACACTCACCATTTTACTCCATCTGGTTGCGGTAGTATCCCAAAAAGTGTGTAATTTCCGGCAAATATGATATATTTGCAAAACGTAAAAAATTAAACAAATGGAAATTACACAAGCGCAAAAGTACGAAATTTTAGAACACGAATTGCTCAACGGA
>JAEZOU010000024.1 GCA_023413895.1 Bacteroidota bacterium | reverse complement strand
TGGTATCCCGAAAAAGGCGTGCGCATCTGTTTTTTACTCGAAATAGAGTGATTTCCGAAGTGGTTTTCGCAATATTGTTTTACACGTTTCAACGGAAGATTTCCAATGTATGAAAGAACAATATTATCTAATGTATAGTGATTACTGATGAATTCAAGTATGTCGTTGCGAGAAAGCCGTTTAAGTGATTTTTTGTCACCAAGAATGTTTCTTCCTAATGGATGTTCTTTATACACAAGTGTTTCAAAGTCATCAAATATTAACTCTACTGGCGTGTCGTGGTAGTAGTGAATCTCTTCTAAAATAACATCTTTCTCTTTTTCTAACTCTTTTTCTGGAAATGTGGCGTTGTAAAATATGTCCGCTAATAACTCAATGGCACGCTGACAATCAGCATTGAGAAATGAGGTGTGAAAATAGGTTTCCTCTTTGGAGGTGCTGGCGTTAAGGTCGCCGCCCACATTCTCCATTCGCCGGATAATCTGGCTTGCTGAGCGTTTCTCAGTGCCTTTGAAGATGGTATGTTCCACAAAGTGCGCTAACCCTGGCGTGGTAGGCAGTTCGTCGCGGGTTCCTGCGTTTAAAAGTACGCCAAAATGGGAAATTGGTGATGCTACCTCTTTGTGTATCAGTTTGATGCCATTTTTTAATCTTTCTATATGATGTGCCATTAATGTCAATTTTAGATGTCAGATAAAACGATATTATCTTGAGTGATGAGCGTAGGTTCAATCTTGTTGATAGAATTGTATTGGTAGGGTGCTTTTATTTTAATGTAATTATCAGTAAATCCATACATTGTGTTGTTGTGCTGTTCCTCTTCCCAAAGTACAGAACGGATTTGCCCAATGTTTTGATGGTAAAAGGTCTCTTTTTTCGCTTTCGAGAGTTCGAGCAGTGCGTGTGTGCGTTCACGTTTGGTGGGCTCAGGTACTTGCTCTTTCATAGCAGTGGCAGGAGTGTTCGGACGGCGTGAGTAGGTAAAAACGTGTAAGTAACTAAGGGGGAGAGATTCTAAAAATTGATAGGTCTCAGAAAAATCATGATCTGTTTCCGAAGGAAAGCCAGCAATTACATCAATAGCAATGCAGGCGTGCGGCATCTTCTCTTTGATATAGAGCACTTTCTCGGCAAAAAGCTCACGTTTGTAACGCCGCTGCATAAGTGAAAGTATCCGGTTGCAACCCGATTGCAGCGGAATGTGGAAGTGGGGGAGGAATACTGAAGATTGTGCTACTATGTCTATAATTTCGCGGGTGAGTAGGTTGGGTTCAATGGAGGAAATTCTGATGCGCGGAACTGCAGATTGTTGCTCAAGTGCCAGAACTAATTGTGTGAAGTTTTCGCCCTCTTTTCTTCCAAAATCTCCAACGTTAACACCTGTTAAATTAACCTCCTGAAGTCCTAATTTCTCGATTTTTAGCATATTGTCCAGCACGTTAGCAATTGAGTCGCTGCGACTTTCTCCGCGTGCACGTGCTACTGTGCAATAAGCGCAATGGTAATCGCAACCATCTTGAATTTTTAAGAACGAACGGGTGCGGTCGTGAGAAGAAAATGTGGCAAAAAAGTGTGGCGTTTCTGCAACTTTATTCTGCGTGAGGTATTCTATTACGTTGATTTTATCTGCATTACCGAAAACTTTGCAAACACCGTCCCACTGCGCAATAGTATCAGTTTTTAATGCTGAATAACAGCCCATTACAATAATTTTTGCGCTCGGATTCTCGCGATGCCACTTGGAAATGGCATTCCTACACTTCTTTTCAGCCGTGGCTGTTACTGCACAAGTGTTGACTAAAATATAATCTGGCGTATTTGAAAGTGAAAAACCTCTCTCCTGCAACTCGCGCGAGATATGTGAGGATTCACTATAGTTGAGTTTACAACCTAAAGTATGAATAGAAAATGTGGACATATATTCTTAATTTTGCTTTTCAATCTCATTCTTTATCTTGAGCATTAGCCACATAGGCGTTGATGTTGCACCACAAATTCCTATATTGTCGTTCGATAGAAATTCTATCTGATGAATCTGCTCAGGATGCGAAATGAAATAGGTGCTGGGGTTGTTCTTTTTGCAAATGTCGTAGAGATATAATCCATTGGAACTCTTAATCCCCGAAACAAATATTACTTTGTCGAATTTTTGGGCAAAAGTGGCTATCTCTTCGGCACGATGTGCAACACTACGACAAATGGTGTCCCACGCTTCTAATTGTGCATGAGTGCCAATTTGATTGTATCGATTTTTAATTTCTTGAATTAGAGTGTTATATGTGGTTAGGTTTTGTGTGGTTTGTGCAAAAAGAATTGAAGAACGACTGAAATCAATCTTCTCAATATCCTCTATAGAGGATAAAACAATTCCATTTCCGTGAACTTGTCCTAATAATCCAACAACCTCTGCGTGTCCCTCTTTACCATATATAAGGATTTGATGATTAGGATTTTGGATGTATTTGTCCCGAATTTTTTTTTGTAAATTCAGAACAACACGACAAGTGGAGTCCACTATGGTAATATTGTTTTTCTTTGCAATTTCGTATGTTTCAGGCGGCTCACCATGGGCACGAATCAATACTGTTACGTCGTGAAGTTGTTGATATTCTTCGTACGAAATTACTTGAAGACCAAGCTCTTTTAATCGATTGACCTCCTCATTGTTGTGAACAATATCTCCTAAGCAATATAGTTTTTCTCCTTTTGAAAGATACTCTTCTGCTGTGCGTATGGCATTTATTACTCCGAAACAAAATCCGGAATTTTCATCAATTTCAATCTTCATTCATTTGAAATTTACCAATTTTTAGGGAAGAGTGAATCGATAAATTCTGCACGATTGAACACTTGCAGTTGGTCAATTCTTTCTCCTAGCCCAATATACTTAACAGGAATACTGAATTGATCTGAAATTCCAATAACAACACCGCCCTTGGCTGTTCCATCTAATTTTGTGATTGCCAATGCATTTACTTCTGTTGCTGCGGTAAATTGTCGTGCTTGTTCAATCGCATTCTGCCCTGTTGATCCATCTAATACAAGTAAAATCTCTTGTGGAGCATTCGGAAGTTGTTTCTGAATTACATTCTTGATTTTGGAAAGTTCACGCATCAATGGAGCTTTGTTGTGTAATCTTCCTGCTGTGTCAATTATTACTACATCAATATTTCTGGATATGGCTGAAGCAACAGTATCATACGCAACAGACGCAGGGTCTGATCCCATCTTCTGGGTTATAATGGGTACACCTGCGCGTTCAGCCCAAACTTCTAATTGGTCAACAGCAGCAGCGCGGAATGTGTCGGCCGCACCTAACATTACCGAGTAACCTTTATTTTTAAATTGGTATGCTAACTTGCCAATTGTTGTAGTTTTTCCAACACCATTAACTCCCACAACCATAATTACATACGGACCTTCTTGCTTAGGAAGCTCAAAATCAGAAAGATTTTCCATATTGTTGTCAAGCATCAAGGCAACAATCTCTTCCCGAAGTATAGTGTTAAGTTGTGATGTGCTGATATATTTGTCGCTGGAAACGCGTTTCTCAATTCGTTCAATAATCTTCAATGTGGTCTCAACTCCAACATCCGAAGTTACCAATAACTCCTCTAATCTATCTAATACTTCATCGTCAACTTTTGATTTACCAACGATGGTTTTGGCTAATTTTGAGAAGAAATTCTCTTTTGATTTTTCAAGAACTTGATCTAGTTCTTTCTTTTTATCTTTAGAAAAAAACGAAAAAATTCCCATTTCAATATTTTTCTGCAAAAGTAACTCTTTTTTTTGAAATATACAACTACTTTGTGTTTTTGTTTAAACTTTGACATTCAATGTCTTATAATATTTTTGTGTGCCGTAAGAGAAAAATGATAAAAAAGATTCTCAATGAAATAGGTTTGCATACAAAAATGTGTGGTTTAATGATTGGTGTTTTTTTACAGTATTGTTGAGTTGAAGTTCTAACTATTGGAAATTGCTGTTATTTAGGAACGGCATTTTGCTAATGATATTAATATCTGTGTATGGCGGAAACTTTCCGCTTTATTTTTCGACTTGAGAAATTCGATTATTTTTATTTATTTTGCATAATTCGTTTTTTATACATTTGATGATTTTAATGTTAAGTGTATTGTGTTGATGTAGAGTGGTTTGTGCTGTTGGTGATCATCAGTTTTAATTGCTAATTCATATTTATAAATCTTCATAAAAGAATGGAAATGACAAAAATTGCATTAGTTGGTGCCACAGGTTTGGTGGGAAGTATTATGATGAAAGTATTGGAAGAGAGAGGCTTTGGTGGATCTGAATTTTTACCTTGTGCTTCCGCAAAATCGGTTGGAAAAGAGGTGCGTTTTGCGGGGAAATCATACGAAATTCTTCCAGTAGAGGCAGCAATAGAAGCTGCTCCTGATATCGCAATTTTTTCTGCAGGAAGTGGAGCTTCGTTGCAATACGCTCCTTTATTTGCTAAAAAAGGAACTTTTGTTGTGGATAACTCTTCCGCTTGGCGTATGAATGCCGATGTGCCTTTGGTAGTGCCCGAAATTAATATGGATGTTGTTTCTGAAAACTCTAAAATCATTGCAAATCCTAATTGCTCTACCATCCAGATGGTGATGGCATTGGCACCTCTGCATAAACACTATGGTATTAAACGATTGGTAATTTCTACTTATCAATCTGTTACAGGAACGGGTGTAAAAGCCGTACAACAGTTGGAAAATGAACGCAAAGGAGTGTCGTGCGAGATGGCATATCCCTATCCTATTGATATGAACCTTTTCCCTCATGGAGGTTCGTTTGAGGAAGATGGTTATACAACAGAAGAGATCAAGTTGGTGAATGAAACCCGAAAAATTTTGCGCGATAATGAAATCCAAATTACAGCTACGGTTGTGCGTGTGCCAGTATGCGGTGGCCACTCCGAAGCAGTAAATGTGGAGCTACAACGTGAATTCGACATCGCTGAAGTGCGCAATTTGCTTCAAGAGATGCCCGGCGTAATTCTTTTAGATGAACCTGAAAAAAATCTATATCCAATGCCTAAATATGCTGAAGGAAAAGATGATGTATTTGTGGGAAGAGTGCGCCGCGATTACTCGCAACCTAATACACTTAATCTTTGGGTAGTGGCTGATAATTTGCGAAAAGGCGCTGCTACAAATGCTGTACAAATTGCTCAAGAATTAATCAAACGTAATCTTGTTAAATAGTAAGTCAATGCAGGCATTTTATACAATTTTACTGCTGGTTATCTCAAATGTCTTTATGACTTTTGCTTGGTACGGACACCTTCGCCTAAAAGAAATCGATTGGTTCAGTAATCTTACCCTACCCATGATAATTTTGTTTAGTTGGGGAGTCGCCTTTTTTGAATATTGTTTTCAAGTGCCAGCTAATAAAATAGGTTTCGAGGGAAATGGAGGGCCATTCAATCTTTGGCAATTAAAAGTAATTCAAGAGGTGATTACACTGACAGTTTTTACTCTTTTTACTGTTGTTTTTTTTAAAAATCAACATCTAACTTGGAACCATTTGATCGGTTTTGGATTCCTCGTATTGGCAGTCTATTTTATCTTTAAATAGAATTCTATTTAAATCAAAACATAACGCTACTTCTTGTTTTGTTTGTTCTGAAAATTATTAGAATAATTAGAATTTATGGCTATATTTATTTATGAGTCTTGTTATTTCTAATTAAGCAAGGAAGAAACTCTGAATTTACTTGGAAAAGAATACCTCTCCTTCATTTACTTAATAAGGTGTTTCTATAGATGATGAGGAAGTGATATATTTTGAATATAAAATGTTCCGCAAAAACTTTAGAACGATGTCCAAAATATTTAATGATCGGTCTTAAATGGAGTTTAGGTGGCGCCTTGTATGGGAAAATATTACAAGACAAAAGAGAAAATGATTACCGAAAATAGAAATTATGGTTATATTTCTCCGTAAAATGCCAATGTAACAGGGCCTATAAGTTTTAGTTTGCTAAAATACCCATCTCTGTATGTAAATCGAATTGAAAAATCTCCTCCGCGTGTTGCTACGGGTATTTCAAATTCACCATTTCGAAAAGATTGTTTTATTGCGTACACAAGAGCTGAAGCAGTAACTCCGGTTCCGCACGAGAGCGTTTCATCCTCCACTCCGCGTTCGTATGTACGCACAAATATGCTGTTATTGCGAATTTCAACAAAGTTCACATTGCAGCCATTGGGAAAACGAGTGTCGTAGCGTAAACGTTTGCCCTGCTCATATACATCAATCTCTTCAATATTATTCACAAATTGTACAAAATGCGGAGAACCTGTGTCTAAAAAGTAACCATCTTCAAATGTCTGTATCTGACTATTCAATCGCATCTCAATTTCTATTTCCCATTCTGTTTCGTTTTTCTGTTCGATAATGCGTGCAGTGTGTATGCCATCAAATGCTTCAAATCGCATGCATTTATCTGAAATTCCTAAATGGTGTGCAAATGCAGTTATGCAGCGACTTCCATTGCCACATAATGAGGCCAATTTTCCATCCGAATTGTAATACTGCATCGAAAATGATGATTCTGTTAGTGTGGGTTCTGAAAGTGTAATAAAACCATCAGCACCAATACCTAGCCTACGATGACAAATCTTTGCAATCCATTCTTCAGAAAATGTTCTCTCTTTACGATTATCAATCAAAATGAAATCGTTGCCTGCGCCGTGAAATTTGTAGAATTTTATCACAATTGTATAGTGTCAATTAATGAAAGTTTATGGTATGCCGGATACTCAACTATAGGATAAAGATGGTTTTCAGATTCTAAATAGTAGTTGCCATTGATGTAATAAATACTAATGTTTGTTATGTCTAATCCTTTAATCCTTAAAGTATTATTAGTTCTGTAGTAGGAGGTTTTGTTTTTGATGAACGATTGCCATTGCTCTACATTGAAATAGGTAATAGTTTCTGCTAATTCTGTTGAGGTTATGGTCTCATCATCTTTTCTATATGAAACTTTTACTCGACGTTGATTTAATATCTTTTCTTCAGATATCGTCTCATCAGTCATAAGTTCCGCTTCATCTAAGTAGAAATCATCACTACTATAGTCTTCTTCTTCTTCAATAGGCATTACAAGTAAAGAATCTTCAGAAATTTGTATTGTATCTGTAGTGTAAATTGTGTCTTTAATAATAGTGGTTTCTCGCTTGGTGATATTTTTTTTCTCATGTGAGATTGTGGGGATAATCTCTTTTTCTACTCTAGAAATGAGCTTGTTGGTCTTTGACTTTTCACCCAAAATTCGTTGCTCCAAAATGATAAAAGAGATGCAAAAAATTATTCCTACCAATACGCCGATAAGAAGAAAGGTTATACCTTTCATTTGGTGGTGTTTAATTTCGTTCTTCTCTTCCATTTTTGTGAAAATTCTATGCAAAAATACACTTTAAAGTTTTATTTTATACTATTTATTACAAATTTTAATTGTTTGTAAATCAGTAAAATATGTTTTGCGTATTATAAAAGGCAAAAAAAATTACCTCTTTTTCTCTTAAAAAGAGAGAAAAAGTACATTTTGTTCAATATTGTTTTGTGGAATGTTATTGCATTAGTTGACGAATCTGTTCTCGATATGCGCGCCCAATAGGAATTGTCTCCCCTTGGATTTCAACGTTATTGTTGAATATTTTTTTGATATACCGTGTATTAATAAGGTAGGATTTGTGTATGCGAATAAATCCATAAGGTTGGTAATCTTTTTCTAAGTTTTTGAGACGTTCGTTTTTGAGATAGGTTCTTCCCGATTTTGTGTAGTATGTGGCATATTCTTTATTCCCAGCAATAAATATTATATCTTGAATATCAATTTTTTCGGATTTGTATCCATTTTTGAGAAAAATAAATTTGTTTTGTATAGGTTGTAACCCCGATTGATTGGAAATCTCTTTATGTACTTTCTGTATGGCTTGTTTAAATCTTTCTAGTCCAATGGGTTTTAGTAAGTAATCAACAGCATTAAGATTAAAACCTTCTACCGCATATTGAGGGTAGGCAGTGGTGAAGATAATTGCTGGCGCATTCTCCAATGTTTTTACAAACTCAAGTCCCGAAATCTCTGGCATTTCAATATCGATAAATATAAGGTCAACCTCTTGCTTTTGTATCGGAGGAAGTGCTTCTTTGGCGTTTTGATAAGTGCCAATTAATAAGAGTTCTGGAATGGTGTTCACATATTCTCTTAGGTATTCGATGGCAATAGGTTCATCATCTATAATGATACATTTAATAGGTTTCATAGTTGCTAAACTCTAAGGGTATGGTTAATAGTATATAGTAATGGTTCTCTTCTGTGTTTTTTTCTAAACGAAATTGATCACCATAGGTAATTTGTAATCTTTTGAGGGTATTGTCAATTCCAATGCCTGGAATCGTTTTTGTGTTGTGAATATCAAAGGTATTGTTACACGAGAATAGAAGTGTGTCTTGCTCAATCCAAATGTTAACCTCAAGAAGAGCTTTGGGATTGGTGTGAAAGTCCCCGTGTTTAAACGCATTTTCAATAAAAGGAAGAAGTAACATCGGAGAGATTTCATAGTTGCAATCTTCAGGGATTTCTTTATTAAAAATGATTTGCGTTTGTTGGGAAAATCGTAAACTTTCTAATTGAACGTAATTTTCCAAAAACTCAATCTCCTTTTTTAATGGAACGTAGTTTTTACTACTCTCGTATGTCGTGTAGCGAAGAATGTCTGACAACCTTAATAATATTCTAGGGGCACGATCATCTTTATTGAAGGTTAGCCCGTATAGGTTATTTAAAGTGTTAAATAAGAAGTGAGGATTGATTTGATTTTTTAAATATTGCAACTCAATTTTCGTCTTTTCTAACATCAATTTCTCCTGTTTCCTTTCCATATTGAGGAGATTGAAAAAATATTGATATAGAATACCTCCGCAAACAGCAATGAGAGAACGGAAAAGATCAATGGAAATTGGAGCAGGACCAATCTCTGTAAATGGTGGAATTTTAATAAAACACATTAAATGATCTAAACCATAAAAACAAAAACATCCTAAGGATAGTATTACAAATAGGTTTAAAATCATAAGTGTGAGTTTGTTCCGCTTAAAGTTAAACTTTCTAAGAACAAGGGCCGATGTGTATGCAATGCAAGCATAGCTACAACAGAAGATAATAGAGGTAATAATTGAAACTAGCGGTGATGCCCATTCTAAATTGGCAATGAATCTAAAAATAATAAGGAAAATCCAAAATATAATATGGTGTAACTTTTTCATACTAAAATTTTACTCGGCAAAAATAAAATAACTTTTCTGAATAATCTTTCCCCTTTTCTGCTGTTGATAAAATGAATAATGTTTTTTGTTGAAAAATGAAAAAATGAGTTGCTTTTTCTTATACTTTCGCAACGTTTTTTGAAATTACACTTATGAAACGAAAAATCCTTTTTTTTACATTATCTATTGTTCTGTCTTTTGTTTTTTATTTCTCTGATGCTCAGACTGTTGAGCCTAATTGGGAGTCGTTGCAAAAACGAGGATATCCTCAATGGTTTTCTGATGCAAAATTGGGCATTTTTGTGCATTATGGTCTATATTCTGTTCCTTCTTACAGCGGCAAGGAGCAATATGCAGAATGGTTTTATAGAGGATTGATGACAAATGATAAAAATCGTGTAGATTTTCAAAAGCGTGTTTTTGGAGAAGATTTCCAATATGAAGATTATGATAAGCTCTTCAAAGCAGAACTTTTTAATGCTGATGAATGGGCACAACTTTTTGCAGATGCAGGCGCAAAATATGTGTTGCTTGTTACTAAACACCACGATGGCTATTGCCTTTGGGATAGTAAGTATAAACCCGATTTTAATAGTGTAAATGGTGGTCCCAAACGTAATATCGTGGCGGAATTAACAGAAGCTGTTAGAGAAAAAGGTCTGAAAATGGGTTTCTATTATTCTCTCCCTGAATGGCGTAACGACCTTCATCGTTGGTATGTGGATTCTCCAGATTCTATCGCTCCGTACGTGGAAAAATATATGATTCCTCAATTTAAAGAGTTGATTTCTACTTACAAACCTTCGGTGCTTTTTGCTGATGGAGAATGGCTAAATACTGCTGAACAATGGCATGCGGCTGAACTCATTTCTTGGTACTATAACGAAGTAGGTGAGGAGGCAATCGTAAATGATAGATGGGGACATGGTGCTAATTATGGCTATCGAACTCCTGAATATAGTGCAGGTATTACGGTAACCGATAGACCTTGGGCTGAATGTCGAGGCTTGGGCCGTTCATTTGCCCTTAATCGTAATGAACCTATCTCTAATTATGTAACTTCTGAAGAGTTAATTTGCCACTTCGCTAAGTTGGTGGCTGCAGGGGGTGGAATGACATTGAATGTTGGTCCTGCTGCTGATGGTCAAATTCCTCTCTTTCAACAAGAACGATTGTTAGACTTAGGCGAATGGTTAAAACTTAATGGCGAAGCTATTTATGGCTCAAAACCATTTGCTAAGTTCTATGAAGAGAAAGAGTTCTCAATGACTCGTATAGATTCAAATATCAATTTCGTTTGGGTGAGAAATGCTCCAGATAAAGCATTGACTTATGATAATTTTGAAGCTGAATGGACAGGCTTTCTTATCGCTCCCGAAACTGGAAAATATTCTTTTACAGCTCGCGTCGATGATTATCTCTACCTCCAAATTGGTGATAAAGTGTTGCTAAACAATTTTGAAGGCGAAATTCGTCAGGGACAACACGGAAGTGAAAATACTTTAACTTATACTGCTGACATGAAATTGAAAGCAGGAGAAAAATATCCTATAACCATTAGATTTAAAGAAGTAGATCTTGAAGCTCGCGCACAACTCTATTGGAGTTGTAATGGCGCAGAAAAAAGTATTATCCCTGCGCAAGCATTCGGCGATGGCTTAAATGCAACATACTCTTGTAGAAAACCTTTCGTTGCTTATACAACCCAAGAAAATAAGTTGTACGCTATCGCATTGGATTTTCCTGACGATCAGCTGGTACTCGAAATTCCTGAACCTGCTAAAGAGGCTAATATCTATCTTTTAGGAAGAACAGAACCTCTTCCTTGGAAGTACGAAAATGGAAAGTTATATATCAATACCTCTGTAATTAAGTATTCGGAAGTGAAATCTAAAGGTGCTTGGACTTTTGCTATTGATTGGAACTAAACTTTTTGTAAATAAATTTGTTTAGTGTCATCCTTATTTGCTTAAACTTTTTGACTATTATTCGTCTATGATGAAAATTTTAAATTTATAGTTATGAAAAAGATGAGATTTGTTTTGACATTGATGTCTGTTTTGTTAACTAGTTCTCTCGTTGCACAAAATGGATTGTTAGACCAAAAATTTACCTTTGGTCCTAAGGTGGCATTTACAATGACAGAGTTGAGTTTTAATAAGGATTTTACTTCCAATTTTCAGTCTGGATTTGATGCCGGTTTGTTCTTCAGATTTGGAGGTCGATTCCATTTTCAACCCGAAATCTACTATTCTTTCCAAGATTGTAGCTCTTTTCCCAATGTAATTTCAACTATTCAGGAAAATTTGGCTATCAAAACTCATTATCTACAGGTGCCACTTCTTTTTGGTGTTTCTGCTGTCAATAGAACACACTTTAAATTGCGCGTTTTTGTAGGACCTAAAGTAGGCTATCTGTTGAAAACCGATGAAGGAATACATCTACTTAATTCTAATCAAGAATTGTTGTCTGATTTTATTTTCGGTGGTTTGGTTGGCTTTGGCTTGGATATTTGGCGTTTTACGCTTGATGCTGGATACAATTTTCTATTTTCAGAGAATTTAAATGTTAATAGTTTAGTGCCAGAAAGCTATCTAAAAACTAATATGTTTAGCTTTACAATTGGATTTAAATGTTTTTAAAATATAATCTACAAATGAACTTTTTTCGACAAAAATTAAAATTTTTATTCACACTTCTATTGTGTGCAAGTTTCTCTCTGTTTGCGCAAGAAAGCACTGATACTGTGCAGATAGATTTGAGTAAAGCAATTGAGATTGCGCTAAGCGATGCTCCTACGATGAAAATTGCTAATCGTGATATCGAGATTAAAAAGAATTATAAGAAAGAACAAATTGTATCTCTTTTCCCAGATATCTCAGCGTCAGGTTCCTATAGTCGTACTATTCAAAAACAGAAGATGGTAATGGAAATGGGGGGAAATGCTATGGAAATTGAGGTGGGAACTTTCAATAACTATTCTGCAGGGTTGAATCTATCTCTCCCTATTATTATGCCAGCTTTGTGGAAATCGTTAGAATTAGCACAAACGGATATCGATTTGGCACAACGTAATGCTCAAGTATCAAAGGTATCGGTAATTAGCCAAGTAAAACAAGCATATTATACTTATCTTTTTGCAAAAGAATCGTATCAAGTACTGAAGTTGAATTATGCAAATACAGAACTTAATCTGAAATATGTTACTGATAGATATAACCAAGATTTAGCTTCTGAATTTGATAAATTGCGTGCTGAAGTACAGCTCAAAAACCTCCGTCCTAATTTAACAGATGCCGAAAAGGCAACTAAATTAGCCGAAATGATGCTTAAAATTGTTTTGGGAATGGATGTTAATGAACCTGTGAAATTTGTAGGCGCATTATCTGATTTTGAATCCCAACTTATGGATGAAATTCCGTACAATGAAAATTCATCTTTAGCTAATAATAAAAATGTGATTCAGATGGATTTTGCATTGAAACAGTTAGATTTAGCACGACAAATAACGATTTCAAGTGCTTGCCCTTCGTTAGCATTAGCAGGTAGTGCTACCTACTCTACAATGAGTAACAATTTTAAATTTTCAGAATATAATTGGTTCCCTTATTCAATGGTAGCACTCTCATTAAATGTGCCAATCACATCTTGGGCTTCTACATCTTATAAACTTAAACAAAATAAATTGAATGTGATGAATCTCCAAGATCAAAGATTAGATTTAGAGCGTAATCTTAGAGCTGGTTTAATAAATAATATCAATGCTATCGAAAAAGCAAAAGAGGATTATCTATCAAATAGCGAAACTGTTAAGCAAGCGGAACGTGCATACGAAATTTGCCAAAAACAATATGAAGTGGGTATGGCAACTTGGTTAGATTTAAGTTCGATGGAATTAGCATTGACAAGTTCTCGATTGAGTTATTATCAAGCTGTTTATAGTTATATGAATGCATTGGCAGATTTGGAAGAGTTGATGGGAATTGAATAAGATAATTAATAATAATCACGAATAAATAATCACTAATTAGATGAAAAAGGTATTAAAAAGTGTTGCTTTTTTAGCATTGATTTCATTAGTTTTCAGTGCTTGTAAAGAGAAAAAATCAGGAGCAAATGATCAGCAGGTAGAATCAACTTTGAAAGTGAAGGTTGAGCAAGTAATGGCTGAAGATGTAGATCAGTTGTATGAATATACAGCAATTGTTGAGGCAAATGCTGTGAATAATATTGCACCTTTGACAGGTGGTCGTATTGAGAAAATTTTTGTCGAAGTTGGCGATGTGGTTGCCGCAGGTCAAGTAGTGGCAGAGATGGAAGATAATTCACTAAAACAGGCTAAAAGCCAATTAGATAATTTAGAACTTTCTTTCAAACGTATCGACGAACTTTATAAAGTAGGCGGCGTTTCTAAATCTGAATGGGATAATTTGAAAACACAATTAGATGTGGCTCGCACCTCTTATAAAAATCTTAAAGATAATACCCAATTGATTTCTCCTATTTCTGGTGTAGTTACCATGAGAAATTATGATAGTGGAGACCTTTTTAGCGGTCAACCTATTATTCAAGTGCAACAAATTCATCCTGTTAAGTTAAATATTAATGTTTCAGAAAAACAATTTGTTACTATCAAGAAGGGAATGGATGCAAAGATAAATTTGGACGTTTATGGTGATGAAGAGTTTGCCGGAAAAGTTAGTTTGGTATATCCAACGATTGATGCTAGAACGCATACTTTCCCAGTAGAAATCTCTTTGCCTAATGGTGGGTCAAAGGTGCGTCCAGGTATGTATGCTCGTGTAACGATGAACTATGGTTCAGAACATCGTGTTGTCGTTCCTGATGTAGCTATTATTAAGCAACAAGGTGCTGGCGATCGTTATGTTTACATTTACAAAGATGGAAAAGTAAGTTATAAAAAAGTGGAAATCGGTAGAAGAGTGGGCAACCGCTATGAACTTAT
Organism: Bacteroidota bacterium; assembly: GCA_023413895.1. Taxonomy (GTDB): domain Bacteria; phylum Bacteroidota; class Bacteroidia; order Bacteroidales; family WCHB1-69; genus JAEZOU01. The sequence continues at coordinate 34,660 of JAEZOU010000024.1, read as the reverse complement.
CTCTGGCGTTAATGATGGAGACTACGTTGTAACTACTGGTTTGACAAAATTACGTGATGGAATGAATGTTGAATTAGCAAAATAATAATCTATGAAATGTGTGTTTATTGCCGCTTATCAGGCATTTTATGATGATGTAATTGCTGCTTTCGATAAATTAGAAATAAAAGGTTTTACCTATTTCCCAGAAGTACAAGGGAGAGGTAGTAACACGGGTGAACCTCACTATGGAACGCATGCCTGGCCAACCCTAAATTGTGCTTTTATTTCCTTTGTCGAAGATGAAAAGGTTCAGCCTCTGTTAGATGAAATTTATGCTTTAGATAAAGCATTACCACTACAAGGTATTAGAGCTTTTGTAATGCCTGCAGAAGCAACAGCTCAATCTTTATAATGAATTGAAACATTAATAACTAGAAAATTTTACAACAATGAGTTTATATCAATCAGCTGTTAGAAAACCAATTATGACGGCATTAGTGTATGTGGCCGTTGCAATTATAGGTATTTTCTCGCTAGTGAATTTGCCCGTCGATCTTTTCCCAGATATGGGAGAAAATACCATTATGGTTTTTACAACCTATCCAGGAGCAAGTGCAGCAGATGTTGAGAACAATGTCTCTAAACCGCTAGAAAACGTTTTAAATGGTGTGAGTGATTTGAAGCATATCTCTTCAGATTCACGAGAAAACTATTCAATCGTATATTTGGAATTTGAATATGGTATTGATATTGAAGATGCAACCAATGATGTTCGAGATAAATTGGATATGGTTTCTTCTATGCTTCCTGACGATGCTAATACACCTTTCCTTTTTAAGTTTAGTATAGATGATTTACCCATCTTGATGCTTTCTGTACAATCTGGAGCTAGTACAAATGCATTGTATAAGATATTGGATGATAGGGTTGTATCTCCTCTTAGCCGTGTAGGGGGCGTGGGTACGGTTTCTATATCAGGAGCTCCTCAACGTGAAATTCAAATCTATTGTGACCCTTATAAATTGGAAGCATATAATCTTACAATTGAATCTATCGCAGCAGTTGTAGGTGCTGAAAATAGAAACTTACCCCTTGGAAGTATGGACATCGGTTCCGAAACCTACTCAATGCGTGTGCAAGGCGAGTTCTCCGATGCTAGACAGATGGAAAATATTGTGGTGGGAAGTTTCAATAACCAAAATGTTTATCTACGTGATGTGGCTGTTGTAAATGATACAGTCCAAGAACGTATGCAAGAGGTTTATAATAATGGGGTGCGCGGTGCTATGATTGTTGTACAAAAACAATCTGGTGCAAACTCTGTACAGATTTCAGAAAAGGTTATGAGTATGCTTCCTGATATTCAGAAAACTCTACCTTCTGATGTTAAAATAGGTGTTATTGCCAATACTTCGGAGTCAATTGTCAATACTATCAATTCATTAGAAGAATCAATTATTCTGATTCTTGTGCTTGTTGTGTTGGTCGTGCTATTCTTCTTAGGACGTTGGCGAGCAACTTTTATTATTGCTATCGTTATTCCAGTCTCCCTAGTAGGTGCGTTTATTTATCTTGGATTTACAGGTAATACATTGAATATTATCTCATTGTCATCATTGAGTATCGCCATTGGTATGGTGGTCGATGATGCAATTGTAGTCTTGGAAAATATCTCAACTCATATTGAACGAGGAAGCCGACCAAAGTCTGCAGCCGTATTCGCAACTAGTGAGGTTTCACTCTCTATTATTGCTACTACCTTGGTGTTGTTAGCGGTGTTTATTCCTCTTACATTCTTGGAAGGCGTTGCAGGTATTATGTTCAAACAGTTAGGTTGGATTGTAAGTATTGTTATTATTATCTCTACATTGGCAGCTTTGACTCTTACTCCTATGTTATCTTCGCTAATGTTGAAAAACAACCCGAATCGTGGTAAGGTGTTCAGTGCTATTTATACTCCAATTGAGAACTCTTTGAATTGGTTAGATGGTGTTTATGCTAAAATGTTGAGATGGTGTGTTTCAAGAAAAGGAATAGTTCTACTAATTGCACTAGCAATTTTTGGTTCTAGCTTGTTACTTTTTAAATTTATTCCGTCGGAGTTCTTCCCAACACAAGACCAAGCACGTCTCTCTGCAACAGTTAAGTTGCCTATCGGTACACGTATGGAAACAACACGAGCATTTGCATTAGGTTTTGTTGAACATGTGAAAAAGGAGTACCCAGAAGTGTTAATGATTAACTTCTCTGTTGGTCAACCTGACGATGACAATACTTTCGGTATGTTGTCTCAAAATGGTTCTCATATCGTGAAATTCAATGTGCGTTTGACAAAGAAAACAGAACGTAAACGCTCATTAAATGAGATTTCTGATAATCTTCGTGCTGATTTGGCAAAATACCCAGAAGTGAATACATATATTGTCTCTTCTGGTGGTGGTATGGGTGGTCAAAATAGTGTTGATGTTGAGCTTTATTGTTACGATATGGATGTGGCTGATAAGTTTGCGGCTGATCTTCGTACAAGAATGGAAAAAGTACCTGGCTGTTCAGAGGTCTCTATCAGTCGTGAGGAATATACTCCAGAATTTCAAGTGGATTTCGATCGAGAAAAATTAGCTGAACACGGACTTAATTTGACTACAGCGGCATCTTATGTAAGAAATCGTTTCAATGGTTATACAGCTTCTTATTATCGTGAAGATGGAGATGAATACAATATTAAAGTGCGTTATGCACCGGAATATCGTGAAAGTATTGAATCTATTGAGAATATTTTAGTGTATAACAACCAAGGTGTCGGCGTGCGCATAAAAGATTTGGGAACTGTTGTAGAGAAATTGACTCCTCCAACAATTTCTAGAAAAGACCGTGAACGTATGGTTAAAGTATCTTGCGTCGTGGCAAAAGATGCTGTGTTGAGTGAATTGGTTACAGAAACTGAAAATGTGTTAAACGAAATGGATATACCTAGTAATTTGGTATATCAAATTGGTGGTGCTTGGGAAGATCAACAAGAATCTTTTGCGGATATGGTGATGATTATGATTTTGATTGTAATTTTGGTATATATTGTGATGGCTTCACAGTTTGAATCTTTCTCATATCCGTTTATTATTATGTTCTCCATTCCTTTTGCGCTTACAGGTGTGTTAATCGGTTTGGCAGTAACTAATACACCATTGGGTATTATGGCAATGGTAGGAATTCTTCTCTTGATTGGTATTGTGGTGAAAAATGGTATTGTCCTTGTTGATTACACGATTTTGTGTCGTGAACGTGGCCAATCTATTAATGAAGCGATTGTTGCTGCAGGTCGTTCCCGTCTTCGCCCAATATTAATGACAACTTTAACAACAGTTTTAGGTATGATTCCGTTGGCATTGGATAAAGGAGAAGGTGCTGAAATGTGGAATTCTCTTGGTATGGTTGTGGCTTGGGGATTGTCATTGTCCACTTTGGTAACCTTAATACTTATTCCAATTCTATTTGGTATATTTGCTGAAAGAAAAGAAAAAAAAGCAGCTAAGAAAACTTTAAAAGTTCAAGAATAATAACTCTCTTTATGGGAATTGATACATTAGAAATAAGTTCTGAAACGGCGGTGCTCATTGCGGTGAGCACCCCTTCTGTTTCTGTTGAGAAGGTAAATGAATACCTTGATGAATTGGCGTTTTTGGTAGATACTGCCGGAGGCGTCGCTGTGAAAAAATTTACACAAAATTTGCAATATCCTGATCCTAAAACCTATCTTGGATCCGGAAAATTGGAAGAGGTGCGTGAATATATTCGTGAGAATAAAGTGGGACTTGCTGTCTTCGATGATGAACTTTCACCCTCTCAAACTCGTAATGTCGAGCAGGTCTTAGAATGCAAAGTCTTGGATAGAACTCGGCTTATTCTTGATATCTTTGCCAAACGTGCGCAAACAGCCCATGCTAAGGTGCAGGTGGAGTTGGCACAGTATGAATATCTTTTGCCTCGCCTTACCCGTATGTGGACCCACTTAGAAAAACAACGCGGGGGGATTGGTATGCGTGGCCCTGGTGAAAAAGAGATTGAAACTGACCGCCGTATCATTCGAGATAGAATTTCGCTGCTGAAAGAGAAGCTACGGGAGATTGACCGGCAGAAGAAAACTCAGCGGGGAAATCGTGAGAAGTTTGTGCGAGTGGCACTCGTCGGATATACTAATGTCGGAAAATCTACGCTAATGAATCTGCTTAGTAAGTCTGACGTCTTTGCTGAAAATAAACTCTTCGCAACTCTTGATACTACCGTGCGTAAGGTGGTGTTCAATAATCTGCCTTTTCTACTCTCCGATACTGTCGGCTTTATTAGAAAACTTCCTCATGGCTTGATCGAATCTTTCAAATCAACATTAGACGAGATTCGTGAAACTGATCTTTTATTGCATGTTGTGGATATTAGTCACCCTGAGTTTGAAGAGCAAATCGCTGTGGTAAATAAAACTTTAGAGGAAATTAATACAGGTACTAAACCCCAAATTATCATTTTTAATAAGATAGATAATTATACTTGGATCGAAAAGGAACCTGATGATTTATCACCAAAGGAGAAATGTAATATTTCTATCGATGAGTTGAAGGCTACTTGGATGGCTAAACTGAACCAAAAAACGATTTTCGTTTCTGCTAAAACAAAAGAGAATATTGATGATATGAAGGAGATGCTCTATGAAGAGATTAAGAAACTTCATATTCAAATTTATCCCTATAATAATTTTCTTTATTAAGTTTGAAAAATGAAGAAAATCGTAGAAAATCTGAAGGTTGCAGTAGTCCAAAATGATGTTCTTTGGTTAGAAATAAATCGAAATTTAGAACATTTAGCCGAACTTTTACAGCAACTCTCTTCGGTGGATTTAATTCTGTTACCGGAGATGTTTGCCACAGGTTTTGCTGTGCAGAATTGTGAAGTGGCAGATGAGGCACCCGCGATTGTGGAATGGATGCAGCAAATGGCTCGTGAGAAGTGTTGTGCTGTAGTGGGAAGTGTTGCTGTTCGCGAAGATGACAATCTCTATAATCGATTGCTTTTTGTACAGCCTAATGCTACAACTGATTTTTATGATAAAAGACACCTCTTCCCCCTGAGCAAAGAACCTATGACGTTTCAAAAAGGGGAGAACTTATCTGTTTTTACTTATAAAGGTTGGCGTTTCTGTCCGCAAATTTGTTACGACCTTCGATTTCCCGTTTGGTGCCGTAATCGTTACGATAAAGAAAACGGATTTGCGTACGATTGTTTGCTTTGTGTAGCTAATTGGCCCGCATCGCGCTCTCGAGCTTGGAATGCATTGCTGACAGCACGTGCTATCGAAAATCAGTCCTATCTCTTGGCTGCCAATCGAATCGGTGCTGATTTCAACGGAGTTGCACATTGTGGAGATTCCCAAATTCTCTCTCCCGAGGGTACACCTCTTATCTCTGCACAGCCGAATACCCCACAATTGCTAACAGCAACACTTTCCTATCAGAGGTTAACAGAGTATCGTAATAATTTCCCTGTTTTTTGCGATTGGGATTGAATCAATTCATAGATTATGTTGATATTTCTCAATCGTAGCAAACAAATTGTTGTGTATCTTTTTTTATTGAGGCGTGATAATTGAAAAAGTTTTAATTCTTTTCTCTATTTTTGCCTCATCAAAATGTTTTTAGAATGAAAGATTGGAACTCTAGAGATTATTCAGATTTGCTTTACTATAAGGATAAAAAAATAGGATTATTTACGCTTAGTTCTCAGAAAGGTTTGCAAGTACAGATTACCAATTTTGGCGGTAGGATTGTGTCGCTGAAAGTTCCTGATAGAGATGGTGTTGTGCGCGATGTTGTGCATGGTTTCTCATCGCTTGCCGATTATCTGCCCGAAAATCATCTTACAGATTTTGGGGCAACAATTGGTCGCTACGCAAATCGTATTGCAGGCGGTAATCTCAATGTAGAAGGAAAATGTTTCCAACTTCCCCAAAATAATGGTCTAAATTGCCTTCACGGCGGTCCTGATGGTTGGCAATATGCACCCTTTTCGGTGGATTCATATTCTGAAAATATGTTGAAAATCAGTTATGTGAGCCCAGATGGAGATAATGGTTTCCCTGGAGAAGTTTCTGTAATTGTGACCTTTACACTCGATGATGCGTCAGGGCTAACAATCCATTCAGAAGCGCTAACAACTCAAAAAACGGTAATCAATATGACTAATCATAGCTATTTCAATCTCTCTGGTGATGGAAATTTTTCGATTCTGAATCATCAACTTGAAATTGCTGCCGATTATTTCCTCCCTGTTGATGAATCTCTGATTCCTACTGGCGAATTACGTTCAGTTGTAGGTACTCCGTTCGATTTTCGTACTGCGCATCGAGTAGGGGAGCGAATCCTTGTTGATGATATTCAATTGAAGATTGGAAATGGTTACGACCATTGCTGGTGTTTGAATAAACCTAGAAATCTATCCGTACCCGCTGCAATTCTCCGATCTCCCGAAAGTGGTATTGTAATGGAGTGCTTTACTGATGAACCTGGAGTGCAAATCTATACGGGTAATTTTTTAGATGGAAAAATGCGCGGAAAGAGGGGAGTGGCATACAAGAAGCAAAGCGCAATCTGTATTGAAACGCAAAAATTTCCAGATTCACCACATCATCATTGGCCCCAATCTAATCCATGGTTGAATCCTGAAGAAAAATTTGAATCGACAACCCAATTCCGTTTCTCTGTTCAGGCGTGATCTTTCTAAATTCTTATTTATGTTAAAAAAAATCGTGCTACTTTTATTATTGGTTCCATTTATTATAGAACTTTCAGCTCAAATTCTCTATCCAGCTCAACAACAACCTGGTAAAGCCAAAATTGAGGCTAATGAGAATCTGTTTACCCTATCAAACAACCTCTTCGCTGCAGATTTTCTTGTTGATGATAATCAATTTCGATTTCTTGGTTCTGAGGTTTTAGGATTAGCAGAAACTGCTGATATCTTTTTAATTACATTTGCTGATGGAACGACTATAGGCGCTTCTCAAATGCTCAGAAAAAAACTCTCATTGGTGGAACTTTCTGGTGATACAAATGCCGTAAAACTCTCCGACCAACTCCCTGGAGTAGAACTACAGGTAACTTTTGTATATGGAACTCTAACTATTCATTGGAAGGCAGTTTTGCGAGATCATTCTCATTATTTGAGAACAGAATTAAAATTGTTTTCGAGTGAAGATGTCGATATTCAAAGTGTTGTGGTAATGAACTACAAAATGAAACCTGATGAACCCCTTCCTCAAGTGGTCGGAAATACTCGAGGTGCCCCCATTGCAAGCGATAAAATCTTCGCTGGATTAGAAACCCCAATGGGAATTAATAAGGTTGAAAAGACAGCAGAATGGGTTGTTGTTAAAGGTTCTTGGACTCGGAAGACAACTCTTCGTGCGGGCGAAAGTTGGCAAGTCTCTGCGGTGGTTGGAACTATTGCCGAAGGACAGCGCCGCCGCTCATTTTTGACGTATCATGAGCGAGAACGTGCTGTACCTTGGCACTCGTTTATTCATTATAACTCTTGGTATGAACTTAATATCGGTAGAAATAATGTTGTTGATAAACGGATGAGTCGGGAGGATTGTTTGCAAGTAGTAGAGGCTTGGCAGAAACACCTTTTCGATCCTTACAACGTTCATATTGATGCTTTTGTCTGGGACGATGGTTGGGATGATTTCAATTCTTTATGGGATTTCTATCTACCTAAATTTCCTAATGGCTTCCGAGAAATTGACCAATTGTGCCGAAAATATGATGTAGGATTGGGAGCATGGTTGGGACCTGTTGGTGGTTACGGAGCTTCTAAACAACAACGGTTAGCGTTTTGGAATAAACACCATTCTGTGTCGATTGATAATTTTCAACTTTCTAATGATGAATATTTTAAAGCATTTGTAGAAAGATGTTCGTATATGATTGATGAGTATGATATGCGCTATTTTAAATTTGATGGAATTAGTGATATCGGAAATGCTGTTGGACCAGGAAATGAGGAGGATGCCGAATATTTTCTTCGTTTGGTAACTATGTTGAGAAACTTGCGAAGTGACCTTTTCCTCAATTGTACTGTCGGTACGTGGGCTTCTCCCTTTTGGTTCCGTTTTGCTGATGCTGTATGGCGCCAAGATGCGGATTGGAATACAATAGGAAATCAAGGAAATACACGTCAGCGCTGGATCACTTACCGCGATTATATGGTGTATAAGAACTTTGTGCAAGGTTCTCCATTATGTCCTATCAACAGCTTGATGACGCATGGACTTATCGTTTCTGGCTTCGGAACAGCGAACGTAAATCCGCCGCGGGCTATGGAAGACGATTCTTTGGCAAATACTGCAGCCGAAATTATAAAAGAGATGCGTTGTGCCTTCGCGTGTGGTTCTGCGATGGTGGAACTCTATCTCGACCATTCATTGATGACCGAAAAAGATAATGGTATCTTGTGGCGTGAATTGGCAGATTGTATCCGTTGGCATCGCGCCAATGCAGATCTGCTAGCGGATACTCATTGGGTGGGCGGAAATCCCTGGGATGGTGAAAAGGCAAACTTATACGGTTGGGCGGCGTGGAATGGCTCTAAGGCTATGGTGGCATTGCGAAATCCCTCTGCCTCGGATCAAACGCTTACCACAACTCTCCGCAAAATGCTCGAAATCCCAGAATTCATTAACGGAAAAATTCGACTTTCAGACGCTTTTGCAGGACAAGTTCATATTCCCAATATCACAGACGAAACTCTGGATATTGATGCGGAAATCACTTTCGATTTACCCCCCTTCGAGATACTTGTTTGGGACGGAATTGTGCTCTAAAATATTTAGTTGTCAAGCCTAATTGGTTAAGGGAAATTTTTAATAATTGTTTTTAGAGAAAATTTATATATTTGCCAATGTAATTTATATTTCTAAAATGTTGATAATTAAATAAATGTATTTTGTTTTTTGATTTTTTTTATATGATGAGAGAATTTTTCTATTTAAATTCTTTGAAAAAGAGTTTTTATTTCCTATTTTCTGTTTTGCTGTTGTCAATGACGGCTTGTGATGACAATTTTCTTGATTTTTCACGTCTGGAATCAACTGATGTTTCAGGATGTTGGGGTATTCCTGTGGCTGATGTGCAATATTCCATTGAAGATATGCTGAATAAGATGGAAGAGAATGATTATCTGTTTGTGGATGATGATGATGTGATTAATCTTAAATATGTAATGGAACTTGAAAAGTTAGTGACGGCAGATCAATATTTGACCTTTGCTGGTGCAGATATTCATGGTTCTACACTAGTCCCTCTTCCAGAATTGCCTGATATTTCAGATATTCCAGGATTTGATATCTCTGATTTTCTAGATACACTGCCTGCAATTACCTTTTCGCACAATTTTACATTTCCTCTTGAAAATGAATATGTTGTTTTGAAAGGTGCAGCTATAGATTCTGCAATTTTGAATATAGATCTTGCTCTTAATCTTCCAGTTTCAGGTTCTGTAACCATCTCTACATCAGAAATTTTACGTCCGGATAATACTCCCTTTGTGTGGACCTTTTCTATAAATGATGATACCGGTACGCAAACGTTAGACCTTTCTGGATGCTCTATATATACTCCCAATACGGATGAGATTGCTTTTGATTTGTCTGCCGAAGTTTCGCTCCTTGATTATAACTTTCAGCCTAATCTTTCTATTGATATTGACCTCTCTCTTTCAGAAATCTCATTGCGAGAATTGGAAGGATACTTAGCTGCCTTTTCTCTTCCTTTTGAACAATCTGTGGATTTCGACCTGAATTTGAACGGCTTGGGAGGAAGTATTGAAGTTTTTGAACCTCAACTCATTTTGTCATCGCAAAATAGTTTTGGTATTGAAGGCTTGTGTAATATGCAAGTGGCAGCTCTTACGGGTGCAAATCATCCAGCAGCATCGTTCATTCCAGCAGCTACTACGATTACAATTCCCGCAAGCAATGCCTTTTTCGAACAAGAGGTGAACCTTAATTCTTCTATCCATATCTATCCAGATTATAATAAAATTGAACTTTCGGGGGAAGCTATTATTAATCCACAAGGTTTTGAGTCGGGCATGATTCACATCGATAAAAATTCCTCTATCAACTTAAAAGCAGAGGTGATTATTCCGTTCAAAGTTGATTTTAATCATTTTTCTTTTGTCGATACACTCAATATGAATTGGAATGCTCTTCCTAATATAGATGAGTTGCAGGATATCACCCTCCGAATCGCTTTTGAAAACGGTTTGCCATTTGACTTGTCAGGCCAGTTGTATTTCTGTGATGAGAATTACCAAATTGTCGATTCCGCATTTTCCACTCCAGAGTTGCTGTCCGCTTGCTATTGGGAAACGCCCACAATTTGTAAGCCTGTTTTTGTTACAGTTTCTGATATGGAGGAACTGAATCGCTTGATTGAGTGTCCTTATATGATTTTTGGGGCAAAAGTGGATTCCGATTCCCAAATCTCTGTTCAGACAAGCCAGACTTTGCGCGCTCGAATCTCTGCCAAAACAAATCTTAATTTAATAACCCAAAAATAGGAGGTGAAAGTTATGAAAAAGATAAAAATCTTCTTTTTTGTTTTATTGTTGGGGTGTTCTTCACAACTTTGGGCACAATCAGATGCAATGTTGAACTTTTCCTGGTCAAATCCGCTACGAAGTTATTATTCACCATCGTTGCCTTACTACCACGATGCATATATAGCACTTCCGGCCTTGAGTGGAATCAATGCTCAGGTTTACAACGCCTTCTTGCCATACAATGACATTTTTATTAGAGATGCCGAAGGATATCCGGTTTCAATTCAAACGGAGCAGTTCCTCAAAAAGTTGAAGGAGGAAAATTGGCTCTCTTTTAATACAAATATTAATTTGCTCGGCTTCGGATTTCGTGTTAATCGCGAACTATTTCTCTCTTTTGATGTTCGTTTCCGTGCGGATATAAATGCAGCTTATTCAAAAGATTTGTTTGGTTTGCTGTTGCAGGGGAATATGGCATATTTGGGAGATGAACATCCTGCACATCTGGCGCTTAAGGCCAATGTGACCGCTTACCAAGAGTATGGCATCGGAGTGCAGTATAAGTTGCCATTGGGTTTCACTTTGGGCGTACGTCCGAAGTTGCTGTTCGGTTCTGCTAATTTGCAAACGAAAACACTTGCCGCCGATCTCTATACGCACCCAGAAACCTATGCACTGCGAATGCATTATGATGCAGCAATAAATGCGTCTCTCCCTTTTCCTTATCAACTCTCTACAGATACAATAGGCTTTGATTTTGCAGGTTTTAGTGCAGGAAATCTCTTCCGAAACGTGGGCGGCGCTGTCGATTTGGCACTTCGTTACGAAATCGATTCTATATTCAGTGTGAACCTCGGTGTGCGTGACCTCGGCTTTATCCGTTGGAAAAGCAATTGTATTGAACTTACCTCTGCATTGGTGGATAACGGTAGTTTCTATAATGATGGTTTCCTCCAATTTGAAGGTGTGACAGAAACACAACTCGAACATCTGTTCAATGATGAGGAGTACTTGAATCAGGTACTGGATTCCGTTGTGGGGTATTTTCCGTTAAATGATTCTGTAATAGCGGCTTATAATACGATGCTAAATCCGAAGATCTATGCTCAGTTTGATGCACAGTTGAATAAAAACCATAAATTCTCACTTCTGGCACAAGGTGAATTTATAGGAAAATGGTTTAACCCTTCGCTAACGGTAGCCTATTCAGGATTTTATGGCAAAACTTTAGAATTGGGAGTGGCATATACAATCAAGAAAAGAAGTTTTGCCAATTTGGGGGTTTCTTTAGGACTCCATTTGCGTGCCGTTACACTTTATGCGGCTTGCTCCGATGTGCTGACAGCGTTCAAACCCTCGCGGCTCTCTAATTGCTCCGTGCAAGCAGGGCTTATTGTCCATTGGCGAACGAAGAAGTTTAAAGAGACTCTTCACAGTTCGGTGGTAACAAAGTATGATTTATAAGAACTTAATTACTGAATGCTGTAATTTACAGAATAGTATGCGCTGATGCTTTTGCTATAGTAAAATTAAACCGCATCAGAAATAACTTGTCTCTATAATAAACAATGCATTGTAATCTTAATCTCTAATTTTAAACTTTAAAGGATATGAAAAGAATACTTTTAGTAATTTTGTTGGCATTGATTATTCCGCTTACTATGGCGCAACACCATCCCAATAATCGCCCGCATGTACATTCATCTTCTCCTGTAAAAAAATGTACAGTAATTTTTACAGCCGAAAATAACGAACTATTTTGGGTGAATATTAATGGACGTAGTATCAATAAAAAAGCACAAAATATTGTGAAAATTCATAATCTTCCTAATCAATTGTGTGATGTACAAATAGTTTTAAAACATCCTGCGAATGAACGAGTTAATCTCAAAATAGTTCCTCAGATTAAAATGGAGAGATATGTGGTGTCGTATGATGAAAGAACTCGGGCGCTAAAGGTTATTCCGATGTATGAATCGCATCATCATCCACATCAAGGTCCACAACCACCCACACATGTTGGTCCGGCAGTGCCTCCTGTTGCACCTCCTGCTCCGGTGTGCTCTTCGGAAGAGGTTAATGAGATGTGTAAGACAATTAAAAGGGAGGGGTTTGACGATAATCGGATAGAAATGGCAAAGTTAATAGTAAAAAGTAAAGGAAAACTATTTAAAGCATCACATATTAAAAAGATGGCTAATTGTTTGACTTTTGATAGTTCTAAATTGAAATTTCTAAAATTCGCCTTTACCTATTGCGTTGATCCGAACAACTATTATGAATGCGTAAATGCACTCACATTCTCTTCTGATAAAAAGAAGTTAATGGAATTTATAAATAGTAAATTGAAGTAGTTATACATTTTCAAATATTAAAAACCGCACGCAGACAATTCAACGTGCGGTTTTTATTTAGGGTAAAATATTGAGTGTTATCTAAATAACTCCCAGAAGGTTCTGGTGTTATTTTTCTTTTAATGTTTAATTGTTTTATTTTCTTAATAAACGTTAAAGTTATTGTTGTGGTTTGTGCTTTAAAAAAAATGTTTATTTTTGCAAAAAAAAAAGTGAGTGTTGAATGTGTGGATTTTTGATTTTGTTTTTCATTAATTTTATACTGTTTAGACAAATTTTGATTCCTATGCGTGTCTCTAATCTTATTTCATTAAATGGAGGTACGGATCTATCCTTTGTGAATGACCTAATAAGACAATTATGCTTAAATGAAAAATTGGCATCAAATATTAATGGAGCGATAGCTTCTATTGGTAAATCTGATGTTGTACGTGTTATACTTGAAATTTTAACTGATGAAATATAACCCTTTATGAAATCAATTTTTACCTCTATATTTGTTCTCCTATTTTCGATAATGCTCTCTGCGCAAACAACCTATTTTGTTTCTAATCAAGGAGATGATAGTAATGATGGCTTGACGTGGGCTACTGCAAAAGCAACAATTAATGCTGCAATAGATTGTGCTACAGTAGAAGATAATGATTCGATTTTTGTAGCAACAGGAGTTTATCAACCTTTTACTCTTTACGCAAAATTCCACGTATATGGAGGATTTTCTGGAACGGAAAACTATCTGTGCTAGCGTCCCGCTCTTACAGACTCTACTTACTCTATTGTAGATGCACAATCGGTTTATAATCACGCAGTTGGTGTTAGAAGTTATTATCTTGGTAATTATACTTATCTTTCTTCTTTCAATACAGATTTGAATGGCTTTTATCTAACAGGCGCTGTTAATGCTGGTCTCTATATTTCTACTGATTGTAGAATATCTAATTGTATAGTTGCGGGAAATCCAGGTGGTGGATTTGAATTCAATACTAATACATTAAATATACAAGTGTTAGATAGTAAAATATTTAATAATCAAACTAATGGTGGTGTGTATCTTCACAAAGAAGAAGCTGCAACATGGACGATTACTTTTTCACGTTGCGTGATAACCGAAAACGTGGGTTCTGTATGTGGGGGAATCTATTGTGACCGGAATAGTGCTAATGCTAACTTGCAAGTTTCTATTATAGATTGTGAGATTTCCAAAAATATTGCCTCTGGAGATATGGCTAAAGCGGGTGCTATTCTTGTACATGGTTCAAACGAATACTCTACAACAAGTTCGCAGTGGACAATTGTTAATTCTAAAATTATTGACAATGTGGTTAATAATACACGAACATCATCTCCCAACTCCGATTATGTTGCTATTGTTGGGGGCGTTAATGGTTCTGGCGCTTCTACGCACCTGATTGGTTGCGTTGTGGCTAATAATAGCGCAATCTCTATGCATGGGTTAGCGGTTGCTGGGGGTATTGGTGCTAATTCTGGAACATATACATCATCTAATAATTATCCATATCAGTCAGGCTATTTGCATATTACTAATTGTATTGTGGCTAACAATTGGGCGCAATCAACCCATACAAATGCGATAGGTGGCATCAGATCACAGCGTGCTGCTGTTGTTCGAAATACTATATTGTACAATAACAAATTAAATAACTCAATTTCCCACTTTTCCTATAACACTAATTTTACTTTCCCATACGCCTATTGTGCGGCAAATCTTATAGCTGCTGATAATACTTTTTATAGTGACTCCACCAATATTATGTTGGATTCATTAGGAAATCAATTTGTGTCACCTTCCGTAATGGTAGGAGCAAATCCAAACCTGTCAGACCGTTCTAATATTATTGCAGATTGGCATTTGCTTCCAAACTCCCCATTGATAGATGCAGGTGACCCTAATACGGCTTTTATCGCTTTTGTGCCTGCTACCGATATGGATGGAAATCCACGTTGTGGAAATACCCGTGCTGATATTGGTTGCTACGAATATGCAAATACTACCTTCAACCAAACGATTACTTGGCCACAAACATTAAATGCTGACTTGTCAGATCAGTTCTTTATCTTGGAGGCAACAGCCACTTCTGGATTACCCGTACAATTCTCAAGCAGTGATACAAATGTGGCTATAGTGAATGGAAATCTACTTACCTTAGTGGGCGAGGGATATGCAATTATTACTGCTGCGCAACCCGGTAATACAACCTGGAATCCAGCCCCGACAATATCAAAAATTCTTACTGTTACAGATTCTATTGTGCAACAATCGCAAACAATTTTGTGGGAACAAGAGTTAGACTTTATGCTGGAAGAATCTCCCGTTATTCTGACAGCAGTTGCTACTTCTGGTTTGCCTGTACAATTCTCAAGCAGTGATGAAACGGTGGCTACTGTGAATGGAAATCAACTCATATTAGTAGGTGAGGGTGTAACACTTATTACTGCTTCACAATCTGGTAACGATAGTTGGAATCCTGCGCCAGAAGTTGTTAAGATTTTGACAGTGACAGATGTTGTTGGACTTCAACAGCAAACAATTCTATGGGAACAGGAGTTGAATTTTACTTTGGAAGATTCTCCCATTATTCTGGCAGCAGCATCCACTTCTGGTTTGCCTGTGCAATTCTCAAGCAGTGATGAAACGGTCGCTACTATCATGGGAAATTTGATGACCCTTCATAGCGAGGGTTTGACAATAATTACTGCTTCTCAACCGGGTAATTCCCAATATGCTCCAGCCTCAAGTGTAATGAAAATCTTGAATGTTCAATCTGTTGGTATTCATAATGTTGATGATAATAATGTTGTAATTTTTCCTAATCCAGCTCACGATTTTGTAAATGTTGTCTCACAACAAAATGTTAGGAGAATAGAGATATTGGGTATGGAAGGACGCATCATTGATCAATATGATGTAAATGATGACCATGTAACTATTAATACTCTTAATTTGTTGAGTGGATTGTATATACTTAGAATTTCACTCTCAAGTGGTGAGGTATTTATTCGGAAAGTTATGATTCAATAATGATTTTGGGTAATAATGATTAAACCCTACTAATTACAACGAGTCATTTTAAAACAATGCATTGTAAATTTAATCTATAATTTTAAACTTAAATGGATATGAAAAGAACGCTTTTTGCTATTTTATTGATGTTGATTATTCCGCTTACTATGGCACAATATCATCCCAATAATCGTACACCTAAAGGAAAACCATCTCAACATAATCAACATCCGAACCGTCATTCACAACATCAACGAAGTTGTACACTCCATTTTTATGCAGAAAGAAATGAACAATTTTATGTTTCGGTTGATGGACGCAATATTAATAGAAAACCTCAGAATTTAGTTATAATCAATGATTTACAATTTCGTTCACACGATGTTTATGTTGTAGTAAAACATCCTGTAAATGATAGAGTTTACTTGAAGATAGATCCGCAGATGGAGGTTGAAAAGTATGTAGTATCATATAATGAAAGAACTAGAAAAGTAATGGTTACACCGATGTATGAATCACATCACCACCCACATCAGGGCCCACAACCAGGCGAACCTCATCATAGTCAACATCCGAATAGTGGTCATCCGCAGTCGCCAAATCATGGGCATGTGCCGAGTCATTCTACTCCTCCTCACAATCATCAGGCTCATTTGCCTACACCACCTACTCCTGTCGTTGTACCTGTACCTGCACCTGTACCTCCAGTTACTCCCCCAGAACCTTTGGTGTATCTTTCAGAAGAGGTTAATGATATGTGTCAGTCAATTCGTAAAGAATCTTTTGAAGATAATCGTCTTGAGATGGCAAAATTGATTGTGAGAAGTCGTGATAAGATGTTTAAAACAGTGCATATTAAGCAGATGGCTAATTGTTTTTCCTTTGAAGATTCTAAAGTGGAATTTCTCAAATTTGCTTTCGATGCTTGCGTCGATTCTAACAACTACTACGAATGTGTAAGTATATTGACATTCTCTTCTAATAAGGAGGAGTTAATGGAATTTATAAATAGTAAATTGAAGTAGTTATACATTTTCAAATATTAAAAACCGCACGCTGACAATTCAACGTGCGGTTTTTATTTAGGGTAAAATATTGAGTGTTACCTAAATGTTTCCAAAAGTGCCTGCATCGTTTCAGTAACGTTATAGTCTTGATAAAGAACCTTATATATACTTTCGACGATTGGCATCTCAATTCCTTTTTCATCAATCAGTTTCTGAATACAAGCGCAAGCATAATAGCCTTCAGCTACCATTTTGAGTTCTAAATGAGCAACCGAAATGCTGACTCCTTTTCCAATAAGATGACCAAATGTGCGGTTGCGACTATGTTGTGAATAGGCTGTTACTAAAAGGTCGCCAATATAACTCGATTCGGCAAGGTGGGGGAGTGTTTCTGGATGTATCTGCTCAAAGAAATATTTCATCTCGCGAATGCAATTTGCCATATAAGTGGCAATCAGATTGTCGCCATTGCCCAAACCGATATAGATTCCAGCTCCTAATGCGTAGATATTTTTGAGTGTAACTGCATATTCCAAGCCAATCATATCTTGATTGGTGGTTAGTTTTACATACGGACTATTAAACAACTCTTTGATTTTAAGGGCAAAACTTTCTTCTTCTGTAGCAATGGTAAGAAAAGTAAGCCTTCCTTGTGCAATCTCTTCTGCGTGTGAAGCTCCACAAATTACTGCAATATCTTTATCTGTTAGTGCAAAACGAGACTTAAAGTAGTCTGAGATTAATTGTTGTGTTTCAGCAACAATACCTTTAGAGGCAATAATTATTCTTTTACCTTTAAATTTTTCTGGTTCAATAGTGTTGAATGTACTGGAAATGTACGCAGAAGGTAAAACAAGTATGATATTGTCGGAGTTCTCAATCACTTCATTCAAGTTGCTGCTGACGTGAATGGTATTCATTGATAGTTTTACAGAGCTTAAATAGAGGGGATTGCGACCGCGCTGTTGCAAACTTCTGGCAATTTTATCTTCTCGTATCCACCAAGAAAATTCTACTGCGTTTTCGTTGAGAATTTTAGCAATTGCTGTTGCCCAAGTTCCACTGCCAATAATGGCGGTGCGTTGCAACTCTGTCGGATTATTTTTTTCTGTTCCTGTCATTATTTGTTTGGCTTTGCTGAAACCCTTACATGTTTTTACGGGTTCCGTTAGTAAATCTTTTATTTCTGATTGCTCTTTTGTGGAAGAAAATATGAGTGTTTTTGTAATTTGTAAAAATGTTTTGTTGTTGATAGTGAATGTTCTATATCAAAAATAGATGCCGATTTTATCGTTTGCAAAACTACAAAAAAATCTTTATCTTTGCAGCGTTAAAAATTATGTGATGAAGCTTTCTGTCGTAATTCCAGTTTATAATGAGGAAAAAACTATCCATTTGATTTTGGATAAGGTGATTAATGTACAGTTGATAGGTGGGTTTTCTAAGGAGATAATTATTGTAAATGATTGTTCTAAAGATAATTCCAAACAAGCTATTCTTGATTATATTGAAAATCATAAAGAGGTGGAAATCCACTATTTCGACCAGGCTCAAAATATGGGAAAGGGGGCAGCGCTTCATCGCGGCTTTGAGGAGGCTTCTGGCGATTATATCGTTGTGCAAGATGCTGATCTAGAATATGATCCCGAAGAATATAATCTCTTGTTGAAACCTGTAATAGATGGATTTGCTGATGTGGTTTACGGTTCTCGTTATTTAGGAGGAAATCCTCATCGAATTCTCTTTTTCTTCCACTCTTTTGGAAATAAGTTCCTTACATTCTGTTCAAATATGTTCACGAATCTTAATTTGACAGATATGGAAACTTGCTACAAGTTGGTGAAAGCTGATTATTTGAAGAAAATCTATTTCAAAGAGAAACGCTTCGGCTTCGAGCCTGAAGTTACAGCTAAATTATCTCGTTTTAAAGGAATACGAATTTATGAAGTGGGAATTTCTTATTACGGAAGAACCTACGAAGAGGGAAAGAAAATCGGTTGGAGAGATGGTTTCCGCGCACTTTATTGTATTGTAAAATATAATCTTTTTAGTCGTAGATATTTGAAATAATTGCTTGATTATGTGTAGGTTATTATTTCTTGCTCTCTTTCTTCTCCCCACATTCCTTTTTGCTCAATTTTTTCACCTTTACCCTGAAAATCGTTTGGTGGGTTCTGGAAGTGAAAATGAACTGCTGCTGAAGATTGTTGTCGTTCCTCAAGATGTTGAAAATCAGTTAGAAAAAGTTGTCTTTAATCTCAATAGTTCCGCTTCTCTAATTTCAAAATTATCAGTCTATTCTACACCCCAAAATGTAAGATTTGATGGAAGGAAGGTGGCTGAATATTCACTAATTTCAGAAATAAATCCTGAAAATCAGTTTGTTACATCTACTCTTAATCTTTCGGTCGAAGATGATACGCTTTATCTGTGGGTGGTTGGCAATGTGTCAATGTCGGCACCTGAAGGGGCAATTTTATGCTGTGCACTCCATAGTTATACTACCCAAGATGGTGATTTTCTTTTGCCAAAGAATATTCCTTACGCTTGTCGTGAAGTGGTGCTGTCGCGCACGGTTCTCTATCATCCTGGTGACTATAACTCGCTGCGTTACAGAATTCCAGCCCTGATTACTACGGACGAAGGAACTCTTGTGGCTGCAACTGATAAACGGAAAAGGTCGAATAGTGACCTTCCTGCAGATATTGATATTCTTTGTAACATTAGTCATGATAATGGTAAAACTTGGTCGCCACCGATTACTATTGTTGCGGGTGATTCCCTATTTGGGTACGGAGACTGCGCTTTGGTGCGCGGAAATGCTAAGAATGAACTCATTGCCGCGTTTGTTGGTGGTGTCGGATTGTGGAACTCAACAGCAGAAAAACCGATGCACTCATATATTGCCCGAAGTTCTGATAATGGTAAAACATGGTCGAAACCAGTTGATATTACGAATTTTATATTTGGAAAGAATTGTAAAGATTCAATTAGATCTACTTGGCTTTCCTCCTTCTTTGCCTCTGGAAATGGCTTACAAACCTCGTTAGGTCGTTTGATGTTTGTCGCCGCTGTGCGCGAAAATCAAGCCTATTCGCTCAATAATTATTTGGTTTATTCTGACGATAACGGCGCAACTTGGCAACTTTCGCAATGTGCTGCCGTAGGAGGCGATGAGGCAAAAGTGGTGGAACTTGAAGATGGAACGATTTTAATGAGTGTGCGTTACGCTAATTATCGTCGTTATACATTTTCTAAGGATGGGGGCGTTACTTGGAACTCAACACTTTCCGTTTGGAACGACTTAGACGCTCCTGCCTGTAATGGGGATATAATTCGTTTATCTTCAGTAACTTGTGATAAAAGTAAAAATCGTCTGCTCCATTCACTTCCCTCGGGAGATAAACGGGAAAATGTTTCGGTTTATTTAAGTTACGATGAAGGAAGTAGTTGGCCTATAGGACGTTGTATTGTGCCTTGTAATTCGGCTTATTCTTCGTTGTGCGTACTTCCTGATAATACTATTGGGCTTTATGTGGAGGAAACATCTGAAAACTCTGATGTGTATGAGATGGTTTTCTATAATTTTTCGTTGGAATGGCTGACCAATGGAAAAGATAGTTTTAAATAGTGATTTTTTCTAATGGATAGAATGATAAGTTGTTGATTATAAATGTTTTGAAATATGTATGATAACCAAGTAATTATTGTATCGCTAATTTTTGCCTTTTTAATTCTATTTTTACTTCTATTTTTACTTTATATTTACATTCCGATTCGTATGGCTAGACGTAGAGGTAGAAGTGTATGGGTTTCACTTTTGCTGTTTTGGTTTACCTCTCCACTATTAGGAATTTTAATTTTATTGGTTTTGGGTGATAGTGAGTCGAAACACAGCGAGGATCGGTATCATCAATATCATCGTGATTAGAGACTCTTTGGGACTAGTATTTTTACTCCTTTCGTGTTGTCTTCCCCAAATTATCTCTTTGCAGGTGAAATTTCTATGCTCCGAATCTCAATTTTTCGTTCTTTACATGCTGAAAGCGTGTAAATACTTGATGTTTTACCTTTTTCTTCTCTTTTTTCTGCCGACTCATTACTGCCTTTCGGAATGGTTATAAAACGAAGTTGTCCATTCCCATTTTCAGTAAGATAGGGAAGGAGTGCGCCATTTTTATATTCTTGGAAGAAGTTGAGAAGTGAGTGTATTCTTCTTTCTGAAAGGTGCAGGTTGTAGTTGCTGTTGTGAAGCAAACTGGCGTGACCGTAAATGGTAAGTGTGAGCGTATCGCCCGCTTGTAGGTGTGTGAGAATCTCTTCTGTTGTACGAATCAACTGTTGATAGCCGCCCGCTACTATGTTACGGAAAAATCTCTGCATTTCGGTAGCCTCAAGGCTGTCTCTACAATTCTGAATATATAGCGTTTCTCGGCTCATATATTCTAAAAATGTTCTGTCGTACGTTTGCTGCGTAGTGGGTCGAGTGGTGCGGGGCTCTGGCTGGTCATTGTCAAAGTAAAGTAGTAGAGGAATACTCTCTATTGCAGGTTTTGAAGGAACTATTAGTGTGTCCTTTTTTTCTTCTAATTTGTTCTGCTTTAAGTCGTAACGAAAGCTGTAAAGGTCGTTGCAACATTTGTTGTTTTCGCCAAAAACTTTATTCGGACGATTAGAGGAGAGGTAACCGCTCATTCCATCTTTGTTCATCGTTAGGTAGATGTCGTTATCTTCCGAATTGATAGGAACTCCCATATTGCTCGGAGAGCTCCACTGCGACATCGCTCCCTCCGCATAAAAGATGTCGTAGCCGCCAATGCCGATATGTTCATCTGAACTAAAATACAAAATAGCTCGTTTTTTATCGTAAAATGGTGTAATCTCATTACCTTCGGTATTGATAATAGGTCCCGCATTAATAGGATGTTCAAATCGTCCGTCTCTTACAATTGAATACCAAATATCCATACCACCTTCACCCCCAGGACGATCAGAGCAGAAATAAAGAATACCATAATCTTCCATATCAACCCAGTGCGGAAAGTTGTTGTTGTAACCCTCCAAATTGATGGTTGTAGGTAATATTTGTGGTTTTTCCCACTCCCCAGCAATTTTATAACTGAGCCAAATCTTTCCCTTGGGCTCTTCTGCTTTTTTGTGCGTGCGAACAAAAAAAAGTGTGTTTCCTGTTGAATCAAGAGTGAAGTTTGTATTGTAAAATTTATTGTTGTTCAAGGTGTTACTGATTCTGTAAGCTTTGCTATATCCATATTCTCCTAAGTGAGAAAAGTAGATGTCTGCTGTCCAATGAACACCGAAAATCATATCTGTATTTTCTGTCCCGTTGGTACGCATGGTGTTGAAATAGAAAAGGGAATCGGGAAGTAAAACTCCCTTATATTCAGAATATTGAGTGTTTATCTCTCTGGGAAGCATCTCTATGGTAATGGGTTGCTGTGCCTTCCGAATAAACTCTTGTTGCTGCTGCTTGAAGTTTGCGTTTGTGGTTGGGACTTGTCCGTAGAAAATCCCCAAACATAACGTGAAACAAAGTAGAAGAATTCCCTTTTTCATTTTACATTATTTCGAACGGACAAGGTTCTTTGCCAATTTTTCGGATAGCAGATTTTCTAAAAATATATCGAAGTGATAACTCAAAACCTCCTCGAGCATGAGATGCTGGCATGAGGGTCGAGATGTTTATATCGTAGCTAAAACTGAAACGAAGATGTTTCCAATCTAAAAACATATTGAGGATAATGGCATCGTTCCATCGGTAGAAGAGACCTCCACCTACAGTTACCCAAGTGGTGTATCTGTTTTTATTAATGTCATATTCAATGTTGCTCCCAAATGTAATCTCTTTGAAGTTTCCCTGAAAAGCGGTATAAACCATTGGCGATAGTGTCAGTTCGTTCGTGAGCGCAATTCGTGAGGTTATATAGGGTGCATATTTGATGGGATGTAGAAAAATGCCGTCTCGAAAGGTTTGATTAGGATGTGTGAGATGAAAAACACCAATTCCAACCGTGATTTCAGTTTTGTTAGCTGGTGAGTAACAAATAGTGCCACCTAATCCTAAATCAAAGTAACCAATTTTGTTGTTTCCAAAGATTTCTGTAACTGGAATTTCAGGATTGAAATATCCGTTCTGAAATTGTTCGTCAAAGTGTAACTTAGCGTAGTTTAGTGATTTCTGAGTGTAATTTCCAGATACGCCTACGCCAATTCGAAATTGACTTCTCCAACCAAAACTTTTGAGAAAGGATAGCGATAGTCCCGCGTCAAAGGCATTGAACTCTGAATCTCCCGAGCGGTCGTTATTAATCAATGCACCTAATCCGAAGAGAAATTTGTACTTTTTATTTTTATATACCGGAAGGTCAAAACTTCCCGAGACTGTAGCGTATGGCTTGGTAACCGATAGCCATTGTGTGCGTTGGTGCAGGCTGGCGCGGAAAACACCTTGAATGGCACCAGTTTCCGCAGGGTTTAGGTATAAAGGGGCATTGTAAAATTGCGAAAAGTGGATATCTTGCGCTTGGAGTTTCTGCGAAAATAACGAAAATAATGCAACAATAAAGATAATTATATATTGATACTTCTCTTTCCAGCAATTTTTTAGATATTTCCGCAACTCGTTCTCTCTTGCGTTGTTTTGCGGCTCATAAAACTTCTTACCACGAATAGCATCAGGAAGAAACTCCTGCTCTATAAAGTGGTTTTCGTAGTTGTGTGCATATTTGTAATCTTTGCCGTAGTCTAACTTCTTCATCAGCTGGGTGGGCGCATTGCGAATATGTAACGGCACGGGAAGGTCGCCAGTTTTACTGACCCAATCCATCGCTTCGTTAATGGCTAAGTAGGTAGAGTTGCTCTTGGGTGATGATGCTAAATAAACTGTGGTTTCTGAAAGAATGATGCGTGCTTCTGGCATGCCAATTTGGTGGACAGCCTGGAAGCAACTATTTGCAAGTAAAAGTGCATTCGGATTAGCAATGCCTATATCTTCAGAAGCCAAGATAATCAATCTGCGCGCAATAAATAGGGGGTCTTCTCCTGCAGAAAGCATTCGCGCTAACCAATAAACCGCCGCGTTCGGGTCGGAACCGCGCACCGATTTGATAAATGCCGAGATGATGTCGTAATGGTTTTCCCCTTGTTTGTCGTAAATGGCTAAGTTCTTCTGAATGCACTGTTTTACGCTTTCGTTTGTGAGCGTCAGAACGCCTGAAATTTCTGGTGCGTAATTTACAGATAACTCAATCGCATTGATCAGTTTTCGTGCATCACCACCCGAAATCCGAAGCAATGCCTCACTCTCTTGAACCACAATTTTTACCGAACGTTCCTCCTCTAAATGGGCTATGGCTGTAGTTATAATTTGTTTTAATTCATCTTCTGTAAGATTTTTTAAAACATATACTTGACATCTTGATAAAAGTGGAGAAATTACCTCGAACGAAGGATTCTCAGTAGTGGCACCAATAAGGGTGATAACCCCTTGTTCAACCGCACCCAAAAGGGAATCTTGTTGCGATTTGCTGAATCGGTGAATTTCATCAATAAAGAGTATTGAGGTACGTCCTCCTTTCTTGGCTTTGTCAATCGTTTCTCGAATCTCTTTTACTCCAGAGTTGATAGCGCTGAGCATATAAAAATCGGCGTCTGCCAACTCTGCCATCAAAAGCGCTAAGGTAGTTTTACCCACACCTGGTGGACCCCACAAAATCATAGAGTGGATTTTGCCCCCTTCAATAGCCCGCCGCAAAATTCCACCCTCACCAACCAAATGGCGCTGGCCAATATATTGGTCCAAGTTTTTAGGACGAAGAATTTCGGCTAACGGCTTGTGCATCTTTCCCTTTTTTACCAAACTTTTGTAAAATCCTCTTTTTTCAAAACCTCGGGGTCGGTCTGATACTCACGAAGTTTTGCATATTTCATGTAACTATTGCAAGATAATGCTAATGCTAATGTGAAACCATCAACGCCACCTAATATGCCGCCACGGAAGAAGTAGTTGCTGATAAAGGCTGCAGCTCCGTGAAAAAAAGGCGTGAAAGCAGATGCTCGTTTCCCTTGTAAGTATAGAATTTTTGCACCACGTGTACTATAGTTGCGTGCGGGTTTGGAAAACAACTCGCCACAATTGTTGTAACGGTAATGTAGCAAATCGGCCTTCAATTTCGTAGTGTTAATCTCTGGAACGGAAGAGTGTTGCTTCACATCACGGAAACGCAACTTCTCGTGTCGATACAAACGAACTAAATAATCCGGATACCAGCCACAGCTCTTTACCCAACGACTCCCAATCAGGTTTCGGCGACGAACCGCAAAACCATCGTACGGCGTTTGCTCAAAGTCAATATTCTTGATTGCCTCTACTAACTCTGGCGTCAGACGCTCGTCGGCATCAATACTCAAAACCCAAGCATTGGTAACATATTTCAATGCAACATTTTTCTGGATTCCATCACCCAAATAATCTTGAAAATAAACTTTTGCTCCCATACTTTCTGCAATCTCTGCAGTTCGGTCTGTACTATTTGAGTCAACTATAATCACTTCATTACAAACTTGTTGTAGAGATTTTATAGTTTCAGCAATATTATGCTCTTCGTTTAATGTCGTTACTATTCCGCTAATGTTCAACATCTGTAAATCGTTTTTTTACAACCTGCAAAGATATGAATTTTATTTGAATTTCTCATCTCTTTTTTTATTTTTATTTGGGTGTTCCGGCTCTTTCCTGCCGCACAAAATCCACCCGCTCGCCGTCGGGCTATCCGCTCAAATTTCGCGCCTACTTCCATCGCTCCAATCTTTCCCAAATTTCAAAATTAAAACTCTAAATCCAACATTCCAAATACCCAAACCGGCGCTCATAACCGCTACTATCCCTAACACGATGCACTGAACGTCTCTGTTTTCTGGGCGGCGTAGCACGTACTGGCTCCGATGCACCTCTTCTCCGCGCCGCCACCAAAATATTAGGCTATTCTATAATGTTGAACAAAAATATTCTCTCCCCCTCTGAAATAGTGATACTTTTTGCCCATCCATAAGTTATACAATCTAGAAATTGTTTTGTGCGCTGAGTTAAAATCATAGATACTTGGGCCTTCTATTGTTGAAATTCCTAATTCTATCTTTTCCTTTTTTTACATCCAGATTACTTGGAACTTTTTTATGTAATTAGGAAATTTATCTTTCGATTTTAAGATAATAATTAAGATAATAATGTATTTTTGCAATCTTTTTCCTTAAGGTGTATAAAATGCATTTTTAGGTGGGATAAGTTTAATACTCTGTAAATTATGAAAAGAATTTTTCTCTTTTTGTTTGTGTTTATATTGGGAAAATCACTATTCCTTAGCGCACAAACAGCTATCGTTTCTGCAGGTGGCGATGCCTCGAGTAGCTCTGGTTCGGTCTCCTACTCGGTAGGACAAATTGCCGTGACACATTCTGGAAATAATCTTAATACTGTCTCTGAAGGTGTGCAACAAACTTACCAAATCGCAACACTTATCGAGAACTGCCTCGGAATAGAGTTGAATGCGGTGGCTTATCCTAATCCTACCATTGGAATTATACAACTTTCGTTGACCAATTTTGACCTTTCCCATCGTAAGCTCGAAGCTAAGATTTATAACGAAAATGGAAAGCTTTTGTCAAAAGTTAATGTTTGGGAGTTGCAAACATTGATTGATCTCTCAAATTATGCTACGGGAACTTATTTGTTAACCTTGTCAGAGGGTACACACCTTTTGAAAAGTTTTAAAATAGTAAAAGTACGACAATAAAATTTAAATATCACTATGAAAAGATTTTTCTTTTTCTTTGCATTTGTTTGTATTGGTTTGAGTGTTTACGCTCAAGTCCCGCACAAGTTTACATACCAAGCAGTAGTGCGCAACCATAGTAATGAGTTAGTCACCAATAATACCATAAGTGTGACGGTTACTATTACACATGGATTAGATGGTGCTCTGATGTTTAAGGAACTTCATACTGCACAAACCAATGCTAACGGGTTGTTTACCATACAAATTGGCAGTGGTACTATTGTTTCTGGCGCCATTTCAGATATCGATTGGGCGTTAGGTTCCTTTTTTTTGACAACTACTATTGATTTAGGCAATCTCTCAGTTCCTATCGAGACAACACAGGAGTTGTTGAGTGTGCCTTATGCACTTTATGCACTATCTTCTGGCAATGGAGAGGGCCCGGCTGGACCACAAGGAATACAAGGTGAACAAGGCCCCGAAGGCCCGGCTGGACCACAAGGAATACAAGGCGAACAAGGCCCCGCAGGCCCGGCTGGACCACAAGGAGTCCAAGGCGAACAAGGCCCCGCAGGCCCGGCTGGACCACAAGGAGTACAAGGTGAACAAGGCCCCGCAGGCCCGGCTGGACCACAGGGAGTACAAGGTGAACAAGGCCCCGCAGGCCCGGCTGGACCACAAGGAGTACAAGGTGAACAGGGCCCCGCAGGCCCGGCTGGACCACAAGGAATACAAGGTGAACAAGGCCCCGTAGGCCCGGCTGGACCACAGGGAGTACAAGGCGAACAAGGTCCTCAAGGTGTCGGAATTCCACAAACTTTGTCAATTTCCGACTATACCTTAACCATTTCTGAAGGGAATAGCATAACCCTTCCATCTGGATTTAGCGGAGATTATAACGACCTAACTAATCTTCCCGAAATTCCTGTTAATCTTTCTGAACTTAATAACGACGCAGGCTTCTTAACCCGCGACTCGATAGGAGATTGGATGCAAATTTTAACTTCCGATTTTCAAGCACTTTTAGACAGGATTTCAGCACTAGAAGAGGCTCTAGAAAATGGAGGTTTTGAAGGTGGTAATGGTGATGACGAGAGCAATGAGAACGCTGATGAGGATAACAATAATGACAATCAAGGCGGCAACAATTCCGCTGTTTCAACAGTTATCACTGCGCAAGCATGCCCAGGTACACCAACGGTAACCGATATCGATGGTAATGTGTATAATACGGTTATGATTGGATTGCAATGCTGGATGCGCGAAAATCTTAGGACAACACGCTTCGCTGATGGTGTATCTATCCCATTCGCAAGTGATAATGAGAGTGCTTCTGAAGCCTATCGTTACTACCCCAATAGCGATAGTAGCTTAGTTGTTAATTATGGCTATCTTTATAATTGGTCCGCTGCAATGTATGGCTATGATAACAACGCTACGCAACCAACGAACTTTCAGGGTATCTGTCCCGATGGTTGGCACTTGCCTACCGCTAAAGAATGGAACCAACTACTAACAGCCGTAAACATTAACACCGAATATCTATGCAATAATCAATATTATGTCCATGCACTATCTGATTCAATAGGCTGGAATAACGCTTCTAGTAGTTGTCAACCTGGCTACGATTTTGCTAATAATAACGCTTCAGGATTCTCCGCTCGCCCAGCAGGCACTATAGGCGAGTCGATTGGCATAAATGCTCATTTTTGGTGCAATGCATTTAATTATGCATTTCGAAGATCTATTGTTTATAACAATGTGTATGCTCGTGCACTATATACTAATAAGATTAGTGCATATTCTGTAAGATGTATTCGTGATAGTGTTGCTGATCCTATTCCTATTCAAGCATGCCCTACAACTCCTACCGTAACCGATATCGACGGAAATGTTTATAATACAGTAAAAATTGGTAGCCAATGCTGGATGCGAGAGTCTTTGCGTACAACTCGTGCAGCTAATGGCACGCTTATCCCATTGGCCCAGTACGATGAGTGGGGTGAAATGCCTTATAGTACCACTGCTCCCTATCGATACGAACCTAATGATGAATATAATAATGTTGCTGATTACGGCTATTTGTACAATTGGCCTGCAACTAGTCTAGGAGGAACAAGTAACAACGACAATCAAAATAGCATACAGGGAATCTGCCCCAATGGTTGGCATATACCTAGCGACTCAGAATGGAATGAACTCGAAAGTTTTCTCCACGATTATTCTGGCTATGTCTGTACCGAATCTACAACTAATTCTATCGCTAAAGCATTGGCTAGCAATTCAGGATGGAATAGTTCAACTACCCCTTGTGCTATTGGTAATGATACTAGTAGTAACAATCTTTCTGGATTCTCTGCACTCCCTGCCGGTTTAAGGTACTCAAATCGTTTTTCAGACTTTAGCGAAAGTGCGTTTTTCTGGGGTAGTTCTAACAACTACTCATCAGGAACTATTATGATTAATTTAAGACATTGGGATTATTCTATTGAACAATCTTCAGGATATTTAAATTATGGTATTTCAGTGCGATGTGTTCGTAATACTCCTGAAAATTAATCAAACTGTGTATAACTTTAATGGGGACTTGATTAAGTCCCTTTTTTTATTTGGGCGTGCCGGCTCTGCCTGCGCTTTCGCCATGCTTTCTGTTATTTCTTTGCGTTCATTTATTCGTTATAGTGAAGTTGTTTCCTTCCTGCTCACCTTTCCGCCTGCTCGCCGTCGGGCTTTCCGCTCAAATTTCGCAGCGCTGGCCCGCGCATCCTATCAGCAAAAACGAAAACAGAGAAGCACAAACCTCTAAACTCTTCGCACTACACTCTGCTACTATCTATTCCAAGCCGACAATAATTCCTAATTTCGCATAAATTCCAAATTTCTAATTCATTTCCGCGCTGCTCATAACCGCTGCAATCCCTCACGCAATCTCTTGTGCCCAATTCTCACCGTATAATGTCTAAATGTTGTCGCAAACTTTTTTTCAAATTGTCATAAAAGCTCCATCAATATGAAAAAAGTATTCTAAAAAAAGTATTTTAAATCAATTTTAAATTATAAAATATTCATATATTGCAAAATAACATTGATATTGTTCGGGATTTTTCTTGAATATATCCATCATAATTTTCTTTTATCTTCATGCTTTGAAAATTAACGACTGCGAATCAAGTTAAAAAATCATTCTTTGTTTTGTAAAATACTGATTGATAACTATTTTTGAGCAAGAAAGCTGTTTTTTATTTTTAGCGTAAAAAAAAACATTTTTTTAGGCGGTTTATATCTTTTTTTGTGTACCTTTGCCAAGTTATAATTAAACATCATTTTAGTAACAAAAATATTTTTAACATGAACAAGATCAAGTCATTAGCTGATTTAAAAAAGAAAAGAGATGAGTTAAAATCTACCTTGTCTATCCGTGAATCTGGTGACAATGCAGAGTCTCTAGTTCAAATCAAAGTTGCTATGGCAACCTGCGGTATCGCAGCTGGTGCAAAGCAAGTGATGGACACTCTCATCCAAGAATGTAATGCAAAAAACATCACCGCTGTTATTACACAAACTGGTTGTATGGGTTATTGCTATGCAGAACCAACTATCGAAGTGAAAAAACCAGGTAGCGATCCTATCGTGTTTGGTAACGTTACTCCTGCTAAAGCAGAAGAGATTCTTACCAAATATGTCTTGAATAACGAAATCGTTGACGGAGTTATTCCAGTAAATTATGAAACTATTGACAAATAAAAAATAAGGAGAAATAAAATGGCGCAATACAAGTATCACATTTTGATTTGCGGCGGTACAGGTTGTCACGCTTCTCAAAGTGAAAAGATTATTGAAAATTTCAAACAAACTTTGGCATCTAAAGGTTTGGATAATGAAGTTCAAGTAGTACAAACAGGTTGTTTCGGTTTCTGCGAAAAAGGACCTATCGTGAAATTATTGCCTGACAATACTTTCTATGTACAAGTAAAACCAGAAGATGTAGAAGAAATTATTAACGAACACATCATCAAAGGTAGAAAAGTAGAACGTTTACTTTATATTGACCCAAAAACTCAAGAGCATAAAGCTGACTCTAAACACATGGGTTTCTATAAAAAACAGATGCGTATCGCTCTTCGTAACTGCGGTTTCATCAATCCTGAAAATATTGACGAATATATCGCTCGCGAAGGTTACGAAGCTTTGGCAAAAGTTTTGGAAGATAACGATCCTCAAAAAACTATCGATATTATTAAGAAATCAGGCTTAAGAGGTCGTGGTGGCGGCGGTTTCCCAACAGGTTTGAAATGGGAAATTGCAAGCAAAAATGCTGCTGACCAAAAATATATGATTTGTAACGCTGACGAAGGTGACCCAGGTGCATTTATGGACCGTTCAATCCTTGAAGGTGACCCACACTCAATTATCGAAGCTATGGCAATCGGTGGCTTCTGTATCGGCGCTACAAAAGGTTTAGTATATATTCGTGCTGAGTATCCATTGGCTATCCACCGTTTGCAAGTGGCTATCGATCAAGCTCGCGAATATGGTTTGTTAGGTGAAAAAATCCTCGGTTCAGACTTCGATTTCGATATTGAACTTCGATACGGAGCAGGCGCATTCGTATGCGGTGAGGAAACTGCTTTGATCCACTCTATGGAAGGTCAACGTGGTGAACCTACTTTCAAACCTCCATTCCCAGCACAAGAAGGTTATTTGAAGAAACCAAGTAACGTAAACAACGTTGAAACATTCGCTAATATCCCAGTTATTATTAATAAAGGTTGGGAATGGTTCTCTTCAATCGGAACAGAAAAATCTAAAGGTACTAAAGTGTTCGCTTTGGCAGGCCAAATTAATAACGTTGGTTTGATCGAAGTTCCTATGGGTATCACCCTCCGTGAAGTAATTTACGAAATCGGTGGTGGTATTAAAGGTGGAAAACAATTCAAAGCAGTTCAAACTGGTGGTCCTTCAGGCGGTTGCTTAACCGAAAAATTCCTCGATACTCCTATCGATTATGATAACTTGCTCGCTGCAGGTTCAATGATGGGCTCTGGTGGTATGGTGGTTATGGACGAAACCAGCTGTATGGTTTCTATCGCTAAATTCTACTTAGACTTTACAGTAGAAGAATCTTGCGGTAAATGTGCTCCTTGCCGTATCGGTAACAAGAGACTTTGCGAAATCCTTGAAAAAATCACCTTGGGACAAGGTACTATGGAAGACCTTGAACAATTGAAAAACCTTAGCAAGGTTATCAAAGATAGCGCACTCTGTGGTTTAGGTCAAACTTCTCCAAACCCGGTATTGTCAACTATCGATAACTTCTGGGATGAGTATGTAGCTCACGTTGTTGATAAAAAATGTCCTGCCGGCCAATGTAAAGCGTTGAAACAATACTTTATTGAAGCAGATAAATGTAAAGGTTGTACACTTTGTGCTCGCAATTGTCCTGTTAACGCAATTTCAGGAACAGTTAAGATGCCACACGAAATTAACCAATCTGTATGTATCAAGTGTGGAGCTTGCTACGATAAATGTAAGTTTAACGCGATTAGTATAAAATAATAAAGAAAGTTTGAAATAATGGATACAGTAAAATTAATTATAGATAATAGAGAGGTAGTTGTTGAAAAAGGTACAACTATTTTGAAAGCAGCTCAACAAATGGGTATCAATATCCCTACCCTTTGTCACTTTGAGTTGAATGGCTTAAATATTCATAATAGACCAGGTGGATGCCGTATTTGTGTTGTGGAAGTTGCTGGTCGTAGAAACTTGGCTCCTGCATGTGTTACTGAATGTATGGAAGGTATGGTGGTTAATACCCACTCAATCCGCGTAATTAACGCTCGTAGAACCGTTTTGGAACTTATCCTTAGCGACCACCCGAACGATTGTTTGCAATGTGCAAAGAGTGGTAACTGCGAACTTCAAAACCTTGCTATCAAATTCGGTATTAGAGATATTCCTTTTAAAGGTGAACAATCTTCTTACCAAATTGAAGTTTCTCCTTCTATTATCCGCGATATGAACAAATGTATTATGTGCCGTCGTTGCGAAACCGTTTGTAACGATATGCAAACCGTTGGCGCATTGTCAGCAATCGAACGTGGATTCCCAGCAGTTGTTTCTACCGCTTTCAACCAACAACTTGACCACTCTCCTTGTACATTCTGCGGTCAATGTGTGGCTGTTTGTCCTGTTGGCGCTTTGACAGAAGTTGACCATACTTCTAAAATTATCCGCGCTATCAACGACGAAAAGAAAACTGTTGTTGTTCAAGTGGCTCCAGCCGTTCGCGTTGCACTCGGCGAAGAGTTCGGTATGGCTCCTGGTAGCATCGTAACCGGTAAACTTACCGCTGCTTTGAAACAGTTAGGTTTCAATTATGTATTTGATACTGATTGGAGTGCTGACTTAACAATTATGGAAGAAGGTACTGAGCTTATCGGCCGTCTTAATAAATTCTTGGCTGGCGATAAAGATGTTAAACTTCCATTGTTAACCTCTTGCTGCCCTGCTTGGGTTAACTTCTTCGAACACCAATTCCCAGAATTACGCGACATTCCTTCAACCGCAAAATCACCTCAACAAATGTTCGGTGCTATCGCTAAATCTTACTTCGCTGAAAAAATCGGCGTAAAACGCGAAGATATGGTGGTTGTTTCTGTTATGCCTTGCTTGGCTAAGAAATATGAATGTGCTCGCGATGAATTCAAAGTAGATGGTAATCCAGATGTTGATTACTCAATCTCTACTCGCGAATTGGCTCGCTTGATTAAATTAGCTAATATTGACTTTACTGCATTGGAAGATGCTCCTTTCGATAGCCCACTCGGCGAATCTACTGGTGCTGCAGTTATCTTCGGAACTACTGGTGGTGTTATTGAAGCTGCCGTTCGTACTGCTTACGAAGTTATCACTAAAAAACCTCTTCCAAAAATCGAATTCGAAGAACTCCGTGGCTTAGAAGGCGTACGTAGCGCTACTATCGATATTGATGGCCTTAAATTAAATATTGGTATCGCTCATGGTTTGGGTAATGCTCGTAAATTGCTCGAACAAATTAAAGAAGGTAAATGCCAATTCCACGCAATCGAAGTTATGGCTTGCCCAGGCGGTTGTATCGATGGCGCTGGTCAACCATTACACCACGGTAATTCAGATGTAATTAAAGCTCGTTGGGAAGCTATCTATCAAGCAGATAGAGAAATGCCTATCCGTAAATCTCACGAAAATCCTTCTATCCAAGCTATCTATAAAGAATTCTTGGGAGAACCTTGCGGACATAAATCTCACGAATTATTACATACTCACTACTTCGATGCTCAAACTACCGTTGAAGTTGAATTTTAGTCATTAGTTCATTAATCAAGTTAAAAATTAGATTATGTCAAAAATAATAGTAAAAGTTAAACCCGATGTAAAGGAAAAAATTGTTGAAATTTGCAACAGATTCAACAACAATCCGGGTGAATTAATTAACGTATTGCACCAAACTCAAGACTATTTAGGATACCTTCCTGCTGAAGCTCAAGAGTTGATCGCTGAATGTTTACATATCCCTACAGCTAAAGTTTATGGCGTTGTTTCTTTCTACTCATTCTTCACAATGACTCCAAAAGGAAAACACCCAGTATCTGTTTGTATGGGTACAGCTTGCTACGTTCGCGGTGCTGAAAAAATTCTTGACGAATTTGCAAGATTACTTAAAATTAACGTTGGCGAAACTACTGCTGACGGTGAATTCTCACTCGCTTCTTTGCGTTGTGTAGGTGCTTGCGGTTTGGCTCCTGTTGCTTTGGTAGGTGATAACGTTTACGGAAGACTTACTCAAGCTCAAGTAAAAGATATCATTGCTGAACAAAAATAATTCAGTCCTGATAAAACGATAGGGGAGATGAGCAATCATCTCCCTTTTTTTTG
>JAEZOU010000077.1 GCA_023413895.1 Bacteroidota bacterium | reverse complement strand
AACAGTGCCAATTATCATTCCTCCAAAACCTGAAAACGAGTTCTATCTCAAAACCAAACAAATTAAAATGGGACACGATTTAAAGTTCTAACCTTATAAAAAAACTCCGAGCTACTCGGAGTTTTTTTTATAAATTTTTCTTTCAATAACCATATCTAAACGATTTTTTCTAATTTTGCAAAGTCATTTCTTAAAGTTTTGTATTATTGACTTCTGCAAAATTATTAAGAGTGATTGAAGAATATATTAATATAGAAGTCTAGTTTTAATTTATGAAGAGTAATTACGAATTAAGAGCTGCTGCTCGTGAATCATTATCGGGAAATTGGACATATCCCGTTTTAGCCACGTTAATCTACTTGGCTATCAGCATTACTTGCAACGTTATTCCTTATGTAAGTTTTCTTATTGCTATCTTTTTTATAAAACCGTTGGCATTTGGTCTTGCGATTACAATGTTAAAATTTTTCCGGGGAGAAAAAGAGTATGTTGTAGAGAATATGTTTTCTATTTTTAGCGATTACCCCAGAATTTTAGGAACCACGCTACTCCAATTTGTTTACATTTTCCTTTGGTCACTGCTTTTATTAATTCCTGGATTAATCAAGATGTATTCATACGCAATGACATATTATATTCTGCACGATAATCCTGAAATTGGAGCCGAAGAAGCTATCTGTCGGAGTATGAAGATGATGGATGGACACAAATGGAGATTATTCTGCTTACACCTAAGTTTTATCGGTTGGTGGTTACTTTGTATCTTAACTTTAGGAATCGGAACTCTATGGCTTGCTCCATATATCCAAAATTCGACAGCCGCATTTTATGAAGATTTGAAGAATCAATTTGATTCTGCCGAAACCCCAACTGCAGAAGTGATTTAAATAGAAGATATTTATTCTTAAATAATCAACCTCGCTAAATCAACAACTAAATTTTGGCGAGGTTTTTTATTTGCATCTATCTAAATAAAACAAAAAAGTCCTGATTGTAAAAACCAGGACTTAAAGGCTATGTTTGTGAGTTATTATAAGTTTTCCAAAATAAAGTTGGTAAGTTTTGTGTAAAGATGAAAACGAGTATTTCCTCCGTAGATAAAGTGATTCTTATTTGGGTAGAAGAATTGATCATATTGTTTCTCGGCTTTGTTCAATTGCGTTACCAAGTCGATAGCATTTTGGAAATGAACATTATCATCTGCAGTACCATGCACTAATAGATAATTTCCATCTAATTGATGTGCAAAGAAACATGGTGAGTTATCATCATAACCTGATGGGTTATCTTGTGGCTTTTGCAAGAAACGTTCTGTATAAACATTGTCGTAATAGCGCCAATTGGTTACAGGAGCGACAGCCATTGCCATTTTGAAAACGCCTTCACCTTTGAACATTGCTAAAGAGGAAAGATAACCGCCAAAACTCCAACCCCAAATTCCAATTCGGTTACCATCAACATAAGGTAATGTTTTGAGGTAATTGGCAGTAGCAATCTGATCTATTGCTTCCAATTTACCCATCTGCTTATAAATAACTTTTTTGAAAGCATCTCCCCTACCTGCAGTACCACGACCATCAACACAAACTACAATATACCCTTTCTGCGCAAGCATTTGATACCAAGCATGATCGTTACCACGGAAATAAGAATTGTTAACCTCTTGAGAACCAGGACCGCCATATACATACATCAAAACTGGGTATTTTCTGTTCGCATCAAAATTTGCTGGCTTAATCATCCAACCATACAATTCAATATTCTCAGGCGTACGGAATGTAAAATGTTCTTTCGGAACAAAGCCAAACGACTCAATGGTAGCTTTAAATGCAGTATTATCTTCCAAAGTATAGAGTTTTTTACCGGTATTATCATAAATAGCATATACATTCGGTGTATTTGACGTAGAATAATCATTGAGATAGTAATGCGAATTAGTAGTAAATTCAGGAGAATTCCATCCTGTACCATCTGTTAACATTTTTTTCTTTTTCCCTTTAAAATCAATAGAATAGATATCTTGATTTAAAGGACTCGTTTCATTAGAAAGATAGTAAATAATACCTTTTTTCAAATCAATAGAAGCAATATTTTTTACTTCATAATCTCCTTGTGTCAATTGCTGAATTTGACCATCGAAGGAAACTTTATAGATGTGATTAAAACCACTTCTCTCTGAGGTTAAAATCATTGAATTGTTATCAGGAAGGAAGTAATAATCGTGCGTAACATCTAACCAAGCCTCATTCTTATCTACAAAAACCACATCCGTTTGGGTAGTTGTTGTATTGTAGCGATAGAATGTTAATTCATTTTGTAATCTATTTAACTTCAATACAATCAAGTCATTAGAATTTGGTAACCAATACAAACGAGGATAGTAACAATCTGGATTTTCATCTACTTTAACATCGCAATTTTTGCCTGTCTTTAAATCAAAAATCTTTACTGAAACGACAGAATTATCTTCTCCAGCTTTAGGATATTTATAGCGATATTCTTCAGGATAAAGTTCACCCCACATTGTCATAGAGAACTCTTTTACAGCGCTTTCGTCAAAACGAAGATAAGAGATTTTGGAGCCATCAGGTGACCACCAAAAACTTACCGACATATCCAATTCTTCCTCATATACCCAATCTGCAAATCCATTAAGAATATGATTTTGTAAACCATCAGTAGTAATTTGCACCTCTTTTTCTGTTTGTAAATCAAAATAGAAAATATTATAATCTCTTACGTAAGCAACTTTGGAACCATCAGGAGAAAAAGTAGCATAACTTACTTTTTTATCCTTAGAAATAGTATATAATTCATTAGTATTCAAATCATAAACATAATAAAATGCTTTAGAAGAGCGACGATAAATACTTTCCACTTTTTCTGCCAAAAGGATTTTGGTTTCAGAATCATCAAACTGATATTTTCTGATTTTTTTCAAATTAAGAGTTTGATTTGAAGCTTTTAAAAGTTCCTCATTTTGAAGTATCACCCCAACTTTTTCACCTGTTTTGAAACTGAATTTTTCAATTGCATTTTCAGTTTTTACAGTATAGAAATCCCCATTGGGCATAGTTGCAAAACCCGGAACAGAAGCTGGATAGAAAGTGTAGTTTTTCCAAATTTCTTCAAGCGTAATCTCTTTCTGTTGTGCAAACGAAAGTGTAACTGCACCTACCAGTGCCGCAATAATTAAAAATACTCTCTTCATATTCGATTATCTTTTAATGATTTTCTTAACAATATTTCCTTTTTCTGTATTGATATTAATAAAATATACGCCTGATGGAAGTTCTTCCATATCCATCATTACTTGAGTTGCATCTACAGCAATTGTATTCATACGTTGACCGAATGTCGAATAAATAGCAATATTTAGCATCATGACATCACCGCAGTTTATCCATAATTGATTATCCACTGGATTAGGATAAATAGAGATAATTGCGTCAAGATATTCTTCGATGCTCACCTGA
Source organism: Bacteroidota bacterium (assembly GCA_023413895.1). GTDB lineage: Bacteria > Bacteroidota > Bacteroidia > Bacteroidales > WCHB1-69 > JAEZOU01. The sequence goes on along the minus strand of JAEZOU010000077.1, from coordinate 163 downwards.
ACCTGAAGTTCTGCTACTTCACTATTTTGCATTCCCTCTTTCATCGCGATAGCTTTAACAGTCCAAGTTCCATCTTCAAGGTCAAAATCACTAGTATAAAGGTTTGATGTTTCATTAGGTGTTGAGCCATCCAAAGTGTAATAAATTTGTGCTTCATCAGTAG
>JAEZOU010000054.1 GCA_023413895.1 Bacteroidota bacterium | reverse complement strand
GAAAAAAGTTTGAGATGGGGGAAGTCAGAACTTATTTTTTGTAATAGATGTTTCTCCTATAAATCATCTAGATATAATCGGTAAATTTAAATATTCCTTATATTTTTCATAGATATCTTCTTGTAGAGGAAACGCCAATAGGATTATCTTTTTCTTGTCGGAGGGATGCACAGATTCAAGAATACCATCCTCGTTTTGGGAGCAATAATAAGGATGTGTCCTTTTAAAAGTGAATAAACTCATTTCTATTAGTAAAAAATGATGAGTATTTTCGAGTACACTATATTCTAAATTTCTAAAATTACAATTGTTCCATTTCGTGTATTTTATAGGAGATAATTGTCGTAGAGGACAATCTTTAAATCTCAAAGCATTTTCCCACAACATTTGACCTACTATAGAATCCCTCTTTAGAACGGCTAAACTATTGCGATCTTCAACAATGCAGGTCATGTATATATACGAATTTGAGAATAACATTATATTGTTATTTGCTTTTCGTTTATTATCAAATTGCTTGATACCTCTAAGCGATTCTTTATTAATCGATTCGCAAAGAAATAATCTTATGCAAGATGACATAGTCGGGAAAGGAACACAGAATAAACAAAAATTTTTATACTCTTTTTTTACAACATATTGAGAATCAGCCTCGAATATTCCTCGTATCCTGATATGAGTACTATCGTATAACGATTGATTGATATTTTGTGCATCTAACGAAAATATCATTGATAGACAGAAAAGTAACAATGATATAGATTTATTTATTGTGAATAATTTTTCCATGATAATTTCCAATTATGTAGTTTACGCATTTACCAACATGAGTTGTTGAACCACCGTAGTACGTATGATTGGAATAATAGCCCTTAACACTTTGACGTACATTTTGCTTTGTTATCACATCACATTCTCCTCCACTTTTCATCACATTGTTATCAAACGAGGTATCAAACATACCTAGAGAATGCCCTATTTCATGATGCAATGTTCGAGTTGTGGATTTTTCAGGATGAAGTTGAATTAAATTGCCATTATTTATTGCCCCTTTTTGATTCGAAGCATTACTAAACTCAACATGATTTGTAGCCTGACTGCAACCAAGAGTTGCTGCAATGCGCGCATCATCGTCTGATACAAAGTCACCTTCGGCAAGAGTTAATTCAAAATTGATTGTATATTGTTTACCATTTTGTTTTAGTGAAAAATTTCCCGATTGATTATTCCAATAATCAAGCCCTCCTTGAACTATTTCTTTGTTCTCGTTTTTTGTAAAATATACTGCGCAAATAGTGATTATTTTTTTCTCATGGTCCACAACTACTTCATAATCCTCCCCATTCGGGTCCACGCTCAGCCAAATGCTCAAATCGCTGCTGTAATAGCGTGCGCCAAAGTAAGATAAGTTCGTTTCCGAGTCTTTCTCTTTGGCGGAGAAGGTATAAGACGCCGTTGCCGACAAGTTTCCCTGCGGATGCAATTGGTTTTGTGGACGATATGTGGAAGAAACGTGCATTGCGGATTAGTGGGGTGCAAAGGTAGGGAAAAAGTTTGAGATGAGGAGAAGAGAAATTTAGTTCGATTCGGGAAGAAGTGAAGAAAGTTCATATTTGCTGGAAATTACACACTTTTGGGGATACTACCATCGGATTGTCCGCGCAATACGTGTAAGGCGACAAAGAAGGATATTTGTCACTCATCGGGTCAACACTGAGCCAGATGGATAAATTGCTGGTGTAATAGCGTGCGCCAAAGTATGATAGCGAGGTTTCCGAGTCTTTCTCCTTGGCGGAGAAGGTATAAATCCTTATACTTTAGACAAGACATCGAGAAAGTTCTTTTGGAAAAAGTGGGAAAAGAGCAAAGGTTATTGGGCAGGTTATCTTAAGTATATACATGCACAATGGTATATCTCTGACTCATCTGCTCTTAATGACTTAAGAATAACAAATATTCAAAAATTATATGATGGTAGTGGAATTTCCACATATCGTATTGATTTACAAGTCTATTATCTAATACAACAATGACTCCAACCAAATCTTTAATTATCGGTATTCGATGGTCTGATTGTAGAATTGTTGCAATTAATAGAAAAAATAGAGATATGATCTTGTCCAATAAAGAATTGTAAATAATATGTCTTATTCTTCATAACTTTCTGCAAAATTTTCTCAAAACAACTCCCCAATCTCAAACTTTTCCCTACCTTTGCACCCCACTAATTCGCAATGCACGTTTCTTCCACATATCGCCCACAAAACCAACCACTTCCGCAGGGAAACTTGTCGGCAGCTGCGTCTTATACCTTCTCCGCCAAGGAGAAAGACTCGGAAACCTCGCTATCATACTTTGGCGCACGCTATTACACCAGCGATTTGAGTATTTGGCTCAGCGTGGACCCCATGAGTGACAAATATCCGTCATTGTCGCCTTATACATATTGCGCAAATAATCCAGTGAAGTTGGTGGACCCGAATGGGGAAAGCATCTCAGAATTTGATGAAAATGGAAATTATTTGAGGACAATAAAAAATAATTGGTTTCATAATACTTTCTATGGACGCAAAGGTCATATCGTTGATGATGACGGAAATATGATGCATGAGTTTTCTTTGGGAGATCCTGAACATGATGTACAAGATTTGAAAGATGGAAAAATCACAAAAGTAATATTTGTACAGGAAAAAGAGATTAAACAGATGTTAGAAAATTCCGGTGTTTTTGACTTTAAAAATACTGCAGAGAATTCAGGAAGATATGACTACGTACTCAAAGAGGGAAAAGAAAAAAAAGAATTAGACTTCTCTTACACAAAGATACCCTATCAGTATCCAGAAGCAAGTAAAAATCCTTTAATAACACCATCCTCAATACTATTTTTAGTGGATGATGTGGCATATAATCATATGAATTTTGGAAATTTTTTATTTGGTGCAGCTGGGTATACATTAGGTTTATCGTTATTTGAATTGAAAATCGGAGCTCACTATAATAGCATCATTAATTCAAGAACCAATGGGTATTCTCCTCAATTTGATTCCCCTGATGACCAAACTGCTATTAAGAATGGCGTAAACTATGCCAAACAACATGATTACTAAACTTTCAATTATCACAAACGATATGAAAAAAATACTCAAAAATATTCTTATCTTTTGTTTTATAGGCCTAATATTCGGTAGTTGTACAAAGCTAATACTCAATAGCTGGGATAGTTGTATAGATAGAATAAAAAAAGGGTTATTCATATCAAAATATAAAAATGCAGAATTTTCTGATTTTAAAGAGGATACTCATGTTTTTATTCGAGGATATTCTCGGCAAAATCCAATTTTGATGATTAGTTCGCCTTCTCTGGTTTATGACACTACAGAAGTTGGAATATATTTTGTAATAATGGATATAAAAAGTGAAAGAATTATTAAAACTGGTTGGACTTTAACCGATTCTATAGTCAATGCAGATACTTTAGTGCTTCAAAAGATGGCTCGAGTATTTATGAAATATGATATTCCGCGTCTTGATAAGAAAGAAAATGTATATATTTATTTGAAAGATGCGGAAACATTAGCACTAGTGAAATGTAATAATCCCAATGAAATCAAGGAGAGATATCCCGAGATAAAATGGCGAAAAATCATTGATAAATGGTACGAACCTAATTAAATTCGTACTCGAAACACTTTCCCCAATCTCAAACTTTTTTCCTACCTTTGCACCCAACTAATCCGCAATGCACGTTTCTTCCACATATCGCCCACAAAACCAATTTCTTCCGCAGGGAAACTTGTCGGCAACCGTGCCTTATACCTTCTCCGCGAAAGAGAAAGACTCGGAAACCTCGCTATCTTACTTTGGCGCACGCTATTACACCAGCGACCTAGGCATCTGGCTCAGCGTGGACCCGATGAGTGAGGAAAGGAGTTGGGCAAGCCCTTATTCTTATTGTCAAAATCGTCCTATGAGATTAATCGATCCAACAGGAACTTTGGATTGGATACCTCCTACTGATGGAAGTGGAAATTGGATTGCTCAAAAAGGTGATGGTTATTGGAAATTATCCCAACAAGCTGGTATTCCCCTTGAAGAAGCAAAAAATGCTGTTATTGCAGCTAATCGAAATAGAGGACAAAATAGGACAAGCGAAACAATGGTTTATCCAGGTGACGTTGTACATGTAAATGCGAATAATTCTCGAACCCAAAATAATAATGTTTCTTATTACCTACCCTATCCGGCAAGTGATCGATGCGAGCCTGTATCTGTATTTGATGTTCTAATGGAGGAGTTTGTTAGGGAACCTCTTCAAGCTATGTTTGAACGCTTTGGAATGAAAGAAGAATCTGCCTATTGGCTGTCTACAAGTGCCGTTATAATTCCTTCTTTTGTGGTAACAAAAAAATCTTTTATAGGTAAAAGAAGTATAAAATACCCAGGTAATAACCCGGCAAAAGCTTCCGTCGGTTTTGAATGGAGAGGAACCTCCGGTTGTCCTCCTGGCACAAAAGGAAATTATTACAATCCTAGAACAAAAGAATCCTTACATCCAGATTTAGATCATCCTGCACCAATAGGCCCTCATTGGAATTATATAGACCCTACTGGTAAAAAATGGAGGTGGTTCGAAAATGGAACTATGATAGAAAAGTAGGTTTTGTAAATATTAAATTTATAGATATATGAAAAATGATTTAAAAAAGGATTGGAGACTTCATGGGCAAGAAAACTATTTAAAAGGAGTAAGATTGATAAGACACAAGTACCAAATAGCTGGGCGTGTTTGGGATCATGACCATTGTGATTTTTGCGGAGCTAAATTTTCAACAAATGAAGGAGATCTCCATTTTGGATACTCAACAATAGATTCATATTATTGGATTTGTGATCAATGTTATAATGATTTCAAGAATATGTTCAAATGGATAGTAGAATAGGAACAAATTGGTATCCCCAGTCAATAATGAGAGACCCGAACCAAAGGACACCGTATGGAAACATAAGTCAGACATTCCATTTGTTAGTTAACCCCGATGATTATTAAGATTATGAGAAAGGTATTTGCTTTTAAAATTACGACATTTTGCATACTAATGGCTTTTTTGCTACAGTCATGTGGTTATTTCTTGCCTGATACAATTCTTAGGGAAAGAAAAAGAAAACAAATCGGGAAATATGTCATCGATATGGAACGGACAGAATGGGGTGAATACGAAGCCGAGAAGGATAATTATAAGGACTTGACTATTGTTTTCAAAAAGGATAAGACATTCGAAGTGAGTCGGAGTGTTCCTTTTTTGGTAGATACTACAGGTACGTATATTATTAGAGGTAGAGGAAAGTTGAGCGAGATCTGCTTATCAAGAACCAAAACAAGTTTCATAGAAAAAATTTGTAATGAATGTAGCGGCAATTGGTTATGGCCATGTTGGGAGGACTCTCCAGGAGACTCTGTCACAGCTATCATAGGTCCAACCCCCCCACTGAATGAACAACGTCAAATAGATAAGCTATATTTCAGGAAAATAGGCCGCTTTTAGTTTTGCATTCCGAATAGAATGCATAAGATATTCTAAATGTTGTTTCTTCTTTTTGGGCGACCTGGCACGCTATCCGTTCAAACTGCGTGCCAGGCCGCTCATAACCATTCCTATCGTTGTCGC
>JAEZOU010000085.1 GCA_023413895.1 Bacteroidota bacterium | reverse complement strand
CAAACAGAATTGTTTTATTACGAACATCCGAACCGTTATTTTACATATCAGGTTTGTTTAGGGCGCCTTAGCCGCTCACCAGAGCGGGCGGCCGATCTTTTGCCTTGATTTTTTGTTTCTTTTGTATTAAGACAAAAGAAAATAAGATTTTTGTTTATGCCTCGGCAAAAACAGAACGCTGTTCTGCTTTTGTATTCAGGTACGCAGAGTTAGGAGTTAGGAATTAGGAGTAAAGCATTGTTCGCAATTACATACTCGGGAAATAAGAAATGTTTTTTGTGTTTTCTTTTGAAGTTTTAGGTTTGCGATAGCTTTCGTGCGCCCATCGCAAGAGTGTGCGCAACAACGACAAATATTGCGCTAGCGACTTGCGCGTTGGTTGCGTTAGGGATTGCAGCGGTTATGAGCGCCGGTTTGAGGGCTTAGAATGTAGAGTTCGAAGGTTGGAATTTGCATTTAGGAAGAGATTGGTGCGAGGAAAAGAGGCGCGAAATTTGAGCGGAAAGCCCGACGGCGGCAGGGTGGGGCAGTGGCGGGGCGGTCGCCGGAACGCCCAAATAAAAAAACTCAAACGAATCGAAAAAAATTGTAACTTTGCAGTTCGGTTTTTTGTATGAAAATAGGTTATAAAACAAAATTATAAAGAATGAAAAAAATTGTAATTACGGGAGGCGCAGGATTTATTGGCTCTCATGTGGTAAGATTATTTGTGAATAAATATCCTGATTATCAGATATATAATTTGGATTGTTTGACGTATGCCGGAAATCTGGAAAATTTAAAAGATGTGGAGGATAAACCCAATTATCACTTTATAAAGGGGGATATTTCCGATGGTGATTTTGTGCAGAATCTCTTCCAAAAACATCAATTTGATGGAGTTGTTCACTTGGCGGCAGAGTCACACGTTGACCGCTCGATTACCAATCCGATGCAGTTTGTGCTGACCAACGTAGTGGGAACGGTAAATTTGCTGAATGCGGCGCGCGCTATCTGGAATGGCAATTTTGAAGACAAACGTTTCTATCACATCTCTACCGATGAAGTGTATGGAAGTTTGGGCGAAACGGGAAGTTTTACGGAAACCACTCCCTATCAGCCACATAGTCCCTATTCAGCGGCGAAAGCGTCGTCCGACCATTTTGTGCGCGCTTATCACGATACTTTTGGGTTGCCAACTGTAATTTCCAATTGTTCAAATAATTACGGTCCTAATCAATTTCCAGAAAAGTTGATTCCGCTTTTTATTCATAACATTAAGAACAATATTGCGCTTCCTGTTTACGGACAGGGAACCAATGTGCGCGATTGGCTTTATGTGGAGGATCATGCTGCGGCGATAGACCTGATTTTCCATCAGGCGAAAGTGGGCGAAACTTACAATATTGGTGGTAATAATGAATGGCGTAATATCGATTTAATCAAGCAGTTGATAGAGATTATGGATAGAAAGTTAGGTCGTGCGGAAGGCACCTCTTTGTCGTTGATTACCTACGTTGCCGATAGAGCTGGGCACGACTTGCGCTATGCGATTGACGCTTCGAAGTTGAAACGTGAGTTGGGTTGGGAGCCGAAAGTACGTTTTACAGAAGGTTTTGAAGCCACCGTTGATTGGTATTTGGCCAATACGGAATGGCTGGAAAATGTGGTAAGTGGAAGATACAAAGAATATTATAATTCCAAGAATGATTGAGTTTTTGCGGCATTCTGAAATTGACAAGGCGAAGTGGAATCGTTGCGTTGCGCGGTCCCTTTCGCCTTCTATTTTTGCCGATTTCGGGATGTTATCTTTGGCATCGCCAGATTGGTGCGCTTTAGTTTCGGGTGATTATCAAGCGGTTATGCCGTTGATTGCGCGTCGAAAGTGGGGCATTTCTTACCTTTGCACGCCCACCTTTTTCTCGTGCGGTGGCATCTTCACCGATACGCCCGTTGATGACAAGTTATTGCGCGCGTTTTTGGAACGGATTCCTCGTCGTTTTAAGCGTGCAGATTTGCTGCTCAATGAAAATTGTCCCGATATTGCTCAACGCACGTTACGGAGTTATCGGCTTGCGTTGGCGCAACCTTTTGAAGTGCTGGCGCATAACTTTTCGGAAAATTGTCGCCGAAATATAAAAAGTGCTGAAAAGCAGAATCTTACCTTTTCGTTATCGGGAGAGATTTCTGAAATTATCAACCTTTTCCGAAGAAATCGCGGGGCAAATTTGTCGCTCCGAGACAGCGATTATGCGTTGTTGGAAAGTTGCGCTCGCTATGCTCAGGAGCGAGGTTGGCTCGAGATTTGTAGTGTTTTCGATTCGGAAGGAAAACTGTTGGCCGGAGCGTTTATGCTGCGTGATTACGATAAAATCCGCTTTTGGTTTTCGGGGCGCAATAGTGAACAAGCTGCATCGAAGTCGATGTTTTTTCTGATTAGTAACTACCTAAAAATGAGGTCAGGAGCATCGTTAATCTTCGATTTTAACGGCTCGATGAACGAAAATATTGCTCGTTTTTATCGTGGTTTTGGTGCGGAAGTTGTTGAAATTCCATATATACAAATTTACAAACTTCCATTGGAAAATATTATACGTCAAATATTTAAGAACAAATAACTTTAAACATTATGAAATCGATTCGTATTTTAGGGCAGGAAAATTCCCTTTTTAATCAGTTTATTGCGGAGCTTCGCGATGTTGAGATTCAGCGCGATAGTATGCGTTTTCGGAGAAATTTGGAGCGTATTGGAGAGATTTTTGCGTATGAAATTAGCAAAACGATGAAGTTTGAAGAGCGTTCTGTAACTACTCCATTGGGCGAATTACAGATGAATTTTATCAGCGAGCAGCTTGTGTTAGCCACCATATTACGTGCGGGATTGCCTTTGCATCAAGGTTTGCTCAACTACTTCGACCGCGCAGAAAATGCCTTTGTTTCAGCATTCCGCAAACATTACCGCGATGGCTCGATGGAGATTCAGGTGGATTATATGTCAGCGCCTGATTTAACGGGAAAAACGTTGATTCTTGCCGACCCAATGTTGGCGACAGGACGTTCTATGGAATTGGTTTATAACGAATTGATAACATCAGGAAAACCTTATCATACTCATATTGTTGCAGTAATTTCCTCAGTGCAAGGAATTGAATTTTTGAAAAAACGACTTTCTCCTCGCAACTGCACACTTTGGATTGGTGCGGTAGATGAGGAGTTGACAGCGCAATCTTACATAGTTCCGGGTTTAGGTGATGCTGGTGATTTGGCGTATGGCGTGAAAACTGAATAGAAGAAATTAAAATAAAAGTTTGATTTATAGATGAATAGTGCTAAAAAATATGCTTTAGTAACCGGAGCAAGTTCTGGAATTGGGTTTCAGTATGCGCGAGTGATGGCGCAACGTGGTTATAACTTGGTGATTGTCAGCAACCAAGCGGACGCTATTGTGGAGAAGGCGGAAGAGTTACGACAAGAATTTTCGGTAGATGTTGTTCCGTTGATGCGCGATTTAGGAACGCCCGAAGCTGCACGCGATCTTTACGAAACCTGTCAGGCGCAAAATCTTGAGGTAGAGGTGTTAATAAATAATGCGGGCGTATATCATAGTTGTGATTTTATGGAAGAGCCAGAGCGTTACAACACGCTGATTCTCAACTTACACGTTAATACGCCAGCGATGTTGATTTACTATTTTGGTAAAGATATGGAAGCGCGGAAACGAGGTTATATTCTTAATATGAGTTCAATTACCTCACATATTGCGGTGCAACGGCTGGCGGCATATAGTGCCACGAAAGCGTTTTTGAAGAACTTCTCGCGTTCGTTGCACGTCGAATTGCGTTACAAAGGTATTAATGTTACAGCCGTTTGTCCGGGCGCAGTAGCGACAGATCTCTACAATATATCTCCAATTCTCAAGAAATTGGGCGTTATCTTCGGAATTGTCATCACGCCCGAAAGATTGGCAAAACGGGGTGTTAGAGCGATGTTCAACGGCAGGGTTAGCATTACGCCAGGTCTTATCAATTATATCCTGCTATTTCTCATTTTCTTTTTACCAACGGGTGTTTTACGCTTGATTCGGAAGTGGAAATTGTTCTAATGTTATTGAAATCCAGAATGAGTAGAGCCGAGTCTCTATGATTTTGCGATGGAGAGAAATGATGAATAGAATTTTTGTGTGGAAAATAATTACGAAAACAACATTATTTCGAATGTGAATTGGTAATTGATGTTGAATTTATCATCATCTAATCTACCTGAATATTTTTTTCTTTTTTTGTGAAAAAGCGTGCTATAAATATGTACAATCATATTGAAAAATGATGTAAATTTGCACCCGTGTTTAAAAATTCTAAAAATGATTAAAATTACCCTACCTGACGAATCGGTAAAGGAGTTTGAAAATGGTGTAACTCCTTATGAAATAGCAAAAAACATAAGCGAGGGTTTGGCTCGCAACGTGTTGGCAGCAAAAGTTAATGGTGCAATTGTTGCGCTCAATTATGCGATTTCTGAAGACGCAACCGTGAAACTGCTAACTTGGAATGACGCTGAAGGTAAGGAGGTGTTCTGGCACTCTTCTGCTCACCTTATGGCTGCTGCAATCAAAAAATTGTACCCTACAGCAAAATTAGGTATCGGTCCTGCCATCGAAAATGGCTTCTACTATGATATCGATTTTATGGATAATACCATCTCTTCTGACGACTTTCCAGCTATTGAAGCTAAAATGTTGGAAATCGCTCAAAGTAAAGCACAATATGTACGTAAAGAGGTTTCTAAAAAGGAGGCTCTCGATTATTTTACTTCTATCGGAAATGAATATAAAGTAGAGTTAATCAACGATTTGGAAGATGGAACTATCACTTTCTACGATACCGCTGATTTTGTTGACCTTTGTCGTGGACCTCACCTTTTTGATACGGCTTCTATCAAAGCTATCAAGTTGTTGAGCACTGCTGGTGCTTATTGGCGTGGCGATGAAAAGAGAAAACAGCTTACTCGTATTTATGGAATTACTTTCCCAAAGAAAAAGGAGTTGGAAGAGTACTTGACGATGTTGGAAGAGGCTAAAAAACGTGACCATAGAAAGTTAGGTAAAGAACTTGAGTTCTTCGCTTTCTCTCAAAAAGTAGGTGCAGGTTTACCATTATGGTTACCACAAGGTTATGCTTTGCGCGACCGCTTAGAGCAATTCCTTAAAAAAGTACAAAAGAAGTATGGTTACCAACAAGTGCTTTGTCCTCATATTGGTAATGTTGACCTTTACAAAACTTCAGGTCACTACCAAAAATATGGTGCAGATTCTTTCCGCCCAATTACTACTCCACAAGAGGGTGAAGAGTTCTTCTTGAAACCTATGAATTGTCCTCATCATTGTGAAATTTACGCTCTTAAGCCACGTTCATACCGCGACCTTCCTTTGCGTTTTGCAGAGTTCGGAACTGTTTATCGCTATGAGCAAAGTGGTGAGTTGCATGGTTTGACAAGGGTAAGAGGATTTACGCAAGATGATGCGCACATTTTCTGTACTCCTGATCAATTGAAAGAGGAGTTCTGTAAAGTAATTGATATTATTCTTTATATCTTCAAAGTTCTTGATTTTAAAGAATTTGTAGCTCAAGTTTCATTGAGAGATCCGAATAATAAGGAGAAATATATCGGTACTGACGAAAATTGGCAAAAGGCAGAATCTGCAATTATTGAAGCTGCTGCCGAAAAGGGTTTGAGTACCATCGTTGAGTTGGGCGAAGCTGCTTTCTATGGTCCAAAACTTGACTTTATGGTGAAGGACGCTTTGGGCAGAAAATGGCAGTTGGGAACCGTTCAAGTGGATTATAACTTGCCAGAACGTTTCGATTTGGAATATATCGATGCGAACCAACAAAAATGTCGTCCGGTAATGATTCACCGTGCGCCATTCGGTTCTATGGAGCGTTTTGTAGCTGTTCTTTTGGAACATACTGCTGGAAATTTCCCATTGTGGTTGACACCAAATCAAGCAATCATTCTCCCAATCAGCGAGAAATATTTGGATTACGCTCGCAATCTTCAAATGGAGTTGGACGAAGCAGGCGTACGCGCAATCATTGATGAAAGAAATGAAAAAACTGGTAGAAAAATCCGCGATGCGGAGATGAAGAAGATTCCTTATATGTTGATTGTGGGTGAAAAAGAGGAAGCCGAAAGAACACTTTCTGTCAGAAAACACTCTGAAGGCGATAAAGGTGTAATGGGAATTTCCGATTTTATTACACTTATCAATGACCAAATCAAGGAAGAACTAAGTAAATAAGAGATAATAAGGTATGTTTGAAAGTTTATCAAGCAAGTTAGAAAGAGCTTTTAAAGTCCTGAAAGGACAAGGATATATTACAGAAATCAATGTAGCAGAAACAATGAAGGAGGTGCGTAAAGCCCTTCTTGATGCGGACGTTAACTACAAAATTGCTAAAGAGTTCTCCGATCAGGTGAAGAAAAAAGCATTGGGTATGAATGTGCTCAAAGCTGTTTCTCCTAGCCAGTTGATGGTGAAAATTACCTACGATGAATTGATTGCCCTGATGGGAAATCAAGCGGAGGATATCAATATCAAGGCCAATCCTTCTATCATTTTGATGGCTGGTTTGCAAGGTTCTGGTAAAACGACTCACTCTGCAAAATTGGCACGCCTACTCAAACATAAACGCGGTAAAAAACCGTTGTTGGTGGCTTGCGACGTGTATCGTCCGGCAGCTATCGATCAATTAAAGGTGTTGGGAGAGCAGATTGAGGTAGAAGTTTATACGGAACCCGATTCCAAAAATCCTGTTTCTATCGCTAAAAATGCGGTGAAACATGCTAAAGAATGGGGACATAATGTGGTTATTATCGATACGGCAGGTCGTTTAGCTATTGATGAAGAGATGATGGACGAAATCGGAAATATCCGTGATGCCGTAAATCCACACGAAATCTTGTTTGTTGTCGATGCGATGACAGGTCAAGATGCGGTGAATACAGCAAAAGCGTTCAACGATAAACTCGACTTCAACGGTGTTATCCTTACCAAGATGGATGGCGATACCCGAGGTGGTGCAGCACTTTCTATCAAAGCTGTTGTAAACAAGCCGATTAAGTTTATCGGTGTGGGTGAAAAAATGGAAGCACTCGATGTTTTCCACCCCGATCGTTTGGCAGAAAGAATCTTGGGAATGGGTGACATCCGCTCGTTTGTGGAGAAAGCACAAGAACAATTCGACGAAGAGGAAGCCATTCGCCTGCAACGTAAACTTACCAAAGACCAATTCGATTTCAACGATTTCTTAGCTCAAATTGCCCAAATCAAAAAAATGGGCAATATCAAAGATATGATGAGTATGATTCCTGGTGTAGGAAAAGTGGTGAAAGATATGGATATTGATGAAAACTCTTTCAAAGATATTGAAGCTATCATTCTTTCTATGACTCCAGAAGAACGTAAAAATCCTGATATCTTGAACGGAAGCCGTAAAAAGAGAATCGCTTTGGGTAGCGGTAACGATATTCAAGATGTTAACCGTTTGGTGAAACAATTTGAAGAAACTCGCAAAATGATGAAGTTGGTAAGTGGCGGAAAAGGTAAGAATTTTATGCGCGCTTTAAGTCAACGCGGCAGACGATAATAAGTTTGGAAATGAAATCTATTTTTCACTTAAATTTATAATTTTTTGATTGTAAGGAAGGTAAGACTTGTTCTGCCTTCCTTTGTTTTAAATTTTAGATATGATTATAGACGGAAAAGCAATCGCCAAAGAGATTAAAACTGAATTGGCACAACAAGTAGATTCGCTATTGAAAGAAGGAAAAAGAGCACCCCACTTGGCAGCTGTTATTGTGGGTAACGATGGAGCTTCGTTAACTTACGTGGAAAGTATGAAAAAAAATGCTAAGGAGGTTGGTTTTCTCTGTTCTGTATATAAATTTCCAGAAAATTCTGAAGAACAAGAGGTTATCGATGCAATTGAATTCCTGAACAACGACCCAGAGGTGGATGGTTATATTATCCAACTTCCCCTACCTAAACATATTTCAGTGGAAAATATCCTTCCACATATCAATCCTGATAAAGATGTGGATTGTTTCCACCCGCAGAATATGGGAAACTTGGTATTAGGTAAAGATTGCTACTATCCAGCAACTCCTTACGCAGTAATGGAGATTTTGAAACGCTCTAAAATTGAAACTGCTGGCAAAAATTGTGTTGTCGTGGGCAGAAGTAATATAGTCGGCAAACCTCTCGCACTCCTTTTGTCGCAAAATAGTGCTGATGCAAATGCAACAGTAACTCTTTGCCATAGTAAAACTCGTGATTTAAAGGCAGTTTGTGCGCAGGCAGAACTCTTAGTCGTGGCAATCGGTAAGCCAGAAATGATTACGGCAGACTATATTAAACCACAAGCTGTAGTTATTGATGTGGGTATTCATAGAATCGAAGATAAATCTACCGAAAAAGGATATCGACTTTGTGGCGATGTGAAATATGATGAAGTTGCACAGTTAGCATCTTCTATTACACCTGTTCCTGGTGGTGTTGGATCCGTAACAATGTGTTGTCTGTTGCTCAATATTATGAAGTCTTATCATAAAAATTGTAAATAATAATGGGCTTATTATTAGTACTTTCGCTTGCTCCAGTTATTGCATTAGCTATCTATATCTATATTAAAGATAAGTTTGAAAAGGAACCTTTCGGCTTGCTTTTCAAGTGTTTATTGGGCGGCGTAGGTGTTGCAGTATCTGTGCTGATTATCTTCTGGTTATTGCAACAAATAGGAGTTAGCTTTGAAGGTACTTTGCCTTGGGTACAGAGTCTCTTTGGTGCGGCACTTCCTGAAGAGTTGTTGAAATTCCTTTTTTTAGTATGGATTGTTTGGAAAAATCGGAATTTTAACGAGTTCTTCGATGGAATTGTCTATTCCACATTTCTCTCCTTGGGATTTGCTGGAGTTGAGAATGTACTCTATGTGGCTAATGGTGGAATAGGTGTGGCAATCTCGCGTGCTATCTTTGCTGTTCCCGCGCACTTTTTCTTTGCTGTAGTAATGGGATATTACCTTTCAATGGCAAAATTCAGAAAACAGAATAAGTTGCGGTTCGGTTTTCTGGCTATCGCAGTTCCCGTTCTGCTGCATTTCTTGTACGACTTTTTCCTTTTTGAATCAAATTTATACGCATCTATTGACCCAAGTTATGCTACTTCGCTGATGTTTGCTTTTTACTTTTTCGATATTCTGCTTTGGCGTATTGCAATGAAAAGAATTAACAAACGTTGTCAAGGTTGTGGTACTCCCATCGCTAAAGGACAACACTATTGTAGTAATTGTTTGCCGAATCCTAATCTGTAATAATCTTGCAATTAGTAAGATAGAATATATAGATTTTATTTGGGCATTCCGGCTCTCCTTCGCACAAATCCTAACGCTCGCCGTCGGGCTTTCCGCTCAAATTTCGCGGCTCTTTCTTTCGCTGAAAATAATCTGCAAAATGCCAATTTTACGATCTAAACTTTTGCTCCTAATTTCTCATTCGCCGCTCATAACCGCTTCAATCCCTAATGCAAATCGATATCACACTCTTTATCCAATTCAATCAAATATCTTCTAAGAAATTAATTTACATTAGGAGATATGAAAGAAAGATTTCATTATAACTATTCTTCTATTTGCTCTCTTTGGAATTGTATATGCATAGGTACTCGATAAGTTTTATTATCAAGTTGTAGTGGATAATGCAACTGAAATTATAATTACGAATTTTTACTATTTAGATAGTTCTATGGAGTGCTTTCGCTTTCTAATTCTGGCATTGTTGCGCGAATCATGCGTAGTTGTCCAAAGGTAAGGTTGCCTTCCATTGTATTGAAAATAGAACTTAAAGTTTCGCCAGCGGAAAATAGTTCTTTTATAGGAGCGATAAACTTCTCTGGAACAAACTCTTCTACCGAAATTTCACCTGTAGATATATATCGAGAAAGATGATTCTCAATCGTACCGATGGTGAAATTTCGTTCTTTGGCAATCTCCTCAATTGTTTTGCCCTCTTTGTACATTTGGTAGGAAATTTCGTAGGTAGGCGTTTTCTTTTCTTTCTTTTCTTTTTTTACCTTTTTTTCTTTCTCTTTTTTGCTCGTTTCAAAATGGTTATGATAGACATTGATCTCAAATTTCGGTTGTCGGAAACTCTTTTTCAATTCAAAAATTCGTTCCGCACTATAATCTTCATTAATCTTGCAGATGAGATGTTTACGCCGCGAAAGTTCACCAAAAATCGACTGGAAGAGTTCGTTGAAGATATTCGCTGCTTCTCGGCTGTCGGTTTCAGCTTGG
Source organism: Bacteroidota bacterium (assembly GCA_023413895.1). GTDB lineage: Bacteria > Bacteroidota > Bacteroidia > Bacteroidales > WCHB1-69 > JAEZOU01. Next base: position 25,980 of record JAEZOU010000085.1, on the reverse strand, counting down.
GGAGCGCGCATAAGTGTTATTGTATTTTCAATATTATCAGTAAAATAGTTGGCAGCATCTTCTAGACGTTGCTTTAATATCTCCAAATTCTCATCCTTAATGATTTGTTTGAGTTGCTTTTGAAATAGATATGCCACCCGATCAAGTTCTACAATTTCTTTATAAATTGTTGTAAGATAAGGAATTGTTTCTATACTAAAGAACATCTTGTCTTTTTCTGTGTTTTTCAAGAGTTCTTCAATTAGCCCTTTGCTATTTGTAAAATCAAAGATTTCAAAGAGAAGTTTTTGATTGAAATATTCTTTTTCTTGATTCAATTGTGAAGAAAGTTCTGAAAACTCTTTTTTGTTATTGGTGTATGCTTGTACATTATTGTCAATCCAAAGGTTAGCACGATGGATAGGGGATAGGAGTGTAATTCCCTCCAAACTACGACAACGGCTTAGAGCAACGTATGTTTGGCCACTTGAAAATGCGGCTTCAACATCTATAACTGCTTTTTCAAAGGTAAGTCCTTGACTTTTATGAACGGTAATTGCCCAAGCAAGGCGCAGTGGCAGTTGAGAGTACGAGCCCAATAGTTCTTCTTCAATCTGTTTTGTAGATTTGTTAACTGTATAACGAATATTTTCCCAAAGTTCCAGAGAAACGGCAATCTCTTCAGCAATATCATCACATTTTACAAATACCTGTTTTTCCTCATCAATTCGTGAAATTACGCCAATTTTTCCATTAAAATAGCGGCGCGGATATCCCGAATCGTTAGCAATAAACATCACTTTGGCGCCCTCTTTTAGCGTTAAGGTAGGTTCATTGGGATAATTTTTTTCGGGAAATTCTCCTGAAATTACAGCCTTAAAAGTGTGCGTAGATGCTTTTATCTTGGCCAATTCGTCATTATTTATCCGCTCTGCTTTGGCATTGTGAGTAGTGAGAAGAATGGAATTGTCTTCTTTATTTATTTTATAATCAGGATTATATCTTTGTTGTAAAAGTTCAAAACTCTCATTTGATAGATGATTAAGACGCACTTCGTTTAGTAGTTTAATAAAATGAGAGTCTTCCTGTCGAAATATAGTATCGAATTCTATGTAGGTGGGTGGTTGCCGTTGAATGACTTTGCTGTTGAAGAAGAAAAATCCTTCGTAATAGGGTGCTAAAGTATCTTGTACATCAGGAGTAACGACGGGCGGCAATTGATACAAATCACCGATAAAGATTACTTGTACACCCCCAAAAGGAAGGTTTTTACGATAGCGAATGTGGCGCAAAACGGTATCAATTTCATCCAATAGATCGGCGCGAACCATGCTGATTTCGTCAATTACTAAAAGTTCCAACTCCTGAATTACCTTTCGTCGCATTGAAGTCATTTTAATTTTGCTCATCAAGTTGTGTTCCCCTTCAATAGTAGGTACAAAAGGAGTGAATGGAAGTTGGAAAAAGGAGTGAATGGTAACTCCGCCAGCGTTTATAGCTGCCACTCCTGTAGGAGCCACTACTGCAATTTGTTTTTGCGTCGTAGAGCGAAGTTTGCGCAAAAAGGTGGTTTTGCCAGTCCCCGCATTTCCTGTAATGAATATGGAGGTTTGCGTGTATTGCGCAAATTGATTCGCGATATCATAAATCGGAGTGGTTTGCTTCATCACTATCGATTTATCGCTGATTCTGAATCTGTTGTCGAACAATTTCCCACGTTACAATCGCTCCAGCATTGGTGACATTGAGCGAGTGTTTGGTCCCAAATTGAGGAATTTCAATGGCTCCGTCGCAGAGTGGCAGTAAGATCTCATCAACCCCAAAAACTTCGTTTCCCAAAATCAGAACAATCTTATCTTCTTTATTCACAATAAACTGATCTAGCATAATTGAACTATCAGTTTGCTCAACAGCGTAAACTTTCCACCCTGCATTTTTCAACTCCTGAATCAACAATTCGGCACTTTCTCGATATTCCCAATCTACCGATTCGGTGGCTCCTAATGCCGTTTTTGCAATCTCTTTTTGTGGTGGTGTTGCCGTGATGCCGCAGAGGTAGAGTTTGCTAACTGCAAATGCATCAGATGTTCTAAAAATAGAACCTATATTGTTCATACTCCGAATATTATCTAAAATTATAATCAAAGGGAGTTTTTCAATTTTCTTGAATTCTTCTGGGGAAATTCTCCCCAATTCATCCATTGATAGTTTTTTCATAAATGATTATTTGAAGAGAGAAATATGGCAACTTACAGGATAATGATCTGATATGGTTGCCGTTGTATCAGTTTTATATCCAAATGATTTATATCGTTTGTCGTGGAAAATATAGTCGATACGGAAATTTGGAAAAGCATCACCGTGATAAGTGCTTCCAACGCCGTAACCACTTTGCCGGAATGCGTCTTTTAGATGTTTGCCCACCTTGCTATAAGCATACGAAGCAGGTGCATCATTCATGTCTCCGCATACAATAACTGGGAATTTTGTAGTGTCGATATGTGCGTGCAAAATTTGTGATTGCTCTTCCCGTTTGATAAATGCTTTCTCCAATTTGTCCGTTATTTTTTTTGCTTTGATATTAAATTTAGGGTCGTTAATTTTGTTGTCAATCAGTTGTTTTCCTATTTCATAATCTTCATTGTCAAAGTGGATAGAAGCCAAATGAAAGTCGTAAACTCGGATTGTATCTTTCTTATATTTAATGTCGGCAAAAATGGCAATAGTAGAGGAGTCGGGAGTGGTAACCACGCCTTTGTTAACAATCTTGTATTTGCTAAAAATAGCATATCCGAAAAAATATTCGTTGTTGCGATTGGATGGGAAATATTGATAGTAGCGTTTATTATCAGCAAGATTAAGAATTTCCAATAGGGAATCTGTCGTTGTAAATTCCAATTTTCCGCTGGCATCAATAAAATGTTCTTGAATGCACAAGATGTCTGGTTTCTCTTCGCGAAGCAGATTGAAAATTTTCTGTTTCTCTTCGTTTCGTTTCTCTTTTCCATCAGCCCAATATACACCATAGGATCGTGCGTTAAAGCTCATTACCTTAACGCAGTTTACGCAAGTGTCAGGTATAGGCTCTTCGCGAAATTGTCTTGTGCGGTCTATATTGTTAACGTTGATAAGAATTGTTAACAGCGAAATAAGACAGTTGCTTGGTTTGAAAAAAATCCATAGAAGAACAAATCCAAAGTTGATAAACAATAAATACTTGAAACTAAGTACTAAAAATGCAGGTATTACCCACGTTGTAGGTGCAATTGCTTTAGCAAAAAATATTAGTAAAAGTGCTGTACTTGCTACGATATTCAATAATAAAAAGAGAATTCGTAATATTTTCCCTATAATTGGACCTCTTTTTTTCTTTTTCATTTTTCTATTTTTTACTTGCAAAGAAGAGAAAATCTTTCTCCTCTTTTGTGAGGGATTCATACCCGTTTTTTGATATTTTGTCTAAAATTGCATCGATTTTTGCCTCTTTTTCCATTTTTCGAGCATTATATTGCTCATCACTTTCGGGGCGTTTATTGTACTCAAAATTAGAAGCTGTGGCAAATTTTTTCTTTCTTTCCCTATTTCTCTTCCGAAATTTGAATTGGGTTCCTTTTTTTAATACAATCATCGACACAAAACCATAAATAACTCCACCTAAGTGTGCAAGGTGACCGCCAGGATTACCATTGTCGATGCTGATAATGTCGATAATGATAAAAAAGCAGGTTAACCATTTCAATTTAACATTACCGATAAATAGCAACGATAATGTATGGTTGGGTTGATATGCGGTAATTGCTGCCATGATGGCCATAATTGCTCCAGATGCACCTATGGCGTACGACGCTGAAATTACACCTTGAAACGCTGGAAATAGATTATATGAAGCCATATAAAAAAGATTTCCGAAAATACCGCCCGCAAGATAGGTTATCCATAGATGTTTTTCTGAAAGATAAGAGCAAAAAATCTTCCCCATCACACTTAACATCAACATATTGAATAAAATGTGAAAAAAATCGATGTGAAGAAATAGAGAAGTTACAAGTGCCCAAGGCCTGAAAAGTAAGGTTTCAAAAGAGGCAGGACAGCCAAAATAGTGAACAATCCATTCCACACCACTCTCTTTGAGATTGGGTAGAGAAAAGAGAAATCCAGATAAGTTGAGAATAATTTCAACAATCCATTCCACCAAAAATATAGCTATATTAATGAGTATTAGCTTATTGATTGCGGATTTGCTTTGTATGAAATTTTGCAAATAATATTTCCAATTATGTTGAGTATTGCTTTGAAAAGGATTGTACTGATAGTTGTAGAAGTTATTCATTATTCTAAAATTTAGTAGTTATACCAATTATTGTCTCTATCCTTTTTTCTCCAATAAAGAATCATAAAAATACCGAAAACCATACCGCCAAGGTGAGCAAAGTGCGCAATTCCATCAGCAGTGCCAGCAATGCCGAAGAAAAGTTCTAATGCACCATAAATAATAACGAAATATTTTGCTTTCAAAGGTAAAAGGAACCATATATAGATGTACGAATTTGGAAATAACATTCCAAATGCCAATAAAAGCCCAAATACAGAGCCACTTGCACCAACAATATTGTAGCTACCTACAAAAGATTCTTTAATAGAAGTTGTTGCTGCCGTTAATTCGTTCAGTGCGCTCGGGTTTGCTTGCAAAACCATCAAATTGTTCTGTAATACCTCTTTTAGATTCCCTTGTCGGCAATTTTCTACCAAGTATTGATAGGTTTCTAAACTTGGATTTTCCAGAAACTGATTAATTAACGAAATCTCGGGATTGATTTGCAAAAATATGATTAGATAGTGGATAGCTGCCGCTCCAATTCCTGTTATAAGGTAGTATTGAAGAAAACGTTTACTGCCCCAAATGTTTTCAATCATAGACCCAAACATCCACAGCGAGAACATGTTAAAGAATAGATGTCCGAAATTTCCATGCATAAACATATAGGTGATAATCTGCCAAAAATGGAAATTCTTGGATTCAAAATAGTGTAAGCCGAAAATGTCGTATAGGTTCACACGCCCCATAACGGCAGGTCCCATTAAATATGTTGCAAGAAAAAATATTCCATTAATGATGAGAAGGTGTTTGACAACAGGTGGAAGTATGCTACGACTTGGAATTCCTATTTGCTCATTCATTGCTTTCTTAAGTTTTTTAGATTAACAATATGATAGAAAATATAGTTTTATTGTGCAGTTATCAATATTTCGTTGGATTGTTGGGCGCTTATACTAGATCCTTTTATCAGATACTTTGCCAAATTCACTAACGACTTTTCGTAACAATTTTATGAATGTTTCTTTTTCCATGTTTTCTTTTGTTTTAGGAAGTAAAGATTAATTTCAATTGATATGTTTTATTCTTTATTCAATTTAGCAAAATTTAAATTGCAAAAATACAGCAAAATTATGTAAATTTGCAGCCCTAAAAAAGTTTTTATGAATTTTCTGTCTGAATATTCGCTATGGTTACTTCCATTATGTCTGCTTGTTGGTGTAATCTATTCATTTTTACTGTATTACAAAAATAGGAATATTAGATTTAGTAGAAAATCTACCTGGTTTTTAGCTTCCATTCGAGCATTGGTAATAACAATGATTTGCTTCCTTTTGTTGGCGCCAATGGTAAAGCGTGTGGTAAAGCAAACGGAGAAACCTATTGTGGTATTGGCAGTTGATAACTCTGAGTCAATTGTGGCAAATGAAGATTCGGGATGGTACAAAAATGATTTTCCTATTGCTTATCAGCAACTTAAAGAGCGCTTAGAAGAGAAGTACGAGGTGGTACAATATCAAATAGGCGAAAAGGTGGATCCAATTCTTTCGGAGGATACAATGTTCTCGTTTTTAGATAAAACAACAAATCTTTCCGCAATTTTTGATGAAGTTGAAAATATGTATGGTACACGCAATATGGGCGCAATGGTACTTTTTACTGATGCTATTTACAATAATGGAACGAATCCTTTCTATAAAGCTGAATATTTGAAATATCCGGTATTTACTGTCGGAATGGGAAATTCAGAGCAGCAAACCGACCTCTATATCAGTTCAATAGATCATAATAAGCAGACCTTTAAAGGAAATAGATTTCCTGTTGAAATCAATGTACAAGCTACAAAATTGTCTGGAAAAACAACAAAACTTACCATTACAAAAGGAGATAAAGAGGTTTGGACTAAGGAGTTAAATATCTCATCATCAAATTATTATGAAACTGTAAAGTTTGATTTAGAAGCAGAAGAAACAGGTACTCATCGGTATCGTGTTACCCTGTCTTCTGTGGATGGTGAAATAAGTGATAAAAATAATGAAACTTCATTTTTTATTCAGGTGGTAGATCAACGTGAGAAGATTGCAATTGTTTATAATTCTCCCCACCCAGATGTATCCGCTATTAAGTCTTCTATCGAAAAGGTGGATAAATATCAAGTGGAAGTTTTTGATATTGAAGATTTTAAATCAGAATTGTCAGATTATTCATTACTGATTTTGCACCAATTGCCTTCTGCTCATAATTCAATGCCTGCACTAATGACTAAAATTAATAATAGTAAGGTTTCTGTTTTGTATGTAATTGGTTCTCAGACAAATTTAGGAGTTTTGAATGCACAAAATTTGGGTTTTACTATCGCTCAGAATAAAAATCTTACCAATGATGCTGCACCTACTTATAACTCTAATTTTACTCTTTTTACCTTTTCTGAAGAAGCTAAACAGATGTTTGCTCACTATCCTCCCGTAGAAACTCCTTTCGGAAATTATAAAACTGCCGGTTCAACCCACAACTTTATCTATCAGAAAATCAGTGGCGTAGAAACCAATTATCCATTATGCTTATTTAATGATATTGATGGACGAAAGGTGGGCGCAATTTGTGGTACAGGAATCTGGCAGTGGAAAATTTTTAACTATGTTTATGCTCAAAATCACGATGCTTTTGATGAGTTGGTTGAGAAAATAGTACTTTATCTATCTGTGAAAAGTGATAAAAGCCGTTTTCGTGTGCTAACGAAGCAAGTGTATAATGAAAATGAAGCAATTGAAATTTCTGCAGAGCTTTATAATGATAGTTATGAGCTTGTAAATGAATCTGATGTATCAATTACCTTAAGTGATAATTCAGGTAAAGAGTATCAAGCAAATTTCTCTAAACAAAATAATGCATATACACTGAATATGGGAGAACTTCCTGCTGGAGATTACCATTGGACCGCTTCTACGCAAGGTTTCACGCCTCAGCAGACGAAATCTGGCGCATTCTCAATTCAAGAGTTAGTTGTAGAAGCATTTAATTTGGTGGCTGACCATTCACTTTTAAAATCAATAGCTGAAGCGACAAATGCGCAATTTTATAATGTTAAAGATTTTTCGAAAATAGAAAATCAAATATCTAAAAATGAAAATATTAAAACGGTAGCTTCCTACTCTCCCAAATATAATCTATTGCTTAATTCGTGGCTCTATCTCACACTGCTAATGGTTCTTTTTGCTGTGGAATGGTTTATGAGAAAGTGGGAAGGTGGTTTTTAATTAGTAATGTATGATGAAGTTCGTGAAAAAAATATCGTTCATTTTATTATTTTTAGGATTGTGTTTCTTTAGTTCGGCACAGTCTATTGCCCTAATGAAATACCGTGGTGGTGGCGATTGGTACGGAAATCCTACCGCTTTGACCAATCTTATTACATTTTGTAATAGTCAGTTGGGAACAAATTTAAATCCTGAATATCAAGTGGTTGAAGTGGGAAGTTCCGATATTTTTCACTATCCCTACATTCATCTTACAGGACACGGAAATGTTGTATTTAGCAATGATGAAGCTGAGAATTTGCGACTTTATCTTATTTCTGGTGGTTTTCTCCATATTGACGATAATTATGGAATTGACAGATTTATCCGAACACAAATGAAACTCGTTTTCCCAGAATTAGAGTTTGTAGAACTTCCCTATAATCATCCTATTTTTCACCAAAAGTTCGATTTCCCTAATGGTTTGCCCAAAATTCACGAACACGACGGAAAGCAACCGCAAGCTTTCGCTCTTCTTTGGGAGGGACGAGTGGTTTGCCTTTACACTTACGAGTGCGATTTAAGCGATGGATGGGAAGATTTTGAAGTACATAAAGATAGTGAAGCTACCCGCTTGAGAGCACTTAAGATGGGTGCAAATATTATACAATATGTGTTTAATCAGTAGATTATGAAATATTCCTTTAATATATTTACGCTATCGCTATTTTGTTGCTTAGCGGTTCATTTGCATGCTCAAACTCCCAAATATATCTTCTATTTTATTGGTGATGGATTCGGCTTAAATCAGTCTATGTTAGCCGAAAATTATTTAGACGCCCTGCACCAAGATACCCAAACGGTTCATCTTCAGATGTTGAAGATGCCAGAAACTGGGTTTGCAACCACTTATTCTGCAAATAGTTATGTAACTTGTTCGTCAGCGGCGGGTACAGCTTTGGCAACAGGAGTGAAAACTAATAACAATATGTTGGGGGTTACACCTACTGGAACTCCGTTGCGCTCTATTGCAGAGTTGTTGCACCAACAAAATTTTCTCATTGGTTTGGTCTCAACCGTTTCTTTGGATCATGCTACACCAGCAGCTTTTTATGCAAATTCCCAATCTCGAAGTAGTTATGAAGAGGTTGCCCGCCAACTTTTAGATGCAAACTTCGACTTTTATGGTGGCGGCGGTCTTAGAGGTGCTACAAAAAATTCTGCGTTATGGGATAGCTTGAAAAGAAATGGGTACGTTATTTCTGATAATATTCAAGTGATTGAAAATCACACACTGAAAGATGGAAAATTGTATGCTAGAAGTGCTTTGCTTATGGATGAACAGGATATTCCATACTGCATAGAAGCACCTCATTACCCGATGCATCTTTCCTTTTATGTAGAACAGATGGTGCGCCTTTTTGAACTTGAACAGAAACCTTTTTTTGCCATGATCGAAGGTGGAAAGATTGATTGGGCTGGGCACGATAATGATGCTGGCGCAATGTTGCACGAAATTCTTGAGTTCGATAGTGCGTATCAGGTTGCCTATCAGTTCTATTTACGTCATCCCGATGAAACTCTAATTATTGTTACTGCAGATCATGAAACTGGTGGCCTGTCTATCGGTACTGACGCAAAAGGCTATGCTCATCTTCCACAGCTGCTCTCTTATCAGAAGTTGCCACTTTACAAATTTCAAGAGCAAATAGATAGTTTGATTGACATGAAGAGCTCTCTTTCAGGTATGTATAAATGTATGGAAGATAATTTTGGGTTTAATACAGATTCTGAATTAATGTTGAATGCTCAAGATTCGTCTTCTTTTGAAACGAAAACATTTTCGGCAAAACAATGGAGATTACACTGTAATAAATTATTTTGCAATAAATTAGGTATTGGTTGGACAACTACGTCTCATACGGGAGTTGCTGTTCCTGTGCGTGCAATTGGTATTGGTGCTGAGCAGTTTCGTGGTTTTTATACTAATAGCGATATTCCTATTAAAATCTTGCAACTATTAAATTATCAAGGTAAATTAAATTAATAGCTTCTACGATTAATTACATATCTAATCGTGAAAACGCCAATTGATACCGATTGAAATCATATAATCGTTAATTGGATAATTTGGCGTTAAAAACATATTATATTTTTGCATTGGAGATAGTAAATTGCTGATACGGAAGAAAACGTAAATTCGGTTTACCCGAAAATTTACAAATGCATCAAAGTAGAAATAATTGCCATGTTTTTCTTTATGTTGAAGATAAAAGGCGTTAATATTAGGACAAAATGCATTAGTATAGAATGACGTATTATACATTAAATCTGCTCCTACTTGAAGTTGCATTTTTCTTTTGAAAAGCCTAAAAGTGTAGTATGTTGATAGTTTGAAAGCAAAAAGAGGAACTTGAATAGAATCGTTATCACAATATTGCAACATGAGATTTGCTGTAGTTCCAAAACCCTTGTAGTGGAACGGAGCATAAATATTTCCCTGAATTAGGTTAGCTGTTTCTTTTAATTGATATGGGTGTAAATTTGTTCCCAATAATGTGTATTTGTTTAATACATAATAATTTATCTCTGCAGAATAATCTTTATATTTCCAATAGGCTCCTAATTCAGCTATGTTTTGTTTTTTCCAAGTAGTATCCCACTGAAAACAGCTATTATTCATGTAACTCATATCAAAATCGGGAGAAACTCTGAAAAAATTAGCTTTTACACCTAGAAAATGCTCTTTTTCGCGATTTATTGCCCATTCTGCGCCTAAATGAGCAATTGCATCATGCTTATTATAACCTAAGAAAGTATAGTTGAAATTTCCAAAAATTTCCATTACTGAGAATAAACGAATTCGTGTGCGTACAAATGGTATTAATGAATTGCTATTCAATGGAATATTAGGAATTCTTGTGTATTCGTGCATAACTCCACCCGCAAAATGAATGAAATATTTTTTATCCTCATTTTTGCTGTACGGCGAGTAGTTAGAATATTGTATCGAATTGATAATGCTGAAACAACGTGTAGAATCAATTAATGAATCTCGATCTGTAACATAATAAAATGGATATATTTGCGTGGAATCTATTTCATCAGTAAAAAGTGATTTGTATTGCTTGTATTGGATGGTGTGTGTGAAGGTTCCATAGTATCTTTTCTTTTTATCTTTTAAATTAAGATACTGTTGTAGAGCAACATCGTGAGTATTGATTTCCATTTTTGCGCGCGCCGAATTTACTCGAAAACTCTTTTTGTTCCCAGTCGGATTTTCAAGATAGTCATACGGTCGCTGGAGCCCTCCGTTTTCGTTGTTGTCAAAACGATTGATAACATAACTTGCCCTAAATCCATATAGTTCGTTAGGCGTTTCATAGTGAATAGCTGCATCACCTACCAAATTGTGCACGTCTTGATGCAAAAAATAACCTGCGTTGTAGTTGGCATACATATTAACCGCAATTTGGACTTGCCGAAGTTGCTGCGCAAATTCAAGATTAAAATGGTCCTCTTGAGGAATGCCATAAATGTACGAAAGCTTTGTGTATGTGCTATTTATGTTGTAGAAACGAATATCATTCTGAGTTTTATAATATAAAGGATAGGGGAGGGTGTGATAGCTGAAATTAATCTCTTTATCGTATGAAAAATATAAACTTTTATGCGCTTGCCCTAAAATTCCCAATGTTTGATATATGTTTCTATTTTGTAATAGAGGATTGTAATGGTGAACTTCAACAATAGAGGTATCAATAGGTTTAAAGATGGGCTTTGTAAATTGGTGTAGCGATGTAATTGCATACGAAACCGGTAAATAGTCTGGAGAATGCCCTAACGAATCTTGCTGATGTGTGGACTCATTTTGCGATAATAGCAAACTTGAATGCACAATCAGAATAAAAAACAATAGATAATGTGTTAAATACAAACGCATTACAAAAAAATATTGATTCCTTTTTAGAAACTGCTAAAATATGATTTTTTTCCCTTTTAGTATTGAAATTTGCTGTAATTTTGCAGAAAATATTTTTCTATGTTTAAATTTCTCAATAAATATATCCCTTTACTTTGGTTAGTTTTTGTTACTCTCTTTTTTGTGAGTATTTATTGTATTGTTACAAAATCTTGTGTTTTATATAGTTATAATCATTATTATCTTTTTTCCTCTTTTTTTAAGATTTTAAATGAATCCTATTTTATACGAATTGCAGTTGTTATTCTGAACTTAGTTTTACAATTACTTTTAATATCTGCTTTTCTTTCTCAAAGTAGATTTATCGCTCCGAATTCACCATATCCATCAATATTTTATTTAGCATTACTTTTGGTTACTAATTCACTCATAACGATTACACCTATATTTTTTACAAATACAATATTACTTATAATTCTTTGTCTTAATGTAAATTATGATAATGAGTCACGTACTAAAAGAAATATTTTTTTTACAGGAATTCTTGTTGCTTTAGGGTGTTGTTTTGATTTTGCTTTTATTGTAACTCTTTTGTTTGTCATCATTTCACTTATGATTAATCTTTACTCAAAGATTCGTCATATTATGATTTTGCTGTCTGGTTTTATAATTCTCATAACCTATATATTTTCCTATTATCTTTTTACAGATTCATTAGATATTTTTCAAAACTATTTCACCCAAATTTCTCTCTTCTATATCTTTAATAGTACATTAACTTACTCTTCTTTGCGTATTACTTTCTTTGTTGTCGCTTTTTTTGCATCTTGGGTTATGATTTTGAAAATTTCGCAAGCTTTTGAAAGTAAGATTGTTGCAATGAGAAAAAGATTCATAACCTTGCAAATTCTCTATGTTGTTTTATTTCTATCTTTTTTGTTTTGTACATTAAATTATCCTTTATATTTGCAATATCTTATAGTGCCGCTTGCATGCTTTTTTGTCGCTCTAGCTCAATTGCCGAGTCGATTGTTCATAAATGAATTATTGGTGTTGTTTGTTTTTTTAGGATTATGTCTTTAAAATCTAAATTTTCAGAAGATTGCCTAGTGGAATGTGGCTGTGATGAGGCAGGAAGAGGTTCGCTTGCAGGGCCACTTTATGCTGCAGCAGTGATTTTTCCTTACGATTATTATAATGATCAAATTAATGATTCGAAGCAACTTAATAGGAAGAAACGAGAAGCCTTACGAGAACTAATATTGCGTGATGCAGCTGCGTATGCTGTAGTTGCTATTTCAGAAAAAGAGATCGACCAAATCAATATTCTGAATGCTTCTATTAAAGGTATGAATGATGCTGTAAAGCAACTTTCTTTGCAACCAGAGATACTATTGATTGATGGAAATCGTTTTTATACAGATTTGGAAATTCCTTACCGATGTATTGTAAAAGGGGATGCTACTTTTTTATCCATTGCTGCTGCGTCAATCTTAGCCAAAACATATCGTGATGATTTTATGGAATCAATTGATAATGAGTATCCTATGTATGGTTGGAAATCCAATAAAGGATACCCAACAGCAGCACATCAGCGCGCAATTTTAGAATATGGATTATCACCATATCATCGGAAAAGCTTTCACTTAAAAAATCAGCTAACGCTTTTTTAGACTATTTGGCTTCTTTTTCAATTTCTGCCATAATCTGTTCAGGAGTTTTTCCTAAGTGATTAATATATGCACTGATATTAATGGATAAACTGTCATTAGGGAAACGATGAATAAGTTCCCTAAATTCATTTTCTGCGCTACGGTAGTCTTTCAAAATGTCGTCGTAAATGGTGCCTCGATGAAAATAACAATATTTAATATTAGGATTTTCTGGATAAATCATTTGAAATTTATTGAAAATGTCTAATGCTTCTTTTGCATTTTTAGCACGCATAATGGGGTCTTCTGTGATTTTTGCCAAAACCATGGTCAGTTGTCCCGCATTTAATAAGATATTAGGAACATTCGGTGCTTCAGGATTGTTTTCTGAAAAACTTTTTGCAGAAGTTAAGAATGTATTGATTAATGTTGTATCAATAATTCCGATAGAGTTTAAGGAATCAATTTTTTGCCAAAGTTCAATAAGTTGATTTTCGTTGTGCGATATCTGCTCAATGTTATTGACACTATTCTTATCGTTCTCTTGATTACAAGCAATACATAGCAGCAATGCAATAAGTAGAAATGTATATACTTTATTCATAATTATAATTTTGAACGGTAACTTGGTTTTTTCTTTCCAGATGATATTTCAGAAAGTTTCTTTTTCAATATCATCTTCTTTAATTGTGAAACTCGATCTGTAAAAACTAATCCTTCAAGATGGTCATATTCGTGTTGAATAACGCGAGCTGCCATTCCCTTAAAGTGTTTTTTTAATTTATTTCCGGATCTATCTGTATAAGAAATAATTACTTCCGATTTTCTAATCACTTCTTCATGAATATCCGGAAGACTTAAGCAGCCTTCGTTAAAAGCAAAGTCTTCTCCTAAATACTCTTCAATTTTAGGATTGATAAAAACTTCTTGAATTGCTTCTTCATTAGGATTAAGTTCTTGAAAAGGAGCTGTATCAATGATAAATAATCGAATAGACAAACCTATTTGAGGAGCTGCCAATCCTACGCCTTCCGCTTTTTTCATCGAATCGAACATATCATCAATAAGTTTAGAAAGATCAGGATAGTCTAATGTAATTTCTTCAGCTGTTTTTCTTAAAACTGGATTTCCGTATAAATATATTGGTAACATAATAATTAATTTTGACGAATTGATTCAATTTCAATTTGTTGCATATAGGATTGCAAAATCAGTGTGGCGCTGATTTTATCTACTAATGCTTTATCTTGACGTTTTTTCTTGCTAATTCCAGCGTCAATCATTGTTTGAAAGGCGATTTTTGAGGTAAATCGTTCATCCATTCTAACAATAGGAATATGTGTAATATTTTTGCGTAATCTATTGATAAAAGGTTCAATAAACCGAGCAGAATCTGAGTTTTCGTTTTTCATTGTTTTGGGTTCACCAACAACAATGATATCAACTTGCTCTTTAGATATATAATCCATTAGGAAGTTGTAGGCTTCAGATACGTGGATTGTGGCAAGTGCATTTGCACAAATACGTAATTCGTCAGTTACTGCAAAACCAACGCGTTTTTGTCCGTAGTCAATAGCCAAAATTCTGCCCATACTAAAAATTTGCTGCAAAAATAAACAAATTAGGGCAGTCTAAATATTAATATTTCTTAATTATCGCTTAGCGATTATTGGAGTTTTCTTGCTTCTGAAACAGATATTTTCTTGTCATTTTTGAATGCAACTACAAATGCATCAGGATATTGTGATTTTACTTGTTTTAGAATAGGTTGAATTGCTTCATATGTACTTTCGTTACCAGCAGTAAATTTCCAGATATTGTTTTCGCTATATTTCATGACGGATGGTAACCCTGCGAATCGTTTATCTTGCGTGCTAAGGCTTTCAGAAGAAGCAAAGAATTGAACGCGGAAACGAATGTCGGTTATGCGATCTGAACCTTCAGTAGTTTGTGTGGGTTTAGTTTCAGGCTTTGTTTCTTTAGGTGTTTGAGGTTTTTCTGTTGTTTGGGGTGCCTGCGTTTCGTTTTTTGCAACGGCTGGTGCTTCACTCTTTCCTACTAATGGAATATTAGTGCCTTCAATTCCATTTTTGTAGTCAATAAATGCATTGCAAATTGCGGTAGCCATCAACTTTTTGTTGCTTTCTTGAATGAGAAAAGCCTCCTCTTGAGCATTGGATAAGAATCCTAATTCAACTAAAATACTTGGCATAGCCACTTTGTAAAGTACCCAATATCCAGCTTGTCGCACTTGTCTGTCAGATAATTTTGTGCTTTTAATCAGATTATTTTGAACTTTTGCTGCCATTTTTGCTGAATTTTTTAGGTAAGCAGAGGAGTATAGTGAGAATACAACTGTTGCCTCATCAGAATTAGGATCGAAACCATCGTAGTTGTTTTCGTAGTTTTTTTCCAAGAGAATTACGGAATTTTCGCGTTTTGCAATTTCCATACTTGCTTCGCTTTTTTCAACTCCCATCACAAATGTTTCAACGCCATGTGCTGACTTGTTTTCTGCTGCGTTACAGTGAATTGAGATGAATAGATTTGCTTTGTTATCATTAGCAATTTGTGCACGTCGATACAACTCAACAAAAACATCGGTGCTGCGCGTATAAATCACTTTTACATCAGGACAATGCTTTGTGATTAGTGCTCCCGTTTTTAATGCTACATCCAATACAACATCTTTTTCGCGACTTTTACTCCCGATACAGCCAGGGTCGTGACCGCCATGCCCAGCATCAATAACTACTGTTCTGACTTTATCGCTATTTTGGCTAAAAATTGGACTGTTAAAAAAAGGTAACAGTAAACATACTAAAAATGCAAATTTGATGTTCATATCAGCAAAAAAAATTATACTTTTGAAAAATATTTTCCTACAAAAATAATGTAAAGACATATAGTAAACGATTGCTTGACTAAAAAATTATACATATATAATTGTTCATATCTTATGCGCTTAATTATTGTTTTGATATTAAGCGTTTTGAGTTCATTTTCTGTTGCTCAAGTTACGGAACCCATAGTTCATCAAACAGAAAATTACTTAGAGGAAGATTCTATTTTTAGTTCATTTTCTGATTTGAAAATGACAAAAAAATCTCAAGATTCTTCCAAAAATAGTATCAAAATTTCTCCTAATGCTCTTACTGAAGTAGTTTTATACCAATGTAAAGACTCTATTCGTTTTTTGATTGACCGTAAAAAAGCAATTCTTTATACAGATGGAAAAACTTTTTATGGTGATATGGAATTGGATGCGGATTATACAGAAATTTCATTTGATAACAATGAACTTTTTGCTTCAGGGATTGCCGATTCCGTAGGATTTGTTACGGGAAATCCTGTTTTTAAGCAAGGAACAAGTCAATATCGTGCGCAGGAAATCAAGTTCAATTTTACCACTCAAAAGGGGAAAATTACGAATGTGATTACTTCAGAAGGGGAGGGGTATATTCATGGAAAACAGGTTAAAAAAGTTAGTGATTCAGTTTCTTATATTGCTCATGGACAATACACTACATGTGATTTAGATCATCCTCATTTTCAAATCAAATTTACCAAAGCTAAAGTAATTCAGAATAGCAAGATTATTATGGGGCCCGCTTATCTAAGTTTTGGGGATATTCCTACTTTTTTAGCTTTGCCTTTTGGCTATTTTCCGTTAGAAAAAACACGTGCTTCTGGTATTTTGATGCCTACTTTCGGACAATCTTCGGTGCGCGGTTTCTATTTTGAGAATTTTGGTTACTATTTCGGAATTAGTGATAATTTTGATTTGGCTTTGCAGGGCGATATTACTACACGAGGAAATTGGGCAGCTAAAGTAAAATCAAACTACGTTTTTCGCTATAAATGTCAAGGTTCGCTTTTCTTGGGCTTTTCACAAAATTTTATGGGAGAACGACATACGCCTGAGTTTTCTGTTGTAAATGGTTATAAAATCTATTGGGACCACAAGCAAGATGCAAAATCACATCCCGTTCATCGTTTTTCTGCACACGTAGATATCGTTAGTTCTGCATATAATACGCATAATCTTACTTCAGCAAGCGATTATTTGAAAAGTCAATATACCTCTTCTGTGAATTTCTCTACCAATGTAAAGGGAATTTTCTTTTATGATATGGTACTTTCCTATTCTCAAAATACTCAAACCAATCGTATTGATTTTGCATTGCCAACGATGAATATGTCTGTTAATCAGTTCTATCCATTCCGTAAGAAAAATAGGGTCGGCCCTTTGAAATGGTACCATAATATCTCTATGAAATGGAATTCCCAGTTTACTAATCAGTTAGGGGCTTCCGATTCAACCTTTTTTGAACCAGAGACTTGGCGACATCTTCAACTAGGTATGAAGCATAATATACCTATTACAATACCTATCAAAATTGCAAAATTGATTAATTGGAATACCAATATCAACTTTACTGAAAAATGGTATCTTCAAGCCACTGAACGAACTTTTGAGATTGATACTTTTGGAAATCCTTTATTACAAGAGCATTTTAAAAGAGGTTTTTATGCAATTCACGATTTAGGATTAACCTCTGCACTGACCACAAAAATCTATGTACTTTGGTCCTATAAAAAAGGTGCGCTTAAAGCTATCCGTCACGTAATCTCACCCAATTTAAATTTTACGTATCGTCCTAATTTGAGTGGTAAAACTTATGGTGAGTATTTTAATACGATTACGGGGCAAAATGTGCAATACTCATACTTTGCAAACTCAATTTATGGAGGTGCAACAGCTGCACGGCAGCAAGCTATTGCTAATTTAAGTATTGGTAATAATATTGAAATAAAGGTGCGTTCTCGAAAGGATACGATTACAGGAACAAAAAAGATTGCGCTATTCGATAATCTTACATTGTCAACAGGGTACGATTTTGCTGCAGATTCTCTTAATTGGCAATATTTTAATATCAGTGGTAGAACTTCACTACTGAATTTCTTAGATATTACTTTCCAACTTAGTTTCGACCCTTATATTCTCGATGAATTGGGTAATCGTGTTAACCAAACGGAATGGAAGGTGAATAAGCGTTTTTGGCGTCTTTCTAACTCTAACCTAACGATTGGAGTTAATTGGCGGTTGAATCGAGATTTCTTTAAGGAAAAACAGAAAGATGGAGAGAAACCTTCTACAATAGAACAACAAAGCCAATCGGCAATTACCGAAAATGCTCTCGGTATGCCTAATATTAAGACAGATTTTAATAATCCGTGGAATTTAGTTATCAATTACTCCTTCTCTTATATGGCAAACGATAACCGATTCTATTATATGGGTTATCCTGATAATCGAAAATATGATCATCAGTTTGTACATACGTTGAACTTGAGTGGCGATTTGAATATTACTAAAAAATGGAAAGTGGGATTTACAACTGGATACGACTTTGTGAATAAATCATTCTCATATACCTCTTTGGATTTTTATCGCGACTTGCATTGTTGGGAGATGCGTTTCAATTGGATTCCTTTTGGCTATCGTAAGGGTTGGAGTTTTACACTTAATGTAAAAGCTTCTGTTCTTAGTGATTTGAAGATTCCTCTGAAACGCGATTATCGTGATAATTATTACTAAACTAGTGAATTTTATTGAGATATTAAATCGAAAAATATGAAAGTTGGAATTATTCGTTGTATGCAAACAGAGGATTATTGTCCTGGTACAACAGATTTTTATGCTGTCAAGAAAAAGGTTGGCGCCTTCGCAGAGTTAGAAGGTGATTTAAAGATTGTGGGATTTTGTAACTGCGGTGGATGTCCAGGAAAACGAGTTTTGTTGAGAGCAAAACTGCTTGTTGAGCGTGGTGCTGAGGCTATCGCATTTGCTTCTTGTATTAAAAAAGGCACGCCAATGGGCTTTTCCTGTCCTTATCATGAAAAGATGATGGAATTGGTTAGAGAAAATTTTGGCTCAACGGTTAAAATCTTAGATTACAGCCATTAAAAAAGATGCGAGGTGTTCGCATCTTTTTTTAATTATAAAACGGGCGTAAATGTCTGTAAATGATAGTAAATGCTATACCAAACTTTTGTCTGTGGTGTGCTTCGCATTGACAATAGATTCTGTTATATTGATAATATGGTCGCCCATCTTTTCAAGGATAGAGTAGATTCCACTATAATAGATTCCATCGCTATATCTATACACCTTGTTATCAATATCTTCTAAGTGCTTTAAACGCAATGTGTCCCTGCATTTGTTGATTTTATTCTCAATTTCTAATGCGTTAGTAATATCTACATTGTTATAAGGAAGGTTAATATTAGTTACCATAATATCCAAAGCTTCGCTTACAAGAGAGAAGATTCTATTTAAATTTTTCACCATCTCTTCTGAAAATTGAATTCCAGCATTATTTTTGTCGTCAATCATTTTTGCTAATTGATAATTTTGATCTCCAATACTTTCCAAATTATCCACAATGCGAAGCATTCCACGCATTCTTAATGATGATTCTTCACTGATTGCTTCTGTTCTGATTTTATCCAAATAATCTGCAATCTCAATTTCCATTCTATCAGAGATCTCTTCATAATGCTGAATTCGGGAAAGGAGAGGTTTATAATCCTTGCTTGATTGTTGCATCTCCATCAAATTGGGAATGAAATGATACATTCTGACCATTCTTTTGGCAAATTCACCAATCTCTTTTTTTGCCAATTCTATATTCATTTCTCCTGTATTCATAATACCACCATTGATATATTTTAGGCGATATTCAACCTCTTCATCTTCACTGCTCCCTTTTACCATATATTTTGTGAGATTTTCAATTTGAGGAACAAACCATACTAAAATACAGCTGTTCGTAATGTTGAAAAGCGAATGAAAAAGTGAAAGTGCCATTGGAACTGCGGCAGCTGTTGCGTATGGAGATACCCCCTCGATAACGATGGTGAGGTGGTCGATTAAAGGCATTACAAGACGGAAAGCAAGTAACACCCAAATTACTCCCATAACGTTAAATAGAAGGTGTGCTCGGGAGGCTCTTTTGGCTGCTGTGTTTCCGATAGAAGCTGCTAAGATGGCTGTAATTGTGGTTCCGATATTTTCACCAAGTACCAATGCTACAGCTAATTCAAAAGGAATAACACCTTCGCTGCATAGGACTATCGTTAAAGCCATGGTTGCACTAGAAGATTGTAAGATTATGGTTAATATAGTACCAATCAAAAGGAAAAGAAGTACGTGTCCGAAATGAGCATTCCCTTCTGAAATACAAGCAGCAATGATATTTCTGACAGCTTCGCTATTTTCAAGATTGAGACTATTGATAGAATCTTTTAGAAAGGTAAGACCTAGGAAAAGAATACCAAAACCGACAAAAAATTCTCCTATTTGGTTGACTTTTACTTTGTTTAACATCATGCAAATAAATCCAGCACCAATTACGGGAATGGCAAATGCGGAGATGTCGAACTTTAAACCAAAAAGTGTAATGATCCATGCTGTCATTGTGGTTCCAATGTTCGCTCCCATAATTACACCAATAGCGTTTCTGAGTTTTAAAATTCCTGCATTTACAAAACTTACTACCATTACGGTTGTGGCAGATGAGGATTGAATTACTGAAGTAACGAAGGTTCCTGTAAGGATGGATTTAAAGCGATTGGAAGTAAATGATGCCAAGATTTTTCGCATGCCATCGCCAGCTACACGCTGTAAAGCTTCGCTCATATACTTCATTCCAAATAAAAATAGTGCTAATGAACCGATAACTTGCACTATCAACCAAATAATTTCACTTGCTGTCATTGTATTAAATTTTTGGGCGCAAAAATACATAAATATATTTTTAATCATATTTAATATATGTATTTTTTCTAACTTTTATGAGCATACAATAATTTGTGTAAAATTCAAAGTGTAATTTGCTGAAAATAATCAGATTATAAATAGAACTAATGATATACCCGAAGCTAAGATCAAATAAAGATGGTGGAATTCTATGAAAAAAAAGGATGATTGGCTTTTGAAATAGGGTCTGTGTGAGTTTCTTTCAATTTAATAGTTGTTGTTATTAGATAATTTTATTCAACAAAATTTCAAAGAAATCTTCAGGGTTAATGGTTAGTATTAGATAAAATCTAATGTTATTGGAAAGAATGAAAAGAAAATAAAAGTTATTTTGTTGGGGAAATAGGTAATGTGAATTTTATGGAGCTTTCGTTTTTCGGTTTTTGAGGCTCCCTATTGGTAAGATGTTTTGTAAATCGGATGTTGTGAGGGTCTAATGATGAAATTGAATTTCACATAAACAAAAAAAGCAGCAAAAATTGCTGCCTATTTGTTTCGATGACTTCTTGGCGGAGAGAGAGGGATTCGAACCCCCGGAGGTGTTACCCTCAACGGTTTTCAAGACCGCCGCAATCGACCGCTCTGCCATCTCTCCACCGGCAAAAGTACATAAAATCCTTTACGAAATTTCAATTCTCATCTTTTTTTTGAAAAATAGTTCATTTTCTGTGTAACATATTGATTTATTGACAAATAAAATTCTTAAAATATTCCTAAAATACCAATTTTTTGTAGAAAATGTGGAGTTCTTAGAGATTGTTAGTCTCTAAATTTGGAAGAAAATCTAAGAAATTTTGCAAAAGGCAAATAGAAAAATCTCTTTTTTTTCATTTTTTGAATGGAATACATTTAAATTTAAATTATCAACATTTTGTTGTTGGTTTTGTTGATAAATCAACGTCTATCTTATTGCATTTCAATAAATAATGATGTAAATTCGCACAAATATAAATTTGAAATTTATAATGGGTAATCTATTGTATGTAAGAAATATATATTAATAGTGCAAATATAAAAATGAAATAATAATCCTAAAAAATTACATTTATGAAAAAGAAAAACAAAACATGGAATTTCTTTGCAACAAGTTTATTTTTGTTGCTTGCCTCGGTTTTTTCGCTGCAGGCGCAAACCACCTACACTTTTGCTAACTATACACAAGGAACCCAATATGCGGTTAATGAGGAGCACATTTTAGATGAAAATGTTACCCTTTACACTACCAGCTGTCATTTCCGTGAGGAAATTCGTGTTTACTCTAGTGCTTCAAACAATGGTTTCTTTGTATCAAATACTTTGCCTTTCTATATTGATAGTTTGGCTTTTAATTTAGGATACAAAGCTGATGAAGTAAATATTTATGGAAGTAACAACGGTTCGGATTGGAATTTGGTAGGCACAATTTCAACCACAACAAATTACACCAACAAAGGTTTAGATTTTGGTTCAAACAACTATGCAATGTTTAAATTTGATGTAGCGGGAACCCAACAAGTGCGTGTGAAAACGATGACGATTTTCTACAAAACATCTGGTCCTTCTGGCACAATGGCAGCTGCTCCTATTGCTACTCCTGAAGGGGGTATTCGTACTGCGCTTACAGAAATCTCTTTAACCTCTGAGACATCTGGTGCTTCCATCTATTACACTTTAGATGGTACCAATCCCGATTCAACATCAACTTTATATACTTCTCCTATTCGATTAGCCAATCCGAACAATCCAGTTGGACAATTTGACACTGCTGGATATAACGTTAAAGTAAAGGCAATTGCATACGCAGCAGGAAGCGCGCCCAGTCTCATTACCACAAACGAATATATTTTCCCTTATGAAGTAGCTAATATCGCTGCATTTAAAGCTAATGGTAATAATGGAGAGGTTTACAGAATTACGGGCGATCTTACTTTTGTTTTCTATAGTGGTTCTGCTCCAGAAGGAAATGCTCAAACCGCTTCAAATAGTACATATTATACCTACCTAAAAGATGATTCTGGCTATATGATGGTGTATGATAATACTGGAATTTTATCAAATAATTACACCGAAGGTGATGTGATTAGCGGTGGAATTATTGGTTCTTTTGATAACTATTATGGTCAAATTGAGTTCAAACCTCTTATGGATATGCCTGCTTCAACCACAAATACGGGTATCGTTACTCCTGAAATTGCTACTATCAATGATATTGTAACCAACTACGAACAATATGAATCTAAATTAGTTACATTCCAAAATGTAGAATTGAGGGTTTCTGCCAATAGTGAAGGTGGATTGGTTTTAAGAATTAATAATGGTACAGATTCTATTGAAATTTACGACCGTTTCCGCACACTTGAAAATATTTACAATAGCGAGCTTCTACAACCAGGTGATGTATATGAAAATATTAGTGTTACTGGTTTTGTGTCAACATACAACACCAAACGTGAAATTTTCCCTCGTACAGAAGCTGATTTCAATTTTGATGGCAATATTGAAGTTCCTGAATTTACAATTTCTGGTGACCCAGCTGATAATGGTGCATATCTTTTCTCAGCTCAAGTTTCTATTACCCACAGTGATGCAAATGCTGAAATTTATTATACTATTGATGGTAGTGAACCAGATACAACTTCAGCATCAACAATCATTTATACAATTCCATTCACTGTAAATAACACTACAACCATCAAAGCAATTGCTGTAGTTGATGGTAATGTGAGTTCAGTGGCTTCGCAATTAGTAACTATTTTTATTCCAACGGTTTCTACACCAACATTTACTCCAATGGGAGGTACTGCAACCGAAAGTGTTGTTTTTGCCGATAGTATTACCGTTACTTTGGCTTGTGAAACTGAAAATGCTGAAATTAGGTACACCCTTAATGGTGATGAGCCTACTTCTACTTCAACGCTATATGAAAATCCAATTCAACTTACAACAACTACAATCATCAAGGCCAAAGCTTTTAAAGATATGTGGAATAGTAGTGAAGTTGCAGAAGCACATTACACCATTAGTAATACACCTGTTTTGGCAGTTGCAGCATCAGCAACAACATTAAATGCGCAAAATAATACAACTATTTTGACTATTAGTGCGGCTCATCTTACTGATTCTATTACATTGGTTTCTGATAATGAGCATTTTACACTTTCAAACACCCAACTTGCACCTACTAATGGGGTTTCAACCATAATGGTTACTTTTGATGCGTTAACATCTGCTTCTTGTAATATTACGGTTTCAAGCGGAAGTTTAAGCCAAACGATTGCTCTTATCGGTGTTGCAACCTTACCAGCACCAACTTTCACACCTGCAACCGGAACAATAGACACAGCTATTACAGTTACATTAGCTTGCGCAGTTGCTGATGCTGAAATTCGATACACAATCAACAGTGGAGATACGCTAACTTATAACGCACCTTTCGTATTAAATACTGAAGGCGTTTACAACATTGATGCTGTTGCGTACAAAACGGGTTGGGACCATAGTGCAACCACATCAGCAACTTATACAATTTTTGTTCCTGTTTTAACAGATACAATTATCTATGCAACAGGATTTGAAGTGTCTGAAGGATTTGTTACAAATCAAACTTATAATAATACTGAAGCGGTTTATAATGGTCCTGAAGAGGCTGAATGGGGGATTGTTTTTGGAACCGTTTCTACTACTTCATACATTACTGATGCATCTTCACTTCAAATGAGATGGTACACATCAACACCAAACTCTCTAGGTTATGCGTTCACCAATTTCGACTTGGCACATGCAAGCAGAGTTACTTTCTATGCAAAAAATACTAATGGTTTGAAAGTTGCGGTCTCTCACTCTACTGATGGTGGAAATCTCTATTCTACACCTGTTGTTTATGATTTAACGAGCAATGCAGCACAATACGAGTATACCATTAGTGAAGAGGCTGAGTTTGACTTTGTTCGTCTAAAATTCGCTCTTGTTCTTCCAGCAGAAGTGCCTACATCAACTTCACGTCTTATTATCGATAGTGTTTGTGTATATGGTTTTCCTGATATGGAATTTTCTTTAGTACAAAATCCTGTGATTGCGCCTAATAGTGGAAACGTTTTCGAACCCACTGAAGTTTCTATTACTTGTGCTACTGACGATGCACAAATTTATTACACCACTGATGGAACAGAACCTGATTCATTATCAATACTTTATACAAATCCTTTTGTGATTTCACAAACCACAACAATAAAAGCAAAAGCATTTAAGGCAGACTTAACGCCAAGTGCTGTGGTTTCTGCAACCTATAGTTTCCCTGTGCCAGTTGCTAATATTGCTGCGTTTAAAGCTGCTAATAGCGAAACCAACAATACGGTGTATGAATTGACTGGTGATTTGATTTTCGTATATAAAAATGGTGCTAATATCTTCTTACAAGATAGTACTGGAAGTTTATTAGTATATGATAATGCGCCAATTATTTCGGGCGATTATAATGAAGGAGATGTTATTCGTGGTGGCGTTTATGGAACCTATAAATTGTATAATAATCTTTCAGAGATGATTCCTGTAAGAGATTTTCCAGAAGCGGATGGAAATATTGGAACAGTTTCTCCAACAGTAACTTCAGCATTTGAAATTGGAGAAAATTATACAGCCTTTGAATGTAAACTTGTGAAATTGGAAGATGTAATTTTTGAAGGCGGTAGTTTTATCGAAGAACAAGCTTCAACCATCAATTTTATGCACGGAGATGAAACAATGGCTTGTCGTAGCTACTTCAAAAATTTGTCAATGACTATCCCACAAGGAACGCACGCAGATTTAACAGGTTTTGTGCTTATCTATAACGATGTAATTCAAATTGCGCCACGCAACAATGCTGATATTCAAGTTGCTGTACTTGAGCAAGTGGAAACTCCAGTGATTACACTTGTAGGAACTGAAACAGTTTCAATTACTTGTTCTACTGATGAAGCACAAATTTATTACACTTTGGATGGCTCAACACCTAATGAAACATCAAACCTTTATACTAGTGATTTTGACCTTGAAGATGGAACTTGGACTGTTAAAGCTATCGCGATGAAAGA